>NZ_JBIVQC010000001.1:0-634979 GCF_044754925.1 Pseudarthrobacter sp. NPDC092424 | reverse complement strand
CGCTCGGCTTCCGCAACCTCGCGAACTACACAGCCAGGAGCCTGCTCGAGGCCGGAGGTTTCAGACCCTCGCTACACCCTTGATTCCGAAGAGCCGGATAGGCCGCCAGCACGGCCGCGCCCAGGGTCACCGCACCGGTGCCGGCAGAGAGGACCACGCTGTTCCACAGGGGCTGCAGCACCAGCTCCGGCGTCATGACGGCGGCGAAGTTGGCCAGGCCGGGCTGCTCCGGCAGGCGGGTTTCGTGGCCCGCCCGGGTGTCCAGGGAAGCCAGTACCAGCCACAGCAGCGGCAGCAGGAAGCAGGCGCCCACTCCCAGGAGCGCCGCGTCCGCAGGCGTGCTCCCCCTCCGCTTCACGCCCGGGCTCCGCGCAGCAACCGGATGTAGGCCGCCCCGAACACGGCCCCGATCAACAGCAGCACCACAGCCACGGCCGTTCCGTAACCGATGTCCCCAAAGCGGAACGCTTCCACGTAAGCCAGGACGGGCAACGTAGTGCTGGCGTCGGCCGGACCGCCGGCCGTCATGACCCAGATGAGGGTGAACACCGCCAATGTCTGGAGCGTGACCAGCATCAGGTTCGTCGCGATGCTGCCCCGGATGATGGGCAGGGTGATGAACGCCAGCCGCTGCCACCCTGTGGCACCGTCCACCTGGGCCGCCTCCGCCACCTCGGCCGGAACATCGTCCAGCGCCGCACGGTACACCAGCATGGAAAACGCCGTCCCCCGCCACACGTTGGCCATCATCACCGCCGCCACGGGAAAGGAATAGAGCCAGTCCGCGCCCGGCAGGCCCAGCCCCGCGAGGAGCTGGTTCAGGGTCCCGTCGCGGTTGAAATAGGCATAGGCGGCAAAGGCGGCCACAATCTCGGGCAGCACCCACGCCGCCACCACCGCCGTGCCCACGGCTGCCGAGACGCCCGGCCGCGCCCGGCGCATCAGTACCGCCAATGCCAGGCCCAGCAGGTTTTGGCCCAGAACGGCCGACCCCAGCACGAATACCAGCGTCACCGCCAGGGACAGGGGGAATACCGGATCCCCAAGCAGCCGGGCGTAGTTCTCCAGTCCGATCCACTGCGGGTTGCGGGCGCTGCGGCCGGTAAGACCGGCATTGGTCAAGGATGCGTGGAACGCCCAGGCCACGGGCCCGGCAAGGAAAACCAGCAGTAGCAGGACGGCGGGCAGGACCGGAAGGTACCGGAGGGCCTGCCGCGGGCGGGCAGCGGCGGACACGGGCTACTTCCGGACGGTGTTTTCGGCGCCCACGATCTGCTCCACGGCGGCGTCATAGCCGGCCGCGGCCTCCGCGGGTGTCCGGGCACCGGTAATCACCGCTTCCGTGGCTTCCTGCACCGCAGCCGAAATCCGGGGATAGTCTGAGGTGGCCGGACGGTACCGGGTAACCGGCACCACGGCGGAAACGTCCCGCACGAAGGGATTGGCGGACTGGTAGTCGGGATGCGCGGCAACGTCCTTGCGCACGGCAATCTGCGAGCTGGCCAGGGTGAACGCCAGCGAATTCTCCATGCCCAGTGCCGTCGTGAGGAAGCTGAAGGCCAGGTCAGGGTCCTTGGTGCCCGAACCCACAGCCAGCGTCCAGCCTCCGGACATGCTCACCGCGCCCGGGGCAGCGCCGTCGCGGGTGGGGAAAGGGGCCACACCCATGTCCTGCGCATAGCCCGGCCATTCGTAGCTGCCTCCCTCCTGCCAGAACGACGGCGCGTAGGAACCTTCCACGGTGCCGCCCAGGCGGGCCTTGGGGAACCATTCGCCAAACACCTTCTTCCAGACGTTTCCATCCAGCGCTTCCGCGGGAGACACTGCGAGTTCCTCGTCGTAGAGCGTCTTCAGGAAGTCCAGGGAATCAGTGAAGCCTGCCGAGCCCACCACCCACTTGCCGGTTTCGTCGTCATAGAGCCCGGTTCCCGTGCCGTACAGGAGCTCGTAGAAGCCCTGCATGACGGTGCCTTCGCCGGTGCCCTTGCCCGCATACATGTTGAAGGGAATGACGTCAGGGTCCTTCGCCTTGATGGTGCGTGCGGCCGTGAGGATGTCCTGCCAGCTCTTCGGCTGCCACGGGACATTGATCCCGGCGGCGGCGAAAACTTTCTTGTTGTACCAGATGACCCGGGTGTCGGTGCCCAGGGGCACTGCGTACGTGCCGCCGTCGTCCGCCTTTCCCGCCGCCTTCGCTGCTTCCTCGAAGGCTCCCCAGCCGTCCCATTGGCCAAGGTGGGAGTCCAGCTTGAGCAGGTAGCCGGCGTCAACATCGGAACGGACCTTGAAGGTGTCCTCGTAAAACACGTCCGGCGCCGTGGCCGGTGAGCGCAAAGCCAGCGCCAGCTTGGTTCCGTAATCCTCGTCGTTGCCCTCGATCGGCTGCAGCTCCACGGTGACGCCCGGATGCGCCGCCTCAAAGTCCTTCTTGGCGGCCTGGAACATGGCGTCCAGGGCAATGAATGAATCCGTCTTCTGGTAGGCCACCTTAAGGGTGGTGGCGGAGTCAGCGTCGGACCCCGGCGCGCAGGAGGTGAGGCCCATCAGAGCTGCGGCCGCAACGGCCCCTGCCTTCAGCGCGGAGCGGCGGGTGGTCCGGGCCATGGTTCAGGACTCCAACAGCAGGCGCTGCGCACGGGGTGCGAGTGCATCTTCCAGGACCAGCGACGCGGCGCCGATGGCCCCCACATCCTCGCCCACCCCAGTGCCCACCACCTCGATGGGGTGGATGAGCCGCGCTGCACTGTTGGCGTCCAGCATCTCCGGCACCAGCTCCAGGTAACGGCCGGAAAGCCGGCTCCAGAACGGGCCCCCGAACACCACGCGCTCCACGTCCAGCGCGTTGGCCACCACGGAAGCTGCGCGCGCCACCAGCAGGGCGGACTTGTCGATGATTGCCAGTGCCCTTTGATCTCCGCCGTCGGCGAGGTCGCACAACTGCCCGAAACTCTGCTGGATTTCAGCTCCGCTGTTGCCGGCGCGCAGGCCGTTCAGGATGCCTGCCGCCTCGGCTTCGGCAACGAGGACCTGCGGGATGGCAGAGGACTTCACGCAGCCGCGCTGGCCGCAGTCGCACAGCGGGCCGTCCGGATCAACCACGATGTGCCCTATTTCGCCGGCGTTGCCGGAGGTGCCGCGGACTACTTCATCGTTAAGGACGATTCCGCAGCCAATGCCGGTGCCCATATACATGAAAACGAAGCTTCCCGCACCGCTGGGACCGCCGGCCCAGGTTTCCGCCACCGCCGCGCTGGTGCCGTCCTTGTCCATCAGGACGGAGTAGCCGGTGGCCTCGGACAGTGCGTTACGAAGCTCCACCCGGTCCCAGCCCTGCAGCAGGGGCGGGTCCACCACGGTACCGTGTTCGGGGTCGATGGGGCCGGGCGCGGCGATGCCAAGTCCGGCAATCCGTCCCCGGTCAACGCCTGAGTCGGTGACCAGATCCGCGATCCCGGCGGCAATGGTGGAAATGACGGCAGCGGGATCATTGCCGCCGGGGGTTTCAATCCGTGCGTGCTGCACTACCGCACCCACCAGATCCAGCACCACCAGGGTGGTAACGGCGGGGTCCAGGTGCACGCCCAGCGCGTACATGCCGCCGGGGTTGAGCCGGAGAATGGTGCGGGGCTTGCCGGGTCCGCTGCCTTCTTTGCCCGCTTCGACGATGAGGTTCTGGTCCAGAAGCCTCCGCGAAATATTGGAGATGGTCTGCGGCGAAAGACCCACGATCTGGGCCAGCTCCACGCGGCTCAGGCCGCCGCCTGCGCGCCGGATCGCATCCAGGATCACCGTGAGGTTGAAGTCGCCCATCCGGGGCAGGTTGGTTCCTCGCCTTGGCGCGGATTGGCGGGTCTCAGTCACTGCGTCCCCTAAACGTCTTCGGCCACCCGGATATGGTGCTGCTTGAAATCGTACGGTACACGCCCGGGCCGGCCCATACGCCGCTGCGGCGTGGCGGGGGCAGGTCAGACGGCGTGGGGCAGGTCAGACGGCGTGAGGCAGGTCAGGCGGCGTGAGGCAGGTCAGGCGGCGTGGGGCAGGTCAGGCGGCGTGGGGCAGGTCAGCCGGGTGCCCGGCTGGCCACCGGTTGCGGCTGCGGTCAGGCCCGGCGCAGGCTGCGGGTCACCGTGAACTTGGGGTTCTGGCCCTTCACCACCGTTGGCCCCACCTCGCGTTCCAATGCCGGCAGGTACGGCAGGTGCCGGTTGAATACTGTCCACAGCTCGCCTCCCGGTTCCAGGACCCGGCCCGCGGCGGTAATAAGCTTCAGTCCTGCGCCTGCGTGCACACCCGCGCCCACATGGAATGGCGGATTCAGGAGGACCAGCCCTGCCGCCGCATCCGGGAGCGTACTGAGGGCGTCGTCCTGCAGGACACTGATGCGCTCCCCCAGTCCGTTCGCCTCCGCCGTGGCGCGCGCGGAAGCCACCGCGGCAGCGGATTGGTCCGAAGCCGTCACGGCTGCCTTGGGAAACTGGCGGGCGTACATTGCTGCCAGGATGCCCGTGCCGCAGCCCAGGTCCACGGCATGGCGGGCGGGTTTCATCTCCGGCAGGAACGCCAGGAGGAACCGGGTCCCGATGTCCAGCCTGGCCCCTGCGAATACCGCACCATGCGCGGCGACGTCCAGGTCCAGTTCGGCGAGGTGTTCGACGGCGGGAAAGCGGGCGGCCTCCGTGTCCGGTCGAGGGCCTGTGGCCAGCAGCACCCGCGACTTCTGCCGGGCGTGCTGGGGCTGGACGGTTTGGAAATGCCTGGCCAGGACGGCGTTCATGCCCAGGGACATGTGCTTGACCCGGCCGCCGGCCAGGAGCACGGCGCCCGGTGCGGCGTACCGGGCAACGGCTGCGGCGGCCTCGTCCAGTTCGGCGAGGGTCTTGGGCAGCTGCATCAGGACCGTTTCCGCTCCGGCGAGCAGGGCGGGGCCCAGCGGCATCTGCCGGAAGCCCGGCGCGGAAGGGCCGCCGCCGTCGTGCGTTCCTGCCTGGTGCGCTGCTTCCTGGTGTGCCGTTTCCTCCTGCGCCGGCGAATATCCCGCTGCCGGGTAGGCCGCGGCAAGGGCGGCCGCGTTCAGCTGCAGCGCGCGCTCCCCCGTGATCAGGTCCTGGTGCACCCGCAGCGTTCCCGGCTGGAGGACTGTGCGGGCGCCCAGGGTCAGGGCGCCGTAGCGGTCGCCGATGACGGCAACCGTGCTGCCGGGCCGGACGTGGACGGATGCTGTCTCCAGCAGGAGGCGGTCCGTGGCGTCCCAGGCCTGGAGGTTGGACGCTTCCACATCCGGCCGGCGGCGCAGGACCCCGAAGATGTCCTCAAGGGTGGGTGCTGTCACGTCGCTGGTGCCGCCTTCCGGGTTGTGGGGGTGTTCCTGCTGGTTGCCGCTGCGCGGAAAGGGCCTGTCAGCCCCATGCCGGCGCCGCCTGGCCTGGTGCGATGCCGGGGAGTTTGAGGATGGAGTTTACCGCTGCACGCCCTGCCCGGTTTGCGCCGATAGTGGACGACGACGGACCGTAACCCGCCAGGTGTACGCGCGGCTCCGCTGCCACCCGGGTTCCGTCCATGGCAATGCCGCCGCCGGGGCCGCGGAGCCCCAGCGGTGCCAGGTGCTCGAGTTCGGCCCTGAAGCCGGTGGCCCAGAGAATGGCGCCGGCAGCCAGGAAACCACCGTCCGCCAAGCGGACACCGTCCGGTTCGATTGCGGTAAACATCGGGCGCCGATCCAGCACCCCGCGTGCTGCTGCGGCCCGCAGTGCCGGCGTCCAGATGAGCCCGGTCACCGAGACAACGCTTTGCGGCGGCAGCCCCTGGCGGACCCGCTCTTCCACAAGCGCGACGGCGTCGTGGCCGGCCTGGGCGTCGAACTCCGCGTCCCGCCACACCGGCTCCCGGCGGGTGAACCAGGTGGTGGTGGTGACCTGGGAGATTTCATCCAGCAGGCCTACGGCCGAGATGCCGCCTCCCACCACAACCACATGCCGCCCCGCGAATTCATCCCGGGAGACATAGTCGGCCACGTGCAACTGCCGGCCACGGAAGGTTTCCCGCCCGGGATAGAGGGGCCAGAAAGGCCGGGTCCAGGTACCGGTGGCATTGATGATGGCCCGGGCGCTCCAGTCGCCTTTGTCTGTCCTGACGAGGAGCCGCCCGGCCGGGTCCGCATCTTCCCGGTGCACTGAGCGGACTTTGACCGGCCGGTGCACGTCGAGGCCAAGTTCTTCCTCATAGCCGCTGAAGTACCGGGTGAGGAATTCGGAGCTCGGTTCCCGGGGGTCAGGCGTGGGTTTGGCAATGCCGGGGAGGTCGCTGATTCCGTTCACGGTGGCCATCCGCAGGCTCCTCCAGCGGTGCCGCCAGGCGCCGCCTGGGCCCTCTTCGGCGTCGAGGACTACGAAGTCCAGGCCGCGGCGCCGGAGGTGGTAGGCGGCGGAAAGGCCGGCCTGGCCCGCCCCGATCACCACGACGTCGGCGCGGGTGGGATTCACTCCCCCATGATAGCCGGACGGTAGTTGGCGGCATGAGTTGCCCGGCGCGTCATAGCCGGGCGGGGCGCCATGGCCATAGTCTGGGCACACACGGGGACGGGAGGACCACCATGACGCGAAGCGACGGCGCGGCCGGACTGCTCAGCAAAGCCCTTGGCATTGTCCTGGGGACGAAAACAATACCCCTGCGGCTTAGGGCGTGGGACGGGTCGGAGGCGGGCCCCGAGGGGGCTCCCGTTATCGAATTCCGTTCGCGCCGCGCCCTGCGGCGCATGCTCTGGTCTCCTGGCCAGCTGGGCCTGAGCCGGGCCTATGTGGCAGGGGAAATCGACGCGCCAGGCGATATCTTTGCTGCGTTTGCCGCACTGAGCTCGGCCGGCAAGTTTGCCGAGCCGGGCCCGTTCCGCGCTCCGACCCCGGGCGAACTCTGGACATTACTGCGGACCGCCGTCCGGCTGGGCGCGCTGGGCCCCAACCCGGCTCCGCCCCCGGAGGAAGCAAAGATAGCGCGGCGGGGACGCCTGCACTCGCGGCGCCGCGACTCTGCAGCGATCTCCCATCACTACGACGTGGGCAACGGGTTCTACTCCCTGGTGCTGGGTCCTTCGATGGTCTACTCGTGCGCGGTCTGGCCCGGAGACGACCACCCGGACAGCCAGCCCGACACGTCATCGGGAGGACCCGGGCTGGAGGCTGCCCAAGAGGCCAAGCTCGACCTCGTGTGCCGGAAGCTGGGCCTGGAACCGGGCATGCGGGTACTGGACGTTGGCTGCGGCTGGGGCAGCTTCGCCCTGCACGCCGCCGGGAAGTACGGGGCCACGGTGGTGGGAGTGACTCTCTCGTCGGAACAGGCGGACCTGGCGCGGCGCCGGGTGGCTGATGCGGGGCTTTCGGGCAAGGTGGAGATCCGGGTCCAGGACTACCGCGACGTCACTGACGGGCCTTTCGATGCCATCAGCTCCATCGGAATGTCCGAGCACGTGGGCCGGGAGCAGACCCCTGGCTATGCGGCTGCCCTGTATGCACTGCTGAAGCCCGGCGGGAGGCTGCTGAACCACGCGATCTCGTGGAACGCCGGCCCCACCGACCCGGATCCGGATTCGTTTATCCCCCGCTACGTGTTTCCCGACGGCGAAATGATCAGCCTGGGCGAGATGGTGACGGCGCTGGAAGCGGCCCGCTTCGAAGTGCTGGATGTGGAGGCCCTGCGCCGGCACTATGCCCTGACCCTGCGGGCGTGGGTACGGCGGCTGGAAGAGAACTGGGACGAGGCCGTCAGGCTGGCCGGCGGCGGGCGCGCCAGGGTGTGGCGGCTGTACATGGCCTCCAGCGCCGTGGGGTTCGAGAACGGGCTCACGGGTGTCAACCAGGTTCTGGTCCAGCGCGCAGGCGGCAAGGAACCGCCCCTGCGCCGTACCAGCTGGCTGTGAGGCGGATTCGCGGCCCTGAAGCAGGCGCCGGAAAACAATACGGGCAATGAAAAACACCCCGGTCCGAAGACCGGGGTGTTTTTCATATCCGTGGAGCTGAGGGGACTCGAACCCCTGACCCCCTGCATGCCATGCAGGTGCGCTACCAGCTGCGCCACAGCCCCGGATTGTTGCAGTCCCGGCGGTTTCCGCCGGAGCAACCTGATCAGCTTAATGCACTTTCGCGCCGGGCGCCAATCGGCGTGCCGCCGGAAACGAACCGGGCCGTGAACCGCTGCTTCCAGATTGATGAACCGCCAAACGGCCAAAAGTTAACACACCGGGCCACAAAAAAATCCGCCGGAACCAAAGGTTCCGGC
Organism: Pseudarthrobacter sp. NPDC092424; assembly: GCF_044754925.1. NCBI lineage: Bacteria > Bacillati > Actinomycetota > Actinomycetes > Micrococcales > Micrococcaceae > Pseudarthrobacter > Pseudarthrobacter sp. NPDC092424. The sequence continues at coordinate 626,711 of NZ_JBIVQC010000001.1, read as the reverse complement.
GGATCGTCTTGTGGAGCTGAGGGGACTCGAACCCCTGACCCCCTGCATGCCATGCAGGTGCGCTACCAGCTGCGCCACAGCCCCGAACTATTGCCGCTCCGTGAGCGTTTTTCCGTGGTCTCCCCGGAGCAACTCAAATATCTTAGAACAGCAATTCCGAAAATTCCAAATCGGGCATATTCGGCGGGTTCCCCTGGTCCTACTCGCCTTCGGCGGCCACGGCGGCCTTGGCAGAAGCGTCGTCTCCGAGCTCCAGGTCCACCACGGGGCAGTCCTTCCAGAGCCGCTCCAGGGCGTAGAACACGCGGTCCTCTTCATGCTGAACGTGGATCACGATATCCGAGTAGTCCAGCAGGACCCAGCGGCCGCCGGAACGGCCCTCGCGGCGGACCGGACGCAGGTCCAGCTTGGCCAGTTCTTCCTCGATTCCGTCCACGATCGCATTAACCTGGCGTTCGCTGGGTGCCGAAGCAATGAGGAAAACGTCCGCCAGCGCCAGGCGCTCGCTGACGTCCAGGCCCACCACGTCCTGGGCGAGCTTGTCAGCAGCAGCCTTGGCGGCAGCGCGGGCTGTGGTGATGGATGATTCTGATGCAGTCACGGGACTCCTTGTTGGGTTAAAAATACTGTTGGCGCGGCCGGACTGCTAGCCGGAGAATCCGCTGATGATGAGGATAATCCCGGCAATGAGCGCCACGATGCCCAGTGCCAGGACGAAGATCTGAAGCATCCGGTTGCGGTTGGCCCGGGCCAGCCCTGCCGTGGCTGCGTCCAGCGGCTCCAGGCCGTAGGCCGATGCGGCCGGAACACGGGGAAGGTTCTCCAAAAGGTCGTCCGCCAAGGGCTCGGCCGCCGGCTCCGGCGCGGGCCGTTGCGCTGCTGCCGGCTCCACCTGCACCGCCTGGCGCGATGCCGGGCGCTGCCGCATGGACTGTTCTGCCCCCGCAGCGCGCGCTGCGGCCTCGGCGCGCGCAATCATGTGGGACCGCTTCGGGCCGGAGGCGCCGGGAACCGGAACCGCGGGACGCGTTGGAGCGCCGGCTCCCGAGCCGCTGTCCGGGGCAGCCGGCGCGTTGGTCCCGCGCACCGGAACTTTGGTGCCCTGGTGCGTGGTGACAGGCACATAGGACGTGGCCGGAGGCTTCATCACGGGACGGTCCACGCCGGGAACCTGGACGAACTCCAGCGGTGTGACCATTGCCAGGTTGGTGGCCGTGGAGGGCGCCTGCCGTTCTTTCGATGCGGCGTCCCTGGGCAGGGGAACTGACGCCTGTTCAGCCAGTTTTTGCCGTGCCATGGCCCGGCGGTTCATCACGGCCGCGCGCTCCGCAAGGGCGATCTGCTCTGCGAGGATTTCCGGGTCGACGGCTTCCGGATCCAGCGATGCAATGTGCTCCATCCTGGCGATCTGGTTGCGCGCCTGCTCGGCGATCAGGGAGCGTGCCGCGAGTGCCTGTTCCACCGTCATGGCCTGGGGCCCCGGGCCATTCCCGCCGCCCTGCCGGTCATCCTCGGAGGCAGCAGGTCCGCTGGAGTCCGCAGCTGCGGGCGGGGCGTCCGCCCCTGCCGGCGGGACCACCGTGTTCAGCCCGGTCAGGGCCTGTTCCTTGAGCTGCTGGAGCCGGAGCTGGCGCCGCGTCACGGGACCGCCCGCCGAGAGCTGGCTTTCCTTCTCCTCCATCTCTTTGATGGCACGGAGCGTCGCGCGGTCCCGGGCGCGGACCTGCGAGGAGCGTTCCGCCGGAACCGGGCGCGCCGCTGCGGGCACAGCGGACGGGACAGGGGCAGGGGCAGCGCCCGGGGCCGGGGCGGGAGCAGCAGCGGACGAAGGCTTGCCGGAAACGGCCGGTGCCTGTCCGTCGTCGTGCGTATTTGCGGCGGCGGCCGCTCGCTGTGCGTCGCGGGCTTTTCGGAGTTCCCGGCGGCTGGGGATGGGGGGCTGTTCGTGACTCATGGAGGACTCATTCAGTACTTGCTGGTTCACGTGCACCGGCCCCGGCGTCTGTCCCGGCAGGCGGTACGTCCGCGTAGAGGCCGTATTTGGCGATGTATTGCACTACTCCGTCCGGCACCAGGTACCAGACCGGATTGTTCGCGGCCACGCGGCTGCGGCAGTCCGTCGAGGAGATGGCCATGGCCGGCACTTCGAGCAGGCTGACGTCGTCCCGTCCCATGCCGTCCAGGACATGTCCTGGCCGGGTGACGCCCACAAAGTGGGCCAATGACCAAAGCTCGTCAATGTCCTTCCAGGAAAGGATCTGGGCCAGCGCATCCGCGCCGGTGATGAAGAAGAGGTCCGCCTCCGGCCGCTGGGCCCGCAGGTCGCGGAGCGTGTCGATGGTGTAGGTGGGGCCGGGCCGTTCCACGTCCACGCGGCTGACGGTGAACCGGGGGTTCGAAGCTGTGGCAATCACGGTCATGAGGTAGCGGTGTTCCGCTTCACTGACCTGTTTGTGGGACTTCTGCCACGGCTGTCCCGTGGGGACAAAAATCACCTCGTCCAGTTCGAACTCGGCGGCAACTTCGCTGGCAGCCACGAGGTGGCCGTGATGGATGGGGTCGAACGTCCCGCCCATCACGCCTACCCGCAGCCGGCCGGTGGCACCTTGACGGTGCAGAGCGCGCGAAATGTTAGTGGCCCTGCCCGTGATCGTGCTTGTTCGGGTGCTGGCGGTGCGGGTCGGCGTGTTCTTCGGTCACCTCGTGCCGGTTGCCCAGGTTGGTGTAGGAGAGGGTGATGAACATCATCACCAGCAGGATGGCGAAAATGACCACACCGAAGACCCACGGCTCTGCCCAGAGCGGAGCAAGTTCGTGTTCTTCGGCCTCAGCGGCTGCGGTCATGGCAATCTGCTGGAACAGCATGTTCTCCCCTAGGGTTCAGGAATTGCGGCAGCGGAAGTGACCGCTGCGAATGGTTCTGGTCTATGTTACCGCGTTGCTACCCGCGGACCTGGCCCTCGCCCTGGACGATCCACTTAGTGGTGGTGAGCTCCGTCAGGCCCATGGGACCGCGCGCGTGCAGCTTCTGCGTGGAAATGCCCACCTCGGCTCCCAGGCCCAGCTCGCCGCCGTCCGTGAAGCGGGTGGAGGCGTTGACGATTACCGCCGCCGAATCGATCTCGGCGATGAACCGCTCGGCGTTGGCCAGGTTGTTGGTGAGAATGGCCTCGGTGTGGCCCGTGGACCACGTGCGGATGTGCTGGACGGCCTGGTCCAGGTTGTCCACCATGGCCACGGCCAGATCCAGGTCCATGTACTCGGTCCCCCAGTCCTCGTCCGTGGCGGCTTCGGCCTCTATGCCTGCCGGCAGGGCAGCGCGGACACGTTCGTCCACGTGCAGCCGGACGCCGGCTTTGTGCAGGGCCGTGGCGACGGCGGGAAGGACCGTGGAACGCGAGTGCACCAGCAGCGTCTCCACGGTGTTGCAGACGCTGGGGCGCTGGGTCTTGGCGTTCAGGAGGATCTCCACGGCCATCTCTTCGCCGGCCGATTCATCGATGAAGATGTGCACGTTGCCCTCGCCTGTTTCGATGACGGGCACGGCGGAGTTGGTGACGACGGACTGGATCAGGTCGCGGCCGCCGCGGGGAATCAGGACGTCTACCCGTCCGCGGGCCCGCATCAGCGCCGTGGCACCGGCGCGGCCGTACTGGTCCACCGTCTGGACGGCGTCGGCGGGCAGCCCCACGGATTCCAGGGCCCCGCGCAGGATCCGCACCAGGACCTCGTTGGTGGACTCCGCGGCGCTTCCGCCGCGGAGGATGACGGCGTTGCCGCTCTTGAGCGCGAGGCCGGCGATGTCCACGGTGACATTGGGGCGTGCCTCGTAGATGGCTGCCACCACGCCCATGGGAACGTTGACCTGGCGCAGGCGCAGGCCGTTGGGCAGTGTCTGGCCACGGACCACGTTTCCTACAGGGTCCGGCAGGTTGGCCAGGTTCTCCAGGGCGTCGGCGAGCCCCTGGATGCGGGCCGGCGTCAGCGTGAGACGGTCCAGCATGGCCGCGGAGGTTCCATTGGACTTGCCCCTGGCCACGTCCCTAGCGTTGGCTGCGAGGATGTCCTGCTGGTTTTCTTGCAGTGCAGCAGAGACGGCGCGCAGCGCCCGGTCCTTCCAGGCCCGGTTCGCCGTGGCCATCCGGCGGGCCGCGTGGCGCGAGCGGTCCGCAATGGCGTGGACGCCCGCCTCGACTTCATCGGCGGATACGGGAGCAGTGCCCGACGCCGGAGACTCCGCGGATTCCAGCGGCTGCGCCAGGGCAGCAGCGTTGGTCTCTCCGGAATTTTCAACAGCGTTGTGGATCAGGGCCTCAGTCATGTTCCAAGTTTAGGCGAGCGGGCGGCCCGGACCAGCACCAGGTCGTCAACATGAACAACTTCACGCTCATAGCCGCTGCCCAGTTCCTCGCCGAGGTCCCTGGTGGTCCGGCCCAGCATGCGTGGCAGCTCGGCCGAAGAGTAGTTGACCAGGCCGCGCGCCACGACGGTGCCGTCCGCGCCCGCTATCTCGACGGCGTCGCCTGCTTCAAACTCGCCGTGCACCGCGGAAATCCCGGCCGGGAGCAGGGAAGTCCGGTGATGCCGGACGGCCCGGACCGCTCCTTCGTCAACGACCAGGCGGCCCTGCACGGACGCGACGTGCGCCAGCCAGAGGAGACGGACGGGCTTGCGGGCACCGTTTACCGTAAACCAGGTCCCCACGTCCTCGCCGCTAAGCGCGGCCGCGGCGTTGGGCGTAGAGGTGACAAGGGCGTGGATGCCGGAGCCGGCGGCCATGGTGGCTGCCTCGACCTTGGTCATCATGCCGCCGGTGCCGACGCCGGCCTTGCCCGCCTTGCCGATGGAGACGCCCTCCAGGTCCTGCGGGCCTTCCACCAGTGGAATCCGCTTGGCACCTTGGGAAGGCGGACCGTCATAGAGGGAGTCGACGTCGGAGAGCAGCACCAGCGCGTCGGCCCGGACCAGGTGCGCCACCAGGGCGGCGAGGCGGTCGTTGTCTCCGAAACGGATCTCATGCGTGGCCACGGTGTCGTTCTCGTTGACCACCGGCACCACACCGAGGTTCAGGAGCCGGTTGAGCGCCCGGAAGGCATTGGCGTGCTGGCTTCGGCGCATGAGGTCCTCCGCGGTGAGGAGGACCTGGCTGACGGTCACGCCGTGGGCACCGAAGGCCTGGGTGTACCGGGCCATGAGCAGGCCCTGGCCCACGCTGGCAGCAGCCTGCTGGGTAGCCAGGTCACGGGGGCGTTTGGCCAGTCCCAGCGGAGCGAGTCCCGCGGCGATGGCACCGGAGGACACCAGGATGATCTCGGCACCGGTGTTGCGCTTGGCCGCGAGGGCGTCTGCGAGGCTGGTCAGTGACTCCTCGGAGATGCCTCCCTTGATACTCGTCAGGGACGACGAACCGACCTTGACCACGATCCTGCGGGCATTGGCCAGTACGCTCCGGTCTGACGCGGGTACCGCTATCGGGGCAGGCGCGGATGCGCGCGCGTCGGCGGGCCTAGAACTCATCGCCTGCGTCCAGTCCACTCTCCTTGAGGGGCTTGGCCACGCGGCGGCTGCTCACGGACTCGGTCCAGATGCCGGCCTTGCGCTCAGCCTCAAGCTCGGCCCGGGCCGCAGCCTTGGCATCCTTGCGTTCCTGCTGCTCTTCGCGCTTCTGGCTGCGGGTGGGACGGTCGCCGATGTCCGCGAACCGGACGTCGGTGCCGCGCGGGGACGCCAGGAGTTCGGCGCCTGCCATCATGGTGGGCTCCCAATCGAAGACAACGCCGTCGTCCTCGCCGATAACCACGGTGTCGCCGGGCTTGGCCCCCTGCTTGAACAGCTCGGTTTCCACGCCCAGCTTGGCCAGGCGGTCAGCCAGGTAGCCGATGGCTTCCTCGTTGGTGAAGTCCGTCTGCTTGACCCAGCGCACGGGCTTTTCGCCGAGGACGCGGAACAGCGGCTCCAGGCCCTTCTCTTCGCGGCGGATCCGGAAGCCGGTCTCATTGACGGCGCGGGGACGCAGGACAACAGGCTGCACCTTGGGCGGGGCTGCGGCCACGGCATCGCGGGCGGCCTTGACGATTTCAGCCATGGCAAAGCCCAACTGGCGCAGGCCTTCATGGCTGGTGGCGGAAACCTCAAAGACGCGGTAGCCGCGGGACTCAAGCTCGGGGCGGACGAACTCGGCCATGTCCTTGCCGTCCGGAAGGTCCACTTTGTTCAGGGCCACCAGGCGCGGGCGGTGGTTCAACGGGACGACTTCGCCGTTCTGCCCGGCGTAGCTCATGTCCACGGCGTACTTCTCGAGTTCAGCCTCGATGATTGCGAGGTCGGAGAGCGGATCGCGGTCCGATTCGAGGGTGCCGCAGTCCAGGACATGGACCAGCGCGGCGCAGCGCTCCACGTGGCGCAGGAAGTGGTGGCCGAGGCCCTTGCCCTCGCTGGCGCCCTCGATCAGCCCGGGCACGTCGGCAATGGTGAAGCGGACGTCGCCTGCCTGCACCACGCCGAGGTTGGGAATGAGGGTGGTGAAGGGATAATCGGCAATCTTGGGCCGTGCGGCAGACATGGCCGCGATGAGGCTGGACTTGCCCGCGGAAGGGAAGCCGACCAACGCGATGTCCGCAATGGACTTCAGCTCCAGGACGATGTCGCGCGATTCGCCTTCGATGCCGAGCAGCGCAAATCCGGGAGCCCGGCGCTTCTGCGAGGACAGGGCGGCGTTGCCCAGGCCGCCGATCCCCCCGGCGGCCGCGACGAACTCGGCGCCTTCGCCGACGAGGTCCGCAAGGACGGTGCCGTCCTTGGACTTGACGACCGTGCCGTCCGGAACGGGCAGGACCAGGGTCTCGCCATTCTTGCCGCCGCGCCAGTCGCCCATTCCGGGGCCGCCGTTGGTGGCGTGCCGGTGCGGTGCGTGGTGGTAGTCAAGCAGGGTGGTGGTCTGGTGGTCCACGCGGAGGATGACGTCCCCGCCGTTGCCGCCGTTGCCGCCGTCGGGCCCGCCGAGGGGCTTGAACTTCTCACGGTGGACGGAGACGCACCCATGGCCGCCGGTACCGCCGGATACGTGCAGTACTACCCGGTCTACAAAGCTGGCCACGTGGATCTCCTCAAATGCTGTTTCCCGGCGCCGCTGGACGCCAAGACGATTGTAATGCGGTTAAAAGAACAGTGGAGCGGACCGTATGGCCCGCTCCACCGCTTCAGAACTGTTTGTTACTCTGCAGCTGCAGCAGCAACGATGTTGACGACGCGACGACCGCGGCGGGTGCCGAATTCAACGGCGCCCGGGGTCAGTGCGAACAGGGTGTCGTCGCCGCCACGGCCAACGCCGGCGCCCGGGTGGAAGTGGGTGCCGCGCTGGCGGACGATGATCTCGCCTGCGGAAACAACCTGGCCGCCGAAGCGCTTCACGCCGAGGTACTGAGCGTTGGAGTCACGACCGTTGCGAGTGGAGCTCGCGCCCTTTTTATGTGCCATCTGAAATGCCTGCCTCTAAATTCTGGGGAATCTGCTGAAAAAGCTGAACAGTAACCGGTGGTTACTTGATGCCGGTGATCTTGACCTTGGTCAGTTCCTGGCGGTGACCCTGGCGCTTCTTGTAACCGGTCTTGTTCTTGAACTTCTGGATGACAATCTTAGGACCACGGAGGTCCTGGAGGATCTCAGCCGTAACAGTCACCTTGGCCAGGTCAGCAGCGGCGGAGGTGACCTTGTCACCGTCTACCAGGAGCAGTGCGGGCAGCTCAATGGTGCTGCCGGCTCCACCGGCGACGCGGTTCAGGGTAACGAAGTCTCCAACGGAAACCTTCTCTTGGCGGCCGCCTGCGCGGACAATCGCGTACACCACTTGGGAACTCACTTCTCTCGACGTTTATTACTAAATTTGCGTGCGGCACCCGGCGCTGAATGGCTGGGTTTCCGCTGTGCCTCAACGCCGTGGATTTCCCGGGGGAACCCGTGAGCTATCCCGGAAGATTCCGCTGCATGTCCTGGACACGCGGCGGCCCCCCAGGGTCATAACCCAAGTGTTGGCGTAAGCACCGAAGATCTAGAATACGCTAGTTTTGGCTTCGGCCGCAAATGAGGCTGGTTCCGGCGGGTCGTCTGTGATAGTGGCCACAGGTTGCTCCGGCGCCGGGACCGTGCGTCACTATATTAGCCGCGGCGGGGCCCCGCCGGGGTCAGCAATGAAGGCGCGGCGCGTCGAAAAAATCCACTTCCAGGCGGCAGGACTGCCGGAACGCCGTTGCCATGGCAGCCCGGTCGGCCTCAGACGCGTTCCGGCCGGCATCATCCACAATCGCCACCGCCCGGCGCGTTGCCGCCGCGAAGGCCTCGTCCGCGTAGGTGCGCAGCCATTCGGCGTACGGATGGCCTGCTGGCTCACCCGCTGCCACGAAAGCTGCGTGCAGAGTCCGCCCCACCTCCGCATACAGCCAGAAACAGGGCAGGACCGCAGCGGCCAGTACCGCATAACTGCCCGACGCCGACGCCGCAGTCAGGTGGTCCACGTACGCCTTGGTCACGGGGCCAAGTCCGCCCTGGGCAGGCCTCGTGTTCAGCCAGGACCGGTGCAGCCCGGATTCAACTTCAAGGCACTGCTGCGCGGACCTGGCCCAGAAGAGCTGTTCCGCCTCCGTGGGGGCCAGCGCACTGGCCCTCGCCAGCACGCGGGAGTACCCGGCCAGGTAGATGGCATCCTGGGCGAGGTAATACGCGAATTCGCTTTCGGGCAGGGTGCCGGCGGCCAGCGACCGAATGAACGGCAGGGCGTGGATTTGCCCGAGGTGATCCTCGGCGTCAGCCCAAAGCTGTTGGGCGAAGGAGCCCTCCGCCCGGAAAACCGGCTGGTGGTGGAAATGGTGCACGGGCCCGTTGCCGGTTCCCACGGAGAGCCGATCCGAAGCGGCGAGGGCGCCCGCGAGCCACGGCTTGACCTCCCGCAGCGACGCTTCCCAGTCACCCAGCCGGGCCTGCATCGTGGCCATGGCCGACGACAGCGAGCAGCCCGTACCGTGGCTGTTCCGCGTAGCGATCCGCTCCCCCGGCAGTTCCACCACCTCCGCCGACAGTCGGCCGGACGTATCCACCAGGGCATCCGGGCAGTCCCGGCCGGCGAGGTGGCCGCCCTTAACCAGGATGGTGGCTCCCGTGGTCCGGGCAAGGCAGCGGCCCTGGTCCAGCGCGCCGACCCAGGTCGACTGCAGCCCGCCGCCTGCCAGGAGGGCAAGTTCGGCCAGGTTGGGGGTGATGAGGTCGGCCAGCGGCAACAGGTCCCCCAGCGCGGCCTCGGCGGACTCCTGAAGGAGCCGGTCACCGCTGGTGGCAACCATCACCGGATCGAGGACGACGACGGCCGGGCGCGCCTTTTCGAGCCAGGTCCGGACCACCTCAATCACCGCGGCCTCCCCCAGCATGCCGATCTTGACCGCGTCCACGGTGATGTCTTCGCTGATGGCGTCCAGCTGCTGTGCAAGGAAGGCTGCGGGCGGAACATGCACCGCACGCACGCCACGGGTGTTTTGCGCAGTGAGCGCGGTGATGGCAGCCATTCCGTAGCCACCGAGGGCGGCGATGCTCTTCAGGTCCGCCTGGATGCCCGCGCCGCCGGAGGGATCGGAACCCGCAATGGACAGGACCCGCGGAACGCTGCGCACTGTGGCAGTGGTTTCCGGCGGTTGCAGCTGGACAGTGGTCGACGACAAGAGACATCCCTTCGCCGGTGCTAACCGGACAGGTTCAACGGGTCTGGATCTCAGCCGGCCCTCTGCGCGGCACCCCGTGTCGGTTTCCCAGCCTAGTCCTCTTGCCGTCCCGGACGCAGAAATCCCCGCCTTATGAACAACTCCCCCTGTAGTTCAAGGGGCAGCGTCCATGAGACGGGGACTTCCGGAGGGCGTTTGCGCGGAACTACAGCTCCGACGCCGGCACACCGACACCCAGGATGATGGGCTCCTCGGCCCGCTTCCCGGCGGGCCGGGCGGTTCCCGGCGCGGCGGCCGGTGCAGGCTCCGGAGCCTTGGCCGCGTGGGAGTGCCCGGCAGCCGGGGCGGGCACGTTTTCGTGCTGCTCCACCGTGGTTGCGTTGGCTGCGCCCTGGGCACGGCTGGCGCTGCGGTTGCGCCGCGGCCTGCGCTGGCGGGACTGCTCAAGCGTGTGGTCGGAGTAGTCCTTTTCGGCGGCCGCAACTGCCGGAGCCGCAGCAGCTGGAGCAGCCGAAGGGGCCGGCGCGGCGGAGTCAGCGTCCGCAACGGCGGGCACGGCGTCAGGCTGCCGGGCAGGCTCACCCAGGTGGGCGAACGCCTCGGCCAGCCGGTCCAGGGACAGTGAGGGCTGGGGCTGTTGCTCTTCCGTGTGCTCCACGAACGGCAGCGCGACCTTCTCGCCGCCAAAGGTGAGGACGGCTGCGGGCCGGGCGGAAGCACCGGCGTCGCTCTTTTCCGCCTCTTCGCCGCGTCCAGCGGGAACGGGCCCGGCAGCGGGAGCCGGCGCTGCCTGCTTGCCTGCGGCCACCTCGTCATCGTGCAGGTGCGCTGCGTGGGCGGCTGCGGCAATGTTGGCCAGGGCCAGGCGGGTAGCTTCTGCCTTGGCGTGGCGTTCGGCATCCGAAGGGTCCGGGTGGACCGTGTGGACCTGGACCGCGGGTGCCGGTGTTGCCTCAACCTGCTGGCCGCCCCGTCCGCGCCGGCGCTTGCGCTCCGGGCGACCGCCCGGCTGGTTGGCGTCGCCGCGCTGGTTCTCGTTGCGGGACCCCTCCCCCCTGGCCTCGCCGCGGTTGTCGGCGCGGTGAACGTGGTGTTCGGCGGCCACAGTGTTGGCGCGGCGGTGCTCCACGGGATCGTCGTGGGTGATCATGCCGCGGCCTGCGCAGGCCTCGCACTGCTCACCGAAGACTTCCAGGAGTCCGGTGCCCATGCGCTTGCGGGTCATCTGGACCAGGCCGAGCGAGGTGACCTCGGCAACCTGGTGCTTGGTGCGGTCACGGCCCAGGCACTCCACCAGGCGGCGCAGGACCAGGTCGCGGTTGGACTCGAGCACCATGTCGATGAAGTCGATGACGATGATGCCGCCGATGTCCCGGAGGCGCAGCTGGCGCACCACTTCCTCGGCTGCCTCAAGGTTGTTCTTGGTGACGGTCTCTTCCAGGTTTCCGCCGCTGCCCGTGAACTTGCCGGTGTTGACGTCCACCACGGTCATGGCTTCGGTCCGGTCGATCACCAGAGAGCCGCCCGAGGGCAGGAAGACCTTGCGTTCCAGGGCCTTGTGGATCTGCTCGTCGATGCGCCAGGCGGAGAAGATGTCCTGGTCCTGGGTCCATTTTTCCAGCCGGCCCACCAGGTCCGGGGCCACATAGGTCACGTAGGCCTCGATGGTGTCCCAGGCTTCCTCGCCGGAAACGATGAGCTTGGAGAAGTCCTCGTTGAAGACGTCACGGACCACTTTGATGGTCAGGTCAGGTTCGCCGTAGAGCAGTTCCGGGGCAAGAATCTTGGTGGACCTGGACTGGCTCTCGATGCCCTCCCACTGCGCGCGGAGGCGGTTGATGTCGTGCGTCAGCTCTTCCTCGGAGGCGCCTTCGGCGGCCGTACGCACGATGACCCCGGCGTGCTCCGGGAGGCGGTCCTTGAGGATGCGCTTGAGGCGGTTGCGTTCCACGTCCGGCAGCTTCCGGGAGATGCCGGTCATGGAGCCGCCCGGAACGTACACCAGGTAGCGCCCCGGCAGCGAAATCTGGCTGGTGAGGCGCGCGCCCTTGTGGCCCACCGGGTCCTTGGTGACCTGGACCAGCACGGTATCCCCGGACTTCAGCGCGTTTTCGATGCGGCGCTGCTTGCCCTCGAGGTTCACGGCGTCCCAGTTGACTTCGCCGGCGTAAAGGACGGCGTTTCGGCCGCGTCCGATGTCCACGAACGCAGCTTCCATGGAGGGCAGCACGTTCTGGACCTTGCCCAGGTAAACGTTGCCGATCAGCGAGTCCTGCTGGGTTTTGGAGACAAAGTGCTCTGCCAGCACGCCGTCTTCCAGGACGCCGATCTGGATTCTGTCATCGCGCTGGCGGACGATCATCTGGCGGTCCACGGATTCCCGGCGAGCCAGGAACTCGGCCTCAGTGATGACGGTGCGGCGGCGGCCGGTGTCCCGCGATTCGCGGCGGCGCTGCTTCTTGGCCTCCAGTCGGGTGGAACCCTTGACGCTGGTGACGCGGTTGCTGGCCGGAACGTCGCTTACGGAGCGGGGGGCGCGGACGCGGGTCACCGTGTTGGGCGGGTCATCGTCCTCGCCGCCGGTGAGTTCAAGGTCCTGGTCGCCACGACGGCGGCGGCGCCGGCGGCGGGACGTCACCACGCCATCCTCGGCCGGCCCGGTGGAGTCCTCGTCGGCGCCGTCCGTGGTGTCTGAGCCTTCCTGGCCGTCCACGGTTTCGACGTCGCGGTCAGAGCGGCTGCGGCCCCGACGGCCCCGGCTGCGGCGGCGGCGCCGGTTGCCGGATTCCTCGGAGTCGTCCTCGTCCTCGTCTTCCTGGTCCGCTTCCACGGCGGCTGCCGCCGGACGGGCAACAGTGCTCAGGTCCGGGGCCTGGAACAGGACCGAGGTAGCCGAACCGGGTTCCATGAACAGCGAGCCAAACGCTGTGGCGGGGGCTGTTTCTTCGACCGGTTCTTCGCTGGCGGGTTCCGCGGTGGCGGCTTGCGCGGCGACAGGTTCCTCTGTCCCGGGCGCGGCGACAGGTTCTTCGGCGGACGGTGCGGTGGCAGGCGCTTCCACCGCGGTGGCTGCAGCTGCTGCTCCCACCACTGCTGGTTCAAGGCCGGCTTCCGCCGTTTCCGCGCCAGTGGCGGCCTGCACCTTGCGCGTTGACGTACGACGGCGGCGCACCGGCTTCGCGTCCGGCCCGTCTGGGGTGTCCTGGCTGGATTCTGCCGGCGCGCCAGGTTCGTGGGCAGTTGCCTCGGCCGGGGGAACTTCCGCACCTGTTTGAGCCGTTTCAGCAGCGGGCTCTGCTGCGTCCGGCTTCTTGCGGGACCGCGTGCGCCGGGCCGGGGCAGCTTTGGCCGGGACCGGAGTTTCCTCTGCAGAACCTGCTCCAGCGGCAGCCTCGGCCGGCGCAGAAGTGGTCGGTGCAGACGTGGTCGGTGCAGACGTGGTCGGTGCAGACCCAGCCGGAGCAGTCCCGGCCGCAGTCGGACTATCCGCTGCCGTTACTTCTGCGGCGTCCTTCCCGGGCGCAGCCTTGCGCCGGGTCCTGGCGGCCTTCTTGGGGGCAACTGCGGCCGCCGCACCAGCATCTTCGTTAACGGCCAAACCTTGTTCATTTTCCATATGTGGCAACACTCCTGCCCCTGACGTACCGCCACATCCGGCACCCATTGGGGCAAATATTGTCAAAACCCGCAGGCGTTGACAGAAGTCAAGTGGATACTCCCAGGTTCGCACCGGCGTTGGGGTGCGGCAGCCCTTGGGAGCCGGCAGGATGTTCTGAAACCCGTTGTTCTACGTGCCACAACCAGGTGCCGCCCAATGGAGTCGCGGGAGTCTGATCCGAATAAAACCGAAGCCTGCCCTGCTCATCATTGGCGGTCTTGCAAACAAGCCACCGGACCGGAGTCCGAATGTGGATCGGCTTCCAGCCACGCTTATTGTCTCACACCCCGGCAATCACAGGGCGGAAGCGCGGCCCGGACCCGCCCGGCTGGGCGGCCCTCCCAGCACGCGGCGTTACAATCGGGGCAGGAGCACCCTGACGAAAAGGACGCTATGCCAATGCCCAGCATCTCCCCCGCCAACGGCACGCCTGCACTGGACGGTTCAGCAGCGGACAGGACTGCCATGGACCGGGCCGCACTGGACCGGAAAGGCGGCCCGGCCGCCGGGAGCGCCGCGTCCGTCCCCGCGATGACCCGCACCCGGCCGTTCGGCTGGCTCCTGGTGATTACCGGCGTCGTTGGCTGGTTTGCCTCCGGCGTGCTGGTGCTGGAGAAGCTCGAAGTCCTCAAGGACCCCGGCCACACTACGGTGTGCGACGTAAACCCGTGGATCTCCTGCGGACAGGTCATGCAGACATGGCAAAGTTCGGTGTTCGGCTTCCCAAACATGTTCATCGGAATTGTGGCGTTCGCGGTGGTGATCACCATCGGCATGGCCTTGTTGGCGGGCGCAACTTTCGCGCGGTGGTACTGGATTGGCCTGCAGGTCGGCGTGACGCTGGGATTCGCCTTCGTGGTGTGGCTCTGGTCCCAGGCTCTCTATGTCATTAATATCCTCTGCCCGTTCTGCATGGTGGTGTGGGCCGCCATGATTCCCCTGTTCGTCTGGGTGACCATCCGCAACATCACTGCCGGCGTTATCCCCGTTCCGGCCAGGGCGGCCCGCGTCCTGGGCGATTCGGGCTGGGTGGTCACTGCCTTGCTGTATGTTGCGGTGATTGCCACGATCTTCTTCGCCTTCATCCAGGTATTCGCCGGAACCTCCGGATACTAGGTCTGCGGCTACGGATCCGCTGCTGCGAAACATGAGTACCTGCTACTCGTGCCAAGGCAGCATGTCGGCGTTCTGATGGAACTTCCCAACAGCGGGAAACCGTTCGGAGCGGACGGTAATTCCTTCAGACGAGAGGATCCATTGCAATGCGCAAAAACCTTTTCAGGGCAGCAATACCGATGGCGCTGGGTCTGTGCCTGGCCGGCGGCGCAGGCGTGCCGGCCATGGCCGCAACTCCGCCGGCCGCCGAGCAATCACCTTTGGGCGGAGAACACGCCCACCAGCACGTCGTCATGACTCCCAGTGGCTGCGTGGATATCGACCAGGTTCTGTTTGAGCCTGACGTCAGGGGCCTGCACCGTGCCGCTAATGAATCGGGACCGGCCAAGGGCCCCTGGCACATCTTCCCCGGGCTTGGCTGCGACGATCTTTAACGTCAAACAGCCTGGCACCCGCAGCTGGAGCTGCAGGTGCCGGGCTGGAGTCCTGTGGGACGGACAGGCGGCTCCGGCTGCCCGGACCACCTGTCCGTCCATCCCCGGCGTGGCTGCCGGGGCACGGAGCATCAGTCCTGGAACCAGATCTTGATCTCGCGTTCGGCTGACTCGGTGGAGTCGGAGCCGTGCACCAGGTTCTGCTGGACCTTCAGGCCCCAGTCGCGGCCGAAGTCGCCGCGGATGGTGCCGGGGGCCGCCGTCGTCGGGTCCGTGGTGCCGGCCAGGGAACGGAAGCCTTCGATGACCCGGTGCCCCTCGAAGATCGCAGCCACCACCGGGCCGCTGAGCATGAACTCCACGAGGGGCTCGTAGAACGGCTTGCCTACGTGCTCTTCGTAGTGCTGCTCGAGCAGTTCGCGGGTGGCGTCCACCTTCTTGAGTTCTGCCAGGGTGTAGCCCTTGGCTTCGATCCGGCCGAGGATGGCGCCGGTCAGGTTACGGGCGACGCCGTCTGGCTTAATCAGGACGAGGGTGCGCTCAGTGGTCACAACTGCTCCAATGCGTTTTTGGGGGGATTTCGGAAATTAGTCTACGGGGCCTGGTCCGGATGCGCCTGGCCATGGCCTGCCTGGTCAGGATGTGCCGCTTCCCACTCGGCCTGTTCCCGTTCGCGCTGGGCTCCTTCACGGTCCAGCCTGATTCCGGTCCGGATGCCGTACCACCAGGCGAGCGCAAACATGGCGCCCACCAGGAACATGGCCGGTTCAATGAAGCCGGTGAGGATCAGCACCGCCTGCAGCGCCCAGCCCAGGCCGATGCCCCACGGCCGGCTGAGGAAAGCGCACGCTGCCACCATCACCAGGCTGAGGCAAATGCCCACGGACAGGATGAGGACAGGGGAAATCTCGCCGCGCCGCAGGCCGAAGACCGCCAGTGTGGCAAAGAACATCACGAACGCTTCGAGCAGGAGCACGGAGGACGCGAACATGACCTTGGTGGAGCGCCGTTTCTTCGGCATGCCCGGCCGCCATTCGCGCTGGGCCTTGGTGAGCCTGGCCATCGCTATGCCTCCGTCTTCCCGAGCAGGATGCGGGCTTCGGCCACCAGGGTGATGGAGCCGGTGACCAGCACGCCGCCGGACAGGTCGTCGTTCGCCTCGGCCCGTTCGACGGCCCACTCGATGGCGTCGTCGAGCTTCTCAGCGATGTGCACGTTGTCCTCGCCGAAGCCCAGGTCCACTGCGAGTTCGGCCAGCTCCGCGGCAGGCACTGCGCGCGGCGAATTGGACTGCGTGAAGCAGTATTCTTCCGCAACCTCCCCCAGGGACTCCTTCAGCTGGCGCAGGATCTCTTCGGCGTCTTTTTCCTTCAGCACCCCGACCACCGGCACCAGCCGGGTGAAGGTGAAGGCTTCCTGCAGGGCGGCGGCCG
Organism: Pseudarthrobacter sp. NPDC092424; assembly: GCF_044754925.1. Classification (NCBI taxonomy): domain Bacteria; kingdom Bacillati; phylum Actinomycetota; class Actinomycetes; order Micrococcales; family Micrococcaceae; genus Pseudarthrobacter; species Pseudarthrobacter sp. NPDC092424. The sequence goes on along the minus strand of NZ_JBIVQC010000001.1, from coordinate 610,366 downwards.
AGGCCTTGATGCCGTCCGGGTTGTGCGCGGCGTCCACGATGATAGTGGGTGCGGTCCGCACTACCTCCAGCCGGCCCGGTGAGGTCACCTCAGCGAAGCCTTCCTGCAGCACTGCGAAGTCCAGCTCCTTCCCGCCGCCGAAGAACGCCTCCAGCGCCGCGATGGCCACGGCGGCATTCTGGGCCTGGTGGGCACCGTGGAGGGGCACCAACAGGTCGGGGTAGCGGCCGGCGATGCCCTGGACGGTCACCATCTGGCCGCCGACGGCAACCGTCCGGGATTCGACGCCGAACTCCACGCCTTCAAAGCGGAACGGCACCCCTACGTCCTTGGCTTTCTCGAGCAGCACCTGGGCGGCGTCCAGTGGCTGGGCGGCACTGATGAGGTAGCCGCCGGGCTTGATGATCCCGGCCTTTTCGTGCGCGATGTCCTCCGTGGTGTCGCCCAGCAGGTCCGTATGGTCCAGGGAGATCGGCGTGACCACCGAAACCTGGCCGTCGCCAACGTTGGTGGCATCGGTGATGCCGCCAAGGCCAACCTCGATGACGGCCACGTTCACCGGCTGGTCCGCGAACACGGCGAATGCCAGGATGGTAAGGCACTCGAAGTAGGTCAGGCGCGGCTGGCCTTCGGCCTCCAGCTCCGCGTCCACGATCTGCAGGTACGGGCGGATTTCGTCCCAGATCCGGACGAATGTCTCATCCGGGACCGGGTGCCCGTCAATGCTGATGCGTTCGGTCACCTTGGACAGGTGCGGGCTGGTGTAGCGTCCGGTGCTCAGGCCGTGGGCGCGCAGCACCGATTCGATCATGCGGGAGGTGGACGTCTTGCCGTTGGTTCCGGTGATGTGGATGATCGGGAACGCCTTGTTGGGCTCGCCCAGCACGTCCATGGCGCGGAAGAGCGGTGCGAGCCGGGGCTCCATTTTGTTCTCCGGCGCGCGTCCCAGCAGTTCGGCGTAGACGCTTTCGACCGAAAATTCGTCGGGCGTGTGTTCGGACATGTGGTCAGGCCTCCACTTTCGACACCATGACGGCAGGCTCGTCAAGGTCCGCCGGTTCGGCGGTGAGGTCCACGCTCAGCGTTTCCCCCTTGACCAGCTCTGCATTGGCCAGCAGTGCGTCCACCACGTTCTGACGGGCGGACACAGAGGTCCGGATCCGGTCGCTGACGTTCAGTCCGGCATCCTTGCGGGCCTGCTGGATGGCGCGGACCATGTCGCGGGCCAGGCCTTCGGCTTCCAGCTCCGGGGTGACCTCGGTGTTGAGGACCACGAAGCCGCCGCCGGGCAGCACCGCCACCGACGCGGAGACGCCCCCGGACTCAGCCACCACGGTCTCCAGGGCGTACTCCTGCGGTTCCAGCTCCAGGCCCCCGGCGGTCACAACGCCGGAATCCGAGACTGACCAGTCGCCGGACTTGGAGCCCTTGATAGCCGCCTGGACGTTCTTGCCCAGTCGCGGGCCGGCCGCGCGGGCGTTGACCACCAGCTTCTGCTGGATGCCGAATTCCTCCGGAGCGGCCGTGGCTGCGTCCAGCAGGCGGACCGAGCGCAGGTTCAGTTCATCGGCGACGACGGCGGCGAACCCGTCCAGCGCATCCGCGCCGGGTGCCACCACAGTCAGTTCCTGCAGCGGCAGGCGGACGCGCAGGTTCGCGGCCTTGCGCAGCGACGAGCCCGTGGAGCAGATCTGCTGGACCCGCTCCATGGCTTCGACCAGCTCCGGGTTGGCCGGGAACAGGCTGGCATCCGGCCAGTCTGCCAGGTGCACCGAACGGCCGCCTGTCAGTCCGCGCCAGATCTCCTCCGAAACCAGGGGCAGCAAGGATGCTGCCGTCCGGGTAACGGTTTCCAGGGCTGTGAAGAGCGCGTCGAAGGCATCGTGGTCCTCGTCGAAGAACCGCTGGCGGCTGCGCCGGACGTACCAGTTGGTCAGCATGTCCAGGTAGCCGCGCAGCGCGTCGCAGGCACCGGAAATGTCGTACTCGTCCAGCTTGGCGGTCATGGTCCGTACCAGCTCGCCGGTGTGTGCCAGCAGGTATTGGTCCAGGGTGTCGGCGTAGCCGCCATAGCGCAGCTTCGCGTCGTAGCCTCCACCGCCGTTCGCCGCGTTGGTGTAGAGCGTGAAGAAGCTGTACACGTTCCACAGCGGCAGGATGACCTGGCGGACGCCGTCGCGGATGCCCTGTTCGGTGACGATCAGGTTGCCGCCGCGGAGGATCGGGCTGGACATCAGGAACCAGCGCATGGCGTCGGACCCGTCGCGGTCCAGGACCTCGGACACGTCCGGGTAGTTGCGCAGGCTCTTGGACATCTTCTGCCCGTCGGAGCCAAGCACGATGCCGTGGCTGATGACGTTGCGGAACGCCGGCCGGTCGAACAGGGCCGTCGAGAGGATGTGCAGCATGTAGAACCAGCCACGGGTCTGCCCGATGTACTCGACGATGAAGTCGGCGGGGTTGTGGGTGTCGAACCAGGCTTCGTTCTGGAACGGGTAGTGCACCTGGCCATACGGCATGGAGCCTGAATCGAACCAGACGTCCAGCACATCCTCAACACGGCGCATGACGGACTGGCCCTCTTCGGGCGTGCGGGGATCGTCCGGGTTGGGCCGGGTCAGTTCGTCGATGAACGGCCGGTGCAGGTCCACCTGGCCATCCTTGTTCAGCGGCAGCCGTCCGAAGTCCGCCTCGATTTCGGCCAGTGAGCCGTAGACGTCGGTGCGCGGGTATTCGGGGTCGCTGGACTGCCACACCGGAATGGGGCTGCCCCAGTAGCGGTTGCGGCTGATGGACCAGTCGCGTGCGTTTTCCAGCCATTTGCCGAACTGGCCGTCCTTGACGTTGCCGGGGATCCAGTTGATCTCCTGGTTCAGTTCGGACATCCGGTCCTTGAACTTGGTGACCTCCACGTACCAGGAGGAGACGGCGCGGTAGATCAGCGGATTGCGGCACCGCCAGCAGTGCGGGTAGCTGTGCTCGTAGCTGGCCTGCTTGACCAGCCGGCCCTGGGCGCGGAGTACCTGGGTGATGGGCTTGTTCGCTTCGAAGACCTGCAGTCCCGCGATGTCGTGCAGGTCGCCGTGCTTGAAGAGCGGCAGGAACTTGGCGCCCTCATCGACAGAGAGGATCACCGGAATGCCGGCCTCTTCGCAGATTTTCTGGTCGTCTTCACCGTACGCCGGCGCCTGGTGGACGATGCCCGTACCGTCGGTGGTGGTGACGTAGTCCGCGGCGAGGATCCGCCAGGCGTTGTCCATGCCGTATTTTTCGTTGTCGCTGAAGTCCAGCCACAGCGGCCGGTAGGCCAGGCCGGCCAGTTCGGAGCCGGTGTGCGTCGAGCTGATCGCAGCGGCTGCTGCGGCGGCGTCCTCGTAGCCCAGGTCCTTGGCATATGCCGGCAGCAGGTCAACGGCCAGCAGGAAACTTCCCGTAACGGGCGCATCGGCAGCGGCAGCCTTGATCCCGGTGGGCCCGGCGGGCAGCACTGCGTACGTGATGGAAGGGCCGACGGCGAGCGCGGCGTTGGTGGGCAGCGTCCAGGGCGTGGTGGTCCAGGCGAGCGCCTGTACGCCGGCGAGCTGCTGCGAAAGCTCCGACTCCCCCGCCAGGATGGGGAACGTGACGGTGACGGTCTGGTCCTGGCGGTTCTTGTAGACATCGTCGTCCATGCGCAGTTCGTGGTTGGACAGCGGCGTCTCGTCCTTCCAGCAGTACGGCAGGACGCGGTAGCCGTTGTACGTCAGGCCCTTGTCGTGCAACTGCTTGAACGCCCAGAGGACGGACTCCATGTACTCGACATTGAGCGTCTTGTAGTCGTTGTCGAAGTCCACCCAGCGGGCCTGCCTGGTCACATAGTCACGCCACTCGTCGGCGTACTTCATGACAGAGGCGCGGCAGGCGTCGTTGAACTTGTCGATGCCCATGGTTTCGATCTGGGTCTTGTCCGTCATCCCCAGCTGCTTCATGGCTTCAAGTTCGGCGGGCAGGCCGTGGGTGTCCCATCCGAACCGGCGCTCGACGCGCTTGCCGCGCTGGGTCTGGTAGCGTCCCACCAGGTCCTTGGCGTAACCGGTGAGCAGGTGCCCGTAGTGCGGCAGCCCGTTGGCGAAGGGAGGGCCGTCGTAGAAAACGAATTCGTTGCTGCCGGGGGCTCCGCCGGGGGCGTCCGCGCTGCGCTGGTCGATGCTGGCCTGGAACGTTCCGTCCTCGGCCCAGTACTTCAGGATGCGTTCTTCGATCTCCGGAAACTTCACGGAGGCGGAAACGCCGGCGCCACTGGGGGAAGTACTGCTGGAGGCTGAGGCCTTGGGGTAATACGTCATTCTCGACATCCTGGGTTGGGCTGGGCGAACCTCCGGCAGCCGCCGGGGATTCCGTTCAGGATGCGAGGACGGCTGCCGTGCTGCCTTTCCGGACTGCACGTGAACCGCGGTACCACCTCACTTACCGGCGCCGCCTGCTCCCGGAGGAACGGGCCGGCCGGCCGCTCATTACTGCTGTAACGGGCTTACCCGTCCGGTTCTACTGGCGACGGGCCACCAAGTGGTGGCCGGCGTGTTCTTCCGGAAGCTCGCCGGTGATAGCCGGGTCGACGCTGCTCGTTCCAGTTTAGGGTGCCCGGACGGCGGATGTCGAAAACATCAGCCGCCGGCGGACCCGGCGGGCCGCCCATCCTGAAGTCTGGACGCCGCGCCTGCCAGGGGAAATACTGCAGGTATCAGGGTCCAAAGGGGAGGATGCCATGCCATACGAAGAAGAAGCAGCTGCATACCCCGGTCCGGAGGAGGTAATTGTCTCCATTCAAGACACGCGCAGTGAGGACGCTGTCGCCGGGCATCTTGCCTGGGGCGAGCTCCTGTCACCGCAGCTGGTGGCTGTCCGCGGCAGTACCGGCTGGACCACGGATGGCCTGGCCCGCTTCGAAGTCCTGCTGGCTGCACCCGAACACATACCGCTGGACGCTGCTGCCATTGAGCGGATCAAGCCCAGGAGGATCGAAGTGATCCCGCCGGCGGCGGACGGCACCGAACGCGGCGCCCTGGTCTGGCTTGCCCAGCTGTCCGGGCTGCCGGCGCCCTACCCGGAAACGCTCGGTCCCGCTGATGCGCCGGGCGGGACGGCTGAAGGTCTCGAAGTCCAGGGCCCCCCGGAGTGGGACCCCGGCGCGGTCCTGGGTCCGGTGGCGGCCCGTGAAGAAGCTCTGCGCCAGGGCCTGGTCCGTCCGTCCGCCGGGTCAGGGGATGAGGAATTCCGGATGTGGTGGTGCTTCATTTTCGGCGGCTGCTGATGCACCGCGGCGGGGGAAACCGGCGCCGCTGGCGGCAATTGGGTGATGCCGCCGCCGTCGTCCTGTGCTATTTGCTGGAGCTGCTGCTGTCCTGGGACAAGGTGTCTGCACCCCATCCCGGCGGTGCCGCGCTTGTTCCCTGGCTGGTGTCGCTCCTGTACGTTCCCCTGCTGTTCCGCCGCAGCCGTCCGGCGGGTGTTTTCGCAGCCGTTGCAGCCGGAAGCGCCGCCATGAGTGTGCTGGTACCGGGCTTTGTTCCGCTATTCAGTGTCTGGCTGGCCTTGTACGCGGCCGCCCTCCTATGCAGGCGCAGCACTGCCATTGCCGCAGCCGCGGCGGCCTGCGCCCTCATTGCACTCAACACCGCTGTGGAAGTGGGCAGGGGCGGCTTCGGGCAGGACCTTGAGGCGGCCACCGTCGGCGCGCTGGGCGGTGTGGTTATCACCCTTGCCGTCTTCGGACTGGGCAGGTGGGTCGCCTGGAGCGTTGAGCAGCGCCGGCTGGCGGCCAGGCACGCCGCAGAACGTGCCATCCGGGAGGAACGCTCCCGGATAGCCCGCGAACTGCACGATGTGGTGGCCCATGCCGTCAGCCTCATGGTGCTGCAGTCCGCCGGTGCCGCCCGCGTCATGCAGGCAAACCCTGCACAGGCTGCCGCGGCCCTGGAGAATGTCGCCCTGCTGGGGAACGAGGCCGTCGTCGAACTGCGAAGGATGCTGGGACTCCTGCATGAGGGCCCGGCGGCAGCTTCGGCGGCCCGCGGAGACACCCCGCCCCAGCACCTGCCCGGTCTTTCCCGGCTTGGTCCTCTGCTCAGGGACGCGGAGCAGGCCGGGATCCGCGTGCACCTTAGGGTCACCGGGGACCCCGTCCCACTGGAACCGGGGGTGGATGTCTCCGCCTACAGGGTGGTGCAGGAAGCCCTTACCAACGCGTCCAGGTATGCGGCCCCGGGCCACACTGTCAGCGTGTTCCTGCACTGGCAGGCCTCAGGGGTGCGGTTGGAGGTCCGTAACCGCTGCGCCCCGGAACGCCGGGATCACCCGCTGTCCACCGGCCACGGGTTGATCGGGATGGCGGAACGCGTGAAGGCAGCTGACGGCCGGCTCGACGCTTGCCGCCGCGGCGACGAATTCGTTGTGGAGGCCGCATTCCCAGGTTCCAACCGCCCGGCGGGTCCTGAGCCGGCAGCCGGCCGTGGGCGGTGACCCTGTGCCGCCGGTCCGCGTCCTGCTGGTCGATGACGAACCCCTGGTGCGCGCCGGCCTGGCCATGCTCCTGGGGGCGGAGCCGGGCATCACGGTTGCCGGGCAGGCCGGAAACGGCCGCGAAGGCGTGGACGCCGCCCGGCGCGGCATTGCCGACGTCGTAGTGATGGACCTGCGCATGCCCGTACTCGATGGGGTGTCGGCAACGAGGGAGCTGACCTCGGACGCGTTCCTGCCGGACGCGCGGCCACTGCCGGTCCTGGTGCTGACCACCTTTGACGGCGACGAACAGCTCTATGCCGCGCTGCGGGCCGGCGCATCCGGCTTCCTCCTCAAAAGCGCGGCTCCGGAAAGCCTGGCGGAGGCGGTGCGTGCACTGGCTCGGGGTGAGGGCTGGCTGGACCCCGCGGTTACCCGGGCGCTGATAGCCCAGTTCGCGGACCGCGCCCCCGACGTCCTGCCTCCGCCTGCGGAGCTTGCCCGGCTTACCCGGCGCGAGCAGGAAATCCTTGCCGCCATGGCCACCGGGCTCAGTAACGCGGACATCGCGGGCAGACTGTTCCTCAGCGAAGCCACCGTCAAGACCCATGTGGGCCGTATCTTTGCCAAGCTGGGACTGCGCGACCGCGCCCAGGCCGTGGCGTTCGCCTACGAAAGCGGCCTCGCCCGCCCGGGCGCCCCCTGGCAGGGAGCTTAGCCCGGGCCCGCCCCTACGCCTGCGGACGTATGGCGCAAATACGCCTGGAGCCTGACGATCCTGACTGCCCGGAAGCGCACAGTTGAGGCATCGCGGGGCCTCAACCGGAAGCCCCCGGGACCTGCAAAGGACAAGCAATGACCATTCCAGCAGCCCCCGGCGTGAACATCCCTCCGACCGCGCGGGCCCCTAAGGGGCGCCGCGGATTCAGGAGGGCCGTGGCGGGTGTCGCCCTCGCCGCAGCCCTGGCGGGCGCCGGCGCCGGCGCCGCGCAGGCTGACGGCCTCGTCGCTCCGGGCTCGTCCACCTACGTCAGCACCAACGTCTGGGGTTCCTCCCGGATCTGCGTGACCAACTATGGAGCCAGCTGGGGCAGCTTTACGCTGTACGCCAGCTTCGCCAGCCCCGAACAGAACTGGGTGCCTGCCTACAGCACCCGCTGCCGCGAGGCCTGGTGGTTCGGGCAGAACGTCCGGGTCCAGAACACCGGCTACACCATGCTGTACGCGTACCGGGCCTTCTGAGCCGGCCTCAGCCCTGCTTCCGGATCAGCTTGTAGTTGGCCGCCTGCGCCACCGGCCTGATGACGATCTGGTCCAGGTTGATGTGGTGCGGCACGCTCACGGCGTACCGCACCACATCCGCCACGTCTTCGGCGGTGAGCGGCTTTTCCACGCCCTGGTAGACCTTCGCCGCCGCCTGGCGGTCGCCCAGCCGGTTGAGGGCGAACTCCTCGGTCTGCACCAAACCGGGGGCAACCTCGACCACCCGGATATTGTTTTCGGCTTCTTCCAGACGGAGCGCGCCCGTCATGGCGTGCTGGGCGAACTTTGCGGCGTTGTATCCGCCGCCGCCCTCGTATGCGGCCAGCCCGGCCGTGGACGTCAGGTTGAGCACGGTACCTTCCCCGTGGGCGCGCAGCATCGGCAGGAACGCACGGGTGAGCTTCATGGTGCCCAGGACATTGACCCGGTACATCCATTCCCAGTCTTCGGTGTCCGCGGAACCCACCGTGTCGGCGCCGCGGGCGCCTCCCGCAATGTTTACCAGTGTGCTGATGCCCCCGGTTTCGGTGACCTGCGCGAGGAGGCGTGCGACGTCGTCGTCCTCTGCAATGTCCGCAGGAAGCGCGACGGCGCCGGTTTCAGCCGCCAGCGCCGCAAGCCTTTCCGCCCGCCGCGCCACGGCGTAAACGGTCCATCCATCGGCCCGCAGTGCCCGGACGGTTGCTTCGCCGATTCCGCTGCTGGCGCCGGTCACCAAAGCTGTCTTGTTCTGCAATTCGTCAGTCATGGCACCACCCTAGCGGGACCGGGCCGGCCCCGGGTTCTGCGGGAGCAAGAGAGCATGAAAGAATTGCCCAATGGCTGAAGACACGCAGGGTACAGACACGCCCACCACCGCCCCCATCAACGTTCCGGACAAGCCGGCCCTCGAAGGCCTGGAAGCCTCGCTCACCCAGCGCTGGCTCGCCGAAGGGACCTACAAGTTCAACCCCGACACCACCCGGGAACAGGTCTACTCGATCGACACTCCCCCGCCCACGGCGTCAGGATCCCTGCATGTGGGGCACATGTTCTCCTTCACCCAGACGGACGTCCTGGCACGCTACCAGCGCATGACCGGCAAGAACGTGTTCTACCCCATGGGCTGGGATGACAATGGCCTGCCCACCGAGCGCCGCGTGCAGAACTACTACGGCGTCCGCTGCGACCCTGCCATCCCCTACAACGCGGATTACCGCCCGCCTGCCCAGCCGGCGAAGAACCAGCGCGATTTCGACGTCGTGTCCCGCCGGAACTTCATCGAGCTGTGTGAAGAACTGGCTGTGGAGGATGAGAAGGTCTTCGAAAGCCTGTTCCAGCAGCTTGGCCTCTCCGTGGACTGGCAGTTGACGTACCGGACCATCGACGACGTTTCCCGCGAGGTGTCCCAGCGGGCGTTCCTGGCCAACCTGGCCGCCGGAGATGCCTACATGGCCGAGGCCCCTACGCTGTGGGACGTCACCTTCCGCACGGCCGTGGCGCAGGCAGAGCTTGAGGACCGCGAGGTGGCCGGTGCCTACTACCGCTACCCGTTCTTCACCGAAGACGGGGAAAAGGTCTACATCGAAACCACCCGTCCCGAGCTCCTCGCGGCCTGCGCGGCACTCGTGGCAAATCCCGATGACGAACGGTACCAGCCGCTGTTCGGCAAGACTGTCACGTCCCCGGTCTTCGGCGTCCAGGTTGAGGTCAAGGCCCACCCGCTGGCCAAGGCGGACAAGGGTTCCGGCATCGCCATGGTGTGCACCTTCGGCGACCTGACCGACGTGACCTGGTGGCGGGAACTCCAGCTGCCTACCCGCGCCATCGTGGGCCGCGACGGCCGCATCATCGGCGAGACGCCTGACTGGATCACCACTGAGGCCGGCCGTGCCGCGTTCGCGTCGATCGCCGGAAAGACCGTGTTCAGCGCCAAGGAAGGCGTGGTGGAGCTCCTGGCCGCCGAGGGCCTCCTGGACGGCGAACCGAAGAAAATCATGCACCCGGTGAACTTCTTCGAAAAGGGCGACAAGCCCCTGGAAGTTGTCACCTCGCGCCAGTGGTACATCCGCAACGGCGGCCGGGACGAGGACCGGCGCGAACGGCTGATCGGCCGCGGCCGCGAGATTGAATTCCACCCCGCGTTCATGCGGTCCCGCTTTGAAAACTGGATTTCGGGGCTCAACGGCGACTGGCTGGTGTCCCGCCAGCGCTTCTTCGGCGTGCCGATCCCCGTCTGGTACCCGCTGGACGCCGATGGCAACCCGGACTACGACGCGCCCATCCTGCCCTCCGATGAACAACTGCCGGTTGACCCCGCAGCCGACGCAGCCCCCGGCTACCAGGAAACGCAGCGCGATGTCCCCGGCGGTTTCACCGGCGACGCCGACGTCCTGGACACTTGGGCAACCTCTGCGCTGACCCCGCAGATCGTGGGCGGCTGGACCCGCGACGAGGAACTGTTCGCCAAGGTCTACCCGTTCGACCTGCGCCCCCAGGGGCACGACATCATCCGCACCTGGCTGTTCTCTTCCGTGGTCCGCGCGGACGCCCTGCAGAAGAGCGCTCCGTGGAAGCACGCCGCGATCTCCGGCTGGATCCTGGACCCGGACCGGAAGAAGATGTCCAAATCCAAGGGCAACGTGGTGGTACCTACGGACGTCCTGAACGAGTATGGCTCCGACGCGGTCCGTTACTGGGCCACCTCCGCGAAGCTCGGGGCGGACACAGCCTACGAAATCGCACAGATGAAGATCGGCCGCCGCCTGGCCATCAAGCTGCTAAATGCCTCCAAGTTCGTGCTGAACCTGGGTGCCACCGAGGACTCTGTGGTTGGCACGGACCTGTCCGTGCTGTCCAACGCGCTTGACCGCGCGCTGCTGGCCCAGCTCTCCGACGTGACGGCACAGGCCACCAAGGCGTTCGAGAACTACGATTATGCCCGGGCGCTGCAGATCACGGAGTCGTTCTTCTGGCAGTTCACCGACGACTACGTGGAACTGATCAAGGACCGCGCATACGGTGCCGCCGGTGAGGCGGAGCAGGCTTCCGTCCTGGCGGCCCTGGCCACTACCCTGGACACGCTGCTGCGCCTGTTCGCCCCGTTCCTGCCCTTCGCCACCGAAGAGGTGTGGAGCTGGTGGCGCCGCGGTTCGGTGCACCGGGCAGCCTGGCCGGCGCCCGTCGCGGTGGACGGCGACACCACCATGCTGGCTACGGTGGGCACTGCCCTGAGCGGCGTCCGGAAGGCAAAGTCCGAGGCCAAGGTCAAGCAGCGCACCGAGGTGCTCTCTGCCACCATCACCGCTTCCGAGTCCCTGACCGCGCAGCTCAAAGCCGGCCTGAACGACCTGAAGGCGGCGTCCAACGCCCGTGAGCTGACCCTGGTGGCCGGCGACGGCGAACTGTCCGTCAGCGACGTGGTCCTGGCCGCTCCCGAGGAAGCAGCCGGCGCCTAGCCACGTTCGGACTGGCCTGTTTTCGGGCAAAGGGGAAGCCCCATCAGCGTTTTGCCGTTGGTGGGGCTTCGACTTTTTCGGCCATCCGGTGACGACTCTGATGGTCTGGCAGGATCCGCCGAACTCCAGGTCTTCCTACCACGTCACTGGTAGCTTGTATCCGGCTTTGCCGATGGCTGCGCCGGAAATACATATCACTGAATCTTTGGTTCCTGCGTCCCGCTTCTTTCGAAGTGGGTAAGAACCATTGTGGTCCTGGCGCTGCGCGTGCGCAAGGGCCCTGGAGTAACTACATGGCAGTAGTTTCCTGGTCGAACCGGGGGCTCTCGGTGCGGCTGCGCTTGAGCTCGAAGAAGGACGGGTAACCGGCCAGGATGGTGGCGGCGTCCCACAGTCTTCCGGCTTCTTCACCGCGGGGAATCCGGGTCAGGACCGGCCCGAAAAAGGCGGTTCCGTTGAAGGCCACGATGGGTGTGCCCACGTCCTGGCCCACCAGGGAGATACCTTCTTCATGGCTGGTCCGGAGCGGGCCGTCGTAGGCATCCGTGGTGGCCGCCTCTGCCAGGGACGCCGGGAGTCCGCATTCAGCCAGTGCTTTGCTGATGACTACCGAACGGTCTTTTTCGCCCGCCTCGTGGATCATGGTGCCCATGGCGTCGTAGAGCGGCTTGACGGTTTCGGGGCCGTGCTCCTGCTGGGCAGCGATGATCACCCGGACGGGACCCCAAGCGTTGTCCATGGCTTCGCGGTAACCGGGATCCAGGTCCCGGCCTTCGTTCAGTACGGACAGGCTCATGACGTGCCACACGGTCTCGATGTCGCGGACGGATTCCACCTCACCGATCCAGCGGGAGGTAACCCAGGCGAAGGGGCAGGCCGGGTCAAACCAGAAATCGGCGCGGTTCTTGACAGGTTCAGGCATGGGAAACTCCTTGGTAGGCAGTGGGCGGCCGGGAGTTCAGGCGGACTTCCGTCTCTTGGCCGCGTGCGGAACGATGGTGGGTTCGGCGCCGTTGAGGACTGCGTCACGGGTGATGACCACACTGGCCACATCCTCGCGGCTGGGCAGGTCGAACATGACCGGGAGCAGGACTTCTTCCATGATGGCGCGGAGGCCGCGTGCCCCGGTGCCGCGTTCGAGGGCCTGCTCCGCGATGGCTTCCAGGGCGGTGTCGTCGAACACCAGCTCCACGCCGTCAATCTGGAACATCTTCTGGTACTGCTTGACCAGCGCATTCTTGGGCGTGGAAAGGATCTGGATCAGGGCATCCCGATCCAGGTTGGAGACAGTGGTGATGACCGGGAGCCTGCCAATGAATTCAGGGATGAGGCCGAACTTCAGGAGGTCCTCCGGCATGACTTCACCATAGGAGTCCACCTTCTTGCTGGCCTCATTCAGCGGGGCACCGAAGCCGATGCCCTTCCGGCCCGAGCGGGAGCCGATGATTTCCTCAAGACCTGCGAAAGCCCCCGCCACGATGAACAGCACGTTGGTGGTGTCGATCTGGATGAATTCCTGGTGGGGGTGCTTCCTGCCGCCCTGCGGGGGCACGGATGCCACGGTCCCCTCAAGGATCTTCAGCAGCGCCTGCTGGACGCCCTCGCCGGAGACATCCCGGGTGATGGACGGGTTTTCGCTCTTGCGCGAGATCTTGTCGATCTCGTCGATGTAGATGATGCCCTGTTCGGCCTTCTTGACGTCGTAGTCGGCTGCCTGGATGAGCTTGAGGAGGATGTTCTCAACGTCCTCGCCCACGTAGCCGGCTTCGGTCAGGGCGGTGGCGTCGGCGACGGCGAACGGAACATTCAGGCGCCGGGCAAGGGTCTGCGCGAGGTAGGTCTTGCCGCAGCCGGTGGGGCCGATCAGGAGGATGTTCGACTTGGCGATTTCGACGTCGTCGTGATGGCCGCCGTCAGCCAGCGTCCCGGCCTTGGGCGCGTGGCCGGCCTGGATGCGCTTGTAGTGGTTGTACACGGCGACGGCCAGGGAGCGCTTGGCAGGTTCCTGGCCAATGACGTATTCCTGCAGGAAGTCGAAGATTTCCCGGGGCTTGGGAAGTTCAAAACTGCCGAGGTCCGCAACCTCGGCCAGTTCCTCCTCGATGATTTCGTTGCAAAGCTCAATGCACTCATCGCAGATGTAGACACCGGGCCCGGCAATGAGCTTGCGCACCTGCTTCTGGCTCTTTCCGCAGAAAGAGCACTTCAGCAGATCCGTGCTCTCGCCAATCCGAGCCATATGTGAACCCCTTAGTATCGTGCTGCCAGGCAGCCTTGCACCGTTGCTGGAAACTTCACCAGCCTGCATGGACCGGTTTGTGACGATATCCACTCTAGGTCACATCGGTGCCCAAGGGTGGAAGGAAAAGGCCGGTGCGGCCAAAAGAACGGGCCGCACCGGCGCTTGTTTGCTGCTAGCGGGTGATTGCCTGGGGCTTGATCTTGCGGGAATCCAGCACCTGGTCGATCAGGCCGTATGCGTGGGCCTCTTCCGCGGTAAGGATCTTGTCGCGCTCGATGTCGTTGTTGACCTGCTCGGACGTGCGTCCGGAGTGGTGCGCCAGCGTGTCCTCGAGCCAGGAACGCATCCGCATGACCTCGGCGGCCTGGATTTCGAGGTCCGACGCCTGGCCGCCCTGCCCGCCGGAGAGGGCCGGCTGGTGGATGAGCACACGGGCGTTCGGCAGGGCCAGGCGCTTGCCGGGCGTGCCGGCTGCGAGCAGGACAGCAGCCGCGCTGGCGGCCTGGCCGAGGCAGACAGTCTGGATCTCGGGGCGGATGTACTGCATGGTGTCATAGATCGCCGTCATCGCGGTGAACGAACCGCCCGGCGAGTTAATGTACAGGGTGATGTCGCGGTCCGGGTCCGTGGACTCCAGGACCAGCAACTGGGCCATGATGTCGTCTGCGGAGGCATCGTCCACCTGCACGCCGAGGAAGATGATGCGGTCCTCGAACAGCTTGGTGTACGGATCCTGGCGCTTGAAGCCATAAGGAGTGCGCTCCTCGAACTGGGGCAGGACGTAGCGGCTGGACGGAAGATTACCGGCGGACCACCCGAAGTTGTAGTTCATGTTCTTTGCTCCTGATCTGAGTGTTCTTGGTGCCGGTTACTTCTGGGAATCCGGTCCGCCGGAACCGTTGGAGGTTCCGCCGCCGCCGGACACCGATCCGGCGTGCGCCGCGATCTTGTCGAAGAAGCCGTATTCCAGCGCTTCGGTGGCGGTGAACCACTTGTCACGGTCGTTGTCCTTGAGGATGGTCTCCACCGTCTGGCCGGTCTGCTCTGCGGTCAGTTCGGCCATGACCTTCTTCATGTGCAGGATCAGCTCGGCCTGGATCTTGATGTCCGAGGCCGTGCCGCCGATGCCGCCGGAAGGCTGGTGCATGAGGACGCGGGCATTGGGGGTGGCGTAACGCTTGCCCTTCGTGCCCGAGGAGAGGAGGAACTGGCCCATGGAAGCGGCGAGGCCGGTGGCCACGGTGACGACGTCGTTAGGGATGAACTGCATGGTGTCGTAAATGGCCATGCCGGCGGTTACGGAGCCGCCCGGGGAGTTGATGTACAGGTAGATGTCCTTCTCCGGGTTTTCTGCGGAGAGGAGGAGCAACTGCGAGCAAATGGCGTTGGCGTTGTCATCCCGCACTTCGGAGCCCAGCCAGATGATCCGTTCCTTGAGGAGCCGGTTGTAGATGTAGTTGTCCTGGGCAGCGGGATCGACGGTCGCCATCCGGGGAGCCTCGTGGTGCTGTGACATGTGTACTTACCTCTCGCTGGTGACGGTGACATCACTGAAAATCTCTACTTGGACCCTAACCGGTTTCACCGGTGTTTTGTTCGTGCACCGTGGGCTGTTCGCTGACGGCGCACGATCGGCGGAATCGCGCAGCCGCGGCCGGTTCCGGAAATGCGAACGGCCTCCGGATCAGGTGATCCGGAGGCCGTTCGTCTGCGCATGCAGCAGGCGTTCAGAAGGGGCTAGGCCTTGGCCTCTGCCTTTTCTTCTTCAGCGACGCCGGCTTCAACGGTGTCGGCGGCAGGAGCCTCTTCACCGGCAGGCCGGACGAAGTCGCTCAGGTCCACGGACTTGCCCGCGGTGTCGGTAACCTCGGCCTGGCCCAGAACGACGGCCAGCGCCTTCCGGCGGCGGACCTCGGAGACCATCATGGGAACCTGGCCGCTCTGGTCGATGATCTGGGCGAACTGGTTCGGGTCCATCCCGTACTGGCTGGCCGTGGTGACGATGTAGTCGATCAGCTCGCTCTGGCTGACGTTGACTTCTTCCTTCTCGGCGATGGCGTCGAGGATGATCTCGTTCTGGAAGGCGCGGGCGGTGTTGGCGCGGACCTCTTCGCGGTGCTCCTCGGTGTCGTGCTCGCCTTCACCGTGGCCGTTGCCCTCCTTGAAGTGGGCTTCGAGCTGTTCTTCGACCACCGAGTCCGGCACGGGAACCTCAACGAGCTCGACAAGCTTGTCCAGGACCTTGTCGCGGGCCTCGACGCCCTGCTCGACAACCTTGGAGTCGGCCGCCTGCTTGGCGAGGTCTGCGCGCAGTTCCTCGAGGGTGTCGAACTCGGATGCCAGCTGGGCGAAGTCGTCATTGGCCTCGGGGAGCTCGCGCTCCTTGACGGCCCTCACTACAACCTTGACCTGGGCGTCCTGGCCGGCGTGCTCGCCGCCCACCAGGGTGGTGTTGAAGATGGCGTCCTCGTCGGCGCTCAGGCCGGTCACGGCCTCGTCCAGGCCCTCGAGCATGGTGCCGGAGCCTACCTGGTAGGACAGGCCGGAGGCGGAGTCAACTTCGTTGCCGTCGATGGAGGCGGTGATGTCGATGGTCAGGAAGTCACCGTCGGCCACGGGACGCTCCACGGACTTCAGCGTGCCGAAGCGGCCGCGCAATTCGTCCAGGGCCTTGGTCACGTCGTCGTCGGAGGACTCCGCGGCAGCGACCTCGACCTTGATACCGGCGTAGTCCGGCAGTTCGATCTCGGGACGGACGTCAACCTCGGCAGCGAACTTCAGGCCGCCGTCAGTAGCGGAGGGGTCCGGTACCTCGGTAATCTCCACCTCGGGGCGGCTCAGCGGGCGGATGCCGGATTCCTGCACGGCAGCCTGGTACCAGCCGTTGAGGCCTTCGTTGATGGCCGTCTCCAGGACGTAGCCGCGGCCCACGCGCTGGTCGATGAGCTTGGCAGGGACCTTGCCCTTACGGAACCCAGGGACCTGGATCTGCGAGGCAACAGTCTTGTAGGCCGAGTCGATGCTGGGCTTCAATTCCTCAAAGGGGACCTCAACATTGAGCTTGACCCGCGTGGGGGTGAGGTTCTCGACAGCGCTCTTCACGGTCTAAGTACTCCTGGGATTGTTGGATGGGTTTCTGCAAACGCAACGTTTTGTCCGGCCGAGTGGTCCGGGCAGCAGAGTCGGGGTGACAGGATTTGAACCTGCGACTTCCTGCTCCCAAAGCAGGCGCTCTAGCCAAGCTGAGCTACACCCCGTTAATGCACAGGCAAGTCTACGGTCTCCGGCGCGGGGATTGCACATTTGACACGTGGGGCATGAATTAGGTTTAGTTATATCCGGCTTGGACAGCCACCCCGGAGTTACCGGCCCCGGGGACGTAGCTTAATGGTAAAGCCTCAGTCTTCCAAACTGATTACGCGGGTTCGATTCCCGTCGTCCCCTCCAAAGAAATGCACCCCCAGTCTCCGGACCGGGGGTGCATTTTTGTGGCCGGGCTACGCCTGGCAGGACGGACACCAGTAGAGCTTGCGCCCCGCCAGTTCGGCCAGCAGCACCGTGGTACGGCACAGGCGGCACGGAAGCCCTTCCCGTTTGTAGACAAAGTGCGCGTCGGCGCCGGAGGGGTATTCCGCGGACTTCAGCGCCTGCCGCTGACCGGGGTCCACGCCGGGCCCGCTCCAGTAACGGGCCGGGGTGGTAATGATCCGGCCGTCCTCCACGCCGTCGTTCATCAGGACAGACACTTCCCGCCACAGCCGCCGCGCTGCGGCGGCCTCCACGGCGGAACCGGGCAGCCACGGGTCCAGCCGGCGCCGGAAGAGCACCTCCGCCCGGTACACGTTGCCCACGCCGGCGATGACGGCCTGGTCCATCAGCAGAGCGGCCAGGGGCGTCTTGCGGCCGCGCAGCCGTGCCTCGAACCGGCCGGCGTCGCCGCGGAGGTTCCGCAGCGGGTCGGGACCCAGCCGTGCGGACACCGCTTCAGCCTCCGCCGCAGTAATGGCGGCACAGGTCGTGGCGCCACGAAGGTCGGCCCAGCCGTGGGCACTGGCAAGGCGGACCCGGACGGCCCCCACCGGAGGCGGCGGACCCGCATAGGAGCCGCCGGCGTCGTACGCTTCCGCGGGAGTCTCCCGCTCCCCCACCCGGCGGGGCGCACCAATGCTGGACGCGCCGGCGAAGGAACTGTCGCCGCCGAAGCTCCACGCGCCGTAGAGCCCGAGGTGCACGTGCAGCACGACGCCGTGGTCGAAGCGCAGGAACAGGTGCTTGCCGTGGGCATCGGCCGAGACCAGGGTGTGTCCGTCAAGCAGAGCGGCACCCGCGGCGAACCGGCCCTGCGGGCTGGACACCGCGAGCTGCCGGCCGCCGAAGACATCATCAAACTGCCGGGCCAGGCGCCGGACCGAGTGCCCTTCCGGCACTACTCGATGACCTCGCCGGTGGCCTCGTAGGCCGCGATCTTGCCGATGCGCCGCACGTGGCGTTCGTCGTTGCTGAACGGCTCGGCAAGGAAGGCCTCGATCAGCGCGGTGGCCTCGTCAACCGTGTGCTGGCGTCCGCCGACGGCCACGACGTTGGCGTCGTTATGCTCGCGGGCCAGGACGGCCGTGGAGTGGTTCCAGGCCAGGGCGGCGCGGATTCCTTTGACCTTGTTCGCGGCGATTTGCTCGCCGTTGCCGGAACCGCCCAGCACAATGCCAAGCGCGTGGACGCCGGCCTGCTGGTCCGCCACGACGGCGAGCGCCGCGTTGATGCAGAAGGACGGGTAGTCGTCCTGGGCGTCGTATTCCTTGGGTCCGTGGTCCACAACGTCGTAACCCGTGGCGGTGAGGTGGCTGACCAGGTGGGCGCTGAGCTCCATTCCGGCGTGGTCGGTGGCGATGTGGACCCGCGGGAAGGCAGGGGCTGAAGTCACGAGCAGTATCCGTTCAGTGGTGGGCGCTGGGCCGGGCCGGCGGGCCTGGCCGGGGCAGGACAACAGGCATAAGGATACTAGGACCCGCCCGCAGCAGTGGCGTCCGAGGGGCCGCCTCCGCGCCGGGCCCGCGCCGCTACCCGGGTGAGGACTTCCGCCAGGCGCGCGGCACTGGCGGGGCTTCCGCCGCTGACCGCCACCTGCTGGCCGTCGTTCTTGCGGACGACGACGGCGGGACCGCTGCTGACGAGCATGGCTGCGGTTCCGTCGTGGTGCCGGTAGCCCCATCCGCCATAATCTGCGGCCTTGACGTCCGCGGCGCTGGCCGCGGAGATGGCCCCGGCCGGAACGTCCATGACCGGGACGAGCCCGGCGAGGCGGACCTTCAGCCCGCGGCGGTCCGCCGTTACGCGGGCGAAGAGGAACGCGGCGCCCATCACTGCGAGCAGGACCAGCAGCAGGCCCAGCCAGGGCACGGCGATGGCAATGAGTGCGGCCGGGAACAGGGATGCCACGGCGATCATCACGAACACTGAGCTCCGCGCATGGACCCACAGCCTGATGTTGTCCCGCACCAGGTCCGGATCCAGTTCGCGGGCTACGGCGGCTTCCAGGGCCTGGTCGTCTTCCGGCGACCACTGCCGGTCCGCTTTGTAGACGAAGGCCATGACCACGCCCAGGGACAACGCCGCACCCGATCCGAGGGCGAGGACGGTCAGGTCAACCCGGGACTGGCGTGCGTCCGCAAGTCCCGCCTGGCCCACGAGGCCCGCGGCAAGGACGCTGGTGATGAAGAGGGTGAGGAAGAGTCCGGTTCCCATCATGATCCGGCGCATCACCACGGGCCTGCCCAGCGGCACCGCCTGCATCAGGCCCAGCCATCCGACCACGATGATCAGGGCTGCGCCGATGCCCACGTAGGCACCGAACGGGGCGAAGGAGGCGCCGCCGTCGTCCGTCCAGCGGATGGCCAGCGGGTCGGGCAGGTCAGGGCGCAGCAGCGAGGCGCACACGGCGAACCCGGCTGCCAGGACAACGGGAAATCCCAGCGCGAAGCGCAGCGCCCTGGCGTCCACGGAATCCAGAAACTTTGCCATACCTTAACGCTACTCCGGCTCTGCCTGCCCGGCCGGTCCGGGCAGAGGACTGGCCGGGCAACTTAACTGTCAGCCGGGGATGCAAGAATGAACGAAGCCGGCGCTGGAGCCGCCAGCCGGTCACCGCAACTTCTCTGGAGGACCCCTTGCCAGGCATCAATCTGACGCGCGACGAAGCCCGCGAACGGGCACAACTGATTACCGTCGATTCCTACGAAGTGGACCTTGACCTGACGCGCGGCAGCGAAGTCTTCGGAAGCACCACCACTGTGAAGTTCGGGGCCAGGGCGGGTTCCTCCACCTTCATTGATGCCATCACGGCGGCCGTCCACAGTGTCACGCTGAACGGCCGCACGCTGGATCCTGCAGCCGTGTCCGACGGGGTGCGCATCCAGCTCCCGGAGCTGGCGGAACAGAACGAACTGACCGTGGTGGCGGACGCGCCGTACATGAACACGGGTGAAGGACTGCACCGCTTCGTGGACCCGGTGGACGACGAGGTCTACCTGTACACGCAGTTCGAGGTGCCGGACTCGCGCCGGATGTTCGCGGTGTTCGAGCAGCCCGACCTCAAGGCCACGTTCACCTTCACCGTCACGGCGCCGTCGCACTGGGACGTGGTGTCCAATTCCCCCACCCCGGCGCCCGTGGAAACTTCGCAGGACCACGACGGCGGCGCCCGCTCGGTCTGGGCGTTTGCGCCCACCCCCCGCCTGTCCTCCTACGTCACGGCGCTGATCGCCGGGCCATACCAGTCGGTGCGCAGCGAGGTCACCAGCTCGGACGGCCGGGTGGTTCCGCTGGGCGTCTTCGCCCGCAAATCCCTGATGCGGTACCTGGACGCTGAGAACATCTTCGAACTCACCCGGCAGGGGTTCGGGTTTTTCGAGGCGCAGTTCGGCTGCCCGTACCCGTTCGAGAAGTACGACCAGCTGTTCGTACCGGAGTTCAACGCAGGCGCCATGGAAAACGCCGGTGCCGTGACCATCCTGGAGGGCTATGTCTTCCGCAGCAAGGTGACGGACGCCCAGGTTGAACGCCGCGCCATCACGGTGCTGCACGAACTCGCGCACATGTGGTTCGGGGACCTGGTGACCATGCGGTGGTGGAACGACCTGTGGCTGAACGAGTCTTTCGCCGAGTACATGTCGCACCTGGCAGCCGTGGAGAACACCTCTTTCACCGGTGCGTGGACCACGTTCGCGTCGGTGGAGAAGTCCTGGGCCTACAGGCAGGACCAGCTGCCCACCACGCACCCGATCTTCGCCGAGATCAAGGACCTTCAGGACGTTGAGGTCAACTTTGACGGCATCACCTATGCCAAGGGTGCCTCGGTGCTGCGGCAACTCGTGGCCTGGGTTGGTCCGGAGCAGTTCATGGCAGGTGTCCGCGAATACTTTGCCAAGCACTCCTGGCAAAACACCGAGCTGCGGGACCTGATGGTGGAGCTGGAGAAGGCCAGCGGCCGGGACCTGGACAGCTGGGGCCGGCAGTGGCTGGAAACCGCCGGGGTGAACACGCTGGCCCCCGAGCTGGAAGTGGGCGCCGACGGCACGATCCGCACGTTCAGCATTGTGCAGACAGCGGTGCCGGAGTGGCCCACGCTCCGCCCGCACCGGCTCGCCGTGGGTTTCTACAACCTGGACGGCGCCGGCAAGCTGCAGCGGGTCCACCGGGAGGAACTGGACGTGGAAGGGGAGCGCACGCAGGTGCCGGCCCTGGTCGGGCTGCAGCGCCCGGACCTGGTGCTGGTCAACGATGATGACCTCGCCTACGCCAAGGTGCGGCTGGACCCGGCATCGCTGGCCACCGCCACCGCGCACCTGAAGGATTTCGCCGGCAGCCTGCCGCGGACCCTGGTGTGGAACTCCGCCTGGGACGCCGCGCGCGACGGCGAAAGTCCGGCCCGGGGCTACGTGGAGCTGGTGCTGGCCAACGTGGCGGCCGAGACCGACTCCTCCGTCATCCTGGTGCAGTTGCGGCAGCTGGCCACCACGCTGAACTTCTACGTGGCAGAGGAATACCGCGAGGCCACGGCGGTGGCCGCTGCGGACCGGTTGTGGGAGCTCGCTTCCGGCGTGCCGGGCGGGTCCGACGCGCAGCTGCAGTTCGTCAAGGCTTTCGCGCTGCACGCCCGCACCGACTCCCAGCTGTCCAGGGTCGCGGGCCTGCTGGACGGCACTGCGGGCCTGGCCGGACTGACCGTGGACCAGGACCTGCGCTGGGAACTGCTGGCCTCCCTGGTGGCCGGCGGCCGGATGGGCCAGGACGGGATCGACGCGGAGCTGGCGAAGGACAACACGGCCAGCGGCCAGAATGCGGCCGCGCTCGCCAAGGCGGCGATCCCCACACCGGAGGCGAAGGCTGCGGCATGGGATTCGATCGTGGTCAAGGGCGAGCTGTCCAACGCGCTGCAGGGCTCCGCGGTGGCCGGGTTCATGCGCGTCCTGGACCGGACACTGCTGGAACCGTACGCGGAGAAGTATTTCGACGCGGTGCCGGGAATCGTCGAAACCCGCACGCACGCGCTCGCCCAGCAGATCGTCGTCGGGCTTTACCCGGCGCTGCTGACCACGCAGGAGACCGTGGACCGGACGGACGGTTTCATCGCCGCCCTGCCCCCTGCCAGCGCGGCACTGCGCCGCATGATGCTGGAAAACCGCGACGGCGTGGCGCGCGCCCTGCGCGCCCGGGCCACTGACGCCGAAGCCGGCCCGGACGCTGAGGGGGCGGGCCGGTGAATCTCGAGGAGCACCATTACGCACTGGAAGTCCGGTGGACGGGGAACCTTGGTGCGGGAACGTCGTCGTACCGCGGCTATTCGCGGGATCACGACATCGCCATCCCGGGGCTGCCCGTGATCAAGGGTTCTGCGGACCCCACGTTCCACGGCGACCGGGAGCGGTACAACCCTGAACAGCTGCTGCTGGCGGCCCTGGCGCAGTGCCACATGCTCTCCTACCTGCACGTGGCAGTCAGGCATGGCGTGGTGGTTACGGATTACCGCGACCCGGCCACCGGCCTGCTGCGACTGAATCGTGACGGCAGCGGGCAGTTCGAGCGCGTTATCCTGCGGCCGCAGGTCACTGTGGCGGAGGCCGGGCAGATCGACCTGGCGCAGCGGCTGCACCGCGAGGCCAACGCGGTCTGCTTCATTGCCCGGAGCGTGAATTTTCCGGTGGAGCACCAGCCGGTGACCTCGGCGGGTTGAGCGGAGCGGCGGTCGCGGGGCTAGGGTTGAAAATGAATGTAGCCGATCCCCAAGGAGTCCCTGCCGCTTATGGTCAGCATGTTGTCAGCCCTTCCGCCGGTCGCCGCCGATCCGGACGGGGTCAGCGTTCCGGGTGTTGCGATCAGCCTTGGCGTGGGCGTTGCCGTATGGCTGCTTGCCACGTACGTCATCTCCCGCATCACCAAGCGGGTGGCAGCCGGCAGCAGCCTGTTCAAGCGTCCCACCTTCAAGTGGGCTGCCCCGGCGTTCCGGGCACTGGATCATGAGCGCAGGGTCCAGCGCGCCGAGACGATCGGCTCGCTCCTGAACAGCATCGTGGGCGTCCTGGTGGTGGTGATCACGGGCATGTACGTACTGCAGAACCTGGACATCAACATCGCTCCCCTGCTGACCAGCGTCGGCATCCTGGGTATCGCCATCGGCTTCGGCGCCCAGCAGCTGATCCGGGATTTCCTGGCCGGCATCTTTATCACCATCGAGGACCAGTTCGGTATCGGCGACGTGATCGAGACCAGCGAGGTGGTGGGCGTGGTGGAATCCATGGGCCTGCGCATCACCCGCGTCCGGTCCGACGACGGCGCCATCTGGTACCTGCGCAATGGTGAGATCCTGCGGGTGGGAAACCGTTCGCAGGGAAACTATGTTCCCCTGCATGAGGGCCCGGACGGTACCACGGATCAGGGCAGCGCGAAGACTGACAATGACAAGACCGACCAGAAAGCCGGCGACTAGCCATGACCATCACGCCTGAACCGCGCCAGCCCCGCCAACTGATGCAAAACGATCCGTTCAGCCAGCCCGGCTACACGGACAACTTCTACGACGCCGTGGGCGGCCACGAAACGTTCGTGAAGCTCATCGACGTCTTTTACGACGGGGTGGCCACCGACCCGCTGCTGCGTCCCATGTACCCGGAAGAGGACCTGGGCCCGGCCAAACGGCGGTTCCTCATGTTCCTCGAGCAGTACTGGGGCGGCCCCACCACGTACGGCGACGAGCGCGGGCATCCGCGGCTGCGCATGCGGCACATGCCGTTCAGGGTCACGCCGGAGGCGAAGGACCGGTGGCTGTTCCACATGCGGGCCGCCGTTGAGGCGCTGCAACTGCCACCACTGTACGAAGGCACGTTGTGGGACTACATGGAGCGGGCGGCGCTGTCCATGGTGAACAGCCCGTCCGAGCAGTAGGCAGGTCCCGTCGGTTACGGCAGGCCGCTGCCGGTCCGGGCGAGGACATGTCCGCGGGGTCCCGTCAGCCGGAACCAGCGGCCGGAGCGGTAAAGCTCCTGTTCCCCGTCGCCGAGGAAGCCCAGGGCGAGGGCCGCGAACGCCGCGCCGGCCGGCAGGCCGGAGCCGTCCAGCTCTTTTCCCCACACCGCTGCCCGGGCGTTGTTGACGATCAGCGTTCCCGGTTTGTCCGGCACGATTCCGGCGACCTCGCTCATGCCGGCCTCCGCCGCGCCGCGCAGGAAGGCATCGGTGAGGGTTTCTGCGTGCTCCCAGCCGCCGCGGGGCGCGCCCACGCCCGTCCAGGATTCGGTGACGGTCGACGGCGGTACCGGCAGTTCGACGTCGTCCGCTCCTGCGCGGGCAAGACGGTCCAGGACGGCCGACAAGGGCACCGTCACGTCCGTGCCGGAGGGCTGCGCCAGGGCCATGGTGCGCAGGCCGAGGATGGTGGGGGTCGACTCACCCAGCAGGCGGGGCCGCAGCACGCAGACGTAGGCGGCAAGGACTGTACCGGCCCCCTGCAGCCGAATGGCGCCGTCGTCAATGGCTTTAGCGCGGGTGGCGAAGGTTTTCAGGTCGGCCAGGTCCCGGGGGTCTGCGAAGCGGAAAGAGTGGGTAAGAAGATCGGACACACTCAAACCCTACCGGCTGGGCCCCGGTTGAGCGGTCCTTGGGTGACGTCTAGAGTCAAGCCATGACTGAAGCCGAAACCGGACTGTTGGCCCCGCCCGACGGTGACCCCACTGCATCGCTGATCAAGCTCCTGGACCTCGGCGAACTGGAAGGTGCCCGGACAGACGAGGACATTTTTTTGGGCCCCTCGCAGCAGCAGCCCCACCATCGGGTGTTCGGCGGGCAGGTCCTGGCACAGTCCCTTGTGGCATCCATCCGCACCGTTGATCCGGACCGTTTCGTCCACTCCATGCACGGCTACTTCCTCCGTCCGGGTGACGCCAACAAGCCCATTACATTTGGCGTGCAGCGGCTGCGCGACGGGCGGTCATTTTCTGCACGCCGGGTCCACGCCTACCAGGACGGCGTGCCGATCCTGTCCATGATCGCTTCCTTCCAGGGGGACGACGAAGGCATTGAGCACGCCTCCACCATGCCGGCGGGGATTCCGGATCCGGAGTCGCTTCCGAGCACGGCGGACCTGCTGGGCAAGTTCGACCACCCGGTGGCACGGCACTGGGCCTTCGAACGGCCGTTCGACATCCGGCACGTCGATCCGCCGCTGTATGTATCGGCAAAGGGACCCAGGGAGCCGCGCAACGCGGTGTGGATGAAGACGTTCGGGCCGATGCCGGACGACACCAACCTGCACCGCGCAGCCCTGGCGTATGCGAGCGACTACACGCTGCTGGAGTCGATCCTGCGCCGGCACGGGCTGAGCTGGATCACGCCGGGCATGAATGTCGCGAGCCTGGACCATGCGATGTGGTGGCACCGGCCGGCACGGGTGGACGAATGGCTGCTGTACGTCCAGGAGTCGCCCAGCGCGCAGGGCGCCCGTGGCCTGGCTGCGGGCAAGATCTTCAACCGGGAGGGCGAGCACGTGGCGTCCGTGGCCCAGGAGGGCATGATCCGCGTGCCGACGGACTTCAAGAACAAGGTGGTGGGCGCCTTCCAGTCCAAGGTGGTGGAGCACCAGATCCGAAAGGCATCCCGGGACTAGCCGGCGCTGGCCTGGCCGGGGCAAGGGAGAGGCCGGCGTCCGCGTGTGGTTTACACGTGGACGCCGGCCTTCCGTATGCCTGCTGGTGTCAGTCGCGGGTCAGGCGGCGGTGCGTAACGCGGTGCGGCTTGGCAGCATCCGGTCCCAGGCGGTCGACCTTGTTCTCTTCGTAGGACTCGAAGTTGCCCTCGAACCAGTACCACTTGGAGGGGTTTTCCTCGTCGCCTTCGTAGGCCAGGATGTGGGTGGCCACCCGGTCAAGGAACCAGCGGTCGTGCGACACGACAACGGCGCAGCCAGGGAATTCGAGCAGCGCGTTTTCCAGGCTGCTCAGGGTTTCGACGTCGAGGTCGTTGGTGGGTTCGTCGAGGAGCAGGAGGTTGCCGCCCTGCTTGAGGGTGAGGGCAAGGTTGAGGCGGTTGCGCTCACCACCGGAGAGCACACCCGCCTTCTTCTGCTGGTCCGGGCCCTTGAAGCCGAAGGCGGCAACATAGGCGCGCGAAGGCATTTCGACATTGCCCACCTGGATGAAGTCCAGTCCATCCGACACAACTTCCCACAGGGTCTTGTTGGGGTCAATGCCGCCGCGGCTCTGGTCAGCGTACGAGATCTTGACCGAGTCGCCGATCTTGAGTTCTCCGCCGTCCAGGGGCTCCAGGCCCACGATGGTCTTGAACAGGGTGGACTTGCCCACACCGTTGGGACCGATCACGCCGACGATGCCGTTGCGCGGGAGGCTGAAGGACAGCCCGTCAATCAGCACGCGGTCATCGAAGCCCTTCTGGAGGTTCTTGGCCTCCAGGACCAGGCCGCCCAGGCGCGGTCCCGGCGGGATCTGGATCTCTTCGAAGTCGAGCTTGCGGGTGCGGTCCGCCTCGGCGGCCATTTCCTCGTAGCGGGCCAGACGGGCCTTCGACTTGGTCTGGCGGCCCTTGGCGTTGGAGCGGACCCACTCCAGCTCCTCCGCAAGGCGCTTGGCCTGCTTGGCGTCCTTCTTCCCCTGGATTTCGAGGCGCGCACGCTTCTTTTCCAGGTACGTGGAGTAGTTGCCCTCGTACGGGTACAGGTGGCCGCGGTCCACCTCGGCGATCCATTCGGCCACGTGGTCCAGGAAGTACCGGTCGTGGGTGACCGCGAGGACAGCGCCTGCGTAGGTGGACAGGTGCTGTTCGAGCCACAGCACGCTTTCGGCGTCCAGGTGGTTGGTGGGTTCGTCGAGGAGCAGCAGGTCCGGCTTCTGCAGGAGCAGCTTGCACAGGGCCACGCGGCGCCGTTCACCACCGGAGAGGTTGGTCACGTCCGCATCCGCGGGCGGGCAGCGGAGGGCGTCCATGGCCTGTTCCAGCTGCGAGTCGAGGTCCCAGGCATCGGCGGCGTCGATGGCCTCCTGCAACTGGCCCATCTCTTCCAGGAGTGCGTCGTAGTCAGCGTCCGGGCTGGCCATTTCTTCGGAGATCTCGTTGAAGCGCTGGATCTTGCCGTAAATCTCGCCGACGCCTTCCTGGACGTTGCCCAGGACGGTCTTTTCCTCGTTCAGCGGGGGTTCCTGGAGCAGGATCCCGACGCTGTAGCCGGGGCTGAGCCGGGCCTCGCCGTTCGAGGGCGTGTCCAGTCCGGCCATGATCTTCAGGATGGTGGACTTACCGGCACCGTTCGGGCCCACGACGCCGATCTTGGCGCCCGGGAAGAAGGACATGCTTACGTCATCGAGAATGAGTTTTTCGCCAACGGCTTTGCGGGCCTTGGTCATTGTGTAGATAAATTCCGCCATGGTTCCAAATCTAGTGGGTTGGCGGTCATATCTCACATTCCGAACCTGCCGCTCAGGAACCCACGAAACACTTGCCGCTGGCCAGGACAGGCATCACGGTGACCGTCACGGCCCCTTCGCGGACCTGGCCGATCACGCAGTCCTTCCCCTGACGCACAGCGGCCTCGATCGACTCCGCCGCCAGGCCGGTGGGCGTGGTGCTTTCCGACACCTCAAGCGAGCGCGTATCAATGCCTGCCCCGGTGAGGGCATCACGGACCTGCGCCGTGGACGGTTTGGGCGCACCCGCGGCGAGCCTGCCCAGGACGTCGCTCACTTTGGTGCGTAATCCTGCAGCGGCAGCGGCCTTTCCAGTGGGGCCGGCCGTTGCAGTCCCTGTGGGTTCAGCGGCGGGAACCGTGATTTCCGCTCCCGGCGTACCGGCCTGGGCAGATGCCGAAGCCGCCGGCGAGCTGCCCGTGACCCGAGGATCCTGAGCGGCCCCGCTGCAGCCGGTGAGCACCAGGAGCGATGCCATGAACGCTGTCCCTGCCACCATTGCTGCCCTGCGGGGCCTTCCCCTCCTGCCACGCAGCAGGTGAAGGCCGGAAACACCCGGTGCAGGGTGGGCCGCACCGGGTGTCCGGCGGTCAGGCGATGTGGGCATGCTGTCATTGTGCCACGATGCCATGGCCGCTCGGCGGGCACCGGGTCATGGCAGCGCGGGCTCAGGCCGGCGCCGCCGTAAGCTCACCCGTGTTCGTGTCCAGCGACGAGAAGGCTCCGTCGCGTTCCTCGACTGTCAGTGTTTCGACGTCAAATTCACCCGGGTCTCCGCCGTTTCCTTCAACCCCGTCAAAGGCTTGGTCGGAGACCGGGGCTGAACCGGCGTCGTCCGTTCCTTCCTGGTCCACGAGCGAAAGAACGGGCCTGGTGGCGTTGCGGATGTAGTTGGCCGAGCCCCACTGCAGATCGTGGCCCACCGCGTCCGCGTCGATCTCGGTGGAGTGGTAGGTCCGGCCGTCCCGTTCCCAGCTGCGCAGCTTCAGCTTGCCGATCACAATGACGGGCTGGCCCTTGCGCACGCTGCAGGCCAGGTTCCCGGCAAGCTGGCGGTACCCCTGAACGTTGAACCAGTTCGTCTGCCCGTCCGCCCACGTGCCCGTCTCTTTGATGAAGCGGCGGGTAGTGGAGGCCAACCGGAAAGAGGCCGTGGGCACTCCCCCGGTGGTGGTGGAAGTCTTGACGTCCGTGGCCACGAAGCCACGGACCGTAATGAAGTCGCTCATCTCTTCGTCCTGTCTCAGATGGTGATGCCCGTTAGCAGGCACCACCAGCATGTCTCCGTGCGGGCGCCCGAAGGAGGGATGCCTTTGGCTATGTGCATAACCCGCCGGGTTCCGGCGGGTGTGGAGGACTGGTGTCCAAAGGTACAGCGGCTGATTCCCGCAGCACGCGGGGCAATGTAAACTTCTTGAGGCGCCCGGACTCAGCGTCCAGGGGTGCCCCGCCTCAGTAGCTCAGGGGATAGAGCAGCGGCCTTCTAATCCGCCGGTCGGGGGTTCGATTCCCTCCTGGGGCACCGTGTGATGTGGCGGGACATCCTTTACGGATTTGTCGGAACATCATTGACACCCCCGGTCTTCGGACCGGGGGTGTTTTGTTGTCCGGCCCCTTCCAAAGTCCGTCCTGTTTTCGACGCGCATCTTCATGGGCGCTGCGCATGTCCCCTGACGCACGCCATATATGGGCGTCGCCGGCGAGGATGCGCCTCGACCACAATTTTGCGCGTCGAAACCCGACGGCGCAGGACCAGGATCCGGGCGGTCAAGGCTTTCGGGCGCACTACATGGGCTGCTGTTCGGGTGGCGGGACCGGGATTCGACGGCCTTCAGGCCGGCATCGCGGTGACGGCGGGAACGAAGACTTCATGCTTCGACATCGCCCATCGTGCAGTTCACCGGAAAGCACCCCGGCCTTTGGACCGGGGTGCTTCGTTTTGCGCTTGCAGGCGGCCGGAACGGCTGGTGCGGCTGGTCAGATCACCGGGCGTTCAACGACGGGATCCCCGGTCTTGCGGAACAGGGTCCGTGTGCGGGGGTCCCAGAAGATCAGGTACAGGCCGAACAGCAGGCCCGTCAGCGCCGCAGCCACCCGCGCGAGGGCCAGCGCGATGCCGAGGTCCTCGGTCTGCAGGTACGGGAATACTTCCAGCTGGTCCGAGATGGCGTAGATCATGAAGAACGACACGACGAAGTAGAGCGCCTTGACCTGCCAGTCGTTGCGGATGCCGGTGACGGCGAACAGCGGAATGAGCCACACGACGTACCAGGCCTGGATGATTGGTGCCAGCACCACCACCGCGGCGAGTGCCAGGGTCAGCCGCCGCATCAGCCGGTCATGGTCGCCCCTGAAGATCTGCCAGGCAATGATGCCGAGGGCAAGGATCTTTCCGGCGCTGAATACCAGCCCGGAGAAGACGTCGTACTCCAGCCCAAACGCCCTTGCCAGCGAGCCCACCACCATGCCGGCCAGCCCCACGGGGGCGTACCAGATGGCGAGGCTGCCGGGCGCCGAAAGCCCGTTGATCCAGCCGAAGCCAAAGCCGTTGACCAGCGCCATCAGCACCAGAAGGCCCAGGCTCAGGGCGGCAGTCAGGCCCCAGAACCAGAACTTCCGCAGCCAGCCTGCTTCCTTGCCGGCCCACATCAGGCCAATGAAAGGCAGGAAGATGATCGTAATGGGCTTAACCGCAATGGACAGCGTGACCAGGACGATGCCCCGCACCACGCGCCGGGTGGCGGAGTAGTAAAGGCCCGCCAACGCCAGGCCGATCATCAGCGCATCGTTGTGCACGCTGGCGATGAAGTTGGTCAGGAAGAGCGGATTCGCAGCGGTCAGCCACAGGGCCCGGTGCGGGTTCACGCCATGCAGTTCCGCCAGCCGCGGCACATAGATGATGCAGAGCACCACACCCAACAGGGCAACCAGGCGGAACAGCATGATGCTGGCCTCCGGCTGGACGTTGGTCACCCACACCACGAACTGCTCGATCCACAGGAAAAGCTGGCCGTACGGGACGGGCGCCTCAGTCCACATCTTGTCAGCACCCAGCTGGAAATAGTTTGACAGCGCGGAGATCCCGTTTTCGTACGGGTTGAAGCCTTCCACCATCAGCCGGCCCTGGCCGATGTAGGCGTACACGTCCCGGCTGAACAGCGGGACGCTGAACATCATCGGAAGCCCCCAGGCCGCGACGGCCGCCAGCGTCGCCTTCCGCGCCGCAGGCCCCCATACGCGCACCTTCTGCCCCAGGCGCAGCCATGCCCGTACCAGCAGCATCCCGCCGGCGGCGAGCAGGATGATGGAGAGGGCCACCCCCAACGCTTCGGCGCGCATCCAGATGAACAGAGGCATCCGGCGCAGTTCGGAGACGGGTGCGAGCCAACCGACCCCAAGGGATCCGACCAGCATGAACATGGAACCCGCGAAGCCGGCGATCAGCGGCGAACGGGCACTGTCCATTTCGGCGCCCTCCGCAGGGACGGCCGCGTCAGCGGCCAGCTCTCCCGTCCCGGGCACAGGCGCCGTCATCTCAGGGTCGTCCAATCTTCTTGCGCGAAGAGGTGGTGTCTTGCGCGCAGCGGCCGGGCGCGGCGTCCCTCGTGGACCGCCGCGGCAGGTGGAACATGCGGCGGAATCATCCGCCGCGCGTCCCAAAATCCTAGCATCGGCGGTCCGCCGGGAGGTGTAAAGGTAGGCTGGTCGGGTGCCTATAACTAACGAACGAATCGTCTGGATCGACTGCGAAATGACCGGCCTGGACATCAAGAATGACGCCCTGATCGAGGTGGCCGCCCTGGTCACGGATTCGGAATTGAACATCCTGGGTGACGGCGTGGACGTTGTCATCAAGCCGGAAGACGCCGCCGTAGCGCAGATGGGCGATTTCGTCAGGGATATGCACACCAAGTCCGGCCTCCTGAAGGAACTGCCTCACGGCAAGACCATGGCGGAAGCGGAGGCACTCGTCATGGAGTACATCGCCGAGTGGGTGCCGGACCCCCGCAAGGCCCCGCTCGGCGGCAACTCGGTGGGAACGGACCGGGTATTCCTGTCCCGGGACATGCCGGCTGTGGTTGAGCACCTGCACTACCGGGTCATCGACGTCAGCACCATCAAGGAACTCTCGCGCCGCTGGTTCGCGCGCGCCTACTTCCAGTCACCTGCTAAGAAGGGCGGCCACCGCGCCCTGGGAGACATCAAGGATTCCATCGACGAGCTCCGGTACTACCGCGAGGCCGTCTTCGTTCCCGCGCCGGGCCCGGACAGCGCCACTGCCCAGCAGATCGCGCGCCGCATCACAGCGGGCGACCCGGAACTGCCGCAGGGGTAATCTGCGCCACGTTTCTACGAATTTTCGGGGAAAACGGGAAAAGTGGCCAAAACAGCACTCAACAGCAGGTAAGCTATTTGAGTTGCCTTTACAGAGGGCCGGGAAGCCGGCCGTTATGCGGGCACATGGTGGGCGTAGCTCAGTTGGCAGAGCGCCTGGTTGTGGTCCAGGAGGTCGCGGGTTCAACCCCCGTCGCTCACCCTCACGGGAGGCCGTACCGGATATCCGGTGCGGCCTCCTTTTTTGCGTAGCCCCCTGTACCGATTACCGGCCGTAGCGCGAAGGACGGACGCCATGACAGTTCTGCCGATCACTATCTGGGGAGAGCCCGTTCTCCACCGCCGGGCAGCCGAAGTTGAAGTGTTCGACGACGGGCTCCGCAGCCTCATCGCGGACATGTTCGAGACCAACGACGCCGCGAACGGCGTAGGCCTCGCCGCCCCCCAGATCGGCGTGGGTAAGCGGATCTTCGTCTACAAATACGCCAACGACGACGGCGTTCCCCCCACGGGCGTAGTGGTGAACCCCGTGCTGACGCTCTCCAAGATCTCCGGGGCGCTTCCTGATCCGGATGACGAGGAAGAGGGCTGCCTCTCCTTCCCGGGCGGCCACTACCCGCTGAAGCGGGCGGAGTGGGCGCGCGTGGAAGGATTCGACGGCTATGGCGAGCCGGTCCGGTTCGAAGCCACGGGCTGGTTTGCGCGGGTTATCCAGCACGAATACGACCATCTCGATGGCAAGCTCTATGTCAACCGGCTGATCGACCGCTACGCGCGAAAGGCGATGAAGCAGGCGAAGAAGAGCGGCTGGGGTGTTCCGGGGCTGACCTGGATGCCCGGCGTGGACCCGGACCCCTTCGGCCACTAGGTTCCACCGGCCTCACCGTGCGCGAATAGTCCCCTGGCCGGGGCAGGTTGCCAGAACCCTCTGCATGGCTTCCTTCTCGGCCGGGGTAACCCAGAGGCCGTAGGCGGCTTTGACCGATACCTGCCGGGCCACATAGTGGCAGCGGAACGCCTTGTTCCTGGGCAGCCAGGTTGCAGCGTCACCGGCCCCCTTTTGCTGGTTGGCGGCACCGTCCGCGGCCACCAGATTCACGGGATCGTTGGCAAAGTTCTGGCGTTGCCCTGCTGTAAGCTGCTGGGCGCCTTTCTGCCACGCATCCGACAGTGCCACCACATGGTCAATCTGAACTTCGCGGCTGGTGTCTGCGCCACGGCGGAAGTCGATGGTTTTCGCCGTATACGGATCCTGGAAGCGGCCAGCCGACACCCGGCACCCGGAACGTTCCATGAACTCAAGCTCTGCCAGGTCGCGCCGCAGGATGTCGTTGCGGGTATCGCAGCCGTTCCGGTCCGCGTCCAGCCATGCCTGGCCGAATGCTTCCCGCTGGTAGTTGGCCGCAGGGGCGCGTCCCTTGACCGGAAGCCCCTCGAGAACTGAAAGCGCGCTGGCGTCCGGCACCGGACGGACGGGCGCCACGGGCTTCATCCAAACGGGGTCGAACACGGGAGCTTCGGCGGGGCCGGCGCCCGTAGGCTCCGCCAATGCGAACTGGCCGTCGGTAAAAAACCACGCCAGTGCTGCCAGCGCCGAGACGACAGCCAGGGCCAGCAGTGCCCAGGCCTGACGGGAACGGCGGCGGGCACGGCGGTAGGCGGTCCAGCTGACGCTCATGGCGTCACCGCATTGCGATATACATCCTGCACCCGAAGAGCCTAGGGCACCGGTGCTCCCGCTCCGCAGATTTCCACAGTGTGGAGGACGAGTGAAGCGTCACATGGGACCGGTGGCCGCTACTGCTCGCGCATCACGCGACGCAAGTCTTCCTCGGCGATCGCCAGCAGGCCCTCAAGCTGGCGCACCCGCTCGTTGCCGACGTCGCCTGTTGCATGGGCTGCCCGCGCACCTTCGAGGAGGCGCACCGCTTCCTTGTGGTTGGCCTTGGCCACGTCAAGGGCATGTTCGAGGGTGGTTTCGTGCTGGACTGCCGTTTCCTTAGTCATGCCACCAGTGTGATCCGGTTTCCCGGCTGATTCCAGAGGATCAGGCGGGAAACCGGACGACCGTTGCTAGACCGAGATCGCTGCCAGCGCCGCAGCCGACTCCCTGGCCGGGAATGACGGCGGGTTGACCCCGGCCATTTCCTCCATGACCCGGACCACCTGGCAGCTGTAGCCGAACTCGTTGTCGTACCACACGTAGAGGACAAGGTTCTTGTCGTTGGAGATCGTGGCCAGCCCGTCCACGATGCCCGCACGCCGGGAACCGACGAAGTCCGTGGACACTACTTCCGGGGAGTCGATGTAGTCGATCTGCTTGCGCAGGTCCGAGTGCAGGGACATTTCGCGGAGGAAGTCGTTGACCTCGTCCTTGGTGGTGCCGTTCTCCAGGCTCAGGTTCAGGATGGCCAGGGAGACGTCCGGCGTGGGGACGCGGATGGAGCTGCCGGTCAGCTTGCCCAGGAGCTCGGGCAGCGCCTTCGCCACAGCCTTCGCGGCCCCGGTCTCGGTAATGACCATGTTCAGCGCGGCGGAGCGGCCGCGGCGGTCGCCCTTGTGGAAGTTGTCGATCAGGTTCTGGTCGTTGGTGAAGGAGTGCACAGTTTCCACGTGGCCGTGGACCACGCCGAACTTGTCATTGATGGCCTTCAGGACCGGGGTGATGGCGTTGGTGGTGCAGGACGCGGCGGAGACGATCCGGTCTGAGTCCAGGATGTCACCGTGATTGATGCCATGGACGATGTTCTTCAGCTCGCCCTTGCCCGGCGCCGTGAGCAGGACGCGGGCAACGCCCTTGCTCTGCAGGTGCTGGGACAGGCCTTCGCTGTCGCGCCAGCGGCCGGTGTTGTCCACTACCAGGGCGTCCTTGATGCCATACGCCGTGTAGTCGATGGTGGCGGGATCGTTCGAGTAGATGACCTGGATCTGGACGCCGTTGGCCGTGATGGTGTTGGCATCCTCGTCGATCCGGATGGTTCCTTCGAACGAGCCGTGGACGGAGTCGCGGCGCAGCAGGCTTGCGCGCTTGGAAAGGTCGTTGTCCGATCCGCGGCGCACCACGATGGCGCGCAGGCGAAGGCCGTGGCCGCCCCCGGCCTTCTCAACGAGGAGGCGGGCCAGGAGGCGCCCGATACGGCCGAAGCCGTAGAGCACGACGTCCGTGCTGGTGCGGTCGTCGCCGCCGCGCTTGCCCACAATCTCTGCCAGCTCGGCGCGGAGGAACTCCTCAAGGGTGGCACCGGCGCCTTCGTCCTTGAACTTCTGGTTCAGCCGGGCGATGTCAATGGCCGCCGCGCCCAGTTCCATGCCGGCGAGCGCGTTCAGCAGCGGGGCGGTCTCCTCCAGGCGCAGTTCGTCCTTGCTCATCCGGCGTGCGAAGCGGTGCGCCTTGAGGATGTTCATGGTGGACTTGTTGATCAGGCTCCGGCCGTGGATGCTCGTGACCACGTTGTTTTCGCGGTAAAGCCGCCCGATGACCGGGATCATGGCTTCGGCAAGGGCCTCCCGGCCCATCCACGTATCAAGACAAGAATCTGACGTCTGGCTCACAGAAATACCTTCCTCGGTTCAGCCGCATACGTCTTCGTACGCGGATGTCGGCCACCGGATGATGTCCAGGGGCACCGTGGCCTGCCGGGTTCGGCCCGCAGGCGCATGGGTCGCTGCAAAGAAAAACCGCCGGCTGCGAACGCAGCTCCGGCGGGAGAACTTCTACGTCCGGAATCCATTCTAGGTTGGCCGCCGCGCGCCGGGAGGCTCCGGACGCGTGAAATCACTCACACGCGTACAGGGGTTCAGTTGTGCATCGCCGAGTAGAGGTTGAGGCTGGCGGAGAAAACAACCCACGAAAAATAGGGCAACAGCAGCAGGCCCGCGGCTCCGCTGACTGGCCCGAAGCGGAGGATCAGGAAGGCCAGGGAGGCTGCCAGGGCAGTGATCAGGAGGAAGGCGGCCCACAAAGCGGGAGTGCCAAGGAGCGGGTACAACCCGAAGAATGCCAGCGGCCAAACGGCATTGAGTCCCAGCTGGGCACAGTAACCGGCCAGGGTGCTGCCGCGCAGGGCTCCCCGGCGCCAGACCAGCCAGGCGGCTATGGCGACCCCGGCGTAAAGGAGCATCCACATGGAACGGAACAGCCAGCCCGGCGGCATCCAGGGGGCCTGGGCTGAGGCGGCGAACCAGCTGCCGGCGGACCGGATGGGAACAGCGGCCAGGAACCATGTGGCGGCAGACAACGCGATGAACCCGGCGAGCGCGGGCAGGTCACGGGCCCGGCGGGGCGCGGGGGAAGTATCAGCAGGCACGGTTCAGATCCCCAACAGCGTTCCAGGTCAATCGACAGCGATCCAGGTCAAGCAAAAGCATGTGGATGGGACAGCCGATACGCCGGGTTCTGTACTCCCCCGCTGTTACCGGCGAAGGAGCGACGGCCATCCATCTACGGGTACCGTTGCCGGCACCCTCCAGCGGCCTACCCGGACACTCGGGCGGGCAGCCCTCAAACGTGTCCTGTCTGGCCTTGCTCCGGGTGGGGTTTACCTAGCCTTCCCGGTCACCCGGGAAGCTGGTGGTCTCTTACACCACCGTTTCACCCTTACCTGCGCTTGCCGTCCGGGGACGGCAAGGCGGGCGGTCTGTTCTCTGTGGCACTGGCCTGCGGGTTACCCCGAGTGGGCGTTACCCACCACCCTGCCCTGTGGAGCCCGGACGTTCCTCGAGCCACTTGCGTGACGCGCGGCCGCCTGGCTGTCCCATCCGCGTCCAGTCTACCGGCGCCTGTGCCTCTCCTGCCGCCGGTAGGATCGGACGGTGCTGATTCTGCTTCCCCCCTCTGAAGGCAAGACGCCGGCCGCCCGGGGCGCCGCGCTCGACTGGGACTCTCTCGCTTTCCCGGCCCTGAACGCCAGGCGGGCCGAAGTCCTCGAGGCACTGGGCACGGTCAGTGCGCACGAGGATGCCCTCGCCCTGCTGGGCGTGGGGGCATCCCTCCGCGACGACGTCGTACGCAATACACGGCTGCACGCCGAACCCGCGGCGCCGGCGCACCGGATCTATTCCGGCGTCCTCTACGACGC
The DNA here is from genome assembly GCF_044754925.1 of Pseudarthrobacter sp. NPDC092424. Lineage (NCBI taxonomy): Bacteria > Bacillati > Actinomycetota > Actinomycetes > Micrococcales > Micrococcaceae > Pseudarthrobacter > Pseudarthrobacter sp. NPDC092424. Next base: position 573,570 of record NZ_JBIVQC010000001.1, on the reverse strand, counting down.
GCTGGGGTACGAAAGCATGAGTGCCGCCCAGCGGCGAAAGGCGGACGACGCCGTACTGGTCATTTCCGCGCTCTGGGGCGCCATCCGCTTCTGTGACAGCGTTCCCGCCTACCGGCTGTCAATGGGGACGGCACTGCCCGACGTCGGTCGCCTCGCCCCCTTCTGGAAGCCGCACCTGGCCGCTGCCCTCGCCCCGGTGGCGGAGGGGCAGCTGCTGGTCGATTGCCGCTCCAGCACCTACGCGGCCGCCTGGGCGCCGCCGCCGGAGCGGACCGCCGCCGTCAATGTCTTCACCGAAACCGGCGGGGTCCGCAAGGTGGTGAGCCACTTTGCCAAGCACACCCGCGGCGAACTGGCGCGGCATCTGCTGACCCGTCGGGGCAAGGCTCCCGCAACACCCCAGGCCCTCCTGAAGGCGGCGCAGGAAAAGTGGACGGCGGAACTGGTGCCCGGAACGGCCCGCAGGCCGCATGCACTGAATATCATCCTGCCGGGCTGAGAACAGCAGGGCCGGTCAGGCCCATTCTTCGGAGCGGACCAGAATGGCCCCCGAGTCCGGGCAGAACACGATGTCCTCCGGAGCTGCGGCTTTGATGTCCGCAAGGTCCCCGGGGCTGAGTTTCATGCCGGAGGCTTCCGAGGTGCCATGGAACAGCCGGGCTGCCCCCACCCCGCGCCTGGCAAGGGTTTTTTCATAGACCGCCAGCAGCGGGGCATCCAGGGTCCGGGCGAAGGAGGCGCGCCGGCCCTTGACCTCCGCCGCTTCTGCGTCGACCGCGGCCAGTTGCTGGTCGAGCTCGCTTCGGATCGAGCCGAAGGAGCCCTGGATGTCGTCCACGATCTGCTGCTGGGCGGCCTGCTTTTCGCGCAGGGTGTCCAGACGTTCCAGGACTTCCAGCTCCACGTCCTCCAGGTCCGAGCGCCGCTTGTTGAGCGAGGCGATGTCCTTCTGGAGGGCCACCAGGTCCTTGGACAGCCCGGTGCCGCTGTTGAGCCGGGCTTCATCCCGGTTGATCCGTGAGGTGACCTGTTCGACGTCGGCTTCCGCACGCTTGAGCTCGGCTTCAGCGTCATGGACGGCCACCTTGGCCGCGCCGAGTTCGCCGTTGGCCACACCCAGCGCCGCTTCGAGGTCCTTGATCCGCGGGTCCGTCTCCAGGGCGCGCCGGCGGTTGGCGAGCGCGGTGAGCTTGGCGTCCAGTCCCTGCAGTTCGAGCAACTTCAACTGTTCTGCCGGTGCTGCCTTGGCCACTTTTACCTCCGCTTAATCCCTACCGGCCGGAGCCGGGCACCGAACCGGCGCTTCCTAGACTCTAGCTGCTGGCCTGCTTCCCCGCCCGGCTTAGCCGGGAGTGAGGATGAAGTCCCACGGGTCGCTGTTGGTGGTGCTGACCCGGATTTCAACGTCGTGGCCCTGGTCGCTGAGCACGTTTCCGAGCGCCGATGCGGCCGCCGGCAGCCACAGCCATTCGCTGGCGAAATGCGAGACATCCACCAGGTAGGGCCGGCCATTGAGGGCCGCTTCCCGCGCTTCCGAGGCAGGATGGTGCCGCAGGTCTGCGGTGACGTAGACGTCCGCGCTGCTCGCCCTGACCTCGTTGAACAGCGAGTCCCCGGCACCGCCGCACACTGCGATCCGCCGAACCAGGCCGTCTTTGTCGCCGGAAACGCGCACTCCGCCGGCCACCGACGGCAGGATGCCGAACACGCGGGCAGCGAAATCGCCAAGGCTCATGGCATCCGGCAGTTCGCCCACGCGGCCGATGCCCTCTTCCGGCAGTCCGTTGGCCGACGTCGCCAGCGGGGCGACGTCCTGGAGCCCCAGCGCATCCGCCAGGACATCGGAAACGCCACCGACGGCGGAATCGCCATTCGTGTGTACCGTCAGCAACGCGGTGCCCGACTCGATCAGGCGGTGGACGGCCCGCCCCTTGGGGGTGGTGGCGGCGACAGTGGTGACGCCCTTCAGCAGGAGCGGGTGATGAGTGATCAGGAGCTCGGCACCCCACTCCACGGCCTCCTCGATCACCTCAAGCGTGGGGTCCACGGCGAACATGACCCGCGAAACCGGTGCGGCCGGATGCCCGGCTACCAGACCCACCTCGTCCCAGTTCTCCGCCAGCGACTCGGGCCACAGCTCCTCCACCGCCAGGAGCAACTCGGCCAGGGTCGGAACGGTTTCGGAAGCCGCTGCCGCCGAACCGGAGCCACCGGGCCCGGCCAAGGGGGCATCGCCGTCGTGGGTCTCTGGTCCGGTAACGTCGGTGTCCTCAGGTTCCATAGTCTTATTTCTACCCCATCGTTTGGTCCGGCCGGCAGGAGCAGGGAATCATCCGGGCCCGCCAACCATTGAAGAGATCATGAAAACTTTTGTCCTGGGCGGAGGCTGCTTCTGGTGCCTCGACGCCGTCTACCAGAAGACCAGGGGTGTCACCTCCGTGGTTTCCGGCTACACCGGCGGCCATGATCCCGAGCCTGACTACTACTCTGTGTGCAGCGGCACCACCGGGCATGCCGAAGTGGTCGCGGTGACTTTTGATGAGGAAGTCATCCCCGCCGACGTTGTCCTGGACATGTTCTTCGCGCTGCACGACCCCACCACACTGAACCGCCAGGGATACGACGTGGGCACGCAGTACCGGTCGTCGATGTTCTATGAGACAACGGAAGAGAAGATCCTGTTCGAGGAGGCCATCGAACGCAACCAGGCGCTGTGGGCGGACCCGATCGTGACCGAAGTCAGCCGGCTGCCGCGGTTCCACGTGGCCGAGGAATTCCACCAAAACTACTACGCCCGGTACCCGGAACAGGGCTACTGCCAGGTGATCATCAATCCCAAGCTCGCCAAGGCCCGGAAATATTACTCTGCATGGCTTAACGCTTAGCCAGCCTTGGGCGGCCTCGTTAGGCTGACCTCAGTATCCACCCCTCAAAGATAGGCGTATGTACATGGCACGGATCTATGACGATGTAACCCAGCTGGTTGGCGGAACTCCGCTGGTCAGGCTGAACCGGCTCAGCGAGGGGCTGGACGCCACCGTCGCTGTCAAGCTCGAGTTCTACAACCCGGCCAACAGCGTCAAGGACCGCATCGGCGTGGCCATCATCGACGCAGCGGAAAAGTCCGGCGCCCTGAAGCCCGGCGGCACCATCGTCGAAGGAACCTCCGGCAACACGGGCATCGCCCTGGCCATGGTGGGGGCTGCCCGGGGTTACAAAGTCATCCTCACGATGCCCGAGACCATGTCCACCGAGCGCCGCGTCATGCTGCGCGCCTTCGGTGCCGAGATCGTCCTGACCCCCGGATCCGAGGGCATGCGCGGCGCGGTGGAAAAGGCCCAGGAAATCGTGGCCAACACTGAGAACTCCATCTGGGCACAGCAGTTCGCCAACGAGGCCAACCCCCGGATCCACCGCGACACCACGGCCGAGGAAGTCTGGGCTGACACCGACGGCGGGGTTGACATCTTCGTCTCCGGCGTGGGCACCGGCGGAACCATCACCGGCGTCGGCCAGGTCCTGAAGGAACGCAAGCCCGGCGTGCAGATCGTGGCCGTGGAGCCCAAGGACTCCCCCATCCTCAACGGCGGGGCACCCGGACCGCACAAGATCCAGGGCCTCGGCGCAAACTTCATCCCCGAACTGCTGGACACCAGCGTTTACGACGAGGTCCTGGACGCCAGCCTGGAGGATTCCGTCCGCGTTGCCCGCGAACTTGGCGTCAAGGAAGGCATCCTGGGCGGCATCTCCTCCGGCGCCATCGTCTGGGGTGCGCTTGAGCTGGCCAAGCGCCCGGAAAACAAGGGAAAGCTGATCGTCGCCGTGGTCTGCGACTTCGGAGAGCGTTACATTTCCACGGTCCTCTACGACGACATCCGCGGCTGATCAGTCGCACTCCCCCTGTTTCCTGTAGAAAGGACTTTGTGGGCTTTTTCGCAAGACTGAAGGAAGACCTCGACGCCGCCCGGTCACACGACCCGGCGGCGCGGGGTTCTTTCGAGAACTTTTTCGCCTATTCGGGCCTCCACGCCATCTGGATCCACCGGCTGACGCACCGGATGTGGCAGAGCCCTGGCCTGCGGTTCCCCGCGCGCCTGCTCTCCCAGCTGGGCCGGTTCCTGACCGGCATCGAGATCCACCCAGGCGCAACGATCGGCCGGAGGTTCTTCATCGACCACGGAATGGGTGTGGTCATCGGCGAAACCGCGGAAATCGGCGAGGACGTCATGATTTACCACGGAGTGACCCTGGGCGGCCGCTCGCTGGCACGGATCAAGCGGCACCCCACCATCGGCGACCGTGTCACCATCGGCGCAGGCGCGAAGATCCTTGGCCCCATCACCATCGGGCGGGACAGCGCCGTGGGTGCCAACGCCGTAGTGGTCAAGGACGCACCGCCGGAGTCGATCGTCACCGGCGTTCCCGCCAGGTGGCGCCATCGGGACGCCCAGCGGGAAACCAAACCCGCCGTGGACCCGGCCGAATACGACATCGAATACCGGATCTGACACTTCAAGCCGAAAGGCGGGCAGCTCCCCCGGATCCCCGGGAGGCTGCCCGCCTTTCGCGTTGCTGCTGAAACTCGTGGGCGCCGAGCCTAGTGGGTGTCCACGGCTTCAACCTCGGACTTGTCCTCGCCCCACAGCGTGTGGAACGTTCCCTCGGCGTCCACGCGTCCGTAGGTGTGTGCACCGAACAGGTCGCGCTGACCCTGGATCAGGGCCGCTGCGACGCGCTTGCGGCGCAGGCCGTCGTAGTAGGCCAGCGAGGAGGAGAACACGGGCACCGGAATGCCGAGCTGGACCGCGGTGGCAACGACGCGCCGCCAGGCGGGGAGGGCGTCGGCGATGGCTTCGGTGAAGGCCGGAGCGAACAGGAGGTTGGCAGGCTTTTCCTCTGCCGCGTAGGCCTTGGTGATGTCCTTGAGGAGCTCGGCGCGGATGATGCAGCCGGCCCGCCACAGGCTGGCGATCTCGTCCAGCTTGAGGTCCCAGTTGTATTCCTTGGCGGCCGAGGTCAGCATGTCCAGGCCCTGGGCGTAGGAGACCAGCTTGGAGGCGTAGAGCGCCTGGCGGACGTCCTCGACGAACGTTTCCGGGATCTGCACCTCTGCCTCGCGGCCGGCCAGCAGTTCCTGGCCGAGCTTGCGCTGGCCTGCCTGCGAGGACAGTGCGCGGGCGAAGACGGATTCGGCGATGCCGGATACCGGCGAGCCCAGTTCCAGGGCGGAGATAACGGTCCAGCGGCCGGTTCCCTTCTGGCCGGCGGCGTCCACCACGACGTCGACGAACGGCTTTCCGGTCTTGGCGTCCACGTGGCCCAGGACCTCGGCGGAGATTTCGATCAGGAAAGAGGACAGCTCGCCCTGGTTCCATTCGGTGAAGATCTTGGCCTGCTCTGCGGGCTCGATGCCTGCGCCGGAGCGCAGCAGGTCGAAGGCTTCGCCGATGACCTGCATGTCCGCGTACTCGATGCCGTTGTGGACCATCTTCACGAAGTGTCCGGCGCCGTCGGTTCCAACCCAGGCGCAGCAGGGCTCACCGTCCACCTTGGCGGAGATCTTTTCGAGCAGCGGGCCGAGGGCCTTGTAGGACTCCCTCGAGCCGCCGGGCATGATGGACGGGCCGTTGAGGGCACCTTCCTCACCCCCGGAGACACCGACGCCCACGAAGTGGAGGTCCTTCTTGGCCAGCGCAGCCTCGCGGCGGCGGGTGTCTTCGTAGTGGGAGTTGCCGGCGTCGATGATGATGTCGCCCGGTTCCAGGAGCGGTTCCAGCTGCTCGATGACGGAGTCGACCGGCTTGCCGGCCTTGACCATGATCAGGACGCGGCGGGGCTTCTCCAGCGAATCCACCAGCTCCTGCAGGGTCTCGGTGCGGACGAAGTCACCTTCAGAGCCGTACCGCTCCAGCAGCGCGTCTGTCTTTCCCACGGAGCGGTTGTGGAGGGCTACCGTGAATCCGTTCCGGGCAAGGTTGCGCGCCAGGTTGGCACCCATCACCGCGAGGCCGGTGACACCGATGTGTGCAGACATCAAATACTCCAATTCATCTTCATGCGACGGACGGCGGCCCCGGTTCCGGGTGCACCGCTCTATCGAGGGGTCGGAATAAAGCATATATATTCCCCGGCGTGCGGAAAAGCGGTGATCGCACCGTGGAACCCTGTGTGTCGGGACCGGTTGGCGCAGCAGCGGACGCGGGTACCGTTCCCACTAGGCTTATCAGCATGACCAGCAGCCTGCACCACCGTGCCATCGAAAGCCTTGGCACCCGCATCATTTCAGGCGAGCTGGCTGCCGGCCACGTCATGCTCGCGGAGCAGTTGGAAGACGAACTGCAGGTTTCCCGGTCAGTCATCCGTGAGGCAGTCCGTGTCCTGCAGTCGCTGGGCCTGGTGGAGACGACGAAACGGGTGGGAATCCGGGTTCTGCCGTCGCACCGCTGGAACCCCTTCGACGCGCAGGTGATCAGGTGGCGGCTTGCCGGTGAGGCGCGCGGTGCCCAGCTGCGGTCCCTCGCAGAGCTGCGCGCCGCCGTCGAACCCGCTGCGGCGGAGCTGGCCGCGCAAAACGCCCCGGCCGGGCTCAGGCTGGAACTGGTGGACGCCGCCTACGCCATGCGGGAAGCCGGCCACAGCGGCGACGTGGCCCGTTTCCTTGAACTGGACATCCGGTTCCACTCACTGCTGCTTTCGGGCTCCGGGAACGAAATGTTCGCCAACCTCATGGGGCAGGTGGCCGAAACGCTGACCGGGCGCACGGTGCACGGCCTCATGCCGGAGCATCCGCACGAGGGCGCGCTGCAGTGGCACGTGGACGTTGCCGAAGCCATCAGCCGGGGGGACGCCGCGGCGGCCAGGAAAGCATCCGACCGCATCCTCCGCCGCACCATTTCCCGGATGGCCGATACCTGGACAGGCCAGCCCAGGGTCTTTGTTCCGGTGGCACCCTGAAACCGGCCGCAATGTTTTTTTGTTTCCGGAAGTTCACGGTATATTCGTTTTCAGGCCCTCCCCCGCGGCATCCCCCAATAGTCGCGGTGGAGGGCTTTCCACTGCCCCGGGGCAGCGGGACGGGTCAGGCCGCATCTGCCGCCTGTTCCCGCAGCCGCCAGCCGCCGCCCAGGCCGTCGCGCTCCAGGACCATGGTGGTCAGGGCTGAATTCCGGTTGCGGCCCAGCCTGACCTGCAGTTGGAGGACCTCCACGTCCACACCCGCTGCACCGCGCGGCATCCGGCGATGGACCTCCCACCAATTGATGCGCTCATACCACCTGACCGGCTGGGCAGCCACGTCCCATTGCCGACCGTCCCGGAGCACCGCCGTCGGAAGCCCGTCCCTGCCGGTGCGCACTATTACCTGTTCCATACGCGCAACCTACGGCAGGGGTCCGACAATGCCCGGTGCCGGTGCCCGAAACGCGAAAACCCCGCCATCACAGGCCGTTTGGCCTGCAATGACGGGGTTTCCTATGGTGGGTCCTACCGGGATCGAACCGATGACATCCACGGTGTAAACGTGGCGCTCTACCAGCTGAGCTAAAGACCCAGGATGCGGATTACCGGCGCTTCACGCCGCAACCAACGAACATAGACTGTACCCGAACAGGGGCGGCAAACGCGAATCGGCGCCGTCTGCGCCTACAGCGGCGGGAGTTCCGCGGCCAGCCATGCCAGTGCTTCGCTCACGCCGGCCTCGAGTTTGACCACGGCACGGTCGTCGCCGCGCGTGGCGCCGCGGTTAATGATGACAACGGGTTTGCCGTTCTTCGCGGCATGCCGCACGAACCGCAGGCCGCTCATCACCGTCAGGGAGGACCCGGCCACCACCAGAGCCGGCGAACCATCCACCACCGCGTACGACCGCTCTACCCGTTCCTTGGGCACGCTTTCGCCGAAGTACACAAAGTCCGGCTTCAGCGTTCCGCCGCAGGCCGGGCATACGGCAACTACGAAGCTGCTGATCAGCCTGCGGTCCTCCACGGTGGCATCCGCATCCGGGGCCATCTCCACGAGCCCGCTCCGGCCAGCCCGCTCCAGGAAGTCCGGATTCAGTTCTTCCAGGACGGTCGCCAGGAACTGCCTCGGATAAGTCCGGGCGCAGTCGAGGCACACCACCTGGTCATACCGCCCGTGCAGGTCGATGACGTTGATGCTGCCGGCTCCCTGGTGCAGGCGGTCAACGTTCTGCGTGATCAATCCGGAAACGTAGCCTCGGCGCTCCAGCTCGGCGGCAGCATAATGTCCGCGGTTGGGGTCGGCATGGCGGAGCCGGGACCAGCCGATATGGTTGCGGGCCCAATACCGTTGCCGGTTCGCGGCGCTGCGGATGAATTCCTGGTAGGTCATGGGAGACCGCGGCGGCGAATCGGGGCTGCGATAATCCGGAATCCCGGAATCCGTGCTGAGGCCGGCACCGGTCAACAGGGCAAAGGGGCTGCCTGCCAGGACCGCGGCTATGCGTTCAAGGAGGCGGACGTCTTCAGCGGAAGGAAGGGACGGGCGCGACGGCGGCATGCTGGCAAAGCCTGTCAGGCCCACCCCGTGCCGTCCGGCGGCCATGGTGCATCAGTCCCGCACCAGGGCGGCCAAAGCCGCCTTGTATTCCGCCAGGTCCCGGGCCTGACCGCGCGGGTTCACCACGCTGTAGCGGACGATGCCCGCACCGTCGATGATGAACGTCCCGCGCCGGGCCATCCCCGTTTCGAAGTCGAAGACCCCGTACTCTGACGCAACGGCGCCGTGCGGCCAGAAGTCGGCCAGCAGATCGAAGCTGTAGCCCTCCTGGGCCGCATAGGCCCGAAGGCTGAACTTGCTGTCCACCGAGACTGCCAGGACCGTCGCATTCGCGTCCTCGAACGCGGCGATGTTGTCGCGGATTTCGCAGAGTTCACCGGTGCAGATTCCGGAAAAAGCAAACGGGTAGAACACCAGCACAACGTTCTGGCCGGCAAAAGAAGACAGACGGACGGGCTCCCCGTACTGGTTGACCAGTTCAAAATCCGGTGCCTGCTGGCCGACCGCAGGAACAGTCCCGGCGGCAGCAGCAACTGCGGACGTCACTTGTTCTTCCTGCTGACAAGACGGGACGCGCTCCAGTCCTTTGAAACGCCGGCGGACGTGGTCACGTGCAGCCCGGCGGTGGGCGCGGCTTCCTGGATGTCTGCAGGGGACACGTAGCCATCGCGGCCGGACTTCGGGGTCAGGACCCAGACAACGCCGTTTTCGCTCAGGGTGGTGAGGGAATCCATCAGGCTGTCAACGAGGTCGCCGTCACCGTCGCGCCACCAGAGGATGACGGCGTCCGCCACCTCATGGTCGTCCTCATCCAGCAGCTCGGCGCCGGTGAGGTCCTCGATGTCGTCACGCAAGTCGAAGTCGACGTCGTCGTCGTAGCCGAACTCCTGAATCAGATCCCCGTTCTTGAAACCCAATTTTTCCGCCACATTTACCGAAGTGGCGGCGTCGGCCTCGCTCACGTGTTCCTCCAATGCCTCATATATGCAGTGTGCATGGTGATTTCCATTACTCCCAAGCCAACACCCTTTGGGCCCGCGCTTCAAGCTGCCGCCCCCGCCGGACGCCATATTCTGCATCACACCGTGGCCGGAAACCCGTCCCGCGGCGGCTTCTGTCACACAACCAGTATGACGGCGAAATACAAAGGCGGCGCCCGGCCCGCAGCTACGCATCGGCTTCCAGTGGCGGCTAGAGTGGCTGATGACAACTATGCCTGCCGGACGACAACCATGTGACTCCGCGCCGGCATGGGAGAGCTAGGACCCTGCCCGGCACACATGACCGGGCTGTTGTAACCGATACGTCGCATCACGGCGTATGTACGCCGGGCAGTCACCCTGCCTGGCCTGAGTGCGCCGATTCACGCGCGCAAAGAGAGGTTGGACGTGGCTGCAGGAGAAGATACCTCCCATATCCTCAGCGGGTTGACTAACCAGCTGCCTGATCGTGATCCGGAAGAGACTGCCGAATGGGTTGAGTCCCTGGATGCCCTGATCAGGGAACAGGGCACCGAACGTGCCCAATACATCATGCGGAGCCTGCTGCAGCGCGCCGGTGCGCAGAGCGTCGGGGTGCCCATGGTGACCACCACGGACTACGTGAACACCATCCCCGTGGACCAGGAAGCCGAATTCCCGGGCAATGAGGAATACGAGCGCCGCTACCGGGCCTACATGCGGTGGAACGCCGCCGTCATGGTGCACCGCTCCCAGCGCCCCAACATCGGCGTGGGCGGACACATCTCCACCTACGCCGGCGCGGCCACCCTCTACGAAGTGGGCTTCAACCACTTCTTCCGCGGGAAGGACCACCCCGGCGGCGGTGACCAGGTCTTCTTCCAGGGCCACGCCTCCCCCGGCATGTACGCCCGCGCCTTCATGGAGGGCCGGCTCTCCGAACAGGACCTGGACGGCTTCCGCCAGGAGAAGTCCCGCGAAGGACACGCCCTGTCCTCGTATCCGCACCCCCGCCTGATGCCCGACTTCTGGGAGTTCCCCACGGTGTCCATGGGCATCGGTCCCATGAACGCCATCTACCAGGCGCAGTCCAACCGCTACCTGCACAACCGCGGCCTCAAGGACACCTCGGACCAGCAGGTATGGGCGTTCCTCGGCGACGGCGAAATGGATGAGCCCGAATCGCGCGGCCTGCTCCAGCTCGCTGCCAACGAGAACCTGGACAACCTCAACTTCGTGATCAACTGCAACCTGCAACGCCTTGACGGGCCGGTCCGGGGCAACGGCAAGATCATGCAGGAACTCGAAGCCTTCTTCCGGGGTGCCGGCTGGAACGTCATCAAGGTGGTCTGGGGACGCGAGTGGGATGACCTCCTCGCCAAGGACAGCGACGGTTCACTGGTGAAGATCATGAACGAGACGCCGGACGGCGACTACCAGACCTACAAGGCAGAGTCCGGCGGGTTCGTCCGCGAGCACTTCTTCGGCAAGACCCCGCAGACCAAGGACATGGTTGCGGACCTCACCGACGACCAGATCTGGAACCTCAAGCGCGGCGGCCACGACTACCGCAAAGTGTACGCAGCCTACAAGGCAGCCACGGAGTTCAAGGGCAAGCCCACCGTCATCCTGGCGAAGACCGTCAAGGGCTACGGACTGGGTCCGCACTTCGAGGGCCGCAACGCGACCCACCAGATGAAGAAGCTCACCCTCGACGACCTGAAGAAATTCCGCGACCACCTGCGCATTCCGGTCACCGACGAGCAGCTGGAAAAGGACCCCTACCAGCCGCCATACTTCCACCCGGGCACGGACGCTCCGGAAATCAAGTACATGATGGAACGCCGGGCAGCGCTGGGCGGCTCCGTGCCGGAACGCCGTTCAAAGCACGCCGCCGTCACCCTGCCGGATGCCAAGTCCTACGAAGTGGCCAAGCGCGGCTCCGGCAAGCAGCAGGCCGCCACCACCATGGCGTTCGTCCGTCTGCTGAAGGACCTGATGCGGGACAAGGAGTTTGGCAAGCACATCGCGCCGATCATCCCGGATGAGGCGCGTACGTTCGGCATGGACGCGTTCTTCCCCACCGCGAAGATCTACAACCCCAAGGGCCAGAACTACCTGTCCGTGGACCGCGACCTGGTCCTGGCGTACAAGGAGTCGCCCGCGGGCCAGCTGATCCACCCCGGCATCAACGAGGCCGGCGCCGTGGCGGCATTCACCGCTGCAGGCACGGCCTACGCCACCCACGGCGTGCCGCTGGTTCCGGTCTACGTGTTCTACTCGATGTTCGGTTTCCAGCGCACCGGTGACGCCTTCTGGGCTGCGGCGGACCAGATGGCCCGGGGCTTCATCATCGGAGCCACGGCAGGCCGCACCACCCTGACCGGCGAGGGCCTGCAGCATGCTGACGGCCACTCCCCGCTGCTGGCGTCCACCAACCCTGCCGTGGTCACGTACGATCCCGCGTACGGCTATGAGATGGGCCACATCATCCGTGACGGCCTGGAGCGGATGTACGGTCCGGAGAGCACCGACCGGAACCTGATGTATTACCTGACGGTGTACAACGAGCCGATCACCCAGCCCGCCGAACCCGAGGAACTAGACGTGGAGGGCGTGATCAAGGGCATCTACCTGCTGGCCCCGGCCAAGATCGACGGCCCCCGCACCCAGCTGCTGGCGTCCGGCGTGTCCGTCCCCTGGGCCATTGAGGCGCAGCGGATCCTTGCCGAGGACTGGGGCGTTTCCGCGGACGTCTGGTCCGTCACGTCATGGAACGAGCTCCGCCGCGACGGACTGGCCGCCGAGGAAGAGGCGTTCCTCAACCCGGGACAGCCCGCCCGTGTGCCGTTCGTGACGCAGCAGCTGGCCGGTGCCACCGGTCCGGTGGTGGCCGTGAGCGACTATATGAAGGCCGTCCCGGACCAGATCCGCCAGTTCGTGCCGAATGAGTTCGCCACGCTCGGCGCTGACGGTTTCGGTTTCTCGGACACCCGCGCTGCGGCCCGCCGCTTCTTCAAGAACGACACCCACTCCATCGTGGTGCGTTCGCTGGAGATGCTGGCACGCCGTGGCGAGGTCGATGCCGAGGCTCCGGCCAAGGCCATCGAGAAGTACAAGCTGCACAACGTCAATGCCGGCACCACCGGCAACGCCGGAGGCGAAGCCTGACCCTGGCGCCCTGAACGCGACGTACGACGGCGGCCCCCACCTTTCGAGGTGGGGGCCGCCGTCGTTCCCGGGCAGCCCGGCCGCGGCGGCGCCGGGCTGTGGCGCAGGCCATGGCGAATTGTAGCCTTCTCACAAATGGAGCTTCCGCGGCACTGGCCGTATGCTCAGATCATGCCAGCTCCCGCCACCCCGTCCGCCAAACGCAAACCCCCCGTCCCCAAAGCCACCCCGGAGAAGACGGAAACGCTCAAAAAGCTCCGCGCCAACGTGGGGCAGCTGTCCACCACCACCATGCGGGAGCTGGAAAAATCCCTGCCCTGGTATAGCCGGCTCAGTTCGGACGAACGGTCAGCACTCGGGATGGTGGCGCAGAACGGCATCGCCGCGTTCGTGACCTGGTATGAGCGGCCCAGCTCCCCGTCCTGGATCCTGACAGACGTCTTCGGTACCGCCCCCACGGAGCTGACCCGTTCCATCAGTCTTCAAAAGGCGCTGCAGCTGATCCGGATCGTGGTGGAAGTGGTGGAGGACCAGGTTCCGGTGATCGCACCGGAGGCGGACCAGCCCTCCCTGCGCGAAGCGGTGCTGCGGTACTCGCGCGAGGTGGCGTTCGCCGCCGCGGACGTCTACGCCCGCGCTGCGGAATCACGCGGTTCCTGGGACACCCGGCTGGAGGCGCTGATCGTGGACGCCATCCTCCGCGGCGAGAACACGGACGCGCTGCGTTCCCGCATCGCCGCGCTCGGCTGGAAGGCACAGGAGCGCTTTACCGTCATGGTGGGCAACTCCCCGTCGGAACCCAGCGCCAGCTATGTCAGCGAACTGCGCCGCATGGCCGGGCGCTACGCCGAAGATGCCCTGGTGGGCATCCAGGGCGACCGGCTCATCCTCATCCTGGGCGGGGTCCAGGACAGGGAAACCGCCTACGTGAAGCTCAGCGAAATGTTTGCTCCGGGACCGGTGGTCTACGGCCCGGAAGCGGGCTCGCTCCTGGAGGCCAGCGGCTCCGCACAGTCCGCCTTCGCGGGCTTGACCGCGGCCCGGGCCTGGCCTGCAGCACCGCGCCCGGTGGCAGCCGACGACCTCCTTCCCGAGCGCGTCATCTCGGGAGACGACGCCGCCCGCAGGTCCCTGGTGAAGAACATCTATCGGCCCCTGCTGGCGGCCTCCAACGGCCTGGTGGAGACCCTGGGCACCTACCTGGAGCTGGGCCATTCACTGGAGGCAACGGCGCGCGAACTGTTCGTCCACGCCAACACCGTCCGCTACCGCCTCAAGCGCGTCTGCGACGTCACCGGGTGGGATCCGCTGCTTCCCCGGGAGGCATTCGTCCTCCAGGCAGCCCTGGTGGTGGGCCGCCTGTCCGCCCCTCCCAGGGCCGCGGCGGAACGTCATCCTTCGCGGAATCAGACCTGACACGTTGTAGACTTCCTACAACCTGACCACGTGAGCTTGGTGCAGACAAACACCGCTGGATCACACCGCAATTTGGAAAGCTGGATACGTGCTTGCAATAGTCTGCCCTGGACAGGGCTCACAGACCCCGGGCTTCCTTGCCCCCTGGCTCGAGCTGCCCTCCGTGGCGGACCAGCTGGCGTCCCTGAGCGACATGGCGGGCATTGACCTGATCGCCCACGGCACCACCTCGGACGAGGAGACGATCAAGGACACTGCCGTGGCGCAGCCCCTGATCGTTGCGGCCGGCCTGGTCGCTGCCTCGGCGCTCTTTGATGTGGAACTCAGCAGCCTGCCGGTCATCCTGGCAGGACACTCCGTCGGTGAAATCACGGCGTCTGCATTGGCCGGCGTGCTCACGGAGAAGGAAGCAATGACGTTCGTCCGCGAACGCGCCAACAACATGGCGGCCGCTGCCGCGGTGACTCCCACGGGAATGAGCGCAGTCGTGGGCGGCGACCCCGCTGAGGTCCTGGCCGCCATCGAGGCAGCGGGCGCCACGCCCGCCAACGTCAACGGCGCCGGCCAGACCGTGGCCGCCGGAACGTTCGACCAGCTCAAGGCGCTGGCCGAAGACCCGCCCGCCAAGGCCCGCGTCATCCCGCTGAAGGTGGCCGGAGCGTTCCACACCAGCCACATGTCGCCCGCCGTCAGCGCCCTGAAGGCGCTCGAGCCGCAGCTTGCCCCACAGGCGCCGCGCGTTCCCCTGCTCTCGAATTACGACGGCGGCGAGGTCACCGATGGCGGTGCCGCCGTCGCCAGCCTCATTGCCCAGGTTTCGCGGCCTGTCCGCTGGGACCTGTGCATGGAATCGCTGGTCCGGCGCGGGGTGACCGGCCTGATCGAGCTGGCACCGGCCGGCACGCTTGCCGGCCTGGCCAAGCGGGGCATGCCCGGCGTAAAAACCGTAGCCGTCAAGACCCCCGATGACCTGTCCGCGGCACTGGCACTCTTCGCAGAACTGGAGGGCAACGCATGAGCGTTCCCACGCTGAAACAGGCTCCCATCCAGGAGTACACCCGGATCCTGGGCCTTGGCGCCTACCGCCCGGACGTCATCGTCACCAACGAGGACGTGTGCCAGTGGATCGATTCCTCGGATGAGTGGATCCGCCAGCGCACCGGCATTGTGACGCGCCACCGGGCCCCTGCAGACGTCAGCGTTATCGACATGGCAGAAGGCGCTGCGCGCGAGGCCTTGGCGAAGGCCGGGATCGAGGCGTCGGAACTGGGCGCCGTCATCGTCTCCACGGTGACCCACCCTTACGCGACACCCTCCGCCGCTGCAAGCCTCGCCGACCGGCTGGGCGCCACTCCGGCTCCTGCCTTCGACATCTCCGCAGCCTGCGCGGGCTACTGCTACGGCATCGCCCAGGGTGACGCACTGGTCCGCTCCGGCACGGCGAAGTACGTCCTGGTGGTCGGAGCCGAAAAGCTTTCCGACGTCATCGACAACCGTGAGCGCACCATCTCCTTCCTCCTGGGGGACGGCGCAGGGGCAGTCGTCATCGGCCCCTCCGATACGCCGGGCATCGCGCCCTCGGTGTGGGGTTCGGACGGCAGCAAGTGGGATGCGATCGGCATGACGCGTTCGCTGCTGGACGTCCGGGACCTGGGGATGGCCGCGCGGCAGTCGGACTCCACCGGCGACCTCGCCCTGCTGGAAGAAGCCCAGGAGCTGTACCCCACCCTCCGCCAGGACGGCCAGACCGTCTTCCGCTGGGCAGTGTGGGAAATGGCCAAGGTGGCCCAGCAGGCCCTCGAAGCCGCCGGCGTGGAAGCCGAGGACCTGGTCGCCTTCATTCCGCACCAGGCCAACATGCGCATCATTGACGAGATGGTGAAGAAGCTCAAGCTGCCTGAAACGGTTACAGTGGCACGGGACATCGCTGACGCAGGCAACACGTCTGCGGCTTCCATCCCGCTGGCCACCCACCGCCTGCTCCAGGAAAACCCCGGACTCAGCGGGGGCCTTGCCCTCCAGATCGGCTTTGGTGCCGGCCTGGTATTCGGCGCCCAAGTAGTCGTCCTTCCGTAGGAACGTCCCCACGGACCGCATCCGCGGCCCGCACCGTTTCCGGCAGTCCCTGCCGGCAATACAAGAAAAGGAGCCATCAATGGCTAGCAACGAAGAGATCCTGGCCGGCCTGGCTGAAATCGTCAACGAAGAGACCGGCCTGGCCCCGGAATCCGTAGAAATGGACAAGTCTTTTACCGAGGACCTGGACATCGACTCCATCTCCATGATGACCATCGTGGTCAACGCTGAAGAGAAGTTCGGCGTCCGCATCCCGGACGAAGAGGTCAAGAACCTCAAGACCGTCGGCGACGCCGTCAGCTTCATCGCCGGAGCACAGGCCTAGTCAGCCTTCGCCGCAAGGCGCCTGCGGGGCTGCCGGTCCGGATTCTCCGGCCGGCACCCCGCTGTCTTTATCCGGCGCACCCTGCGCCGCCCACCAAATGTGCGGGACCCTCCGAAGAACCGGAGACGGACTCCCCATCGACAGAGAGTGATCCCATGACACGCAAAGTAGTCATAACCGGTCTGGGCGCCACCACGCCCATCGGCGGCGATGTACCCACCATGTGGAACAACGCGCTCAAGGGGGTCTCCGGTGCCCGCACCCTGGAGGACGAGTGGGTTGCCCGGTATGAACTTCCCGTCCACTTCGCCGCCCGCTGCAGCACGCCCGCACTGGATGTCCTGAGCCGCGTCGAGGCCAAGAGGATGGACCCCTCCACCCAGTTCGGCGTCATCGCTGCGCGCGAGGCCTGGGCCGACTCCGGCATCACCGAAGTGGACCAGGACCGCCTGGCCGTAGCCTTCGCCACCGGCATCGGCGGCGTGTGGACGCTGCTGGACGCCTGGGACACCCTGAAGGAAAAGGGTCCCCGCCGGGTCCTGCCCATGACCGTTCCCATGCTGATGCCCAACGGTGTCGCAGCCGCCGTCAGCCTGGACCTTGGCGCCCGCGCCGGTGCGCACACTCCCGTCTCCGCGTGCGCTTCCGGCACCGAAGCCATGCACCTGGGCCTGGAACTCATCCGGTCCGGCAAGGCCGACGTGGTAATGTGCGGCGGTGCCGAAGCAGCCATCCACCCGATGCCGCTGGCAGCATTCGCCTCCATGCAGGCCCTGTCCCGTCGCAACGACGACCCGCAGGGCGCTTCGCGCCCCTACGACACGGCCCGTGACGGCTTTGTCATGGGTGAAGGCGCCGGCGCACTGGTGCTCGAGGCCGAGGAACATGCCCTGGCCCGCGGAGCGCGCATCTACGCTGAACTTGCCGGCACGTCCGTCACCGCTGACGCCTACCACATCACCGCACCCGACCCCGAAGGCCTGGGCGCCACCCGCGCACTGAAGGCGGCCATGTTCGACGGCCGCATCCAGCCGGAGGACGTGGTGCACGTCAACGCGCACGCCACCTCCACCCCCGTCGGTGACAAGCCCGAGTACACCGCACTCCGGGCGGCGCTGGGTGGCCACGTGGACAATGTCGCCGTGTCCGCCACCAAGTCCCAGATGGGGCACCTCCTGGGCGCTTCCGGCGCCGTGGAGGCTGTCCTGACCGTGCTTGCCGTTTATGACCGCAAGGCCCCTGTCACCATTAACCTCGAGAACCAGGATCCCGAGATCCCCCTCGACGTTGTGACCTCCGCCCGCGACCTGCCCTCGGGCAGCATCGTGGCGCTGAGCAACTCGTTCGGCTTCGGCGGACACAACGCTGTAGTGGCAGTCCGCAGCGTCTAGTTCCCGGCCGCACCAGGGTTATCCGGGGTATCCGGGACAACGCAGAAGAGGCCCCGCCAGTGAACTGCTCCCCGAAAGTTGGACTGAAAATTCAGTTCTGACTTACGGGGAGCAGTTTCATGCTTAAGAGCAGTTCGCTGTCTGAGGAACAGCGCGATGCCGCGGTGGCGTTGTTTGAGATCGGTTGGGGCTCGAGAGCTGTGGCCACAAGGCTCGGTGTGGGTCGGAAAGCTGTCCTCCGCTTGCACGACAGATGGCGCGTTCGTGGAGATACTGCTCTTGTGACCAAGCCAAGCAGCCGCGTGTATTCATTCGAGTTCAAGCTCAACGCTGTGCAGCGGTATATCGCCGGCGAGACCAGGGCCGCCCTGGCCAAAGAGCTCGAACTGTCCTCGCCACATCTGATAGCCGTGTGGGCGGGGCAGTATCGTGCTCAGGGCGAGGAAGGCCTTCGTCCGAAACCGAAAGGCCGCCCGAGGAAGAATCCAGATACGCCGACGCAGCCGGAACCTGAGCTGCAGCGGCTGCGGCGCGAGAACGAACGGTTGCGGGCAGAGGTGGCCTTCCAGGGAAAAGTAAACGCCTTGAGGGACGAGGAACGGCACTAAAGGTCCGCGCTGTCATCGCTCTCAAGGCTGAACACCGATTGGAAGTCCTCCTGGAGGTAGCCGGGTTAGCCCGGTCCACGTTCTTCTACCACCAGTCCCGACTCAAAGGCCCAGATCCACGGGCGTCCCTAAAGGCCGCTATTACGGAGATTTTCACGAAGAACCACGGCCGGTACGGGCACCGCCGGGTCCATATTGAACTGTTGAAGCAAGGGTGGACTGTCGCCAAGAAGACCGTCCTGAAGCTGATGCGTTCCCTGCGGCTGGTCTGCAAGGTCCGAAGCAGGAAGCGGTACAACTCCTACCAGGGCGAGCAGGGCGTCGTGGCCCCGAACCTGCTGAAACGCCAGTTCGAAGCGGACGCCCCAAATCAGAAGTGGGTCACCGACGTGACCGAGTTCAGCGTCGGTGATCGGAAGCTCTACCTCTCACCGATCATGGACCTTTTTGACCGGCAGATCATCTCCTACGCAATTGGCACCTCACCCAATCTAGAGCTGACCAATGCCTCACTGCGGGGCGCCTTGGCCAGACTAGGGGACGGACAGAAACCCCTCGTTCACTCCGACCAGGGTTTCCAATATCAGCACAACTCCTGGCGCACACTCTTGGCGAACGCCGGCGCCGTCCAATCGATGTCCCGCAAAGCCAACTGCTACGACAACGCCGTCATGGAGAACTTCTTCGGCCACCTAAAGGAAGAGCTCTTCCATCGTGTCCAGTTCCTCAACACCGATGCACTCGCATCAGCGCTGCACGAGTACATGCGCTGGTACAACACCGAAAGAATCTCGAGCAAGCTCAACGGCTTGAGCCCGGTACAGTACCGTGCTCAGATGCTCGCGGCATAGGTCCGTCTTACGACTTCGCCGGCGCATCACTCGGCCTCCCCAATACCTCATCTCCTGCCAAGGAAAACTGGGTTACTGATGCCCCAGGGCTCCAGGGCCCATCCTCATTTCGTTTCCGTAGATTTCGAGGATCGTCTGCGAGACCTGGCCTTGAAAATTATGGTCAGGACTATTGGAAGACCGGCGACAATAGTCTGGACGTATCGAGGATGGAATGAATCGACGGTAGATCCGTCAGTCATCGTGTACGAGCAGTAGAGTCCTAAGGGCAGGAATACGTAGTCTCCTCCCACCGGCGGGGAATTCTCCGGGTTATGAACGGTGCCCTCTGGTAGATGCTTGGTAAGACAGGGTGCGGTAATCGAGTGCTCCAACCGCACCAAGGCACCCCTGTCAACAAGACCGACGAAGCCGTACCACATGATGGATAAAACGGCCGCAAGAAGAAACGGTCGCCATTTTTCTGCCATACCCACCCCCAGGAGGCTGTTCGTTGCGCAACTATCGCACGTCAAGACCCATCTTGTATGTAGATAGCACCGCCCCGAAGCCCGAGTGCCGTTTCAATAGCGGGGTGGTCAGGGACTCTCAGCCTCGAATCGAGCCTGTTGCGACGATCATGAAACCTGACTTCACCCTGCACTGCCTTGGGAAAACCTGCAGAGAGCACTCACTTGTCTGCCATAGAACTTCCAGCAACGACAGAAGTCCCCGTCCCATAAGGGACGGGGACTTCTGTGAAGGGCTGGCCCTTGGCCGCTAAAGTGGAACCCGCACAGTAACGAGTCCAACTTTCGGGGACCAGTTCACAGCCGGCGGGGCCTCTTCTGCGTTATTGCCTGTTGTTGTTTCCTTGCTGGAGGAGGCAGTTGAAACAACGTACGACGGCGGTCAGCCCACCTGGTGCAGCCAGCGCACCGGAGCGCCTTCCGCGGCGTGCCGGAAGGGTTCGAGTTCCTCGTCCCAGGCTTCGCCGAGGGCGAGCGAGAGCTCATGGTAGACGGCTGCCGGGTCGCCGGCACCGGATTCGTAGGCGTACCGGATCCGGTCCTCTGAGACCATGATGTTGCCGTGTACGTCCGTGGTGGCGTGGAAGATTCCCAGCTCAGGGGTGTGCGACCAGCGGCCGCCGTCAACGCCCTGGCTTGGCTCCTCGGTAACCTCGTAGCGGAGGTGGGCCCAGCCGCGCAGGGACGAAGCCAGCTTGGCCCCTGTGCCAGGCGTACCGGTCCACGACAGCTCGGCACGGAACATTCCGGGCGCAGCCGGCTGAGGGGTCCACTCCAGGTCCGTCCGCTTGTCAACGACGGACCCGATGGCCCACTCCACATGCGGACACAGGGCCGTAGGGGCCGAGTGAACAAACAACACACCGCGGGTCATTGCAACAGACATTCCATCCTCCATAGCTCTAGGTACGTCTTCCCCAACGCCCTCAGCCCGGATGGAACAGCGATGCCATTCACCTGCGGTTGCGGTCTTCCGCGATATTCAGCTGTAGATGATCCAAGGTAAAACACCGTCCGGGCTGCCAAGCCGCATGAAGCCTCTGAGCTTCAAGCGGCAGTTGAAAGTTGCCGGACGTGATTCTTATTGTGCCGTACGCCCTGGAATTACGCCAGTGCAATACAGCGCCCTTTCGGGCCTCCCGCTCCCTGGTGCTGTCAGGCGCGGGGATGAGCCTGCTGGTAACTCTTGCGGAGGCGGTCCACAGAGACGTGGGTATAGATCTGGGTGGTGGCCAGGCTGCTGTGGCCCAGGATTTCCTGGACTGCACGCAGGTCCGCGCCGCCGTCCAGCAGATGGGTTGCAGCAGAGTGCCGGAGCGCATGCGGGCCGGAGGCGGAGGTGTCCCCCAGCGCTTCGAAAAGCCCGTGGACCAGGGACCGGACCTGGCGCTGGTCCACGCGGCCGCCGCGGGCGCCCAGGAACAACGCGGGTCCGCTCCCGGCTTTGACGAGCCGCGGGCGTCCCCTGCGGAGCCAGTCATCCAGGGCAACGGCAGCAGGGACGCCATAAGGAACGGTCCGTTCCTTATCGCCCTTGCCGATTACCCGCAGGGTCCGGCGGTCCTGGTCGAGGTCGTCGATGTCCAGGCCTGTCAGCTCACCCACCCGGATCCCCGTGGCGTAGAGCAGTTCCACCAGCGCCCGGTTGCGGACCGCCAGCGGCTCCCCTTCTGCTGCGTCCTGTTCGAGCCCGTCCAGGACCCGCTTCAGCTGCGACTCCTGCAGCACGCCAGGCAGTTGCCGTTCCCGCTGCGGCGCCTTGAGTCTCAGCGCGGGGTCCGCATCGATGCGTTCTTCCCGCAGCGCCCATGCTGTGAAGGACCGGGCCGTCGCGGCCCGGCGCGCCAGGGTGGCCCGGGCGACTCCGGCCTGGCTCAGGGCACCGAGCCAGCGGCGGAACGTCCCGAGCTCAAGGTCCCGGGGATCCGTGCAGCCCTCCCCGGCTGCGAACGAGAACAGGCTGCGCAGGTCGCCCCTGTACGCCCGCAGCGTGTGTGCCGACATGGCCCGTTCTCCCGAGACATAGCGGCAAAAGGCAGCCAGGGAGTCCCCGAGTGCTGCCGGCAACTGGTCTTCTTCCATCCGTCCACTGTCTCAGGCCCCGGTGCCGGACGGGTCCCCGGACACGGCACTCGGCGCGGGATCATTCCCCGCGGCGCATCAGGCGTTGGTCCTGCCGCGTTTCCAGGCACCCCGTTCGGAGACAGCCAGCCCCAGCAGGCCGAGGCGGCCCAACCCGGCCCGCACTGAGTCAGTACCCAGCCCGGCGACCGCGGCGAGCTTTTCCACGGAAGTGGTGGACCGCAAGGGCAGGGCGTCCAGCAGGATGAGGTCCTCGAGGGTAAGCCCGTCCTGCACGTGCGACGCACCTTGCCGCGGTTCCGGCAGGTCCGAGCCGCTGGGCGAAGCCAGCTCTGCGATTTCGGCGGCATCAGTGACGCACACAGCACCGCCGTCCCGCAGCAGGCGGTGGCAGCCGGCGGAATTGGCACTGTGTACCGATCCGGGCACGGCACCCACCGCCCTGCCCAGGGCCTCGGCGTGATGGGCTGTATTCAACGCCCCGGACCGCCACCGGGCCTCCACGACGACCGTCACCGCCGAGAGTGCCGCTATAAGCCGGTTGCGTTGGAGGAACCGGTATCTTGTGGGCGCGGACCCCGGCGGAACCTCTGCCAGGACGGCGCCCTGGTTTGCCACGGCGCGCAGCAGTTCCTCATTGCCGGAGGGGTAGAACCGGTCCACGCCGCCGGCCATCACGGCGATGGTGGGAACAGATCCGCTGGCTCCGGCCAGTGCTGCACGGTGGGCGTGCGCATCGATGCCATAGGCGCCGCCGGACACCAGCGTAAAGCCGCGCTGCGCCAGGGAGTACGCCATGTCCCCCGTTACCGCGGCACCATAGCTGGTGCTGTCCCGGGAGCCGACCAAGGCGATGCTTCGCTCCGCCTGGGGCAACTGCTGTTCATGCCCACGCCACCAGAGGCAGATCGGCTCCTGGATGCCCAGATCGGCCAGCTGTGCCGGCCAGAGGTCGTCCGAGGGGATCAGCAGGCGGCCGCCCAGGCGCGCCATGGTGGCAAGGTCCCGTTCCGGCGCGAGGTCCGGGGCCCGGGGCAGCCAACGTTTCAGACAGGCAGCCAGGCCCGACCAGCCAGCCGCAACACCGTTGTCCGCGAGCAAGCAGCTGATTTCCTGTTCAATTCCGGCGCCGCCGGCCACCTGGCCCGTAGCGATCCGCAGGGCGTCCACGGACCCTGCGGCCTGGACAAGGGCCAGACCGGCGGCGTCCTGGGGCTCCAGGAGCCGGGAAAGTGCCGCGCGGGCAAGCCTTTCAGTGTCCATGGCTGTATCCCTCATGCCGCTGCCGCCGCTGCCTGCCGCAGGCCCAGGGCCTGACCAATGTCGTTGGACTCCGGAGCGTCCCGGTGCCCCAGGTCCGCCAGGGTCCAGGCCAGCCTGAGCACGCGGTCGTACCCGCGCGCCGTGAGGACGCCGCGTTCCAGGGACCGGTCAAGGATCCGCGTGGCGCCTGGGGCCAGGCGGAGATCACCGCGCAGGATGCGGCCCGGCACCTGGGAATTTGTTTCCAACCCGAAGGCCGCCAGCCTGTCCAGCTGCCGGGCGCGGGCTTCCTTGACCCGCCCTGCCACCACGGCAGTGCCCTCCTCGGCTGCGGACTGGCCGAATTCGGCCAGCGAAACCCGTTCGACCCGCAGCTGAATGTCCACCCTGTCCAACAGCGGACCGGAGAGCCGCGCAAGATAGCGGCGCCGCATCATTGGGGTGCAGGTGCACTCAAGACCTTTGCCGGACGCTTTGCCACAGGGGCAGGGGTTTGCTGCCAGCACCAGCTGGAACCTGGCAGGGTACGCGGCGGTCCCGGCCGAGCGGTGGATCACCAGCTCCCCGGATTCCAGCGGCTGGCGCAGTGCATCAAGCACGCGCCGCTCATATTCGGGCGCCTCGTCCAGGAACAGCACGCCCCGGTGTGCCCGGGATGCTGCCCCCGGCCGGGGCAGGCCGGATCCCCCGCCGATAATGGCGGCCGGCGTTGCGGAATGGTGCGGGTTTTCGAACGGCGGCCGCCGCAAAAGCTGCACTGCGGAGGAGGGCAGCCCGCTCAGCGAGTGGATGGCCGTGACCTCCATTGATTCCTGGTCCCCGAGGTCCGGGAGCAGGCCCGGAAGCCGCTCGGCGAGCATGGTCTTCCCGGCGCCGGGCGGGCCAGTCAGCAGGAGGTGGTGGGCCCCGGCGGCTGCAACCTCAAGGGCGCGGCGGGCGTCGCCCTGCCCGGAGACATCTGCCATGTCCGGGACCACCCCGGACTCCTGAGGGCCATCCCCTTCCTGGTCTGCGTCCTCGGGCTCGAAGTCCAGTGCGAGGTCCTGCGGGTTCGCTCCGAAATCGAAGGCGACCCGGGCAAGGGTCCGGTAACCGCGGACGTTGGCCCCGGGAACCAGCGCGGCCTCGGCATAGTTGGCCTGCGCCACCACTATGTCGGGATAGCCGGCCTGGACGGAGGCCATGACCGCCGGAAGGATGCCGCGGACCGGGCGCAGCCGGCCGTCCAGCCCAAGTTCGGCGATGAAGACTGTCCGCCCGGACGGCCTGGTGTCGTTGGCGGCCCGGAGCACGGCCATGGTGACTGCGAGGTCGAATCCGGATCCGCGCTTGGGCAGTGAGGCCGGAATAAGATTGGCCGTGATCTTGCGCCGGCTCAGCGGAATGCCTGAGTTCTTGGCGGCCGAACGGATGCGTTCCTTGGCCTCATTAAGCGAGGCGTCCGGAAGGCCGAGGATCACGAATGCGGGCAGCGTCTGGCCGATGTCCGCTTCAACCTCCACCATGTATCCGTTCAGCCCCAGCAGCGCCACGGAGTAGGTGCGGCCCAGCGCCATCACCCCACCCCCTTGAGGTGCTCCAGCTGCGGCGCGCCGCCGCCGTCGTCCACTACCGCAATAACGTCCACGCGGCGCCGGGGCATCCGCAGCTCCCGGTCACGGCACCAGGCTGTACCGAGGCGGTGGAGCCGGGCAAGCTTGTCAGCCCCCACCGCTTCAAAGGGATGTCCGTAGTCGAGCGAACGCCGGGTTTTCACTTCCGCAATGACCAGGGCGTCCCCGTCCAGGGCCACGATGTCGATCTCGCCTTCAGCGCAGCGCCAGTTGCGTTCCACCACCAGCATGCCCAGCGATTCCAGATAGCCTGCCGCGAGTTCTTCGCCCCGCCGGCCCAGCACGTCTTTGGATTTCATGTCCACCTCCACCACCAGCCTGGCGGGGTGCGGGGAGCAGCGGGCAGGAAACTTTCGCTATGTGGACAGGCCGCCTGCCAAGGGCGGATGTGGAGGAGAAGTGGCCAGGTTAGTTGCCCAGGTCCACGTCCTTGGGAAGAGCCAGTTCCTCGTTGCGCGGCAGTTCTTCGACGTTGACGTCCTTGAAGGTGAGCACGCGGACGCTTTTGACGAACCGTGCCGAGCGGTACACGTCCCAGACCCAGGCGTCCTGCAGGGTCAGGTCGAAGTAGACCTCGCCGTCGGCGCTGCGCGCCTGGAGGTCAACGTGGTTGGCAAGGTAGAAGCGACGCTCGGTCTCGACTACGTAGCTGAACAGGCCCACAACATCCCGGTACTCGCGGTAGAGCTGCAGTTCCATGTCAGTCTCATAGTTTTCAAGATCCTCAGCACTCATGCTTCCATCTTGCACCATCGGCAGCCGCGTGGGCGCCCGTCAGGCCCCGGCCTCCTGGAGCTCCCCGTCCTGCAGTACTTCCAGATCGCCGCCAAGCAGCCGCCAGCTCACCCGGTGGTAGGGGGTGGGACCCTCAGTCCGGAGGGCGTCACGGTGCAGGGCGGTGGCGTATCCCTTGTTGACGTCCCAGCCGAAGCCCGGATATTCGGCGTGAAGGGTCCGCATGGCCTGGTCCCGTTCCACTTTGGCGATGACGCTGGCGGCGGCAACGCTGAGGCACTGCATGTCCGCCTTGACCTTGGTGTGCACGGGCGCTTCGCACCCGCTGTCCTGGACAGGTCCGTCGAAGAGGGACGGCTGCCCGGCCGGCGAAAGCCAGTTGTGGCTCCCGTCCAGGAGGACCATGTCAGGCGTGATGCCGGCAGCGAGGACGGTACTCCATGCACGCGTACCGGCCAGGCGAAGCGCGGCGATGATGCCGAGCGCGTCGATTTCCGCCGCGGAGGCATGGCCTACGGCCGACGCGATGCTCCAACGCCGGACCAGCGGTTCAAGCCGCTCCCGTTCGGCGGCGCTCAGCAGCTTGCTGTCCCGGACCCCTGCCAGGGGTTTCTGGCGCTCAAGGTCCACCACCGCGATGCCTACGCTCACGGGTCCGGCCAGCGCTCCCCTGCCGACTTCGTCCACGCCTGCCAGGAATCGGACCCCACTGCTGCGGAACGTCCGTTCGTGCCGCAGGGTGGGCGCCTTGCGGCTGGCAGGGGTTTTCGCCGCAGCCACTTTGGCGGTGCGCGTTGGGGTGCTGGTCTGGTTCTCGGCAGGCATGGTCAGGACGCGGGCGGTACGTTCCGGAACACGTCGGGATAGTTGTCGAGGGCGGTGATCCGGTTCAGCGGCCAGGCGATGACGGCCGCCTTGCCCTCGAGGTCGTCCAGGTCGACGAAGCCGCCGTCCGCGTCCATATGCGCACGGGAGTCAGCGGAATGGTTCCGGTTATCACCCATGACCCATACTTTCCCTTCGGGCACCACCACATCGAATTCCCGTACCTGGGGGACTTCAGCCGGGTTGATGTAGCCCTCATCGATGGCTGTTCCGTTGATGGTCAGTTTACCGCCGGCATCGCAGCACACGACATGGTCGCCAGGCAGCCCGATCACCCTCTTGACGAGGTGCTGCTCGGAGTTGTCAGGCAAGAGGCCCACGAAGGTGAGGCCGTCCTGCACCCAGGTGAACGGCCCGTCCGCCTTGTCCGGCACCGCGGGCAGCCAGCCCTTGGTGTCACGGAAGACCACCACATCGCCTCGGTTGAGCGCGAACGGTTCGGGAACCAGGAGGTTTACGAAGATCCGGTCGTCCACATCCAGCGTATCCACCATCGACTCGGAAGGGATGAAGAACGCCCGGAACAGGAACGTCTTAATAAGGAAGGACAGTACGACGGCGATGACTATCACCGTGGCGATCTCTTTTAGCCACGTCATGACCGGATGCGCCTCACGCCTCCCGGCAGATTTGGCCGCAGCGCGGCTTTCCGCGCGGTTTTCGAGGCCGGGCACTGCCGCGTCTGCCTGCTCCGCGCCGGAAGCGCCAGGGGCGCCCTCGGGCTGTGGTTCAGGCATGCGGGAGTGGTTCTCGGGCATCTACTGTCCGTTCTGTGTGCTGGGGCCTGCCGCAGCCGGCCGTGGTACTGGTGCAAATCTATCAAGGGGCCAGATGATCTGGACGGGCCGGCCCAGCACCCGGCCCACAGGAACCATTCCTCCGCCCGGCGCGCCGAGCAGGCTGCGGGAATCCGCCGAAACCGACCGGTGGTCCCCCATCACCCAAAGCCGGCCGGCCGGAACCAGCGCCTCGAACTCCAGGGTGCTTGGCACGTCTCCGGGATAAATGTACGGTTCTTCGAGCGGTTCGCCGTTGACGGTTACCATGCCGGCTGGATCGCAGCAGGCCACCAGGTCGCCGGGGACGCCGATGACGCGCTTGATGTACACCGTGTCGCTCCCGGCCAGGCCCAGCCACGCGGCTGCACCGGTGACGGCCTCGCCTACCGGGCCACGGCCGCTCTCCAGCGGCGCAAAGGTTCCCCTGCCGTCGAACACCACGATATCGCCGCGGCGCACGGGCTCCGCTTCGAAGGCTGTCCTCGACACCAGAATCCGGTCATCCTGCCGGAAGGCGGGCTCCATGGACTGGGACGGGATGAAGTAACCATCTATCCAGAAAGCCCTGACCAGCCCGCTGGCTACGAGCGCGGTACCCAGGACTACTAACGCAAAACGCCAGCCCCTGATGCGGGGCTGGCGTTTTGTCTGGTCCATGTCCGTGTCCTCGGGCGCTGGTGCTGGGTGCTCCGGCGCCGGCCGGCTACGGCTGGGTCCGGCCTGTGGTCCGGGAGGACTACTTGGCGGTGTTGAAGTCGCGCTTTTCCTTGATCTTGGCGGCCTTACCGCGCAGGGCACGCATGTAGTACAGCTTGGCGCGGCGGACGTCACCCTTGGTGACAACCTCGATCTTTTCGATGATCGGGGAGTGAACCGGGAAGGTACGCTCCACGCCAACACCGAAGGAAACCTTGCGGACGGTGAAGGTTTCGCGCACGCCGTCGCCCTGGCGGCCCAGGACGAAGCCCTGGAAGACCTGGACGCGGGAGTTCTTGCCTTCGATGATGTTCACGTGAACCTTGATGGTGTCACCGGCGCGGAAAACGGGAACATCGCTCCGCAGCGAGGCTGCGTCGACGGAGTCGAGAATATGCATGGTATTTGCACTCCTGGTGAACGCCACAGGTCATTCACTTTAGGTCACGGCGGGCAAGCCAGCACACCTGGCGGTGCAGCGGAAATTCCAGCCGAAAGGTAATTGGTCCTGCCGTCTTCACCGATTGAAGCGGCAGGTTGTCAGGCTGTTGGCGGCGCTCCCCCTGTGGCAGGTGCGGGCCCAGCAGACACAAGGACTAATTTTGCCACACCCGGAGGGCATCAGCCAATCGGGCGGCGCACCAGCCGGCCGGCCACGATGTCGTACCCCAGCACATGCAGTTCGGAACGGTCGGCACGCGGGAGGTTGCCGGCGTCGAACCCTTCCAGGAGGTCGGGCCGGCGCTCCGCAGTGCGCCGATATTGCTCGTGCCGCCGCCACTGGGCAATTTTGCCGTGGTTGCCGCTGAGCAGCACGGCGGGAACCTCGCGCCCGCGCCACTGGGACGGCTTCGTGTAGACGGGGTACTCAAGCAATCCGTCGGAGTGGGATTCCTCCACCAGCGATTCGGGATTGCCCACCACGCCGGGCAGGAGCCGGCCTACGGCCTCCACCATGGCAAGCACCGCCACCTCACCACCGTTTAGGACGTAGTCCCCCAGGCTCACGGGGCGCACCTCGAAGTGCTCCTGCGCCCATTCGAAGACCCGCTCGTCAATGCCCTCGTAACGGCCGCAGGCGAAAGTGAGGTGCTCCTCTTCGGCGAGTTCGTAGGCAAGGGCCTGGGTGAAACGCTCGCCGGCGGGCGAAGGGACAATCAGGACCGGCTTCCGGGCACCTTCGGGCCGGGCTTCGACCACAGCCGACAGCGCCTGCGCCCATGGCTCCGGTTTCATGACCATGCCCGCGCCGCCGCCGTACGGGGTATCGTCCACGGTCCGGTGCCGGTCGGTGGTGAAGCTGCGAAGGTCGTGGACGTGCAGGTCAAGCAGGCCGTCCTGGCGGGCTTTGCCGATCAGCGACAGGTCCAGCGGCGCCAGGTAGTCGGGGAAGATGCTGACGACGTCGATCCGCATCTAGGCGCTGCCTTCCGGGCCGTCCGTGGCAGCTTCCCCAGCGTTGAGTTCAAACAGCCCCGGCGGGGGCGTGATGAGGATGTACCCTTCGTCGATGTTGACCTCAGGAACGATCTCCTCCACGAACGGAACGAGGATCTCGTCGCCCTCCGGGGTGGCCACCACCAGCAGGTCCTGGACCGGCATGGTGTTCAACGCGGCAATCCTGCCCACCACGGCTTCTCCCACGCGGGCTTCCAGGCCGACGAGCTCGTGCTCGTACCAGCCTTCATCGCCGTCCTCGTCCAGTTCGGCCGTCTCGATGAACAGCTTTGCTCCGCGCAGCGTCTCGGCCTTGTTGCGGTCCGCCACTTCCTCAAAAGCGAGCAGGAGGATGTCCTTGTTCCACCGGGCGCTGGCTACCGTGAGCGGGCCGGAGGACGCAGGCTCCACGAGGAAACCGGTGCCGGGAACGAAACGGTCCTCGGGTGCGTCGGTCAGGACCTGGACCGTGACTTCACCGCGGATGCCGTGGGGTTTGCCGATTCGCGCCACCTGAAGCTTCATCTGTTCCTCTGTTCGCTCTGTGGGTATTGGTTGGTGGGGTAAAAGCACTCCGGCCCCTCCACCTTGCGGTGGAGGGGCCGGAGCAAAACTGATGTTGCCGAGCGCTCAGCGGCGGCGGTCGGTGTCGACGACGTCGACCCGCACCGGTTCGCCGCCGGCCAGTGCTGCCACGACGGTGCGCAGGGCGCGTGCCGTCCGGCCCTGGCGGCCGATCACCCGTCCCAGGTCATCCTGGTGAACGCGCACCTCGAGGGTGTCCCCGCGGCGGTTGTTCTTCGAATTGACCTTGACGTCATCCGGGGAATCAACGATTCCGCGGACAAGGTGCTCCAGCGCTTCTGCCAGCAATCTACTCAGCCTCGGTGGTCTCTGCTTCGGCGTCGGCCGGGGCTTCGGCTGCGTCAGCCTTGGAGGCCTTCTTGGTGATTGCTTCCGGGATGATCACGGAACCCTTTTCCGGGGCAACGAAGGCTTCCTTCGGAGCCTTCGTCTTCAGGGTGCCTTCCTGGCCCGGGAGGCCCTTGAACTTCTGCCAGTCACCGGTGATCTTCAGGATTGCGGCAACCTGCTCGGACGGCTGGGCGCCGACTGACAGCCAGTACTGTGCACGCTCGGAGTCGACCTCGATGTACGAGGGCTCTTCGGTGGGGTGGTACTTGCCGATTTCCTCGATGGCGCGGCCGTCACGCTTGGTGCGTGAGTCTGCAACGACGATGCGGTAGTACGGGGCGCGCATTTTACCAAAGCGCTTAAGGCGAATCTTTACGGCCACTTTTGTGGTCACTCCTGTTTCAGAAAAGGGGTTGAACCCGGCGTTCTGCACCCGTGGGGCGGGCCGTACTTGCGGGCTCGAAGGACAGGATCAAAACGCGGAGAGAGGGGCCACGCAGATCGAGTACCTGTCCATTGTGCCAGATCAGCGCATGGATTTCGACTTTGCATCCGCGCGGCCTGCCGGGCGAATGCGGCGCTTAGGCCGACCACACATAGAGCGAGGTACGGTCAGCGTCGTCCACAGTGCCGGCCAGCCGGGCCACCTGTTCGACGTAGGTCCGTGACTGCCCGGCCCCGAACGGCATATCGTCCTGCCCGGCCCACTCCGCGGCAACATCATCCAGCACGTTTCCCTCGCCTTCCGTCTCATAGGTGAGGAGGTCCGCCAGGGCCCGGACCATGGCCGGCGGCACGGCCAGGAGCGAATCGCTGGCCACGTCAACCATGGTGAGTTCGTAGTCGGCGCCGCCTGCGTGCACAGCCCTGCCGGCAAGGTCGCCCAGCTGCTCGACCTCGAAGTCACTGATGTCCGGAATCCGCACTGCCTGGCCGCCGGGAGCGGCTCCGCCTGCGTCCAGCTGGCCGGCACGCTTCAGGGCGGCGTCGTGCGTGGCGACAAAGATCTCGGTGAAGCCCATGGGAATTACCCTCGTTCCGTCGTCGGTACGGCGCGGCCGGAGGCGCGTGGCGCCCCCGCCGCTCCGGCTGTTGGCCGGGCCGTTTTCAGCCTAGTACAAGGCCGGGCCGGATCGGCGCACGGCCACCCGAAGCCGGTTGCGCCAGGGATCCTCGAACCGCAGTTCCGCTCCGGTGTGGTGCGCCGGCACCCCGGCGACCCTGAGCCGGTCCGCCAGGGCGCCGACGTCGTCCCCCGACGGCACCTCGATCAGCACTTCACCGAGCCCCAGGGTGTCCTTGCGCGGCCCGGCGCCGCGGCTGTTCCAGACGTTCATGGCCATGTGATGGTGGTAGCGTCCGGCGGAGACGAAGAGCGCCTGGCCGTGCCAGCCCGCCGTCTTTTCAAAGCCGAGGGTGCCCACGTAGAAGTCCCGCGCCGTCTGCACGTCACCCACCTGAAGGTGGACGTGGCCCACTCCTGCACCGGTCGCGCGCTGCCCGTCAAGGGATTCCTCGGTGAGGTACCGCTCGAGGTAGTGCTGGGGCGGCAGCGCCAGGCTGTCCATCACCACGTCGGTCCCGTTCCAGGACCAGTTGCTGCGGGGGCGGTCCCAGTAGAGCTCAATGCCGTTGCCTTCGGGATCGTTGAAGTAGAAGGCCTCGCTGACAAGGTGGTCGGCGCTGCCGGTGAAGAGCCGCGGGTTGAACCGGGCAGCCGTGGCGATCGTGGCGGCGAGCGCCTCCCTGGTTTCGAAAAGCAGAGCGGTGTGGAACAGGCCCGCCTCGCCCCTGCCGGGAAGGTGGAGCCCGGACGCCGGGGCCAGTTGGACCAGTGGCCTGCCCAGGCGGCCCAGGTAGACGCCGCCATCCTGTTCGGCCACGACTTCCAGGCCCAGCGCCTTCTGGTAGTAGTCCGTCATGAGCTTCATGTCGCCCACTTTGAGCATCACCGTGCCCATGCCGAGCCCGGCGGGAAGAAGGTCCTGGTTTACGGTTTCTGCGGTCATTGGAACACTCCGAACTCCTACGGCCTCCCGGGTGGCGGCCCTGTCCATTAAATGAGTTGAAGCTTCAATTTATTCCGCTGTCGTGGACGATCCGGCCGCCCAGTACCACCTGCTGCAGGTGGCGGATGGTTTCAGGCCGGCTCCGCGGATCCGCACTGCACACCACCACATCCGCCCGCGCGCCTTCGGAGATGGCCTGCGCTCCCAGCCACTGCCGCGCGGACCAGCATGCGGCATCCAGCGCTGCCGCTGCCGGCAGGCCCGCGGCGTGAAGCGCCAGGATCTCGTCCGCAATCCGCCCGTGCCGGATGACGCTTCCGGCGTCGGTGCCAGCGAAAACCCGCACGCCGGCGTCGAACGCTTCCGCCACGCGCTCCGCCCGGCGCTCCCAGAGCGCCAGCATATGGGCCGCGTAGCGCGGGAATTTCGGCTGCGCCTGCGCGGCAATGTCCGGAAAAGTGGCGATATTGATCAGGGTGGGCACGATCGGCACGCGCTGCTCGGCGAAGCGGGACAGGTGCCGCGGAAGGAGCCCCGTGGCGTGTTCAATGCAGTCGATGCCGCCGTCCAGCATCTGGTCCAGCGTGTCCTCGGCGAAGCAATGGGCGGTGACACGGGCGCCTTCGTCATGTGCCGCCTGGATGGCATCGCGGACGACGGCGGCAGGAAAGGACGGAGCCAGGTCGCCGGCGCCGCGGTCAATCCAGTCGCCAACGAGCTTCACCCACCCGTCGCCGTCGCGCGCCTGCTTCCGGACCGCTTCGACAAGGCCTTCCGGTTCAACTTCCCGGGCAAACCCGCGGAGGTAGCGCCGGGTGCGGGCCACGTGACGCCCGGCGCGGATCAGTACCGGAAACTCCTTGCCGCCCTGCATCCAGCGCGTGTCAGCCGGGGAACCCGCGTCCCGGACCAGCAGCGTGCCGGCGGCGAGGTCCGCCCGGGCCTGGGCTGCGGCGGTGTCCGCATCCACGGGACCGCCGGGCCCAAGGCCGATATGGCAGTGCGCGTCGACGAAACCCGGCAGCACCCAGCCGGGCAGGACGTGGTCAGGCCGCGCGGAGGGCCGCTGGAAGGTCAGGCGGCCGTCCACGGACCACAGCCCGCGCACTTCCCGGTCCGGGCCCGTGAGCACCGGTCCGCTGAAATGGATAACCGCCGGCATGGAACTCCTCTCATCCTGCCCGGTCAGGCTAGCACCGCGAATGTGACGCCGCTCCCCGTGGGGCCTGTGGTAGCTTCGTTCCTGACCACACGGGTGCCCCTGCAGGGGCTGAGATCGGGCTGACGCAGCCTGCGACCGTCGAACCTGTCCGGGTAATGCCGGCGAAGGAAGTGAGTATTCCTTGAATACACCAGAAACACAGCTGAACCCTGCCCTCGATGCGTCTGGCCGGGATCCTGCCACCCAGTCCCTGAAGTCCCACTCGCTCGCCTTCGTGGAAGACAGGGGGTCGGGCCTTCGGGTACCAGTCACCGAGATTACCCTGTCGGACTCCCCCGGCGGCGAGCCAAACGCTCCGTTCCGCGCCTACCGGACGGCCGGGCCGGGCAGCGACCCGGTCCGGGGCCTGCGGCCCTTCCGCACCGAGTGGATTGAGGCGCGCGGGGACACTGAAGCGTACAGCGGCCGGGAGCGGAACCTGCTCGACGACGGCCGGTCGGCTGTCCGCCGCGGCGCAGCCTCCGCGGAGTGGAAGGGCGCACGGCCAGTGCCCCGCCGCGCCGTCGAAGGCAAGACAGTCACCCAGATGCACTACGCCAGGCAGGGCATCATCACGCCCGAGATGCGCTTCGTGGCGCTGCGGGAAAACTGCGACGTGGAACTGGTCCGCAGCGAGGTTGCCGCGGGCCGGGCCATTATCCCCAACAACATCAACCACCCGGAATCGGAACCGATGATCATCGGCAAGGCATTCCTGGTGAAGATCAACGCCAACATCGGCAACTCCGCGGTCACCAGCTCCATCGCGGAGGAAGTGGACAAACTCCAGTGGGCCACCCAATGGGGTGCGGATACAGTGATGGACCTCTCCACCGGCGATGATATCCACACCACGCGCGAGTGGATCATCCGCAACTCCCCCGTGCCGATTGGCACCGTGCCCATCTATCAGGCGCTGGAGAAGGTCAACGGCGAAGCCAACAAGCTGACCTGGGAGATCTTCCGCGACACCGTCATTGAGCAGTGCGAGCAGGGCGTGGACTACATGACGGTGCACGCCGGCGTGCTCCTGCGCTATGTTCCGCTCACTGCCAACCGGGTCACCGGCATCGTGTCCCGCGGCGGCTCCATCATGGCGGGCTGGTGCCTGGCGCACCACCAGGAAAATTTCCTGTACACGCACTTCGACGAACTCTGCGAAATCTTCGCCAAGTACGACGTCGCGTTCTCGCTCGGCGACGGGCTGCGGCCGGGCGCCACGGCGGACGCCAATGACGCCGCCCAGTTCGCCGAGCTGGACACCCTGGCCGAGCTCACCCGGCGTGCCTGGGAGTACGACGTGCAGGTCATGGTGGAAGGCCCCGGCCATGTCCCGTTCCACCTGGTCCGGGAGAACGTGGAGCGGCAGCAGGAGCTGTGCAAGGGCGCCCCGTTCTACACCCTGGGACCGCTGGTGACCGACGTTGCCCCCGGCTACGACCACATCACTTCGGCCATCGGAGCCACCGAGATCGCCCGCTACGGCACCGCGATGCTCTGCTATGTGACGCCCAAGGAGCATCTTGGCCTGCCCAACAAGGACGACGTCAAGACCGGTGTGATCACCTACAAGATCGCGGCACACGCGGCGGACCTGGCAAAGGGCCACCCCGGCGCGCACGAACGCGACGACGCCCTGTCCAAGGCAAGGTTCGAGTTCCGGTGGCGGGACCAGTTTGCATTGTCCCTGGACCCAGTAACGGCCGAGGCGTTCCACGATGAGACCCTGCCGGCGGAACCGGCCAAGACCGCGCACTTCTGCTCCATGTGCGGGCCGAAGTTCTGCTCGATGCGGATCAGCCAGGACATCCGGGACGAGTACGGGTCCGCGGAGGCGCAGGCAGCACTGGCGGAGGCGGCCTCCGGAATGCGGGAGAAGAGCCAGGAATTCCTGGCCGCAGGCGGCAAGGTCTACCTGCCGGAGCCGAAGGTCCCGGCCGGCGGCTGACCCGGACACAGTGGCGGGGCGGGGCAGTTACGGGGGCTCCGCCCCGCCACAGGCTGCAGGACGGACAGCCTTACGCAGCGAGGCTCCTGCCGGCCTCGCGGATGAATGACCGGATGGTCCGGTCACCTTCAACGGAATCGTGCGGCCGGTGCCCCCCGGCAGCAATGCGGTGCACGGCCCCGGTTTCCCGCAGGTAGCCGGCAATCTCCTCGAACAGCGGCTCCCATCCTCCGGTGAGCACCAGGGTGGGGACACCCGGAACGATATGCAGCGGGGCCTCTGCGCACTCACGAAATTGTGCCCGGTGCGCCGCTGTGGCAGGCAGGTCCGCCGTCAGGGACAGGCAGGCCGGCTCCACGAGGGCGAGTGAGTGGACAAGGTCAGGACGTTCCACCGCGGCCAGCATTGCCGGAATGGCGCCCTGGGCGTGGGCCACCACGTGGCCGCCTGCAGCACCGCGGCCATCGTCCTGCAGCGAGCGAAGGATGATCGCGGCGTCCCCGGCAAAGGACGGCGCTGCCGGCCCGGCCGTTGGATCGCACCCGAGGCGCCGGAGGAAGAGGGCATCGTAGGCAAGGGCCATGCCGTGCTGGCGGGGCCAGGCAGCGGCGCCGAAGCTTCCGGCGCCGTGCACGAACACTACGCGTTGCTTGACCATGACCCCACCCTATTCCACGGCCCCGGCAGCACGCCGGAGCCCGGGCTGCTACTTGCCGAGGAACTTCTCGAAGCCCTTGGGCAGGTTCAGCTGCGCCGGGTCGAAATCACCCTGCTGGCCGAACGCCGCACCGGTGGGCAGCGCCTTGCCGGCGTTGGCGCGGCGCGCCTCCGCCTCCTTGCGCTCCTGCGCGGCCTTGGCCGGATTGCCGGACTTGGCCTTCTTCTTGGGCGCGTTCCTGGCGTTCTTCCGGGCTCCGCCACCGGCGCCGGGCAGGCCGGGCATTCCCGGCATTCCGGGCATGCCACCCTGCGCCATCTTCTTCATCATCTTCTGCGCCTGGGCGAAGCGCTCCAGCAGTCCGTTGACCTCTGAGACGTGCACGCCGGAACCGCGGGCGATGCGGGCGCGGCGGGAGCCGTTGATGATCTTGGGCGCGAGCCGCTCGTGGGGCGTCATGGACCGGACGATCGCTTCAACCCGGTCGATTTCGCGTTCGTCGAACTGCTCCAGCTGCTGGCGCATGTTCTGGGCGCCGGGCATCATCA
The DNA here is from genome assembly GCF_044754925.1 of Pseudarthrobacter sp. NPDC092424. Lineage (NCBI taxonomy): Bacteria > Bacillati > Actinomycetota > Actinomycetes > Micrococcales > Micrococcaceae > Pseudarthrobacter > Pseudarthrobacter sp. NPDC092424. The sequence continues at coordinate 536,978 of NZ_JBIVQC010000001.1, read as the reverse complement.
TGAGCATCTTCTTCATGGAGCCCATGTTGCGGATCTGCTGCATCTGCGCCAGGAAGTCTTCCAGCGTGAAGTCTTCCTGGTCGGCGAATTTCTTCGCCATCCGGGCTGCTTCGTCCTTGTCCCAGGACTTTTCCGCCTGCTCGATCAGCGTCAGGACGTCGCCCATGTCCAGGATGCGCGAGGCCATCCGGTCCGGGTGGAACAGCTCGAAATCGTCCAGGCCTTCTCCGGTGGACGCAAACATCACGGGCTTGCCGGTGACCGACGCGACGGAAAGGGCTGCACCGCCGCGCGCGTCGCCGTCGAGCTTTGAAAGCACGATGCCCGTGAAGTTAACGCCTTCATCGAACGCGAGCGCCGTGTTCACGGCGTCCTGGCCAATCATGGAGTCAATCACGAACAGCACTTCGTTGGGCACGATGGCGCGGCGGATCTGGCGCGCCTGCTCCATCATGTCCGCGTCAACGCCCAGGCGTCCGGCGGTGTCAACGATGACTACGTCGTGAAGCTTCTGGCGGGCTTCCTCCACGCCGGCACGGGCAACGGCGACGGGATCGCCGGCCGGCTGGTCCAGTTCCGTGGACGTGGCGCCGGGGTGCGGGGCGAAGACGGGCACATTGGCGCGCTTGCCTACTACCTGCAGCTGGGTGACGGCATTGGGTCGCTGGAGGTCGCAGGCCACCAGCATGGGGCTGTGGCCCTGGGCCTTCAGCCACTTGGAGAGCTTTCCGGCCAGTGTGGTCTTGCCCGCACCCTGGAGGCCGGCCAGCATGATGATGGTGGGACCGGTCTTGGCGAGGCGGATGCGGCGGGTCTCGCCGCCCAGGATTTCAACAAGTTCTTCGTTGACGATCTTGACGATCTGCTGGCTGGGGTTCAGGGCACCGGAGACCTCCGCGCCGAGGGCACGTTCGCGGACCCGGCCGGTGAATTCACGGACAACCGGAACGGCAACGTCGGCGTCAAGGAGCGCGCGGCGGATCTCGCGTACGGTGGCGTCAACGTCAGCCTCGGTGAGGCGGCCCTTGCCGCGGAGATTCTTGAAGGTTGCTGTCAACCGGTCAGAAAGTGAATTGAACACGTGCCGTTCTTTCAGTGGATGATCGGGACTCGACTATCTAGGGTACCAACTCGGACACGCAAGATGGCATGCTGGCAAAATGACCAGCCCAACAACTGTCAGGACCCTGCTCATCCTCGGCGCTTCCGGCGACCTCACGGGCCGCCTGCTGCTCCCGGGCCTCGCCCGCCTTGTGGCGCGGGGGCGCGCCACCGGCCTCCGCCTGGCCGGCGCGGGCTCTGATCCGTGGACGCCGGAACAGTGGCGCCAGCGCGTCACCGGAGCCTTCAGTGCCGCGGCCAAGGATGCCGGCCAGGAGGGCCGGCATGCCCTGGACTCCATCGCGCAGGATACCGCCTACCACCAGCTGGACGTTACGGCCGACGGCGCGCTGGCTGCCCTCGTGGCCGGGCTTGAAGGGCCCGCAGCCATCTACTTCGCCCTGCCGCCCCAGGTCAGCCAGCGCGCCTGCGAGGCCCTGCAACCCGGCCAGTTGCCGCCCGGGACGCGCCTGGTGATGGAGAAGCCGTTCGGCTCCGGGGAGGAATCGGCGCGGAACCTGAACCGGACCCTGGTGCAGCTGGTCCCGGAGGACCACATCCACCGCGTTGACCATTTCCTGGGCAAGGCCACGGTGCTGAACATCCTGGGCCTGCGCTTCGCGAACAACTTCCTGGAGCCGGTCTGGAACCGGGAGCACGTGGAGAAGGTGGAAATCATCTTCGATGAGGACCTGGCCCTGGAGGGCCGCGCCCGCTACTACGACGGCGCGGGCGCCCTCCGCGACATGATTCAGAGCCACCTCCTGCAAATCATGGCGCTCATGGCCATCGAGCCGCCGGCCACCATTGGCGAACGCGACCTTCGCGACGCCGTCTCCACGGTGCTTCGTGCCGGCAGCGTCAGAGCTCCTTACGGCGGGTCCAGCCGGCGTGCCCGGTATACGGCCGGAACGGTGGCCGGCACCGCGGTCCCGGACTATGCCCGCGAGGAGGGCGTTGATCCGGCCCGGAACACCGAGACCCTCGCCGAAGTGGAGGTCCGGATCGAGAACTGGCGCTGGAGCGGCGTTCCCTTCATCCTGCGGTCGGGCAAGGCTATGGGGGCCAGACGCAAGGAGGCGGTGGTGACCTTCCGTCCCGTGCCGCATCTTCCGGAGGGCTTCACGGGGGTGGACGCCCCCAACCAGCTGCGCATCGGGTTCGGCCCGGACACGCTCCAGTTCGATGTGGACGTCAACGGCCCGGGGAATATCTTCAGCCTGGGCAGGGTCACCCTGGATGCGGAGCTGAGCGCCTCGGACCTCCTTCCCTACGGCGAAGTCCTGGAGGGCGTGCTCAACGGGGATCCGCTGCTGTCCGTCCGCGGCGACACAGCGGAGGAATGCTGGCGCATCGTGGAGCCGGTGCTTCGGTCGTGGGAGGAGGGTGCCGTGCCGCTGGAGGAGTACGACGCCGGCTCGGCGGGTCCCCGTTCCTGGGCCGCCCGGGGTGCGGCCCAGTCAGCGGATCGCACTCCGGGGTAAGGCCGGAACGAAACGGGGCGGGCGGGGCACCTTTCGGTGTCCCGCCCGCCCCGTCACGGCGTTGGCCTGCTGGTTCCGGGCAGGCCCGGAGCGTCAGATTGCGGCTACCCCGCGTTCGCCGGTCCGTACCCGGACGGCCTCAAAAACGTCCATCGTCCAGACCTTGCCGTCGCCGGCGCGGCCCGTGTTGGAGCTGGCGATGATAACGTCCAGGATGTCGTCCGCCTGCTCGTCCGTAGCCAGGACCTCCACCCGGATCTTGGGCAGCAGGTCAACGTTGTACTCGGCTCCGCGGTATACCTCCGTGTAGCCGCGCTGCCGGCCGTAGCCGCTGGCTGCGCTGACCGTGAGGCCCTGGACCCCGTAGGATTCCAGCCCTTCCCGGATGGCTTCGAGTTTTTCCGGCCTGACGATGGCAGTAATCAGTTTCATGCCCCCACGCTTTCCTTGCCTGTTGCCGATTCTGTGTTCTGCGTCCCGGCTGCTGCCTGGTCCGACGTCTGGCTCTTGCCGGTCATCACGTCGTGCAGGGGCTGGAACGAGCCGCCGTGCCCGGATACACCGAACTCGTAGGCCGTTTCAGCATGCAGGCTGAGGTCCACGCCCACGCTTTCCTGTTCCTGGGAGACCCGGAAGCCCATGGTCTTGTGGATGGCCAGGGCAATGATGACCGTAAAGACGGCCGAGTAGGCGATGGCGATGCCTGCCGCTGCCAGCTGGGCCCACATCTGGGTCATGCCGCCGCCGTAGAAGAGGCCGCCGCCCGCGCCCTCCTCCGGCAGTGCGATGAAGCCAAGGGCTACGGTGCCGATGATGCCCGAGACCAGGTGCACACCCACCACGTCCAGCGAGTCATCGAAGCCCCAGCGGAACTTCAGGCCCACGGCCAGGGCGGAGGCAACGCCTGCCACGATGCCCAGTCCCAGGGCGCCCACCGGGCTGACGTTGGCGCAGGCCGGGGTGATGGCCACCAGGCCGGCAACCACGCCGGATGCTGCGCCGAGGGAGGTGGGGTGGCCGTCGCGGATGCGCTCGGTGACGAGCCAGCCGATCATGGCCGCTGCTGGCGCTGCCAGGGTGTTGACCCAGATCAGGCCGCCCTGCTCAGCGGAGGACGCGAGGCCGCCGTTGAAGCCGAACCAGCCGAACCAAAGCATGGCGGCCCCGAGCATCACGAAGGGAATGTTGTGGGGACGGTGGTTCGGGTCCTTGCCGAAGCCTTTGCGGTTGCCGATGATCAGCACGAGGATCAGGGCCGCGACACCAGCGTTGATGTGCACCACGGTACCGCCGGCGAAGTCGATGGCGGGGCCCAGTGCCTGGCCGATGGCGCCGTCCTCACCAAAGAGGCCGCCGCCCCACACCATGTAGGCCAGCGGGCAGTAGACCAGCGTGACCCACACAGGCACGAAGACGGACCAGGCGCCGAACTTGGCGCGGTCGGCAATGGCACCGCTGATAAGGGCAACGGTAATGATGGCAAACGTCGCGCCGTAACCCACCAGGATGAGGCCATCCGGTGAATCCGCGGAGTTGACGCCTTCGAGGCCGAAGCTGGCCAACGGGTTGCCCACCATCTGCAGGAAGCCGTCACCGCCTGTCATCGAGTAGCCCCACAGCACCCACACGACACTGACGATGCCGATGGAGATGAAGCTCATCATCATCATGTTCAGCGCTGCCTTGGCGCGCGTCATGCCGCCGTAGAAAAATGCGAGCCCTGGTGTCATCAGCAGCACGAGTGCCGCCGCCACCATCAGCCATACGTGACCCGGGGTAAGTTCCATGGTGCACGTCCTCCCTATGATCGATTCTGCGGAATACTCCGCCTGCCAACGCCGTTTTGCGTCCTGTATCGAGTCTGGGGTCGGCGTGTTTCGGCTGCCGCGGATTTATATTGCGGCCCTGTTACAACAACCTCCAGGAAGTAAATGGTGAATATCCGGCTTGTTACGGTGGTGTTTCATCCCTTTCGCCGGTCCCCGGCACTGTCCACGGCAAGGATTGCGGCATCATGACGGCAGAACCCCGCGAAAGCGGCACATCGTCCCGGTTCTTCACGCGGTTCCTGCCGCGGCCCGGGAAGTTCCCGCGGGACATCAAGGTGATGCTTGCCGCTGCGTTCCTGATCGCCCTGGGCTTCGGCCTGGTGGCCCCGGTTCTGCCGCAGTTCGCCACCACGTTCGGGGTGGGAAACACCGAGGCGTCCGTCATCGTGGCCATCTTCGCGTTCATGCGCCTGGTGTTCGCTCCGGCGGGCGGGGCGCTGATCGGCCGGCTGGGCGAACGTCCCGTATATGTTGCGGGGCTGCTCATCGTCGCGGCGTCCACGGCCGCCTGCGCTTTCGCCCAGGACTACTGGCAGCTGCTGCTGTTCCGTGGACTTGGCGGGGCCGGCTCCGTGATGTTCACGGTTGCCTCCATGGCACTGGTGGTACGGCTGGCGCCTCCGGAAAGCCGCGGGCGGGTCTCCGGCGCCTATGCCTCGGCGTTCCTGGTGGGCAACGTGTGCGGGCCCATCGTCGGGGGCCTGTTGGCAGGTTTCGGCCTGCGCGTCCCGTTCCTGGCCTACGCCGCGGCGTTGGTAGTGGCCGCGCTGGTGGTCCAGACGCAGCTGAGCCACCAGCGCAGGGGCGGCGGCCCGGGCGGGCAGCGCGCGCCGGAGCTGCCGTTCACTGAGGCGCTGGCGGCGGGCGCGTACCGGTCCGCGCTGGTGTCCAGCTTCGCCAACGGCTGGGCGACGTTCGGGGTGCGGATGGCCACGGTGCCGCTGTTTGCCGCTGCCGCGTTCGGCTCCGGGCCGGAGGCTGCCGGCCTGGCGCTGGCTGTGTTCGCCGCAGGGAATGCGTCCGCGCTGACGTTTTCCGGCCGCCTGGCAGACAGCCTTGGCCGCCGGCCCATGATGGTGTGGGGCCTTCTTGTGGCCGCCGCTGCCACCGCGGCGATCGGCGCCTCGGCGGACCTGGGCTGGTTCCTGGCCGCGTCCGCGCTGGCCGGTGTCGGTTCGGGCCTGTTCGGTCCGGCCCAGCAGGCCGCGGTTGCGGATGTGATCGGCAACGACCGCTCCGGCGGCAGGGTCCTGGCCGTCTACCAGATGGTGTCCGACGTCGGTGCGATCGTAGGGCCCATCCTGGCCGGCGTGCTCGCGGACCGGCTCGGCTATGGCTGGGCGTTCGGGGTGACCGGCGGGATCATGCTGGTGGCGGCCTGCAGCTGGCTCGGCACCCGGGAGACCCTGCGGCCGGCACGCTGACCGGCCGCAGGCTGGCTGTGCCCCCGGTTTTGCAGTACGGCTAGTTCAGCAGCGCGTCCACGAAGGCTTCGGCCTCGAACGGTGCGAGGTCGTCCGCGCCTTCACCCAGTCCAATGAGTTTGACGGGCACGCCGAGGCTCTTCTGGATGGCCACCACGATGCCGCCCTTGGCGGTGCCGTCCAGCTTGGTGAGGACGATGCCGGTGATGTTGACTACTTCGGAAAACACGCGGGCCTGGTTGAGGCCGTTCTGGCCGGTTGTGGCGTCCAGAACCAGCAGGACCTCGTCGACGTCCGCGAGTTTCTCCACGACGCGCTTGACCTTGCCCAGCTCGTCCATCAGGCCAACCTTGTTCTGGAGGCGGCCCGCGGTGTCGATCATGACCACGTCCACCTCCTGCTCGATGCCGGCCTTGACGGCCTCGTAGGCAACCGAGGCGGGGTCGGCGCCGTCGATATCCGACTTGACGGTGGGGACGCCCACGCGCTGGCCCCAGGTGGCCAGCTGTTCGGCGGCGGCGGCACGGAACGTGTCCGCGGCTCCCAGCAGGACGTCCTTGTCTTCGGCCACCAGGACGCGGGCCAGCTTGCCGACGGTGGTGGTCTTGCCCACCCCGTTGACGCCGACGACCATCATGACCGCGGGCTTGCCGTCCTGCCGCTCGATGTTGAGGCTGCGGTCCATGGTGGGGTCCACCAGCTTGACCAGCTCTTCGCGCAGGAGGGCCTTGACGTCCTCGGGCGTGCGCGTGCCCAGGACCTTGACGCGTTCACGGAGTGCATCCACCAGCTGCATCGTGGGTTCCGTGCCGAGGTCCGCCAGGAGAAGAGTTTCCTCCACTTCGTCCCAGACGCCCTCGTCGATCCGGTCGCTGGAGAGCAGCGCAAGCAGGCCCTTGCCCATGATGTTGTTGGACCGGACAAGCCGCTCCCGCAGGCGCATGAGGCGTCCGGCCACCGGCAGCGGGGTGTCTACGGGTATGGTTTCGAGCCCGGCGGCATCATCCGGGACCCCGGCGGTTTCCAGGCCCTCCAGATCCACACCGGCAGGCGCCGTCCGGTCCGCCACCGGCGCATCGGCAACCACGGTGCTGCCGCGGCGGGGGGTCTCCGGATCGTTGGCGTCGCGGGTTCCCGGGTACTGGTTGATGTTCCGGCGGGTCTTGAGCAGGACCGGAATCAGCCCGCCGACAACCACCAGGGCAGCAACAATGGACAGGATAATGGGAAGGATTTCATTCACTCCCCTAGCTTCTCACAGGGCAGCTACACGTCCGCGGTCGCCCGGTCCCCTGCCAGGCGCTGGCTGATCACGGTGGAAACGCCGTCCCCGCGCATGGTCACGCCATACAGTGCGTCCGCCACTTCCATGGTGCGCTTCTGGTGGGTGATGACGATCAGCTGGCTGGATTCGCGCAGTTCCTCGAAGATGGTGATGAGCCGGCCCAGGTTGGTATCGTCCAGGGCAGCTTCCACCTCGTCCATGACATAGAACGGGGACGGCCGCGCCTTGAAGATCGCCACCAGCAGCGCCACGGCCGTCAGCGAGCGTTCACCGCCCGAGAGCAGTGAGAGCCGCTTGATCTTCTTGCCGGCCGGGCGGGCTTCCACCTCGATGCCTGTGGCCAGCATGTCGTCCGGGTCGGTGAGGACCAGCCGGCCCTCACCGCCGGGGAACAGCCGTTCAAAGACCCGCACGAACTGGGCCTGGGTGTCCTCGAACGCTTCAGCGAACACCCGCTGCACGCGCTGGTCCACTTCCTTGATGATGTCCAGCAGGTCCTTGCGGCTGGCCTTCAGGTCCTCCAGCTGGGAGCTGAGGAACTGGTGCCGTTCCTCCAGGGCCGCGAATTCCTCCAGGGCCAGGGGGTTGACCTTGCCCAGGCTGGCCAGGTCCCGCTCCGCCCTGCGGAGCCGCTTCTCCTGCTCGGCACGCACGTAGGGTTTTCCCTCGACGATATCCTCGCCGGCCTCGTCCACAGGGGTGCGGAGGGCGGCCCATTTGTCCCCGGACTCCTCCGCCGGTAGGGGCACAGGGACGTGGGGCCCGAACTCTGCCACGAGCGCGTCCGGGGTAATCCCCAGTTCGTCGATGGCCCGGGTTTCCAGGGCCTCGATCCGAGCCCTTTGCTGGGCGCGGGCGAGTTCGTCGCGGTGGACAGTATCCGTCAGGTCCGCCAGCTCGCGGGCCAGGGCTTCGGTGGCCGAGCGCACCTCAGCGAGTTCCTTGTCCCGTCGTTCCCGGTTTTCCTCGGCGAGGTCCCGTTCGTGCCGCGCAAGGTCCACGGAAACGTCCAGGTACCGAAGGGAAAGGCCGACGGCGGCACCCACCGCAGCGGCCCGTCCCGCCTGCAGCCGGCGCCGGCGGGCCCGCTCCGCGGCTTCGGCCCGGGCACGCCGCTCGGTGACGGCGGCCCGTTCCAGCGAAGCGGCCCGGTTTCCCGTGGCGGACAGCTGTTCTTCGGCGCTGCGCAGCGCCAGGCGCGCCTCCATCTCGGCGGCACGGGCGGCCGACGCCGCCTGGGCGAGTTCGTCGCGGTGTGCGGTTGAAGGCTCCTCCTCCAGGGGCGCCTCCTGCGCTGCGGCAAGCCTCGCTGCCACAGCGGCGAGCGCTTCCTCCTCCGCGGCGACGTTGGCCTCGGCGCGGGCCAGGGACTGGGCCAGGCGGTCGCTTTCCCCCACAGCGCTGCGCAGGACGGAATTCAGGTGGCCCAGGCGTTCGGCTACGGCGGCGAGGCGGGCGTCGGACTCGTGCAGCCGCTCCATCGCGGCATCGGTCCGGTCCTGCGCGCCGGCCCGCCGCGCCTCTGCGGCGGCCAGTGCAAACCTGTTGCGCTCCAGAGTGGCGCTGACCTCCTGAAGGTCAGCTTCGGCGTCGTCCACGGCGGCCTGCACCTCAAGCAGCGACGGCCCCTTCGCGGAGCCGCCGGTGGCCGAGGCTGCCGTGAAGATGTCCCCGGCGCGGGTCACTGCCGTGATGCCGGGGTGGCGGGACACCAGCCCGGCGGCGGCTTCCAGTCCGTCAACGACGGCGGTGCGCGCCAGCAGGTGCCTGACCTGGTCGGCGAAGTGCCCGTCGCCGTCCACCACGTCCGCGGCCGGGACAGCACCTGCGGGGAGGCCCGGCAATGGCGGGCGGGGCTGTGCTTCCCCGTTTGGCGCCGGAGCCAGCAGCAGTGCCGCCCGGCCGGCGTCGTCCGCCTTGAGCAATCCGAGGAGTGCCACCGCGGTTTCCGGACTGTCCACCAGGACCGCCTCGGCGGCCTCGCCGAGGGCAGCTGCAACAGCGGCCTCATACCCGCTTTCCACCTCGATTGCGCCGGCGAGGCTGCCCCGGACGCCGGCGAGGCCCGACTGCAGGGCGTGGCTGGCCCCGTCCTTCCGTTCCAGTCCCAGCCTCAGTGCGTCCCGGCGCGCCACCAGGGCATCCCGGCGGCGGACCCCCTCGTTCACGTCCGCGGTGAGCGCGGCGATATCCTGCACCACGGCGTCCAGCGCTTCCGCTGCGGCCTCATACTCGGCGTCAAGGGACTCTTCGCCTTCTTCCACGCCGGCCACCTGGTTCTCCAGTGCGGAGAATTCGGCCTGGGCGCGCGCGCGGCGCTCCTGCCCGGCGGCCAGCGACTCGTGCAGCCTGCCGAGTTCCGCCTGTGCCGACTCCACCCGTGAACGGGCCGCGGCCACCTGGCCGGCCAGGCGGGCCATGCCTTCGCGGCGGTCTGCGGCCGCCCGCAGCTGCGAGGTGAGCCGCTTGTCCTCGGCCAGCGCGGCGCTTTCTGCCTGGGCCTTCACGGCCTCCGCCTGTTCGAGCGCCCGGCGGCGCTCCGCCGTGTCCCGTTCCAGCCCGGCGAGTTCTTCGCGGACGCGCGCGGCCTGGCGCTCCAGCTGATCGGGGTCCCGCCCGGATGCCGGTTCGGCATCCACGGCACCCAGGAGGCGGCTGCGCTCCTGTGCGAGCGAACCCAGGGACCGGAACCGCTCCCTGGCCGCGGTGAGCCGGTACCAGGTGTCCCGGGCCGCGTTCAGCCGCGGTGTGGCCTGCGCCGCCAACTGCTCCAGCCCGGCCTGTTCCCGGCGTCCGGCGGCCAGATCGTGTTCGACGGCGGCCCGCCGGGCCTTGAGCGCGGCCTCGTCCGCCACTTCCTGCTCCAGGACGGACTGCAGCTGGACCAGGTCGTCCGCCAACAGCCGGGCACGCGCGTCGCGCACGTCGAACTGTACGCGCTGGGCACGTCGGGCCACCTCGGCCTGCTTGCCCAGGGGCGTCAACTGGCGCCGGATCTCTCCGGTGAGGTCCGTGAGCCGCTGGAGGTTCGCCTGCATGGCCTCAAGCTTGCGGACCGTGCGTTCCTTGCGGCGGCGGTGCTTGAGGATTCCTGCCGCTTCTTCGATGAAGCCGCGGCGGTCCTCCGGTGTGGCGTGCAGGACCCGGTCCAGCTGTCCCTGTCCAACGATGACATGCATTTCCCGGCCCAGCCCTGAATCGGAGAGCAGTTCCTGGATGTCGAGCAGCCGGCAGCCGGACCCGTTGATGGCGTACTCCGAGCCGCCGGTCCGGAACAGCGTCCGTGAGATGGTCACCTCGCTGTACTCGATCGGCAGTGCACCGTCCGAGTTGTCGATGGTGAGCGAAACGTGGGCCCGTCCCAGCGGCGGGCGGCCGGAGGTGCCGGCGAAGATGACGTCCTCCATCTTGCCGCCGCGCAGGGTCTTGGCGCCCTGCTCGCCCATCACCCAGGCCAGGGCATCCACCACGTTGGACTTGCCGGAGCCGTTGGGGCCCACCACGGCGGTGACGCCGGGCTCAAAATCGAAGGTGGTGGCCGACGCGAAGGACTTGAATCCCCGGACGGTCAGGCTTTTGAGGTGCAAGGTGTTTCGGATCTCCTCGTGGTGTCAGCGGGTGCCGGGCTGACACCAAATCTAACCCGCCTGCCCTCCCTCCCGTGGGGTTTTCGTCCACTTAGAGGGCTTAAAACGCGTTCTTAAGGCGCCTGGGGACGAAATCCCGTGGGGCGGACGACGGCGGCGGGCCGGCTACCAGCGTCCGTTGCGAGGCCGCGGCTGGCAGACCGGGCACGTGTGTGACGAACGGTTCATGAACTGTTCGCGCCGGATGACGGCGTTGATCCCGGCGGCGGCACAGCGGGGGCATGCCTCGCCGCTCCGGCCATAGGCGTTCAGCGACCGCTCAAAGTAGCCTGAGGCGCCGTTGACGTTGACGTAGAGCGAATCGAAGCTGGTTCCGCCGGCGGACAGGGCGTCGACCATGACCTCCCGGGCCGCAGCGACCAGGCGTTCGGCGTCGGCCCGGCGCAGGGTGTCTGTGGGCCGCGCATAGTGCAGGCGCGCCCGCCACAAGGCCTCATCCGCGTAGATGTTCCCGATTCCGGACACCAGCCCCTGGTCAAGGAGGGCCCGCTTCAGGCCGGTCCTGCGCGCGCGGAGCCGCCGGTAGAAGAGGTCAAAGGAAAAGTGCGGGTCCAGCGGATCCCGGGCAATGTGGGCCGCCTCGGCCGCAATCAGCGGCAGCGGGCTTTCCGCTTCGCCGCCGGGGCCGCCGTCGTCCGTGGGAACCAGGTCGGTGACGAAGAGGCCCCCGAAGATCCGCTGGTCCACGAACCGCAGCTGGCCCGGCATGCCGGGCGCGGAACTGAGGCGCAGCCGGACCTTCAGGTGTTTTTCGTCCGGGACCCATGCGTCCTGCATGAGCAGCTGCCCGCTCATGCCCAGGTGCGCCATCAGGGCCACGTGCGGCAGGCTTCCTTCCGGAGTCTCCCCATCCGCGAGCGGAAGCCAGAGGAACTTTCCCCGGCGGACCACGTCGGTGACGGCGGCGCCTTCGAGATTGCCCGTAAAGTCCGCAGTACCCGCAGCGTGCCGCCGGATGGACCGCGGGTCCACCACGTCCACCGCTTCGATGGTGCGGCCGCGGACCCAGGTGGCCAGGCCGCGGCGGACCACTTCCACCTCAGGCAGTTCAGGCATGGCCGTTACTGTTTTGCGCCGGCGCCGTTGAGGGCACGCCAGGCGTCGGCGGCGGCTTCCTGCTCCGCTTCCTTCTTGGAGTGGCCGGAGCCCTTGCCGTACGCGGTACCGCCTACATGCAGCACGGCGGTGAAAGTGCGGGCATGGTCCGGCCCGGTGCCGTCCACGGCATAGTTGATGGTGCCCAGCTGCCGGCTCGCGGCCAGTTCCTGGATGCTGGTCTTCCAGTCCGTCCCTGCCCCCAGCGCAGCTGCATCCTTGAGCAGGGGCCCGATCAGCCGCATGACCAACTGGCGGGCGGTCTCGATGTCGTTGGAGACGTATGTGGCGCCGATCAGGGCTTCCATGGTGTCCGCCAGGATGGACGCCTTGTCCTTGCCGTGGGTCAGTTTCTCGCCCTGGCCCAGGTAGATGTATTCGCCGATGCCCAAGGTGCGGCCGATACCGGCGAGGGCACGGGTGCTGACCACGGCGGAACGGCGCTTGGCGAGCTCGCCCTCGGGCAGGTCCGGGTTGTCCCGGTACAGGGCATCGGTGACGGAGAAGCCCAGGATGGAGTCGCCCAGGAACTCAAGCCGTTCGTTGGTGGGGACGCCGCCGTTTTCGTAGGCGTAGGAACGGTGGGTGAGCGCAAGACGAAGCGTCCCGGCGTCAATAGAGACACCGAGACGCTTCAGAAGCTCTTCAGTTGAAGACATCGTGTCAGCCTGGCGGCCGATTAGACGTCCGCGACCTTGCGGCCCTTGTACTCAAGGAACAGCGCGGTGCCAGCCGAGTCGGTAACGACCTTTGCCTGGTGCGGCAGGCTGTAGGTGACCTGGCCGTTTTCAACGGTCTTCACCAGGTGGGGTGCGGTCGCCTTCCACTGCGAGCGGCGGGCGCGGGTATTCGAGCGAGACATTTTCCGCTTGGGAACAGCCACGGCTAACTCATTTCTCTCTAGACAAACACGTACAAATCAATTTTGCCGGTCAGGCTTAGCCATATCAGCTAGGGCAGCCCAGCGAGGGTCAAGGACCTCGTGGTGGTGCCCCGGCTCGTCTTCCAGGCGCGCTCCACATTCGGAGCAAAGGCCCTGGCAGTCTTCCCGGCACACCGGCTGGAACGGCAGCATGGTCACCACTGCGTCCCGCAACACCGGTTCAAGATCGATTACATCGTGCTCGACTCGACGTTGCTCTTCATCATCTTCTCCGTCCGAAAGCTCGACGCCTTCGTAGAAGAAAAGTTCTTGCACATTGACCTCAAGGTCATACGCAAGGGGATCCAGGCATCGGCCGCATTCACCGGTTACTTCGGCGAGCGCGGTTCCTGATACCAGAATTCCTTCGTGTACGGCCTCAAGCCTCAGGTCCAGCTCGATGTCCGAGCCTTCCTGAACGCCAATGAGCGCCACACCAAGATCACCTGGTGCGGGTACATGTTCCTTCAGTGTCCGCATGCTTCCCGGGCTGCGCCCGAGGTCCTTGACGTCGAACGCCAGGGGCGAACCTGCATCTCTTTTAATGAGAACTCCTGTTGAACATATGACCGACGTACCATCTTAGCCTGAAGAGCCGCGGGGACTCAAACCAGCAAACCGGCGGCGCCGAAGTACCGGTCAAGCCTACCCTCCCGGCCGCTGATCCGCGGCAGGCGCGCCAGCGGTCATCCGCCGCAGCACCGAGCGGGGCACGAAGTCCGAGATGTTCCCGCCCAGCGCCGCCACTTCCTTGATGAGGGTGGAGGACAGGTGCAGGTAGTGCGCCTCCGCGGGCAGGAAGACCGTCTCCACGCCGCTGAGCTGCCGGTTCATGGTGGCCATCGGCAGTTCGTAGTCGAAGTCCGAGGAGGATCTCAGCCCCTTGACGATCGCTGAGACTCCCCGCTGACGGCAATATTCGGCGAGCAGTCCGTCCCCGACGGGTTCCACCACGATGCCTTTGAGGGAAGCCAGCGTTTCCCTGGCCATCTCCAGGCGCTCGGGCTGGGTAAACCGGTACTTCTTTGCATGGTTCGTGGACACGGCAACGATGACTTCGTCAAACAGGCCTGCGGCCCGGGCGATGACCTCGAGATGGCCGTTATGGATGGGATCGAAGGATCCTGGGCACACCGCTCGTCTCATGCTCCGAACCTACCGCATGGAAACGCCGGGATACCATGGCTGGATGCATCCAGCAGCGGAACTTTCCCCTTCCACGGAGCCTGCTCCCTGGCAGCGCACGGCCCTCGGAGCGAACCTCCTGTCCCCGGGCGGCGGCCTGGGCGTCACCATCTTCGAAGAGATGACCACCCTTGCCGCAAAGACCGGTGCCATCAACCTGGGCCAAGGCTTTCCGGACGAGGACGGGCCGCTGGAAATCCGGGAAGCTGCCCGCGCTGCCATCGCCGCCGGCGCCAACCAGTACGCACCGGGCAAGGGCATCCTGGAACTGCGCGAAGCGGTGGCAGCACACCAGGAACGCTTCTACAACCTCACCCCGGATCCGCAGACTGAAGTGATTGTCACCACCGGGGCCACCGAAGGGATCGCGGCAACGCTGCTGGCTTTTTGCCGGCCGGGCGACGAGGTCCTGACGCTGGAGCCCTTCTACGATTCCTACGGCGCGGTGATCGGGCTCTCCGGCGCCACGCATGTGACCGCTCCCCTGTTGGCTCCGGACTTCATGCCTGACATGGCGGCGCTGGAGGCGGCCTTCAGCGAACGCACCCGGGTGGTCCTGCTGAACAACCCGCACAATCCCACGGGGGCCGTCTTCCCGCGACATGTGCTGCAGCGAGTAGTGGACCTCGCCGAACAGCACGGCAGCATCATCGTCACGGACGAGGTATACGAGCACCTCACCTTCGGCGCCACGCACATTCCGGTGGCCACCCTGCCCGGCGCGGCCGGGCGCACGCTCACCATTTCCTCCGCCGGCAAGACGTTCTCGCTCACCGGCTGGAAGATCGGCTGGCTGACCGGGCCGGAAGAACTCGTGGCGGCGGTCCGCACTGTTAAGCAGTTCCTTACATACAGCTCCGGCACGCCATTCCAGGCGGCAATCGCTGCGGGCCTGGCGCTGCCGGACGTGTTTTACGACGGCGTTGCGGCCGCATTGGCGCGTAAGCGGGACATCCTGGGCGAAGGGCTGAGGGCGGCCGGCTTCGATGTGTTTTCACCCCAGGGCACCTATTTCATCAACGTGGATACGGCCCCGCTGGGCATCAACGACTCGGTGGACCTGGCCCGCCGACTGCCCGCGCTGGTGGGCGTTGCCGCCATTCCGGTGCCGGTGTTCTGCCACGAGGACGGCGCCCGCCGCACCCGCAGCCTGCTCCGTTTCGCTTTCTGCAAGAAGGTGGAAGTGCTGGAGGAAGCCGCCGGGCGGCTCGCCGCCCTGGGCGGAAAGCTCTGATGCCGGCGGGGACGGATATTCCGGCATCGCGCTTCCTCCGGGGCGCCGGCCTGCATGCGTCCATCGAGGCTGACGCGTTCACGGAGGGGAGCTTCGTGCTGAGCATCGGCGGCGTGGAGCAGTCGCACGTGAACCTCGCGCAGCCGGCGGAGATCTTCTACGAGTACCTCCGCCGGATCGGCCATCTGGTGGACCTTGCGGCCCCGGCAGGAGCTCCGCTGCGTGTCCTGCACCTCGGGGCCGGCGCGCTGACCCTGGCCCGCTACATCCAGGCCACCCGGCCGGGCTCGGAACAGTACACGGTGGAACTCGAACGTGAGCTCCTGGACTTCGTGCTGCGGCACCTGCCCCTGCCGGAGGGAACCGTCCTGCACACCGTCACCGGAGATGCCCGTGCCGAACTGGCCGGCCTCGATCCGGAGCTCCGCTTCGACGTGGTCATCCTGGATATCTTCTCGGGGCCCGACGCCCCGGCGCACCTGGCCTGCGCGGACTTCTACCAGGAGGTACGGGCGCGGCTCACCACGGCCGGGATCCTGGTGGTCAATGTTGGCGACGAGCCGGGATTGACGCTCGTCCGGAGTCAGGTCGCCGCCATGCGCCGCGCCATGGGTGACGTGGCCGCGTTTGCCGAGGCAGGCATGTTCGAGGGGCGCTATCCGGGCAACATCATCCTGGCCGGAACGCAGTCCGTCTGGCCGGCAGAGTGGAGCGCCGCGCTGGCAGACCGCGGACCCCACCCGGCCCGGGTCCTTGCCGGGCCTGACCTGGACCCGCTGGACGGTTAAAGGGCGGGAGGTCAGGCCGGGCGGTCAGGTCTGCGGCAGGTCGCCGCCATCGATCGCGTCCGGCACGGAGGGTTCGGCGAACCAGAGCCGCGTCTCCCCGTACTTCTTCTCCGCGAAGCGCGCCATCCCCCCGGGCCACTCCGGCTCGGGCGAACGCGACGACCGTTCCACCACCACCACGGCACCGGGCGCCAGGAGTCCGGAGAGCTTCTCCAGCACCGCGGAGAGCGCCACCTCATCCAGCGGGTAGGGCGGGTCCAGGAAAACCAGGTCCCAGGCCGCTGCCTCCGGGACGCGGCCCAGGAAGGGCTCCACCTTGGCCCGGTGGACGGTCACGGCTTTGCGGCCCAGGATCCCGTTGATGAGGTCCGCGTTCCGCTGGCACACGCCGCTGGCCTTGGCATCCGACTCCACGAGATCCACCGTTTGCGCACCGCGGCTGGCGCTTTCGACGCCCAGCGCCCCGGACCCGGCGTACAGATCCAGGACCCGGGATCCGGCGATGACGCCGAACGCGTCAAGGCGGGAAAACAGGGCTTCCTTCACCCGGTCCGTGGTGGGCCGGGTCAGCGATCCGGGCACGCCGGTGAGCGGCGTACCGCCGGCCGCTCCGGCAACAATCCTGCTCATGGCCGGCCCCTGCCTGCAGTCCGGTGCACCGCACGGCCGGCGTCGACGGCCGGAACCGTATTAACCGCGTTCAAGGAACGCCTCCTTCTCGGGGTTGAGGTACTTGTCGATGGCGTCCGCGAGCGCCGGATGCGCCGTGAGGTCCGGATCAATCGCGACGATCCGGTGCGCGTCATCGCGGGCCCGGGCGATCACATCCTCGTGTTCCAGGACCCGCAGCAGCTTCAGCGTCGACCGCCCGCCGGACTGGGAGGCGCCCAGGATGTCGCCTTCGCGCCGCAGCTTGAGGTCCTCCTGGGACAGCTCGAACCCGTCCGTGGTGGCCGCAACAGCGTCCAGCCGCCGACGGCTCGGATGCCCGGGTTCCAGGGCGGTAACAAGCAGGCAGGTGCCGGGCAGCCCGCCGCGGCCCACCCGGCCGCGCAGCTGGTGCAGTTGGGAGATACCGAACCGGTCGGCGTCGAGGATGACCATCAGAGTGGCGTTGTGCACGTCCACGCCCACCTCGATCACCGTGGTGGACACCAGGACCTTGATGCGGTTGGCGGTGAAGTCCGCCATCGCGGCGGACTTCACCGCAGGGTCCTGCCGGCCATGCAGCGGGGCCAGCGGCACCCCTTTGAGGGCCGGCTCCTGCGCAAGATGTTCGACGACGGCCGTCACCGAGGCGAGCTCCCGGACGGGGCCGGTGTCCAGGTCAGCCTCTCCCGGCCCCAGGTTCACCGGTTCCGCTTCGCCGGGTGCCGCTTCCCCGGGGCTGAAGTCGCCGTCGTCGTCCGTTCCGATCTTGGGGCACACCACGTACACCTGGTGGCCGGCATCAATCTCTTCCCGTGAGCGCGACCAGATGCGTCCGGCCCAGCCGGGGTTCTCGGCAAGGCCCACGACGTGGGTGGTGATCCCGGCGCGGCCGGCGGGAAGCTCGTCCAGCACGGAGGTTTCAAGGTCGCCGAACACGGTCATGGCCACCGTGCGCGGAATCGGCGTGGCGGTCATGACCAGCAGGTGGGGCGGCTTGCGGGCCTTGGCCCGAAGGGCGTCGCGCTGCTCCACGCCGAACCGGTGCTGCTCATCCACCACGATCAGGCCGAGGTCGTAGAAGGAGACGTTATCGCTCAGCAGGGCGTGGGTGCCGATGACGATGCCTGCCGTGCCCGAGGCTGCGTCGAGCATGGCCTGCTTGCGGGCTGCGGTGGGCATGGATCCGGTCAGCAGCGTGACCTGCACTGCAGGGCCGCTGCCGAGCCCGCCGAGCAGCCCGTCGCCTGAAAGCGGACCGAGCGTGCGGCGAATGGACTCGTAGTGCTGGGCCGCCAGGACCTCAGTGGGGGCCAGGAGGGCCGCCTGTCCGCCGGCATCCACGACCTGGAGCATGGCCCGAAGCGCAACCACGGTCTTGCCGGAGCCCACTTCGCCTTGGAGGAGCCGGTTCATGGGTGAATCCCGGCCCAGTTCGGCAGCGAAGGTTTCGCCCACTGCTGCCTGGCCGGCCGTGAGCGTGAAAGGCAGATTCGCGTCGAATGCCGCCACGAGCCCGTCTGGAACGGGCTTCCGCGCGGTGGCTTCCTCCGCGGCGATCTGGGCCCGGCGGCGGGCCAGGGCGGACTGGAGCACCAGGGCCTCGTGGTAGCGCAGCCGCTGGCGGGAACGCTTCCAGTCGTCAGCGGACTTCGGGGCATGGATCAGCCGGTAGGCATCCCCGAGCGGCATGAACCCCTCCCTGGCCGTGACATCGGCGGGCAGCGGGTCCGGCAGGGCATCGAGGTCCATCGTGTCCAGCAGAGCCTCCACGGCCTTCTGGATTTTCCAGCTGGGCAGTTTGGCCGTGGCCGGATAGACCGGAATGGGCATGGCTGCCAGTTTTTCGGCGTCTCCGCCGCCGGCCATGAAGGGGTCCTCGTCAAGGACCAGGTAATCCGGGTTAGTCAGGCCCAGCGCCCCCTTGAAGCTGGTGACCTTGCCCGAGAACAGCGCCCGCCGCCCCGGCAGGAGGTCGTTCCTGGCCCGGAAGCCGTTGAAGAAACTGATTTTCAGGGTGCCCGGGACTTTTCCGCGGTAGTCGGTGCCGCCCACAAGCCGAAGCCCGGCCTGGCCGTCGTCGTCAGAGACAACCACGTCCGTGATGGAGCCCTTCCGCTGCACCATCTTCCTGGTATTGCTGGAGAGTACCCGGGCAATGAGGGTGACTTCCTCGTCGCGGGGAATCTCGTTGATCGGCGTCAGTTCGCCGCGGGTCAGGTAGCGCCGGGGAAAGTACGTGAGCAGCCCGCCGACCGTGGAGATGCCCAGCTGCTTCTCAATGACAGCCGCGGAACGGTTGCCGATGCGCCGTTCCAGCGCCAGGTCCAGTTCAGCGGTCATGCCCGTTGGCAAGGGAGTCCACCGGGCCCGCCACCGGATCCCGGGGCAGGGCAAGTTCACTGACACTGATGTGGTCCGGATCACCGAGGGACCGAATGGTTTCCACGGCGGGTTCCGCCTCCGGGACGTGGACGTGCACCCGCCACCGGTAGTTCCCGTCGTGGTCCGCGCCGGAGCCCACCTGGCTCATGATCACGGACTCACCAATTTCGTCGAGCCGCTGCCGGAGGGTCGCGGCGTTCAGCGGCGACAGGCTGATGGTGCACATGACTTCCACTCCATCGTCGTCCGGCATGTCCGTGTGGATGTGGGGGTCCTGGACGTCGTAGCCGTGAAGGCCGTCCAGCAGTTCGCCCTGGAGTTCCTCTCCCAGCACCGCCGAGCGCAGGCAGTCCAGGATCAGGAGCATGCCCACCCCGCCGGCATCCACCACGTGGGCGCTGGCGAGCGCGGCCAGCTGGTCCTCGGTATGTACGACGGCGGCCAGCGCGCCTTCCACGGCGGCGTCCAGTGCCAGGCCCAGGGCATGGTTGCTGTCGTCGCCGTTCTGTCCGGCGTCGACGGCGGCGGCAGCGCGCGCCGCGGCCTCCATGACAGAGAGCATGGTTCCCGGCACGGGATCGCTAAGGGCGGACCAGGCGCGGATCTGGGCCCTGTTCAGGGCTGCGGCGAGCAGGGTGGAGGTCAGCCGGGTGTGCCCGGCGAGCGGTTCGGCAGCTGCGGAGAGGAAGACGGAGAACAGCGTTCCGGAGTTTCCGCGGGCTTCCTCCATGGCGGCCCGCCCGGCAACGGCCAGGACCTCGCCCACGTCGGCCTGCGCGGCCATGGCATCGTCGCAGGCGAGGGATCTGGCGGCCGCCCGGACGGTCAGGTACAGGTTGGTGCCGGTGTCGCCGTCCGCCACCGGGAAAATGTTGATGGCATTGAGCCGGTCGCTGTGGTTGCCCAGTGCCGTCTCAGCCTTGCCCAACCACCGCTTCATCGCTTGCGCGTTGGCGGTTACCTTAGTGTGCAAAATGATCCCATCCCCGGGTGCCGGCGGGCCGGCCCGCTATCGTCACGCCCGGGCCGTCCATACGCCCGGGTGCTTGTATCGAGCCTATCGCAGCGAATCCCTCCGGCAGCTGAACACCGGCCGGGAAGGTGGCCAGCAGTCCATGGTCCTCGCCGCCGCCCAGCACCCACTCCATGGGATCCGTTCCAAGGATTTCAGCCGCAGGAGCAAGCACACGGGCCAAAGCGGAGAGCGCCCCGGGATCAAGGTCCACGACAACGCCGCCCGCCTTGGCCAGGCGCATCCCGTCGCGCAGGAGCCCGTCGGACACATCCATCATGGCGGTGGCGCCGGCCTCTCGGGCCGCCGGGCCGGCAGCCAGCGGAGGCCGGGGCCTGCTTTGGAGTTCGGGAAAGACCTGCCGGGAAGGGCCGGGCTTCGCGTCCGCGGGGTCCGATTCCAGCAGCGCCAGGCCCGCGGCGGCATGCCCGGCTGTGCCTGCCAGGGCGACGGTGTCCCCCGGCTGCGCGCCGGAGCGCATCACCGGGCGGCCGCCGTCGAGCGTTCCCAACACGGCGGCCGTAACCGAAATTTCCCGGCCCCGACCAAGGTCGCCGCCAGCGACGGAGCAGCGCCCGGCGCCCAGTTCGCGTACCGCTGCCACCAGGCCGTCGGCCAGGTCCTCCACCCACGCGACCGGAGTGTCCGGGGGCAGGGTGAGGCTGACCACCAGGGACGTGGCCACGGCGCCCATCGCGTTGATGTCGCTCAGGTTCTGTGCCGCCGCTTTCCAGCCCACGTCGAAACCGGTGGTGCGGTAGCCGTTGGGCCACTCTAGGCGGAAGTCCTGGTCCTGGACCTGGGTGTCGATGCTGATGACAGTCCGGCCGTCCGGAGCAGCGATGATGGCCGCGTCATCCCCGGGCCCCAGCAACGTTGCCTCCGTGTGGGTGCCGGCGAGGTCAAGGCGCGGGAAGATCCTGGCAAGGAGCTCCGTCTCCGAGAGTTGGTCAACCGTCAGGGCAGAGTCCGCCAAGGCTTCCGCGGACCCCGCCTCGGAACGGGGAGCGTCGGCGCGGCTCATAGGGTTTTCAGGCACGCTCCTACGCTACAGCCAGCCTCCGACACCGGGGACTCCGGCCTCGGAGGATCAGCTCCGGCCGCCCGGGAGAATTGGCGCCGCCTTGGCGGAACCGGGATGATGGACTCATGCGAGCCGTCCCCCAAATTTCCGTGTCCCTCCTGCGCGGAAGGACTTCCGTGAGGGCTTTGGGGACCGCTGCGGCATTGGCCGGGGGTCTGTCCCTGGCCGCCTGCTCCCCCGCTGTGGATGTTCCGGCCGCCGCGGACGCCGCGAACCCGGCATGCGCGCCGATGATGGTGGCGCTGCCCGATTCCCTCGGCGACGCCGAACTGCGCCAGACGAACAGCCAGGCCACAGCGGCCTGGGGCGAGCCGTCCCTCGTAATCCTGCGCTGCGGAGTGAACGTTCCCGGACCCACCACAGACCGATGCGTCACCGTGAACGGGATCGACTGGCTGCTCAAGGAAGGCGACCCCGTGTGGACCCTGACAACCTACGGCAGGACCCCGGCAACCGAAATCCTGATGGACCCGGACAAGATCAGCTCAGCCACGGTGCTGGCGGAACTGGCCAACGCCACCGGCAAGGTCCCGGCTGAGCGGAGCTGCATCGGCCAGGAGGAACTGCAGAACCTGCCGGACAGCCAGTAGCGCCAGACACAGCACTTAGGGGCGACCGCGGGTCGTTGACAGAAGTCACTGTTGTCGACAATATTGCGCGCAGGATGGGCGGCAGCCCGAATCTGTGCGGATGCGAGGGCAAACGATGCGTTGGCGTGTGAGCAGGAAAGGTGGTCGACGGCCGGCCACCTCAAACGACCCCGTCGCTGCGGCGATCGCCGCATCTGCAGCGGGCAGGCCGCTGATTCCGCGCCACCCGGACGTCGTCCCAAGGATCGAGGAGCTGCCGCAGTGGATTGACGTGCATGACTCCGACGACATTGACGGCTTCAACACGGTGGTTTGGTTTGACGACGAGATCAGCTCCTACTGCGACGCCTACGACGACGGCCTGGACCAGGCGCTGGCGGACCAGCCGGGCGTCGAGGACATCCTGGCCGAGGATCGCGAGGTTGTCTACCTGCGGACGAAGCTGGCTATTGCTGACGTGAAGGCTGCGGTGATCCGTGCTGTCGTTGAGGTAAACCGATCCCCCCGGGAGCCCGCACCCACCGATGTGCTTTCGATCGATACGGTCGACAGGCTGGCGTCCGGGGTGCTGCCGCTGCTCGGGCAGGCGGGATTCGCGAACACTCCGACTGGGCCGCGGTACTTCTACCGTGAAGGCAGCGAGGGTTTCGTCCAATCCATCGCACTCGCACCCGGCGCAGGCACCTCCGGCGACGGCACCAGCTATGCCGGACTCGTGTGGGTGATGTCCGGCACGCACGTGCCCGGTTTTGGCCGGGACGTCCCCTCGAGCCCCGACCGCGTGGCGCCGGTGCACTGCGGCCAGCCCGCCTACCACTGGGTCGCACCGACCGTCGACGCGCTGACCCGGTTATTGCACGACGAGGTGTTGCCCGTTCTCAGCCTGACACGCGGCCGCGCTGAGTTCGCTGCCTGGGTAGGCGGCGACCCAACGAGGGTGCCGGTGCCGAACCATCGACCGACGTACGCGCGGCTGTTCGCGCAGTGGGGCCTGACCGATCAGGCGGCGCGCGTGGTGGCCCACGTCGACGAACACGAGAGGTCCCTACGACTTCACCCGGATATTGTCACTGCCCGTGAGCTCATCCGGGACGCGCGGCCGTAGCCCTCGCCGGCGGGGGTCAGCGCAGGCCGGTTTTCCGGTTCAGCGCCAGGTAGATCAGTTCGTCGATCAGTTCTGCGTAGTCCAGCCCGGAGGCCGCCCACATCTGCGGGTACATGCTCTTGGGCGTGAATCCCGGCATGGTGTTGATCTCGTTGATGATCAGGTCGCCACTGGCCGTGTAGAAGAAGTCCACCCGGCTCAGGCCTTCAGCCCCCACGGCGTCGAACGCGGCTGCGGCAAGCTCCCGGACCCGGGCAATGGCTTCTTCGGGAATATCTGCCGGGCAGCTGAGCGCGGCTGCGCCATCCTCGACGTACTTGGCGGTGAAGTCGTAGAACTCGTGGCCGCCGCCGGCCACAGAGATCTCCCCCGGCATGGATGTCCGGGGAGCGTCGGTCCCCCGTCCTTCCAGGACCGCGCACTCGATTTCACGGCCCACGATTCCGGCCTCGATGACCAGCTTGAGGTCATGCCGGCGTGCTTCCCCGATGGCGGCGTCAAGGTCCGCCAGCGAGTCCACCTTGGAGATGCCCATCGAGGAACCGGCCCGGGCGGGTTTGACGAAGACCGGGAAGCCGAGTCGGTCCACCTGCTTGCGGACAGACTCAGGATCGTTGCGCCACTGCCGGTCTGTGACGGCGACGTAGGGACCAACCTGGAGCCCGGCGGCCTCGAACACCACCTTCATGTAGTGCTTGTCCATGCCGACGGCGGAAGCCAGGACCCCGGCGCCCACATACCGGGTGTCGGAAAGCTCCAGCAGCCCTTGGATGGTGCCGTCCTCGCCGAAGGGCCCGTGCAGCAGCGGGAAGACCACGTCCACGGTACCGAGCTCCTGCGGAACCTCGTTGGGCGCCGCCACGATGAGCTGGTGTTCGCCGCCGATTTCCGCGAGGGTCACCGTGCGGTCCGATGCCTCCACTTCGGGCAGCGACGCCGACGCCAGGGACCACTCGGCGGTGTCACCGGAGGCCAGCACCCACTGGCCGGACTTTGCGATCCCGATGGGGATGACCTCGTACTTGTCCCGGTTGATCGCGCCAAGTACGCCGGCCGCCGTTACGCAGCTGACCGCATGCTCACTGGAGCGGCCGCCGAAAAGAACGGCGACACGGGGCTTTGTCCGGCGGCCTGGTTCCTCCGCCGGCAGTTGGTGATGGGACATGTCAGTAATCGCCTTCAGGTTTCAGTTCCCGGGACAGCAAGGCGGGCCCCAGTTGGTCTACGGACAGTTTTCCGGCCAGGACGGCCACGACGGCGGCGGTGATGGGCATGTCCACCCCCAGCTTGCCGGCCAGCTCATGGACAGCCTGGCCGGACTTGATGCCTTCCGCGGTCTGCGTCATTTGCCGCCCCACTTCCTCCAGGGTGAGGCCCTGGCCCAGCAGGCGGCCGGCAGTGTGGTTGCGGGAAAGCGGCGAGGAACAGGTGGCCACGAGGTCGCCCAGTCCCGCCAGCCCTGCCATCGTCTTGGCTTCTCCCCCCAGTGCCAGGGCGAGGCGGGATGTTTCGGCCAGGCCCCGGGTTATGACCGAGGCCTTGGTGTTGTCCCCCATCTGCTTGCCCTCGCAAATGCCCACCGCCAGCGCAATGACGTTCTTCACGATGCCGCCAATCTCCACGCCGACGGTGTCGGTGGTGGTGTACGGGCGGAAATATGGCGCGGTGCAGCTCCTGGCGATCCACCCGGCCACGGCCGGGTCGGTGCATGCCACTACGGATGCGGTGGGCTCCTCGCGGGCGATCTCCATGGCCAGGTTGGGTCCCGACACAATGGCGATCCGGTGTGCAGGCAGGCCCAGCTCGGCAGCGATGACCTCACTCATCCGGGCATCCGTGTCCAGTTCCAGGCCCTTCATCAGCGAGACCACGACGGCGTCCGGAGCAATGAAGTCCTTCCACGACCGCAGCTGCGCGCGAAGGGACTGGGCGGGAACGGCAAGGACAACCAGGTCCGCACCGGCCAGGACTTCGCGCACGTCAGTGGACGCCGTAATCGACGCAGGCAGTGCCACGTCCTTGAGGTACTGGGTGTTGACGTGCGCCGTATTGATCTGCCCGACGACCTCCGGACGCCGGCCCCACAGCCTGATGGCGCGTTCTTCACCGGAGGCCTGGGCTGCGTCAGCGAGGATCTTGGCGAAGGTTGTTCCCCACGAACCGGCCCCCAAAACGGCCGCTGAGCGGGCAGAGCCCTGGGCGGCCTGTTCCGGGTTCACTGGGCCCCTGTCCCCGGGCCGGGCCGTTCCCCGCGTCCCACGGTGCGTCCGGCGGGACCCCGCTTGCGGGACGGATCCCAGCGTTCAGCCGGAGGCTCTTCGGTGCGCAGCCCCGCCAGCAGTTCGGTGATCGCGTCCATGATGGCGTCCGTGGCGGCGGTGAGCGTGGCCTTGTCCAGGGGCTTGTCCGCGAAGGCGCTGAAGTCCACGGGATCGCCCACCACCACGCGGGATTTCTTCCTCGGGAAGAGGTGCAGTTTCTTGCCGTAACGCGGCAGGACCTCGTGCGCGCCCCAATGTGCGATGGGGACGACCGGGATCCCGCCTTCCAGCGCCAGCCTGGCCGCGCCGGTATGCCCCTTCATGGGCCACATGTCCGGATCCCGCGTCAGGGTGCCCTCGGGGTAGATGATGATCGCGCCGCCCTCGGCCACCACTTCCTGGGCCACCTGCAGCGACCGGTTCGCCCCCGCCGTCGAACGCTCCACCGGGATTTGCTTGGTGGCGCGCAAAAGCGGGCCCAGCCCCGGGACCTTGAACAGCGAGGCCTTGGCCAGGAAGTGCGGTGCCCGCTTGTGGTTGTAAAGCATATGGCCGACCACCAGCGGATCAATTTCCGTGCAGTGGTTGGGGGCAGCGATGAAACCGCCGGCGGGCAGCTTCTCGGTTCCTGACCACTCCTTGCTCATCAGCAGGTTCATCAGGGGGCGGACCACGCTGGCGATAAACACGAACGTGGCCCTGCTCTTGGCCGATTCCTTCACAGCTGCACCGTTACTTCCTGGTCGAGATGTCGAAGTCGGCACCGAGTCCGGCCAGCTTCTCGGTGAACCGTTCGTAGCCGCGGTTGATGATGTCGATGCCGGTGACGCGTGATGTGCCGGTGGCCGCGAGTGCGGCTATGAGGTGGCTGAAGCCGCCGCGGAGGTCGGGAACGTCGATGTCGGTGCCCTTGAGCTGGGTGGGTCCTGAGATGACCGCCGAGTGCAGGAAGTTGCGCTGCCCGAAGCGGCACGGCACGCTGCCCAGGCATTCGCGGTGCACCTGGATGCTGGCGCCCATCCGGATGAGGGCGTCGGTGAAGCCGAACCGGTTTTCGTACACCGTTTCGTGGACGATGGACACGCCTTCGGCCTGGGTCAGTGCCACCACCAGCGGCTGCTGCCAGTCGGTCATGAAGCCGGGGTGCACATCTGTTTCCAGGACCAGGGGGTTCAACTTGCCGCCGCGGTGGTAGAAACGGATGCCGTCCTCGCCGATGTCCATGCCGCCGCCCACCTTGCGGTAGGTGTTCAGGAAGGTCATCATGTCGCGCTGGGACGCGCCCTCGACGAAGATGTCCCCGCGGGTCACCAGGGCGGCCGACGCCCACGACGCCGATTCGTTCCGGTCCGAGAGCGCACGGTGGTTGTAGCCGCCCAGGTCCCGGACGCCCTCGATGCGGATGGTGCGGTCCGTCTGCACGCTGATGATGGCGCCCATCTTCTGCAGGACGGCGATGAGGTCGATGATTTCGGGCTCGGTGGCGGCGCCGGAGAGTTCGGTGATGCCTTCCGCGCGGGTGGCACTCAGCAGCACCTGCTCGGTGGCGCCGACGGACGGATAGGGCAGGGAAATCTTTGCGCCGTGCAGGCCCTTGGGGGCGGAAATGTGAATGCCGCCGGGGCGCTTTTCGACGACGGCCCCGAACTGGCGCAGGACGTCCAGGTGGTAGTCAATGGGCCGGTCGCCGATCTTGCAGCCGCCCAGGTCCGGGATGAATGCTTCGCCGATCGCGTGGATCAGGGGTCCGCAGAGCAGGATGGGAATCCGGGAGTCGCCCGCGTGCGCGTCGATGGCCGTGCTGGAAGCCGTCTTGGCGTTCTTTGGGTCCAGGGTGAGGTCACCCGTGGCGGGGTCCTTGGCGACGGTCACACCGTGCAGCTGGAGGAGGGACGTGACCACTTCCACGTCCTTGATCTCGGGGACGTTGCGCAGCACGGAGGGCTCGTTGCCCAGCAAGGCTGCGACCATCGCCTTGGGGACAAGATTCTTCGCTCCGCGGACACTCACGCGGCCGGCCAGCGGAACGCCGCCGCGGATTGTCAGAACACTACTCATTTACCGGTTTCCTAACGATGACTCGCCCCCAAGATCCTTGCAAAGGCTCCAACCAAGCATAGGAGGTCACGTTACCGAACCGAAATAAGCACCGACCGCGGGTGGCCGTGGCGGTACGCGCCATGCCTCCGCTGTCCCGCGCCCGGTCCGGCCAGGCGAAGCCGGGACAGGCTCAGGAATGGCGGGCCGGCAGGGTGGCCGGCAGGAAAGACGGCCGGCGCGCCTCATAGGCCGTGATATCCGCCTCATGCTGCAGGGTCAGTCCGATGTCGTCCAGGCCTTCGAGCAGCCGCCACCGCGTGTAGTCGTCAATCTCGAAGGGGGCCACGATGTTTCCGCACACCACCGTCTTGGACGCCAGGTCCACCGTGATCTCGGTTCCGGGCGCGTTTTCGAGTTCCTTCCAGATCAGCTCGATGTCGTCCTGGGCAACCTGGGCGGCGAGCAGCCCCTGCTTTCCGGAGTTTCCGCGGAAGATATCGGCGAACCGGGAGGACAGGACCGCCTTGAAGCCGTAGTCCTTCAACGCCCAGACGGCGTGCTCGCGGGACGAACCGGTGCCGAAGTCGGGCCCGGCCACCAGGATGGACCCGGAGCTGAACGGTGCCTGGTTGAGGATGAAGGACGGGTCCTTCCGCCAGGCGGAGAACAGTGCGTCCTCAAAGCCGGTGCGGGTGATGCGCTTGAGGTACACCGCGGGGATGATCTGGTCCGTGTCGACGTTGCTCTGGCGCAGCGGGACGCCGATGCCGGTGTGGGTGGTGAATTTTTCCATGGCTGTGTCCTAGGCTGCGTCGGTACGGAGGGCGGCGGGTTCGGGGGCCGGTTCAAGGTCCGACGGTGAGCTCAGCGTTCCGCGGACTGCTGTCGCCGCGGCCACCACCGGCGAAACCAGGTGGGTGCGGCCGCCCTTGCCCTGGCGTCCTTCGAAGTTGCGGTTGGACGTGGATGCGCAGCGCTCCCCCGGTTCCAGCTGGTCCGGGTTCATTCCCAGGCACATGGAACAGCCGGCAAACCGCCACTCCGCACCGAAATCCTTGAACACCCGGTCCAGTCCTTCGGCCTCGGCTTCGAGCCGGACCCGGGCCGAACCGGGAACCACCAGCATGCGCACCTGCGGGTCCTTCTGCCGGCCCCGGATGATGTCCGCGGCGGCGCGCAGGTCCTCGATGCGGGAGTTGGTGCAGGAGCCCAGGAATACGGTGTCAACCCGGATGTCCTTCATGGGAGTGCCGGCCTCCAGCCCCATGTACTGCAGGGCGCGCTCGGCAGCAGCCTTCGCGTTCTCATCGCCGAAGTCCGACGGTGACGGCACTGACTGGGACAGCGAAACGCCCTGGCCGGGGTTGGTTCCCCAGGTGACGAACGGTTCCAGCGTGTCGGCGTCGAGGTCCACCTGCGCGTCGAAGAGCGCGTCGTCGTCGGTCCTTAGGGTGTTCCAGTATTCGACGGCGGCGTCCCACTCAGCCCCTTCGGGGGCGTGCGGACGGCCCTTCATGTATGCGTACGTGGTCTCGTCCGGCGCCACCATGCCGGCGCGGGCGCCGGCCTCGATGGACATGTTGCAGATGGTCATCCGGGCCTCCATGGACAGCGCGCGGATGGCCGAGCCGCGGTATTCCAGGACGTAGCCCTGCCCGCCGCCCGTACCGATCTTGGCGATGACGGCCAGGATGATGTCCTTGGCCGTGACTCCCGGGCGCAGAGTGCCCTCCACGTTGATGGCCATGGTCTTGAACGGCTTCAGGGACAGGGTCTGGGTGGCCATGACGTGCTCCACCTCGGAGGTGCCGATGCCCATCGCCAGCGCGCCGAACGCGCCGTGGGTGGAGGTGTGCGAATCGCCGCAGACAACTGTCATGCCGGGCTGGGTGAGGCCAAGCTGCGGGCCCACCACGTGGACGATGCCCTGCTCGGCGTCCCCGAGGGGGTGGAGCCGGACGCCGAACTCCGCGCAGTTGTTGCGCAGCGTCTGGATCTGGGTGCGGCTGGTGATGTCCGCGATCGGCTTGTCAATATCTAGTGTCGGAGTGTTATGGTCCTCCGTGGCAATGGTGAGGTCCGGGCGCCGCAGCGGGCGTCCCGCCAGCCGCAGTCCTTCGAAGGCCTGCGGGGACGTTACTTCGTGGACCAGGTGCAGGTCGATGAAGAGAAGGTCAGGCTGTGCGTTGGCTCCATCGCCGTCGCCTTTGCGCACCACGTGCGCGTCCCAGACCTTCTCGGCCAATGTCTTTGCCATGGCCAGCTCCCTTCCCCGCGTTTGAACGGAGTCCCGTAGACCGGGTTCCGTTTGATTAGTCCTACTGAAGCAGGGCGGCTCCGCGCTGCGCCAGCCAAAAGATTTGCATCTCAGATATTGAGACGGCAATATCATTACATGGACAATTCTAGTGGAGTCGGCGTCATTGATAAAGCGGCCCAGGTGCTGGATGCGCTTGAGGCCGGACCGACGACCCTCGCGCAACTCGTGGCGGCAACCGGACTCGCCCGGCCCACTGTCCACCGCCTCGCCCTCGCACTGGTCCACCACCGCCTGGTCAGCCGCGACATCCAGGGCCGCTTCGTCCTGGGCAGCCGACTCGTCGAACTGGCCTCCGCTGCCGGTGAGGACCGCCTTATCGCGTCCGCCGGCCCTGTCCTCATGCAGTTGCGCGACGCCACCGGCGAGAGTGCCCAGATCTTCCGCCGCCAAGGCGACTGGCGGGTGTGCGTTGCGTCCGCGGAGCGCCCCATTGGCCTGCGCGACACCATCCCCGTGGGCACCCAGCTGTCAATGAAGGCCGGCTCCGCGGCCCAGGTCCTGCTCGCCTGGGAGGACCACGACCGCCTCCTCGAGGGCCTCCAGGCCGCGCGCTTTACGCCCACCGTCCTGGCCGGCGTACGACGGCGGGGCTGGGCACAGAGCCTTGGCGAACGCGAGCCGGGGGTCGCCTCCGTCTCTGCACCGGTGCGCGGGCCTTCCGGCCGCGTGATCGCCGCCGTGTCGATCTCCGGCCCGATCGAGCGCCTGACCCGGCAGCCTGGCCGGCTCCATGCCGAAGTGGTGTGCAACGCCGGACGCATCCTTACCGAAGCGCTGCGCAAGAACAACGACTGACTGCCGCCTCCAACGCATTGGCAGGGCAGTCCGGACATGGCGCTACGCTGATGGCATGGGCAGCTATGCAGTGTTCCTCCGCGGCATCAATGTGGGCGGCATCAACATTAAAATGGCAGACCTGCGCCAGGCGCTGCAAGGCTGCGGTTTTGCGGACGCGAAAACCGTCCTGGCCACCGGCAACGCGGTCCTGACCAGCCGCCTGGGTGCCCGCCGCGTCAAACAGGAATGCGAAAAGTGCCTGCGCAGCGCCTTTGGCTACGAAGCCTGGGTGGTGGTGCTGGACGCGGAGCGCACGGCCGAACTGGTGGCCGCCTGCCCCTACCCGGCGGACGACAAGGGTACCCACACCTACGTCACGCTCTCCTCCGACCCGGCCGTGCTGGACCAGCTTGAGACCGCCGGCTCTGCCTTTGACGGTGCCGGCCTGCAGCGGTTGGGCCCCGAGGCGCTGGCGTGGCTGGCACCGGCCGGCGGGACCCTGGACAGCCCATTCAGCAAGCTGTCAGCCAAGGCGAAGTACAAAGCCGCCACCACCACCCGCAACCTGCGGACCCTCATCAAAGTCCGCGATGCCGCGGCAGCGCTTACTTCGCCGCCTTCAGTGCAGCGTTAAACGCTTCAAGCCGCCGCACCTCGGCGTCAACGGGTTCCACCACCAGCTCGCCGGCGACCTTTGCGACGGCGGCGTGCAGCCGCCGTCGGGCCTTTCGGGCACGCGAACGCGCGGCTGCACCGGCGATGAAGCGCCCGAGGATGGCAAGGACGACGCCCAGGACCACCCCAAAGGCGATCATCAGGGTAGGCACGGGCCAGCCCTCCACCCGCGGCACTTCCGGGACGGGCAGCTGCAGGTACCCGAGTCCGGCGAGGACACCGAGCCAGCCCAGGCCGCCCAGAACGGTCAGCAGCGCCGCCCACTGCACCACATTGAAGACCTGCCACCACCAGGACCTGCGGTTGGCGGCGAGGTCCGCTCCCGCGATGGCCTGGTCCAGTGCATCCGGCAGGCGTTCCCTGCCCTCCCTGGCGGCGCCGCGGATGGCGGCCCGCCACGGACCCGGGGCGCCGGCGCCGGCGGCGTCGGCGAAGTGGCGCACGGCGGCGTCCGCCCTGGCGCGCTCCGGTGCGCCGGCTGCCGGAAGCGAAGTCCGGTTAAGCTCTGCCGGCGCGTTGCTGCGGAGGTTAAGCCGGCGCAGGGGATCCGGTCTGAAGCGGGACAGCCAGCGCGTCACCGGCCACCCGGTCCGCCTGGTGGCTTCCAGGCGGTAGGAGTCGGCCACCGCACGGACGACTACCGGGACGTTGGCCGCCGTCGCCAGCTCATCTGCGAGGCGGGACCTGGAGGCGGCTTTGATCCCGGCAGCTTCGCCTTCGCCGGAGGCCTCCCCCAGCAGTTCCGCGGCCTTGGTGACGTCCGCCGCGAGCCGCTGGGCCTGCGCCTTTCGTTGCACGGCGGCCCTCCGGATGGCCGCCCGGACGTCCTGGATCCCCGTTCCGGTCAGCGCCGAAGCTGCCATGACATGCACCCTGGAAAGCCCGTCCCGGGCCAGGATGCCGTGCAGGGACTCCAGGACCGGCCGGACATCATGCTCCGGCAGGCGGTCCACCTGGTTCAGGACCACCATGGTCACCGCTCCGTGGGATGCAAGCGGGGCCAAAAAGTCCTTGTGCACCGCTGCGTCCGCATATTTTTGCGGGTCCAGCACCCACACCAGCACATCCACGAGGCCCACCATGCGACGGACCACTTCGCGGTTGGCTTCCCGTGTTGAATCGAAGTCCGGCAGGTCCAGCAGAATGAGCCCGGTGTCCTCGTCAGCAAAGCCGTCCACGGGTGCCGCATGGTGACGTTTGCGTACGTCCAGCCAGTCCAGCAGGGGTTCACTGCCGGCAGCACCCCAGACCCCCGCCAAAGGTTCCGACGTCGTGGGGCGCCGGGCGGCCGCCGTCGCAATTTCCGCCCCGCTGACGGCATTGAAAAGTGAAGATTTTCCGCTTCCGGTGGCGCCGAAAAATCCCACCACCGTGTGGTCTGCGGAAAGCGAGCGCCGTGAACTGGCGCGTTCCAGCACCCCGAGGACGCCATCCAGCGTCTCGTCCGGCAGCACGCCCCCGGCGAGTTCACGGGCGTCGTTCAGCGCCTCCAGCCGACGGTCCAGGCGGGTGGCCTCCCTGGCACCGCTGTGCCGGCTCACGCCGCGCCACCCAGGCGTGCGAGCGCCGCCGATTGCGCCGTGAGGGCGCCGGCCGCGGCGGGGTCGGCGGCCGGCAGGCGGACGAGGAACTTCTGCTGTTCCTCGTCCAGCAGCCGGCGGCAGCGGACCGCCAGGTCCTGCCGGGCCGTCGCCGCCATCCTGCGGACGGCGTCTTCGCCGAAGACAGCCTCGAGGAGCCGCTGACCCACCACGGCAGTCCCGCCCGCAATGCCGATTTCCAGCCCCGTGAGGCCTGCGGTCATCGAGAACACGACGATCATGAGCGCAGCGCCGAGCCCATTGACACCGAACGACAGCCAGCGCGCCTGGGTACGTTTTCCCTGCCCCTCCGTGCGGATCAGTTCCATCAGTCCCGCCTGCCAGTCGCGGATCTCGGCCGCGGCGCGGTCGGCAAACCCGGGGCTTGTGCCCGAGAGGTCGTCCGTGCCCAGCAGGCTCCGGCCGGCCGGATCCGAACGCCAGCGCTGGTCCGTCTCTTCCGCCGCGGTTGCCGCCTCGTCAAGGATGACCGCCTGCAGACCCGTTTCGATAGCGGCTTCCACCTTCACCGCGGGCGCCGGTTCCCCGCGGAAAAAGGCACCGAGGCGGTCGCGGAACCGGCCAACGTTCTGCTCGAGCGCCCGGAAGAACTCCCCGGTGCCAACGAAATCCTGCCAGCGGGCCAGCACTTCGCCGCGGAGCAATGCGCCGTCCCTGGTCGCCTCCGTGATGCGCCGGACGGCATCACCATAGGCCGCCACGGCATCTCTTTCGAGGCTCCCGGCAGCACTCTGCTGCTGCTCCAGCGCCCCGGCCACGCCCGCCACCCTTTCAGCCAGCGCGCGGACCGCCCCATTAAGGGTGCGCCGGGCCACGTCGGAACGGCCGACGGCGTCCGCGGCCAGGTCCTCCAGCCACGCCCGGAGCGGCTGCACCGCTTCCGGCTGCAGCATGCCGGCCGGCCCCAGTGAGGTTTCGTGGACGATGAACAGCTGCGCCCCGCCCAGTCCTTCCCGGTCCAGGAGTCCGCGCAGGTCGGCGCTGACCTCCTCTTCGGCGCCTGGCGGGACCCGGTCCAGCACGACCGCGACCATGACGTCCCGCGACGCCGCGTCAAGGAGCAGCTTCCACGGCACGGCATCCGCGTAGCGGTTGGCCGTGGTGACGAAGATCCACAGGTCCGCTGCGGCCAGCAACTGCCCGGCCAGCCGGCGGTTCTCATCGGAGATCGAGTCGACATCGGGGGCGTCGAGGATGGCGACGCCGCCGGGAACCGCAGGATCGGCCAGCAGGATCAGGGAGGTGGCCGCGGTCTCCTCTGCTGGAATGTCCCCGCCGGGCAGCCGGGCGCTGTCCAGGCTTCCACGGATCCGGCTCAGCCCGGGCAGGACCCGCTGGCCCTCGAACCAGCTCCCTTCGGCCGGATGATGCAGGAGGATCGGCTGGCGGGTAGTGGGCCGAATGGCTCCTGCCCGGGTGACGGGATGGCCTACCAGGGCATTGACCAGGGTGGACTTGCCGGCACCGGTGGAACCCCCGACGACGGCCAGCAGCGGTGCGTCGAGGCTGCGGTACCGGGGCAGGATGTAATCGTCCAGCTGGACGGCCGCTGCGGCAGCCTCCCGCCTGGCTGACTCCGCCCCCGGCAGTGCCAGGGGAAGTTCGATGGCCTGGAGGCCGCTGCGAACTTCTTCAAGAAGCGCCACCGCCGCCGTGATCCGTTGATCCGGCTGGGATTGCTGCTCCTGCTGGGGTTGCGGGCCCGGCCCGTTCTGAGACGACACACGTTCATCATGCCAGTTCAGCCCGGCACGGGGCGGAAGGGGCAGTGAAACAAAAATGGTCCCGGGCGTGTGCCCGGGACCATTTCGATGGTGACCCCAGCGGGATTCGAACCCGCGTTACCGCCGTGAGAGGGCGGCGTACTAGGCCGCTATACGATGGGGCCGTGTACTTTCTGTCAGCGTTTCCGCTGATCAAGCTCAGTGATTGTTTCACACATTTTGCTCTGGTTTCAAATCGGCGGAACCGGTTGAAACCGTCCTGGTTTTCAGCCAAATAGTGGCGATTAACCAAGCGCTGGGATACCAGGACTCGAACCTAGAATGACGGTACCAGAAACCGTAGTGTTGCCAATTACACCATATCCCAATGGCACTTTCGGGCCGGTTTTCAGGGCATTTGCCCCGCTCCGTGCGCCTCAGCACGAGAAATTACTTTACCCGAGACTTTGGGCTTTGCACAAATCGGGGAATCCTCAGGACGCCGAAGGGGCGGACAGGCCGTACCCGGGTGCCCCGGCCTAGGCAAGAAGCCCGGGCAGGGAGGTGACCATTCCGCCGTCGTACCCCTGCCCCGGCTCCCCCGTCCGGTTCAGCCAGACGCCCAGCAGGCCGGCCGCCGTCGAACCTTCAGCGTCCAGGAGGCGGTTGTCGCCGACGTAGAGCGTTGCGCCGGGCTCGGTGCCCAGCAGCCTGACGCCTTCGAGGTAGATGGCAGGGTCCGGCTTGGCCACTCCCAGGGTGTCCGTCCCGACGAGCCGCCGAACCCGTTCCAGGCCAGCGCCGTCCAGCTTGGCGCGCTGGTAGTCATGCACGTTGTTGCTCACCGCGCCGTACGGGATACCCGCGGCGTCCAGCAGGTCCAGGAACGGGAGCACGTCCGGGAACGGCTTGACGTAGGCGGGCTGCTTCTCCATGTAGGCGCTAAGCCAGCGGTGGGATTCCTCACCCTCGCCGAGGTCGACGCCGAAATGCCCCAGTGCCGCACGGCCCCGCAGCAGCCGCTGCTCGTTGAACGTCAGCTCGCCGGCCAGGTAGCGGTCATAGTAGTGCGTGGTTTCGTGCGTGAAAATCCGGCCAAACCGGGCCCACCCCGCCTGGTCCAGACCCGGCAGCAGGTGTTCGCTCACCTCGCGGAGAGCCGTGGTCATGGCGTATTCGAGATCAACGAGCGTGTCATCGATGTCGAAAAGGACCCCCTGCACCGCGCCGAAGGGGGTCTGCAGCACTGAGCCAGGAACCTGGCGGGTGGCAGTCATCAGCCGCGGAACGCGCGGAGCCGGGTGAGCGAGGACTCCTTGCCGAGGATCACCATGGACTCGAACAGCGGCGGTGAAATCCTGCGGCCGGACACCGCGGTGCGGACCGGGCCGAAGGCGAGCCGGGGCTTGAGGCCAAGATCCTCCACGAGCGCCTGCTTCAGCGCGGACTGCAGGTTTTCGGCGGTCCAGTCCGTCAGCGGCTCCAGGGCGGCGATCGCCGCATCGAGCACCTCGCCAAGATTCGCAGGCAGGCCCTTCCGCGCGTCATCGGCGATGTCCACCGCGTCATCGGCTTTGAACAGGAACGCCAGCATCTCGGGGGCCTCGCCCAGAAGGGTGATGCGTTCCTGGATCAGCGGCGCGGCCTCGGTGACGATTTCCTCTTCCCGGTCCGTCAGGATTTCCCCCACCAGTCCCGCCTCACGCAGATAGTGGGCCACCCGGTCCCGGAACACTTCCGGCGCAAGCATGCGCACGTGCGTGCCGTTGATGGCCTCGGCCTTCTTCAGGTCGAAACGCGCAGGGTTGCCCAGCACATCATGGATGTCGAAGTGCTCCACCAGCTGTTCCACGGTGAAGATATCCTCGTCCGCGCTGAGCGACCAGCCCAGCAGCGAGAGGTAGTTGAGCAGGCCTTCGGGGATGAAGCCCCGCTCGCGGTGCAGGAACAGGCTGGATTCAGGGTCCCGCTTGGAGAGCTTCTTGTTGCCTTGGCCCATAACGTAGGGCAGGTGGCCGAACTCCGGCATGTACCGGGCCACGCCAACTGCATGCAAGGCCCGGTACAGGGCGATCTGGCGCGGAGTCGAGCTGAGCAGGTCCTCGCCCCGCAGGACGTGGGTGATGCCCATCAGCGCATCATCCACGGGGTTGACCAGCGTGTACAGCGGTGCGCCGTTGGCGCGCACCACGGCGAAGTCCGGCACGGATCCCGCCTTGAAGGTGATCTCGCCGCGGACCAGGTCGGTGAAGGTGATGTCCTCGTCCGGCATCCGAAGCCGCAGGACCGCCTGGCGGCCTTCGGCCTTGAACTGGGCGAGCTGTTCCTCCGTCAGGTGCCGGTCGAAGCCGTCGTAGCCGAGCTTGGGGTCGCGGCCGGCGGCACGGTGCCGGGCTTCGATTTCCTCCGGGGTGGAGTAGGACTCGTAGATGAATCCGCCCTCATGCAGCCGCTTGATGACGTCCTGGTAGATACCCCCGCGCTGCGACTGGCGGTATGGCTCGTGCGGACCGCCTACCTCCACGCCCTCGTCCCAGTCGATGCCCAGCCACTTCAGCGCGTCCAGCAGCTGATGGTAGCTTTCCTCGCTGTCGCGCGCCGAGTCGGTGTCCTCGATCCGGAAGACGAGCGTGCCCTTGGTGTGCCGGGCGTATGCCCAGTTGAACAGCGCCGTGCGGATCAGCCCGACGTGCGGGGTGCCGGTGGGCGAGGGGCAGAACCGGACGCGGACGGGGGTTTCCGCGGTGACGGGCGGGATGGAGGCAGCAGGCGACGGGGAAGCGATAGTCATAGTGGCTCCAACTTTACCGCCTGGCCGCCTCCGCCCTTTCGCGTGCCCCTAGCGGCGGACGATCGGATTGGACAGCCGCCCGATCCCCTCGATCTCGACCTCGAAGCGGTCTCCCGCGTTGACCACGCCCACGCCGGCCGGCGTCCCGGTCATGATGACATCGCCGGGCAGCAGCGTGAACGCCTGCGACACGATGGACACGATTTCGCGGACGCCCCGGACCATCTGGCTGGTGCTGCCGTCCTGGCGCAGTTCGCCGTTGAGCCGGCCCTGGATCTGCAGGTCCTCCGTGTCCAGGTCCGTTTCAATCCAGGGGCCCAGCGGCGCGGAGGTGTCGAATCCCTTGGCACGGGCCCACTGCAGGTCGGTCTTCTGGACGTCGCGGGCGGTGAGGTCGTTGCCGCAGGTGTAGCCGAAGATCACATCGTCCACGCGGTCCTCGGGCACGTCCTTGCAGATCCGGCCGATGACTACGCACAGTTCGGCTTCGAAGGAGACTTCCTCGGAGAACTCGGGCAGGATCACGGGATCGTTCGGGCCCACCACGGATGTGTTCGGCTTCAGGAAGAGCAGCGGCTGCGCCGGCACCTCATTGCCCAGCTCGCGGGCATGTTCCACGAAGTTCCGGCCCACGCCCACTACCTTGCTGCGCGGAATGATCGGCGCCAGCAGGCGGACGTCTTCCAGCTTGTGGCGGACGGAGGTGCGCTCCACGCCGTTAAAGAAGGGATCGCCGTGGATGACAGTGATTTCCTCACTGCCCGGCCCACCTTCCACAATGCCGTAGAGGGGATCGGAATCGACTACAAACCTGGCAATACGCATGGCTCCTAGCCTACCGTCCCGCTTTCGGTGCGCAGGTAGTGGAGCTGGGCGGCAACTGACGTTTCGGCCGCGCGCCTGATTGAAGGTCCGACGTCGGCATACACTGCGTCGGTGACGTCACCCACGGACGCATCCCGGCCCAGCCGGTTCAGGACGCCGCGGATCTGCGCCAGACGCTCCTGCCGGTGCCTGAGGTAGTCCCGGGCCGTGGCCTCAAGCGATGGCAGCGGCGGGCCGTGTGCGGGCAGGACCGCCGCCGGTCCCAGCTGCTCCAGGCGGATCAGCGTGGCCAGGTAGTCGCCCAGCGTTCCGTCCGGATAGTCCAGCATGGTGGTGCCGCGCCCCAGGATGGTGTCGCCGGTCAGCACGGCGCCTGCAGCGCCGTCCGCGGGGAGATGGAAGCACACCGAATCCGAGGTGTGGCCGGGGGCGGGAACCACCGCGATCTCCAGCCCGGCGGCCCGGATGCGTTCGCCCGCTGACAGGGGTGCGCCGCCGCCGTGGCAATGTTCAGGGTCCGCGGCACGGACCGGGGCCCCGGTCAGTTCATGGAGCCGGGCTGACCCCGCGGTGTGGTCCGCGTGGCGGTGGGTAATGAGGATGAGCTCCACCGGGCCGGCTCCGGCAAGGGCCTGCAGATGTGTTTCATCCGCCGGGCCGGGGTCGACCACCACCGCTGTGGGGTGTCCGGGAGCCCGCAGGACATAGGAGTTGGTCCCCTCCAGGCTCATGGGGCCCGGGTTCGGTGCAAGGATGTAACCGGCGGACAGTGTGGCCCGCTGCAGGGCCGGAGTCGGTGCAGTGCTCACCAGGCAATCCTCCGAAACTTAACGCAATGCGGGGTCACCTTAGGCCGTCCCGGCCACCGGGAAGCGGCAGGAGTGACCCCGCTTTGCTTGGGATAGCTTGAGTTGCCTGGGACAGCTAGACCAGGCGGGTGAGCCAGCCGTGGGTGTCCGGGTAAGTGCCGGTCTGGATTCCCAACAGGCGTTCGCGGATGGCCATGGTGGTCTCCCCTGCCTTCGCGTCTTCGGCGCCGATGAACTCGGTGGCGTCCTTGAGCACGCCGATGGGCGTGATGACGGCCGCGGTCCCGCAGGCGAATACTTCCGTGATGTCACCGGAGGCCACGCCGTCGCGCCACTCGTCGAGGGTGATCTTACGTTCAGTGACTTCCCGGCCCATGTCCTTGGCTACCTGGATGACAGACATGCGGGTGACGCCTTCGAGGATGGTGCCGCTGAGCGCGGGCGTGACGAGCGAGCCGTCTTTCATGACGAAGAAGACGTTCATGCCGCCGAGCTCTTCCACAGCGTTGTCGTTGAACTGGTCCAGGAAGAGCACCTGCTTGCAGCCGTTGGCCTCGGCCTCCTGCTGCGCGATCAGCGAAGCCGCGTAGTTGCCGCCGCACTTGGCCGCACCGGTGCCGCCACGGCCGGCGCGGGCGTACTGACGGGAGATCCAGATGGACACCGGCTTCAGTTCGCCGCCGAAGTAGTTGCCGGCCGGCGAAGCGATGACGCGGAACGAAACCTCACGCGCAGCCCGTACACCCAGGAAAGCCTCCGTGGCGATCATGAACGGACGCAGGTACAGGGCTTCACCGTCGCCGGACGGAACCCATTCCCTGTCTGCGGCGACGAGTTCGCGGATGGCGCCCAGGAAGTATTCGGCGGGCAGCTCGGGCAGGGCGATCCGGCGGGCGGACTTGTTCAGCCGCGCCGCGTTGGCTTCCGGCCGGAAGGTCCAGATGGAGCCGTCCGCGTGCCGGTAGGCCTTGAGGCCCTCGAAGATCTCCTGCCCGTAGTGCAGCACAGCTGCCGACGGGTCAAGGGTGATGGGGCCGTAGGCTTCCACCCGGGGGTAGTGCCAGCCGCCATTGCCGTTCTCGTCCACGCTGTAGTCGACGATTGCGGTGTGGTCGGTGAAGTGGTTGCCAAATCCCGGGTTCGCCAGGATGGCTGCACGCTCTTCGGCGGACTTCGGGTTGGCCGAAGGCAGCTGGGTGAATTCGACGCCAGGGGCAGTCTGAGTCATGGTTCCTCCACGATCGGCCGCCGGCGGTTCAGCGCTGAACGGCGGGCGGCATTTGGTGATTCGAGACAAGCTTACGCCGGTTGCCGCACGCGCTCGTGCCGTTACAGCCCGGCTGCTATCGCGTCGCCCACCTCGGCCGTGGTGCGCGTGCCTCCGCCGCGCTTTTCGACGTCGGCAATCACCGCCGCTTCGATCTTCCGGGCCGCCGAGGAGTAGCCCAGGTGATCCAGCAGGAGGGCCGCTGACAGGATGGCCGCCGTCGGATCCGCCTTGCCCTGGCCGGCAATGTCCGGCGCCGATCCGTGGACCGGCTCGAACATGGAGGGGGCGGTCCGGTCCATGTTGATGTTGCCGGACGCGGCCAGGCCGATGCCGCCAGTCACTGCAGCGGCGAGGTCGGTAAGGATGTCACCAAAGAGATTGTCGGTGACGATCACATCGAATCGTGAGGGGTCGGTGACCATGAAGATAGTGGCGGCGTCCACGTGCAGGTAGTCGTGGGTGACCTCCGGGAACTCCTTTGCCACGGCCTCCACGGTGCGCTTCCACAGGTGCCCGGCATAGACAAGGACGTTGTGCTTATGGACCAGGGTGACGTGCCTGCGCTCCCTCGCGCTGGCCCTGCGGAAAGCATCCCGGACAACCCGCTCCACGCCATGGGCGGTGTTCAGCGAAACTTCGGTGGCCACCTCGTGGGGAGTTCCGGCGCGCAGGGTGCCGCCGTTGCCCACGTAGGGTCCTTCGGTGCCCTCACGGACCACAATGAAGTCGATGGTGCCGGGACTGGCCAGCGGGCTTCCCACCGTTCCGTAGAGCCGGGAAGGCCTCAGGTTGACGTAGTGGTCCAGACTGAAGCGGAGCTTAAGCAGCAGCTCGCGTTCAATGATGCCGGAGGGGATACGGGTATCGCCCGGGGCGGCGCCCACCGCGCCGAAGAGTATCGCATCGCGGGTGCGGAGGTCCGCCAGTACCTCGTCCGGGAGGGTCTCGCCCGTCTCCAGCCAGTGCTCGGCGCCGAGCTTGTAGCGGGTCTGCTTGAGTTCGACGCCCTCCGCGGCGGCCGCCTTTTCCAGGACTTTGACCGCCTCGGCGATAACCTCCGGGCCGATGCCGTCGCCGGGAATGACTGCAAGATCAATGGAAGCGCTCATAGTTTCAGGGTAGCCAAGTGATCCATATGCTGGTCAAGCTGTCTCAAGATACGAGAACCTGACAGAGCGGGGGAGGCCCCACGCTCTCAGCCCGGTGCCTCCCCGTCCCTATCGCATCAGTCGTCTCTACTTATAGCTGCTGATGTGCCGCCCGGTCCCGCCTGGCATCATCCGGACAGCCACGACTGCTGCGGAAAGGAAGAGTGCGATCAGTCCCGCGGTCAGCGGTGCCCCGGATGGTGCAGCCGCCGCAGCCGTCTGGACGCTGTAACCCTGGTTCCTGCCCGCCGCGGTGCCCGCTGCGGCTTCCACACTGCCCGGCGCCACCACGGCACCAGCAGTCACCGGTCCTGATGAAGGTCTCTCGCCTGGCTCCGAAGCATTTTCGTCTTCCGGGTCCGGCACAACCACCGGATCAGGGTCAGGCACAACCACCGGGTCCGGCACAACCACCGGATCCGGACCAGGCACCACCACCGGATCCCCCTCAACCGGATCAGGACCAGGCACCACCACCGGATCCCCCTCAACCGGATCAGGACCAGGCACCACCACCGGATCCCCCTCAACCGGATCAGGACCAGGCACAACCACCGGATCCGGACCAGGCACCACCACCGGATCCCCCTCAACCGGATCAGGACCAGGCACCACCACCGGATCAGGCACCACCACCGGATCAGGATCAGCGGGCGCTACAGGGTCCGGCGCCCCGCCAGGATCTTTGCACCCTGCTTCCCACCAGTCGATTTTGTCCAGGTTCCGCCCACCCGGCAGAACGCTGCCGTCATTCGGCGGAATGATGTCTTCGTCGTGGTGGGACCCCATATGGTCGTTCGGCCCGTTGATTGCGTCGACGCTGATGGTGACCGCAATGTAGGGGTTGAGTTCAGAACCTGTAGCGTGGCAGATCGTGATGGTCCTGCCGGCGTCTTGTGGCGAGGCTGTAGCAGTCGCCGTTGTTGCCAGCGCGGCCAAGCTCAAGACCCCCATCCCTGCAAGGATCCGTCTCATTTTCCCTCTCCATCCAATTCTTGGTCCAGGCCGACCAGCCAAGAGGGAGAAGGGGCCGCCCCGTACTGAAGGAAACAGCACCATCGCAAAACGGGGTGATGGTTCTCCCAGCTGAATCATCGGTTGCTTACCCAATGAGCGTAGGAGCGCCGCACCCGCTGGTCCCGAGTAGCGATTACCTGTATTGGCGCAGGTCAGATACGCAATGCGCGGGGCGGATACTCAAAAAAAGGCTCTGCCGGGACACCCTCCTGGGCATCCCGGCAGAGCCGGAGTGGAGCACGCGCTAGCGTCAGGAACCGGCAGGCTCCTCATATTTGGGGAAGACCGGCGTGGGCGCCGGCAGGACAGTGCCCGCCGCGATCGGGGTGCCCAGAGCAGCGAACGTACGGGCATCGCCATCAGGCTGCCCCAGTGCCGTGAGCAGCGATGCGGTGGCGGCGGGCATGACGGGTTGCGCCAGGATGGACACAATCCGCAGCACTTCGAGGGTGACGTACAGAACCGTGTTCATCCGTTCGACGTCGGTCTTCCGCAGCACCCAGGGGGCCTGCTCGGCGAAGTAGGCGTTCGTGTCGCCCAGGACGCCCCAGATGGTTTCGAGTGCGCGGCTGAACTCCTGCTTGTCGAAGGCCGTGCGGGCAGCCTCCAGCAGGGCGCCGGCCTGGGCCAGGATCGCCTTATCGGCGTCCGTGAACGCAGCAGGCACCGGAACCACTCCCCCGCAGTTCTTGGCCACCATGGAGAGCGAACGCTGGGCAAGGTTGCCGAAGTTGTTCGCCAGGTCGGAGTTCATCCGCCCCACGATAGCCTCGTGGTTGTAGCTGCCGTCGGCACCGAAGGGCACTTCGCGCAGGAAGAAGAAGCGGACCTGGTCCAGGCCGTACTGCGCCACGAAGTCCGCCGGGGCCACCACATTGCCCAGGGACTTGGACATCTTCACGCCGTTGTTGTGCAGGAAGCCGTGGATCATGATCCGCTTGGGCAGCTCCAGGCCGGCGCTCATCAGGAATGCAGGCCAATAGATGGCGTGGAACCGCGAGATGTCCTTGCCGATGACGTGCACGTCCGCAGGCCAGAAGGTCCGGAACTTCTCAGAGTCGACGTCGGGATAGCCGACACCGGTCAGGTAGTTGGTGAGGGCATCCACCCACACGTACATGACGTGCTTGTCGTTGCCTGGCACCGGGACGCCCCAGTCGAAGGTGGTGCGGCTGATGGACAGGTCCTCGAGTCCGCGCCTGACGAAGCTGATGACTTCGTTGAAGCGGTACTGCGGAGCGCCGAATTCCGGCTGCGCCTCGTACAGCGCCAGCAGCTTCTCCTGGTAGGCGGAGAGACGGAAGAAGTAGCTCTCCTCCGCTGTCCAGGTCACTTCGGTGTCCGTCTCTTTCGAGTAGCGCACGCCGTCGTCCTTGACCACGGTGTCATCCTCGCCGTAGAACGCCTCGTCCCGGACCGAGTACCAGCCTTCGTACTTGGACAGGTAGATGTCTCCGTTCGCTTCCATCTTCTTCCAGATGGCCTGCGAGGCAGCGTAGTGGTCCGCGTCGGTGGTGCGGATGAACCTGTCGTACGTGATGTCCAGGGCAGCGTGTGCCGCCTTGTAGATCTCCGCGTTCCGGTCCACCAGTTCCTTGGGCGTAATGCCTTCCTTTTCGGCGGTCTGCGCGATCTTCATCCCGTGCTCGTCTGTTCCTGTCAGGAACATCACGTCATACCCGTCCAGCCGTTTGAACCGCGCCATGGCATCGGTGGCGATGTACTCGTAGGCATGGCCGATGTGCGGAACGCCATTGGGGTAGGTAATGGCCGTGGTGATGTAGAACGGGGTTTTCTCTGAAGCAGTCACGTTGCGGACGTTACCTTCGGGTGCGGAGGGACAGGCTAGATCAGTTCCGTCAGCGTATCGCTGAGCCGGACCAGTTCGTGGTCGTGGGATGCGACCAGCACCGCAATTCCATCCGACGTGGTGTCCTTCAGGATGCTGATGATCCGGTTGGCCGACGCGCGGTCCAGGCTGGCGGTGGGCTCGTCCACGACGAGGACCCGGGTTCCCAGGATCAGTGCACGCGCGATCGCGACGCGCTGGCGTTCACCTCCGGAGAGCTGCGCGGGACGGTGCCGCATTCGGCGTCCGAGGCCCACCAGGTCCAGGAGGTCCTTGGCCATGTCCCGGCGCTGGTCAACTTCGCCGTCGGGAACTGCGGGCAGCAGGACGTTTTCCAGGGCGCTCATGCCGTCGATCAGGGCGCCGCCCTGATCGACGTAGCCGATGAGTGCCCGACGGCGGTCAGCGATTTCGTCGTCGCCCATGCTTTCAAGGGAATCGCCTTCCCAAAAAACGCGGCCGGACGTCGGCAGGGTCAGCCCCGCGCCGACGGTGAGGATGCTCGTCTTGCCGGAACCGCTGCGGCCGGCGACGCAGTGCATCTCGCCGGCGTGCAGGGTGAGGTCGAAATTCTCCACCACCGTGACGGCTTCGGCGCCGCCCTTGCCTCCGCCGTAGCGGATGGTGATGTCGCTCAGCTCCAGCGGGGTGGCGTGATCCGTGGACTTGACGATGGTGTTGGCACGGGTCTGCAGGGGGACCTCACCGGAGCCGGCCCTGCGGCTCCGCTGGACGTTGGTCGGGTTTGTCATTGGACTACTTTCGTTGCAATCGGAATCCAGCAAAGTACAGCCAGGAGGCCGGCCAAACCGGCCCACAGTGCTGCGTAGGGGGCCAGGAGCAGGCCGATCCCCAGTGCGCCCAGGACGCCGAGCGGCAGGGCCACGGTGCCCACCAGGGCGTTCTCGAACAGGCGGACCTGGCGCAGCATGTCCGGGTTCCAGCCCATCGCCGCCAGGATGGCCAGGTACTGGCGCTTCGCATTGAGCTCAAACCGGCCAGTGACCAGCGTCAGGACCAGGCCCACCAGCACACCGGCCAG
Organism: Pseudarthrobacter sp. NPDC092424; assembly: GCF_044754925.1. Lineage (NCBI taxonomy): Bacteria > Bacillati > Actinomycetota > Actinomycetes > Micrococcales > Micrococcaceae > Pseudarthrobacter > Pseudarthrobacter sp. NPDC092424. The sequence continues at coordinate 492,032 of NZ_JBIVQC010000001.1, read as the reverse complement.
TGCCAGCAGGATGCTGGGCAGGGCCACGCTCGTGGCGGCGAGCCCGCTGAGCGCGCTGGCGCCGGCCGCGCGGGGGATGTCGATCAGGAGCGCGATGAGTCCGCCCACCGCGGCGCCGAAGACACCGACTGCCACCGCGAGCGACAGGGTATTGAACTTGTTGGTGGCCAGCTGCCGGTTGGCGAAGGTCAGCGGGGAGTCCACCGGAATGAGCCGCTCGTCATGCTGCGGCTCCTGGTCGATCTCGTCGCGGTGGCGCAGCTGCCGGGCGGCGAAGTATGCTGCGCCGGCATAAAGTGCCAGCACCGCCGCTGAGACAAGGACTGTGGGCAGGCTCCAGCTGACCAGGCTGAGGACGATGCCGGCGGCGGCCAGCAGGACCGCGCCGACTCCGAATTCCTCCAGGACCCAGTTGCGGATGCGCCGCTGCGTCCAGCCCATGGCCCGGAGGGTGCCGGCTTCCGTCCTTCGCTTGCGGATGTAGCTGACGGTGGAAGCACCGGTCAGCAGAGCCGCACCGCACAGGGTGAGGAAGAGCAGGGTGATGTTCGTCCCGGAGAGGGAGCCGGACACGGCATCAGCGGCGTCCTGGCGGACCCACGACTGGGTGACGGTGCCCAGGTCGGATTCCTTGCCGGCGTCGTCCTTGGAATATCCGGGGACGAAAATGCTGGCGTCTTCCCGGGCAGAACCTGCCACGATGGTGGCTTCCAGGCCCATGTCTCTGATTTCCGCGGCGAGTTTCTCGACCTCCGGCTGGGCTTCCTTCCAGCTGCCCGGCGCCGCGGCACGGACGCGGACGGCGTCGATGACCGCTGCGTTGTCCGTGTAGCCGCGCGCCGCGGCAAGTCCGTAGTAGTCCGTGATGGCACCGGCGGACTGGCTGGCCAGGCCCGTGGCGCTCAGGGAGGGCTTCAGCTCTGCGGCCTGCACCTCCTTGCCCTGAGCGTCCTGGACCAGTGTGTAGGGGGTCGGGTCGTAGCCGCCGAGCGGCAGCTTGTTGACGTCGCCGGCGGCTTCCGCCACGGTGGCCGGGCTGAACGTGCCGTAGACCATGGCGAGCGGTGCCGCGACCTTCTCCCCCGTTTCCAGGTTTTCGCGGTAGGAGCGTTCATCCACCGGTTCCCGCTGCGTCTGGTCCACGGGGGCGCCGTTGGCGCCCGTCTCGGGCAGCCGGTTCACCGTGACCCATTCACCGGGCACCGCAGTCTTGGCGACGGCGCCGTTGGCTGCAGTCTCGCCGTCAGTGTATTTGGGCGCCGCGGCGAAGTCCGTGCTCCATTCCGCGGGCGTGTACAGGCCCTGGTTGAAGTTGCCGGTCTTGCCGAGCAGGGCAGAGTGGTCCGTCGATCCGGGCCAGTCCAGCGCGAACGGGTCCTTGGATACGAAAGGCAGGTAGTCCTTGTCCAGCGACCGCGAGGCCGTGCCGACTTCCTTGACCACTTTGCCGGCGTCGTCGATTTCTTCGATCTTGACGTTGTACCTGAGGTCCAGCGAAGTGCCCTCGCGCACGATCAGCGGGATCGCCTGCGAGTCTTCGGTCAGCTGGCCGCTGCGCTTGGCCTGCTGGTACTGGGTCATCAGGGGTGCCCAGTACTTAAGCTTCACGCCAAGGAAGTCCGGTCCCTCGTCGAGCTCCTCCAGGCTGATGCCGTTGGTGAAGAGGCCTTCGAAGTAGCGGCCGATCGCTCCGGCGTCGCGGGCATCTGCCGGCGGTGCCTTCTCCAGCGGCGCCAGGAAGTCGCCGGCGGAACCCAGCAGCGCACGTTCGGCCGCAGGGTCCACAGCCACCACGGACTCGGTCACCTCGGGGGCCAGGGGCAGCGAAATCGAGGCATTGAAGAGGTTGTGCTCGGAGCCTCCGGCCGGAGCCGGGAACTTGATGCCGGTTTCGCCTTCCGGCGCGGCAATGCGGATGCTCTTGCCACCCTCTGTCTGTTCCTCCACCAGCTTCGCTTTGCCCAGCGTGCCTTCCGCGGTGGATTTGAACAGCGTGGTCTCGGAAACACCGTCGGAGCTGACTGCGGTGGCGGTCAGGCGGTACTTGGTCGGCTCGTCATTGAGCACCGACTCCGCTGCCGGCCACTGCTCCGGGGCAGTGGCTCCTGCCGCCTGGTCCGCCGCCGCGGTCCCGGCAAGGCCTGCGTTGTAACCGAGGAAGTCCATGGCGTCCAGGCGGGGCGATTCAAGGTTCTGCGTGACCCGGGAGACCAAACTGATGGGGGCGGCAACGGACGTTCCGGAAAGGTTCCGGATGGCTTCGAGCTGGTCGAAGGTGATCCCGCCGGAACCGTTGGCGATGTCCGGCTGCATCAGCGCACCCGAGCCTGCGTTGGTCTGGACAAGGACGTCGTAGAGTCCGCGTGAATTTTCATCCACGGTCCGGTTGAGGGCAGCCTGCGACTGTCCCTGGACGAGGACCGACAAGCACATGGCTGCGATCAAGATGGCCGCGGTCAACAGCAGCACTTTGCTTCTGATGAACCTCTGGACGGCGTTCATTAATCTCCCTGGAACCTGGTTTGCGTGCGCACTGACATGCCCGCCGCCGGCGGACACGGACGATGACGGACGGATGTGCAAAAGGTATTGGCCGGTCTGCGGGCCTGGTCCCGGAACGGGACCCAGCCATTGTAAGCAGACCGGCCAATCATACGTGGACCCGGACGGACACGCCCACCCGGAAAGGAGGCCGTCGGCGTTGCGCCGGAGTCCCCCACACGGTGTTCCTTAGTCCTCCAGGTCCACTTCCCGGACCATGTCCGCGCCAATGCCGGCCTTGATGGCATCGAGCACCTGCTGCGGGACGGAGCTGTCGATGGTGAGGAGCGCCAGCACCTGTCCGCCCTCGTCCGAGCGTGCCACCTGCATGCCGGCGATATTGATGTTGTTCATTCCCAGGATGTGGCCGATGGTGCCGATCACGCCGGGCCGGTCCGTGTAGGCGACCACCACCAGGTGCTCGCTGATGGGAATCTCGACTTCGAAGCCATTGATCCCCACGAGCTTCTCCACCTGCTTGGGTCCGGTGAGCGTACCGGCCACTGAGATCTGGCTGCCGTCGCTGAGGGCACCGCGCAGGGTCAGGACGTTGCGGTAGGACTCGGTCTCCGGGGTGGTGATGAGGCGGACGTTGATGCCGCGCTGCTCCGCGATGACCGGGGCGTTGACGTAGGAGACCTGCTCGGTCACCACGTCGGCGAAGATTCCCTTCAACGCCGCCAGTTCGAGGACCTTGACGTCCAGCGAAGAGATTTCCCCGGCCACTTCGACGTCGAACTGCGTCAGCGAGTCGTGAGTCAGTGCGGTGAAGATCCGGCCCAGCTTCTCCACCAAGGCGATACCGGGGCGTACGTCCGGTGCGATGATGCCACCGGCCACGTTGACCGCGTCCGGCACCAGTTCGCCGGCCAGCGCCAGACGGACGGACCGGGCTACCGAAACGCCGGCCTTCTCCTGTGCCTCATCGGTCGACGCGCCCAGGTGCGGGGTGACCACCACGTTGTCCAGTTTGAAGAAGGGCAGGTCCGTGCTGGGTTCCTTGGAGAACACATCCACGCCCGCACCGGCGATGTCGCCGTCCTGAAGGGCGGTGAAGAGCGCCTCTTCGTCCACCAGGCCACCGCGGGCCACGTTGATGACGTAGGCGGAGTTCTTCATCTTCTTGAAGGCGTCCGCGCCCAGCATGCCCACCGTCTCGGGCGTCTTGGGCATGTGGATGGTGATGAAGTCGGACTGGGCCAGGAGTTCATCCAGGGTGACCAGCTGCACGCCGAGCTGGGCGGCCCGGGCAGAGGTGATGTAGGGATCGTAAGCCAGGATCTTGGTGTCGAAGCCCTTGAGCCGGGCCGCCACGAGAGCGCCGATCCGGCCGAGGCCGATGATTCCGATCTTCTTTTCGAACAGTTCGATGCCGGTGTACTTGGAGCGCTTCCATTCCCCGTCCTTGAGGGCGGCACTCGCCTGTGGAATGTGGCGGGCCAGGCTCAGGATGTGGCCCACGGTGAGCTCGGCGGCGGAAACGATGTTGGAGGTGGGCGCGTTGACCACCATGACGCCGGCCTGGGTGGCCGCCTTGATGTCCACGTTGTCCAGTCCGACGCCGGCACGGGCAATGACTTTCAGGTTCTTCGCCGCGGCAATCGCCTCCGCATCCACCTGGGTGGCCGAACGGACCAGGATGGCGTCAACGTCGGTGATCGCCGAGAGGAGCTGGGAACGGTCGGAGCCGTCTGTCTGGCGGATTTCAAAGTCCGGGCCGAGGGCCTCCACGGTGGCGGGGGAAAGTTCTTCGGCGAGCAGTACTACGGGTTTTGACACGGCTGATCCTCTGCGTTGCAGTCCTGGGGATGGAACAAGTCTAGGCCGACGGAAAGGCCGGGCTCACATTGTTAAGTGTGAACCCGGCCCCGGCGCCGATGGCGTGGCGAACGGCTGGCTGCCTTAGCGGGCAGCGGAGCCTTCGACGTAGTCCACGTCCTGCTGCTGCCAGGAGAAGAGGGAACGCAGCTCGCGGCCCACGGCCTCGATGGGGTGCTGCTCGGCCTTGGCACGCAGTTCCTTGAACTCCACGGCGCCGTTGTCCTGGTCCTCGATGAACCGCTTGGCGAACGCGCCGGACTGGATGTCGGCCAGGACGGCCTTCATGTTTTCCTTCACCTCGGGGGTGATGACGCGCGGGCCGGAGACGTAGTCGCCGTACTCTGCGGTGTCGGAGACGCTCCAGCGCTGCTTGGCAATGCCGCCTTCCCACATCAGGTCCACGATGAGCTTCAGCTCGTGCAGGACTTCGAAGTAGGCGATCTGGGGCTGGTAACCGGCCTCGGTCAGGGTCTCGAAGCCGTACTGGACCAGCTGGGACACACCGCCGCAGAGAACCGCCTGCTCGCCGAAGAGGTCCGTCTCGGTCTCTTCGGTGAAGGTGGTCTGGATGACGCCGGCGCGGGTGCCGCCGATTGCCTTGGCGTAGGACTTGGCGAGGTCCCAGGCGGAGCCGGAAGCGTCCTGCTCCACGGCGATGATGTCCGGGATGCCGCGGCCCGCTTCAAATTCGCGGCGGACGGTGTGGCCCGGCGCCTTCGGCGCGACGAGGATGACGTCGACGCCCTCCGGTGCCTGGATGTAGCCGAAGCGGATGTTGAAGCCGTGGGCGAAGGCAAGGGCCTTGCCCGGGGTCAGCTTGTCCTTGATTGAGTCGTTGTAGATGGCGCGCTGGTGCTGGTCCGGCGCGAGAATCATGATGACGTCGGCCCATTCGGCGGCGTCGGCAACGTTCTTGACCGTGAAGCCGGCTTCTTCTGCCTTGGCCGTGGACTTGGAGCCGTCCTTGAGCGCGATGACGACCTCGACGCCGGAATCGCGCAGGTTCAGTGCGTGGGCGTGGCCCTGGGATCCGTAGCCAACGATGGCGACCTTGCGGCCCTGGATGATCGACAGGTCTGCGTCGTCGTCGTAGAACATTTCAGTCACTTGCGTAACTCCTCTTGAGTGGTGTGTAGATATTTGTCTGGTGGTGCTGCGGTTACGGGCGCCTACGCGGAGCGCAGCGCCCGGTCACTCATGGAGCGGGATCCCCGTCCAACGGCCAGGGTGCCGGACTGCACGATTTCGCGGATGCCGAAGGGCTCAAGCACCGAGAGCAGTGCCGTGAGCTTTTCGGGGTGGCCGGTTGCCTCAATGACGACGGAATCGGTGGAAACGTCCACCACTGAGGCGCGGAACAGGTCTGCAGCCTGGGTGACCTGCAGGCGTGTTGCGGCATCCGCACGTACCTTGACCAGGATGTGGTCTCGCTGTACGGAAGATTCGGGGGTCAGCTCAACGATCTTGATGACGTTGATCAGCTTGTTGAGCTGCTTGGTGACCTGTTCGATCAGGTCGCCGTCGGCGTCGACCACGACGGTCATCCGGGACACGCCCGGGACCTCCGTGGGGCCGACGGCCAGGGAGTTGATGTTGAAGGCGCGGCGGGCGAAGAGGCTGGCTACCCGGGTCAGGACACCCGGCTTGTCCTCCACCAGCACGGACAGTGTGTGACGGCTCATGGCCTAGTCCTCCTCTTCCCATTCCGGGGTCATGTTGCGGGCAACCTGGATCTGGTCGTTGCTCACGCCGGCGGGCACCATCGGCCACACCATGGAGTTGGGGCTCACCACGAAGTCGATGACCACCGGTCGGTCATTGATTTCGAGGGCCTTCTGGATGGTGGCATCGATGTCCTCGTCGCGTTCACACCGGAAGGACGCACAGCCGTAGGCCTCGCCCAGTTTAACGAAGTCCGGGATGCGGACGGTGTCGTGGCCGGTGTTGAGGTCTGTGTTGGAGTAACGGCCTTCGTAGAAGAGCGTCTGCCACTGGCGCACCATGCCCAGCGAGGAGTTGTTGATGACGGCAACCTTGATGGGGATCTTGTTGATGGCGCAGGTGGCCAGCTCCTGGTTGGTCATCTGGAAGCAGCCGTCGCCGTCGATGGCCCAGACCACACGGTCCGGCTCCCCCACCTTGGCGCCCATGGCGGCCGGAACGGCGTATCCCATGGTGCCGGCGCCGCCGGAGTTCAGCCAGGCATGCGGGCGCTCATACTTGATGAACTGCGCGGCCCACATCTGGTGCTGGCCCACACCCGCGACATACACGCCTTCAGGTCCGGTAAGGGCGCCGATGCGCTCAATGACCTTCTGCGGGGCAGTGAGGCCGTCGTCCGGCTCGGTCCAGCCGAGGGGGTAGGTCTCCTTGAGGTTGTTCAGGAAGGCCCACCAGGTGGTCAGGTCAGGGGTGCCGGCCGCCTCGAACTGTGCGCGGACCGCGTCCGTCAGCTCGGGGATGATCTCCTTGACGGAGCCGACGATAGGGACATCGGCGGTGCGGTTCTTGGAGATTTCGGCGGGGTCGATGTCCGCGTGGATGACCTTGGCCGTGGGCGCGAAGGTCTTCAGGACACCGGTGACGCGGTCGTCGAAGCGGGCGCCCAGGGTAATCAGGAGGTCGGCCTGCTGGAGCGCGGTGACGGCGGAGACGCTGCCATGCATGCCGGGCATGCCCACGTGCTGGGGATGCGAGTCCGGGAAAACTCCCTTGGCCATCAGGGTGGTGACCACGGGAGCTCCGGTTGCTTCCGCCAGGGCCATAAGCTCGGCGGAGGCGTGGGCCTTCACCACGCCGCCGCCCACGTACAGGACCGGCTTGCTGGAAGCGGCAATCAGCTTGGCGGCTTCGCGCACCTGCTTATTGTGGCCGCGGGTCACGGGGCGGTAGCCGGGCAGGTCGATCTTCGGCGGCCACGAGAAGGTCATCTGGCCCACCTGGGCGTCCTTGGCCACGTCCACCAGGACGGGGCCGGGGCGGCCGGTGGAGGCCAGGTGGAAGGCCTCGGCCATGACATGCGGGATGTCGTTGGGGTCGGTCACCAGGAAGGAATGCTTGGTGATGGGCATGGTGATGCCCACGATGTCCGCCTCCTGGAAAGCATCGGTGCCAATGACGCCGCTGGACACCTGGCCGGTGATGGCCACCATCGGCACGGAGTCCATGTGGGCATCCATGATGGCGGTAACGAGGTTGGTGGCTCCCGGGCCGGAGGTGGCGATGCAGACGCCCACCCGGCCGGTAACCATGGCGTAGCCTTGCGCGGCGTGGCCGGCTCCCTGTTCATGACGGACCAGCACGTGATTCATGCTGGAGGCCATCAAGGGGTCGTAGGTGGGCAGGATCGCGCCACCGGGCAAACCGAAAATATCGTCGACGCCGAGTTCTTCGAGCGAACGGACAATAGCTTGCGAGCCGGTCATCACCGTTGGGGGTACAACGTTGTTCGGCCCAAGGACAGGAGAGGCGGCAGCAAGGTCGGCGACGGCGGCGTTGTCAGCCATCCGGTCGGCACGGTCCGAAGCCTTGGGGGCTCCGGCGGACTTGGCGGCCATCAGCGAGGGGCTGATCGGCGATCCTTTGCTCATCGGACTCTTCCTTGTGGATCATCTTGTTTCGTGGAACTGCGGGGAATAAAAAAACCCCTCAGCCTGACGGCTCTTCGAGGGGTTCGCGCGTGACGGTTCGTTACCGGGGCTAGTGTGCCACGCGCTTGGTAAGTACGACGACGGTGCCGATAACGAAGGTCATGCGTTCAGTTTTCCCTCTGGCTGAGACAGGTGTCAACGAAGACCGGGCCCATCTCACCATGTGGACGCCGTTGTCCACGGGGTGATCCGAACCCCGAACGTCCGGCGCGGGCGCCGTCAGCCCGGGGCCCATTGGATCACCCCTTATTGGGCCCTTCCGCCCCAGGCGGGCACCATCCCCCGCCGAAGGCTTCGGGCCCGCGCGTCACCCGCAGTATGCGCCCGTGCTGGCGCTGTGCACCAGCTTGGCGTATTTGGCCAGGACACCCTTGGTGTAACGTGCCGGAAGCGGCTCCCAGCCCACCTTGCGGGCCTCGAGTTCGGCGTCGTCCACCAGCAGGTCGAAGCTGCGCGCGGCGATGTCCACCCGGATCCTGTCGCCGTCCTTGACGAAGGCGATGGGGCCGCCGTCGACCGCTTCCGGCGCAACGTGCCCGATGCACAGGCCCGTGGTGCCGCCGGAGAACCGGCCGTCGGTGAGGAGCAGGACGTCCTTGCCCAGCCCGGCACCCTTGATGGCGCCGGTGATGGCGAGCATTTCGCGCATGCCCGGGCCGCCCTTGGGGCCTTCGTAGCGGATGACGACGACGTCTCCGGCCTTGATCCGGCCGTTGTCCAGCGCGTCCAGGGCGCCCTGTTCACGCTCGAAGACGCGGGCGGTGCCCTCAAAGACGTCGGCGTCGAAGCCGGCGCTCTTCACGACCGCGCCTTCCGGGGCCATGGTGCCGTGCAGGATGGTGATGCCGCCGGTCTTGTGGATCGGATTGTCCAGCGCGCGCAGGATCTTGCCGTCAACGTCCGGCGGGTTGATCGCCTCGAGGTTTTCGGCGACGGTCTTGCCCGTGACGGTGAGGCAGTCCCCGTGCAGCAGGCCGGCGTCGAGCAGTGCCTTCATGATGACCGGCACGCCGCCGATCTTGTCGACGTCCGTCATCACGTAGCGGCCGAAGGGCTTGAGGTCGCCAAGGTGCGGGATCTTGTCGCCGATGCGGTTGAAGTCGTCCAGCGTCAGCTCGACTTCGGCTTCGCGGGCGATGGCAAGGAGGTGGAGCACGGCGTTGGTGGAGCCGCCGAATGCCATGGTGACGGCGATAGCGTTCTCGAAGGCCTTCTTGGTCATGATGTCCCGGGCGGTGATGCCCTGGCGCAGCAGGTTGACCACGGCTTCGCCGGACTTGCGGGCGAACTCATCTCGACGGCGGTCTGCCGAGGGCGGGGCTGCGGAGCCGGGCAGGGACATGCCCAGGGCCTCACCGATGCAGGCCATGGTGTTGGCGGTGTACATGCCGCCGCAGGCACCTTCACCGGGGCAGATGGCCTTTTCGATCCGGGTCAGGTCCTCCATGCTCATCTTGCCCGCGGCGCAGGCGCCCACGGCTTCGAAGGCGTCGATGAGGGTGACTTCCTTTTCGGAGCCGTCCTCAAGCTTGACCCAGCCGGGCATGATGGAGCCGGCGTAGAGGAACACGCTGGACAGGTCCAGGCGGGCGGCGGCCATGAGCATGCCGGGAAGCGACTTGTCGCAGCCGGCCAGCAGCACGGATCCGTCAATGCGCTCAGCCTGCATGACGGTTTCCACGGAGTCTGCGATGACTTCGCGGGACACGAGGGAGAAGTGCATGCCCTCGTGTCCCATGGAGATGCCGTCGGAGACGGAGATGGTGCCGAACTGCATGGGGAAACCGCCGCCGGCGTGGACGCCTTCCTTGGCGCCCTGGGCCAGCCGGTTAAGGGAGAGGTTGCAAGGAGTGATTTCATTCCACGAGCTCGCGACACCGACCTGGGGCTTCGCGAAGTCGTCGTCCCCCATGCCGACCGCCCGGAACATGCCACGTGCGGGTGCAGCGTGGATTCCGTCGGTTACGACCCGGCTACGGGGTTTGATGTCAGGCTTGTTGTCGGTTGCGATGGTGGTCTCACTCATAGGGGAAAGTCTAGGGCTCCGCCCGCGCGCACCAGGACGGAAAAGCGGCGAACGCCGTAATATCCGGAATATTTCTATCAAATAGTGGACTGACGTCCCACAATTTGGACACTACGGACGTGCCGGGACCGTGCGCGGTGGCCGCCGTCACGTTCCACTCCCCTGCTCAACGGCTTTCGCTTCCCAAGAGAGCATCGCGAGGACGTCGCGGACGGAGGTCCGTTCAGCAATGTCCGCACGGACCAGCGCAACGATGCTGCGGCGGGCCGCAACTCCTTCGAGTGGCCGCAGCACGAAGCCCCGCCCCTGGTTGCCCGTGGCGGTGTAACGGGGCAACAGGGAAAGCCCGTGCCCGGCACTCACCAGCGCTTCCAGGACCCGCAGGTCCGGGAACCGCTGGGCCTGCACCGCACTGCTTCCCGCCTGCTGCTCGATTTCCCGGAACACCGCGTCGAAGGGAAAGCCCTCCGGCACTCCCAGCCAGGGGTAGCCCACCACGTCCTTTGCGGTCAGCCTGGTTTTGCCGGCAAGGGGGTGGCCGGCCGGAACCGCAACGTCCAGTGGTTCCTTCAACAGGGGTACCACCGTCACTCCCTGCCGGGAGAACACATCCGGACCGTCCACACTGTGGGCCAGGACGATGTCATAGTCGGCCACGAGCTCAGGGAAGCCGGAAACGCCCGGGTCTTCCAGGCAGGCTTCGAGCTGGAGGCCGGGCACTGCCTTGACCCGGTTCAGCAGCCCGGGCAGGAACATTTCGGCTGCACTGGGAAAGAACGCCGCCCGGATATGCGCCTGCCAGCCCTGGCGGTAAGTGTCGATGGTCGCTTCGGCCTTCGCCATCGCGGTGGAAACCTCAGCGGCAGCAGTGGCCATGGCCCGGCCCGCTTCGGTCAGCCGGACGCCGCGGCCGGATTTTTCGATAAGCGCGACGCCCAGTTCGTCCTGGAGGGTGCGCAATTGCTGCGATACCGCGGAAGGGGTGACGTGGAGGGCCTCGGCGGCGGCCCCGACCGTTCCCCGGTCCGCCAATTCGCGCAGGATCTGCAGGCGCTTGAAGTCCATGTAGCGAGGCTACCGTCAGCACAGCCCAAACCGCGGGTGTGCTCAACAACGCGGGCCCCGGCGTCCTCTCTGGACAGCAGTGGGTGCCCGACGTAGCGTCGGGGTGGAGGCTACCGTTCCATCCAAACAGAAGGGCTTGCCATGGACATCGTTCTCTGGATCATTCTCATCGCCGTTGCAGTGGCCGTCGTGTGGTGGCTGCTGAACCGCAGCAGTTCCTCCTCCGCCCGGCCCGGCCACGATGATGCCCCGGCGGCGCACGCCGACGGTGCCCTCTCCCGCGGAGGCGCTGCTCCCTCTGCTGAGGCAGCGGCAACCACCGGACTTCCGGGCGCGGCCGGCTTCGGCGTTCCTGCGGAACCTGTCGCACCCACAACGGCAGAGGAGCCTGCGGACGCGGCGACGGGCGGCGGCCGGCCGGGCAGCGAATGGGAAACCCAGTGGTCCGAAGGCAGTGCGCCCGGCGCTACGGGGGACATTCCCGGGGCGGGCACAGGCACGGTCCCGACCCCGGGCGGGGAACCGACCCACACTGCTGCTCCCGTGCATCACGCCGAGTACACGGACCGCCATGCGCCCACGCTTCCGGGCGCCGAGTCGGCCGCACTCGAGGAAGACGCGCGCGACGGCGCAGGTCACCACCACGCCGTCGCCGACGTTCCCGACGGCGCGGGTCACCACCACGCCGTCGCCGACGTTCCCGACGGCGCGGCTGCCGCAGAAACCATGGACCGGACGCAGTCTTCTGCGCTTGTGGAGACCGGCACTGACCGGATCCAGGATGAACCGGGCAATGCAGCACAGCCGGAGCCTGCCGGTCACTTGGCGGCCGACGAGCCGTACGGCGCCGGCTCTGTCGCCGCCAGTACGGACGGAACGGGCCCTGCGGGCTACCCCGTCAAAGGCGTAGCCACGGACATGGTCTACTACGACGAGGACCACCCCGGATATGGGGAAGCCCGTGCTGAGGTGTGGTTCGAGTCTGCCGCCCACGCGGAAGCAGCCGGTTTCCGGGCACCGCGCAGGCAGCGGCTTTAGGGCCTTCCACGTGCAGCGCCGGCCCGCTTCGGGATCCACGCCCGCTACGCACCCATGATCCGCACCGGGCGCGCCAACGGCACAGGGCCCATGGTGGCCGCGGCTCTTCTCTTCCTCCTTGCCGCCTGCAGCAGCCCGGACGCGGCGCCAACACAACGTCCCGGAGCCACGGTTCCATCCGCGTCCGGGACCAGCCCGGTGGCGGCAGCTGGCAGTTCCCCGGCCGCCAGCTCGAACGCATCCCGGTCCGGCGGCGCCGTCCGGGTCGCCGGCCGGCTGGACCTGCGGCTCGACATCCCATGGTCCGGGGTATTCCTGCCCGACGGTACCGCCGTCGTTTCCGAACGCGGCACCGCCGCGCTGAAGGCCGTGCGCGGAGCTGACGCCACCCTTATCGGTACGGTCCCGGGCGTGGCACCTGCCGGAGAAGGCGGCCTGTTGGGGCTGGCACTCTCCCCCGGGTTCGCCACGGACAGGCTGCTCTACGCATACCTCACCTCCGACGCGGACAACCGCGTGGTGCGGCTTCGCCTGGCGGACTCCGGCAACGGCGCGCTGTCCCTCGGCGCCCCCGAGGTGGTATTTGCCGGCATCCCCAAGGCCGCGACACACAACGGAGGCCGCATCCGCTTCGGGCCGGACGGCTACCTCTATGTGGGCACCGGAGACTCGCAGCGCCGCGACCAGCCCCAGGACCCTGCGGCGCTGGGCGGGAAAATTCTCCGGCTCACACCGGACGGTGGCCCGGCGCCCGGCAATCCGTTCGGCAACGCCGTCTACAGCCTTGGCCATCGAAACGTCCAAGGGCTGGCGTGGGACACCGACGGGCGGTTGTGGGCCACTGAGTTCGGGCCGGACGTGGACGACGAACTGAACCTGATCCTGCCGGGCGCCAACTACGGGTGGCCGGAGGTCACCGGGGCACCCGGCAGGCCGGAGTTCCAGGACGCCAAAGTAGTCTGGCCCACCAGCGATGCCTCGCCCAGCGGACTCGAGATCGCGGGCTCCACGGCCTATGTTGGCGCCCTGCGCGGGCAGCGGCTTTGGACCATCCCCCTTTCCGGCACCGAGGCCGGAAAACCTGTGGCCCATTTCACAGGAATGTATGGGCGGATCCGGGACGTGGTGCGGACCCCAGAGGGTGGTTTCTGGCTGCTCACCAACAACCAAAACCCTGATTTCGCGGTTGTTTTAGGGCCTGCAGGCTGATGCGGCAGGCACCCGGCCCGCCGATTTCACATGGGCGAAAAGTTCGTGTAGAGTTTCATGTCGTTGCGGAGAACAACGGGGAAACAAAAGCCCCGGTGAGCAAAGCAAAGAAGATGCACCTCTAGCTCAATTGGCAGAGCAATTGACTCTTAATCAATGGGTTCCGGGTTCAAGTCCCGGGGGGTGCACCAAAGGAAAAACAACCCCTGGCCGGCGGAAACGCAGGCCAGGGGTTGTTTTGTTTTCTGATTGTTCCGTGTCCGGGAAGAAGCGCTGAACTGCACGCCCTTCCACCAGCGGAACAACACCGGGCGGAAACAAAAACGCGGCCTCCGGCCTGGGCCGGGGTCGCGTCGTGCGGCCCTCTCGTGGGACCGCGCTGGATGACTTGGAGACCGGAACTTTTAAGGCGTATTGTCCACCAGTGCCGCGTTGGCCGGCGTGGAACCGAACTGGCTGGCCAGCTCGCGGACCACGGCCTGGAGTTCCTGCCGGAGGACTTCCGGGTCGATGGATGCGGAGGCCAGCACGGAGCGTTCCATCTCCACTGCGGCTGCAACTGCTTCCTTGCCGCGTTCGGTCAGCGACACAACGTGGCTCCGGCGGTCCGAGGTGCTGCGTACCCGGGCAATGTGGCCATGGGCTTCGAGCCTGCTGAGGGTCTTGCCCATCGTCTGGGCCTGGACCCGGACGTACTGGGCGAGCTGCGCCTGCGTCATGGGACCCTGGGCTTCCAGAACTTCGATGGCAATGACGCCCGCATGGGTCAGCCCGATCGCGGCAAGTTTTTCATTCCATGAGTGTTCAACGAGGCGCGCAGCAGTGGACAAGAGGCGCCCCGTGGGCCAGTGATCCATATCAGGCATACAAGCCAGTATAGCGAAATGCCGATTGGCACAGTCGAACACCCGTTACTAGGCTGGTGTGTCACCCCAGCAACCAGGAGAAAAACAATGGCTGAAAGACTTCTTACCGGTGACCAGGCACCGGCGTTCACGCTCACGGACTCCGCCGGTAAGGATGTCAGCCTCGCCCCCGGCAACGGCCGGAGCACCATTGTGTACTTTTACCCGGCAGCCTCCACGCCCGGGTGCACCAAGCAGGCGTGCGACTTCCGGGACAGCCTGGCATCCCTGCAGGCAGCCGGATACGACGTCCTGGGAATTTCCCCCGATCCCGTGGCCAAGCTTGCCAAATTCGCGGAAAAGGAAGCATTGACCTTCCCGCTGCTGTCCGATGCAGACCACGCCGTGGCTGAGGCCTACGGCGTGTGGGGAGAGAAGAAGAACTACGGAAAGACGTACGAGGGGCTTATCCGGTCCACCGTCGTCGTGGACTCGGACGGAAGGGTTGCCCTGGCCCAGTACAACGTCCGGGCCACGGGGCACGTCGCCAAACTCCGCCGGGACCTGGGCCTCGACAGTTAACTGTTCCGGACCCCGGGCGACGTTACAATGGAGACTGGCTTCCGCCGTCGTGCGTTTGGGCGCGCGTCTGAAAAGCGGCAAGCTTTGCGCGAGTGGTGAAATTGGCAGACACGCAGGATTTAGGTTCCTGTGCCTTCGGGCGTGGGGGTTCAAGTCCCCCCTTGCGCACATTGTGACAGAACACCCCCAGCCTTCGGGCCGGGGGTGTTCTGCGTTTTCGACAGCGCACCGAAAAACTCCTTGGCATCCACCCATCCGCAGCCGCGCATCGGCCGAATACCCAGTGAGACATCAGCCACGCGGCAGATGTCCACCGGCCAGATCAACGCTGCGGACACCGGTCCGCGGCAGGCACATGCCACAAACCAAGGAGATCCGAAATGCAGACCATCAAGCGCACAACTTTCTCGGTCGCAGGCGTTGCAGCCGCCGCACTGCTCAGCCTGACCGCCTGTGGCGGATCCAGCACCGCGGAGTCCTCAGCCCCGGCAGAGACGCCGGCGGCCACCACTGCCCCTTCAGCCTCGGCCAGCGCCGACATGATGGATCCGGCCGCCAACCTGGTCGGCCCCGGCTGCGCCGCCTACGCCGAGCAGGTTCCCACCGGTGCCGGCTCCGTGGAGGGCATGGCCCTGGACCCCGTAGCTGTTGCAGCCTCCAACAACCCGATCCTCACCACGCTCACGGCAGCCGTCTCCGGCAAGCTGAACCCCAAGGTTGACTTGGTGGACACCCTCAACGGCGGCGAATTTACGGTCTTCGCACCGGTGGACGACGCCTTCGCCAAAATCGATGCCGCCACCATCGAGACCCTGAAGACGGACGATGCCCTCCTGAGCAAGATCCTGACCTACCACGTAGTCCCCGGCCAGATCACTCCGGATGACATCGCGGGCACGCACGCCACGGTCCAGGGCGGTTCGGTGACCGTGACCGGCAGTGGAGACAACCTCAAGGTGGACAACGCCAACGTGGTCTGCGGCGGCGTCCAGACCAAGAACGCCACCGTATACCTGGTGGACTCCGTCCTGATGCCCAAATAGGACCCACACCACGGCTCCTGAGGCGGGTCCCGGCCGACAGGCCGGGACCCGCCAAGCTGCGTCAATTAGACTGGGGTCCGGCCCGCAGGCGGCGGAGCCGGAACATCCCGAGGTGGTAAACGAGTGCCCAGCAGTACATCGCGGCGGACTGTCCTCCTGACCGGAGCCGCCTTCCTGGCGCTGGGCGCAACGTCGTGCACCGGCTCGCCCGGCCCGTCGCCGTCGTCCGGCGCCGCTGACCCCTCTGCGGGGCCCCGGCCCACCGCAACCTTCAACTTCGGAACGGCAGCGCAACCGCTCGGCCTGGACCCCGCACTCTCCAACGACGTGGAGTCCCAACGCATCACCCGCCAGATCATGGAGGGCCTGGTGGGGGTGGACCAGACCACCGGCCAGCCCACCCCCCTCCTCGCCACGGAGTGGAGCGAATCCGACGAGGGCCGTTCCTACACGTTCAAGCTCCGCACAGATGTCACTTTCCAGGACGGCACTCCTTTTAATGCCGAAGCCGTGTGTACTAACTTCAACCGCTGGTTTGGCCTGCCGAGCGCCCTTCGCGACCAGGCCCCGGGCATCTCCTTTAAAGGCGTGTTCAAGGCGCACGCTGATGACCCGGGGCTTTCGATCTTCAAGAGCTGCACGGCGGTGTCGGCACACACGGTGCGGATCGACCTGACCCAGCGCTTTACCGCATTCCTCCAGGCGCTGACCCTGCCGGCGTTCGCGATCGCCTCCCCTGCGGCTCTCGCCAAGGACACCGCAGACGTGTTGGACCAGGACCGCGGCGGCCAGCGGCTCTCCAGATTCGCCACCCGCCCCGTGGGCACCGGGCCTTTCAGGCTGGCCGCCTGGGACGAAGCAAGTGTCACGCTCGCCACCAACGATGCCTACTGGGGCGACCGCGGCCAGATAGCCACCATTAACTTCAAGGCGTACACCCACCCCCAGTCACGCCTGCAAGCCCTCCTGGACGGCACGATCGACGGCTATGACGCCGTCACCGTCGGAAACTTCGACCAGCTGGTCAAGCGGGGCAAACAGATTGTCCAGCGGGATCCGTTCTCCGTCATGTATGTGGGAATCAACCAGGAGATCCCGGTGCTGCGAAAACTCAAGGTGCGGCAGGCGATCGAGATGGCGATCGACAAGGAAACACTGATCCGCCGCTTCTTCATCGATAACACCGGCAAAGCGACACAATTCGTCCCGCCCAAGATCAGCGGGTTTAACAACGACGCGCCTGAGCTGGGGCATAACCTGGCGAAGGCGAAGCAGTACCTCCAGGACGCCGGCTACGCGGGCGAGCCGCTGAAGTTCTACTATCCGCTTAACGTCACGCGGCCCTACCTGCCCACGCCGGAGAAGGTGTATGCCGAGATCAGCCGCCAGCTCACGGCCGCAGGGCTGAACATCCGCCCCGTTCCCGTGGAGTGGTCCGAAGGCTACCTCCAGGACGTTCAGTCGGCCGGCGACCACGCGCTGCACCTCCTCGGATGGAACGGCTCCTATTCAGACGCAGACAACTTCGTGGGCCCGCTCTTCGGTGAGAAGAACGGCGAGTTTGGCTACCAGGATCCGCAGGTCTTCGCCAAGATCAACCGGGCCCGGGGACTGCCCCAGGGCGACGAGCGGGATGAGCTGTACCACACCATCAACGAGCAGATAGCGGCCACAGTCCCGGCCGTCCCGATCGCATTCCCTATCTCGGCATTGGCCCTCTCGGACCGGGTCATCAGCTACCCGGCGTCTCCGGTGCTGCATGAAGTTTTCACGAAGGTCCAGCTAAAGCCTTGACGGACCGGCTCAATTTCAGTATGTCCGCCGGGCGGGGATATTCTGTGACAGCCAGAGCCGCTGCAATCGGAGACTGATCGTGACCTTCATTTCCAAGACCCCTCATGCCGACGTCGTCCTGATTGGCGGAGGCATCATGAGCGCCACGCTGGGGGCTTTCCTCAAGCAGCTGGAGCCTGACTGGACCATTTCGCTCTTCGAACGGCTGGACGAGCCAGGACTGGAAAGCTCCGGGCCCTGGAACAACGCCGGCACCGGCCACGCCGCCCTCTGCGAGCTCAACTACTCCCCCGCGGCCAAGGACGGCTCGGTGAACCCCGCCAAGGCGCTGCACATCAACGAGCAGTTCCAGCTTTCCCGCCAGTTCTGGTCCCATCTGGTGGACCGGAACCTGATCGGTTCGCCCAAGGGCTTCATCAATACGGTTCCGCACATGAGCTTCGTCATCGGCGAGGACCACACCCGGTTCCTCAAGACCCGCTACGAGGCGCTGAAGTCCCACACCCTGTTCCGGAGCATGGATTACTCCGAGGACCACGGCCAGATCGCCAAGTGGGCGCCGCTGATCGTCAAGGGGCGCGACCCCAAGCAGCGCATCGCCGCTACCCGCGCCGCCGAGGGCACGGACGTCGACTTCGGGGCGCTGACCCGTGAACTGACCACTTACCTCGGCAAGAACGGCGTGGAGGTCAACTACGGCCACGATGTCACCGGCATTTCCCGGGCGGCCGACGGCGGCTGGGACCTCTCCCTGAAATACCCGCGTTCCGGCGAGCACGGCAAGATCCATGCCAGGTTTGTGTTCGTGGGTGCCGGCGGCGGCGCACTCCACCTGCTGCAGGCCTCGGGCATCCCGGAGAGCAAGGGCTATGGCGGATTCCCGGTGTCCGGGCAGTTCTTCCGCTGCACGGACGAGACCATCGCTGCCCAGCACAGTGCCAAGGTTTACGGGCAGGCATCGGTGGGCGCTCCCCCCATGTCGGTGCCGCACCTGGACACCCGCTACGTCAACGGCAAGCGGTCCCTCCTCTTCGGTCCCTACGCCGGCTTCTCCACCAACTTCCTCAAGAACGGCTCCTACCTGGACCTGCCTCTGTCCATCCGGCCGGGGAACATCATCCCCATGCTGGCGGTGGCCAAGGACAACATGGACCTCACCGCATACCTCATCAAGGAGGTGGCCAAGCGCCACGGCGACAAGGTGGAAGCCCTGCGGGAGTACTACCCCGAAGCCCGCGACGGCGACTGGGAACTGATCACCGCCGGCCAGCGTGTACAGATCATCAAGAAGGACCCGCAGAAGGGCGGCGTCCTGCAGTTCGGCACCGAGGTGATCGCCAGCCGCGACGGTTCCATCGGAGCATTGCTGGGCGCATCCCCCGGTGCATCCACTGCGGTGCCCATCATGATTGAGCTGCTGCAAAAGACGTTCCCCCGGAACTTCAAGGGCTGGCAGTCCAAGCTGAAGGACATGATGCCCGGCTACGGGGTGAAGCTGGATGAGAATCCGGACCTCGCCGTGGAGCTTGAAAAGGCTACGGCCAAATCCCTCCAGCTGGAAAGCGTTTCCGCCAGCTTCTGACCACCACCAGGAGAGCATGCGATGTTCCGGCTGGCACACCTTTCACTCGCAAACCGGGCCCTGATCGCACTGATCACCGTCTTTGCCTCCGTCTTCGGCGTGATCACCATGTCCTCGCTGAAACAGGAACTCATTCCCTCCATCGAGTTCCCGCAGATTACGGTGCTCACAGCCATGCCGGGTGCGTCACCGGAAGTGGTGGACAAGCAGGTAAGCGCTCCCCTGGAAACCGCACTGAACGGCGTGGAGGGGCTGGAATCCACCTCCTCCACGTCGCGCGACGGCGTCTCCCGGATCACCTTGGCCTTCACCTATGGCTCGGACCTTGACCGTGCCCGGAACCAGATCGACCGGGCCATCTCCAATGCCAAGCGGACCCTGCCGGAGGACGTCCAGCCGCAGGCCATCGCCGGCAACATCAGCGACTTCCCCATCGTCTTTCTGGCGGTGTCCTCGGACAAGCCGCTCAGTGAGCTCAATGCGGACCTCCAGCGGCTGAGCGTGCCGCGGCTGCAGAAGATCGACGGCGTCCGGGGCGCCGACGTCACGGGCGGCGCCACCCAGCACATCGAGATCCTGCCGAGGACCAGGGAGATGGCCGCGGCCGGTACCGGCCTCAGCGCCATCCGCGACGCACTGTCCAACAACGGGGCGCTCATCCCCGCCGGGACGCTTGAGGAAAAGGGCAAGACGCTCTCGCTGCAGGTGGGCAGCCCGGTGGACTCCATCGAAGCGATCCGGGCGCTTCCACTCTCCGGGGCAAAGAAGGCGGCCACCATCGGTTCGGTGGCCGATGTCTCAATCCAGGACGACGGGCGGACCTCCATCACCCGGACAAATGGCGAGGAGACACTCGCGGTATCGGTCACCAAGAAGCCCGAGGGGGACACCGTGGCCATTTCCCACGCCGTCCGTGACTCCCTGGCTGAACTCGAAGCCGAACTCGGCTCCAACGCGAAATTCACCCCCGTCTTTGACCAGGCGCCCTTCATCGAGAAGTCCATCAAGGACCTGACCACGGAAGGCCTCCTGGGCCTCGGCTTCGCCGTGGCCGTCATCCTGGTGTTCCTGATGTCCACCCGGTCCACCCTGGTCACCGCCGTATCCATCCCCCTGTCCCTCCTGGTGACGTTCATCGGACTTTCCGCCACCGGCTACTCGCTCAACATCCTCACCCTGGGCGCGCTGACCATCGCCATCGGCCGCGTGGTGGACGATTCGATCGTGGTCATTGAGAACATCAAGCGCCACCTCACCTACGGCGAGGACAAGGTCACGGCCATCCTCACCGCCATCCGCGAGGTGGCCGGCGCCATCACCGCGTCGACGCTGACCACCGTGGCGGTCTTCCTGCCGATCGCGTTCGTCGGGGAACTGGCCGGCGAACTGTTCCGCCCGTTCGCCCTGACGGTGACCATGGCGCTGCTCGCCTCGCTGCTGGTCTCGCTGACCATCGTCCCCGTGCTGGCATACTGGTTCCTCAAAAACCCGGGGGCCGCCGTCGGGTTTCCCCCCGGAACCCCCGGGGCCCGCGCGTACGCTGCGGAAGCCCGTGCCAAGGCACTGGCCGCCGAACAGCGGAGCAGGCTCCAGCGCGGCTACCTGCCCATCCTCCGCACCACCCAGAAACACCCTGTGGTCACGCTGGTCGCCGCGGCCCTGGTGCTGGGAGCCACCGCCGCCATGACGCCGCTGCTGGCCACGAACCTGCTGGGCGGCTCAGGACAAAACAGCATGACCGTCCGGCAGGTCCTTCCCGCGGGTACCAGCCTGGCGGATACCAGCGCCGCCGCCGTCCGGCTGGAGGAGAAGCTGCGGACCATCGACGGCATCAAGGACATCCAGGTCACGTCCGGCAACGCCCAGGCAGGCTTTGCCGCCCTCGTCTCCACGGGATCGTCCAACTCCACTTTCACCGTGGTCACGGACGAGAAAGCGGACCAGGACGAGCTGCAGGAGACGGTCCGCGCTGAACTGGCCGAGGTGCCCGGTTCGGGCAAGGTATCGGTGGGAACCCAACAGGGCGGGTTCGGCACATCGTCCACCGTGGACATCACCCTGAAGGCGGCAACGACGGCGGACCTCCGGACCGCAAGCGAGGCCATGATGGCCGCGATGGAGGGCACGCCCGGCACCAGCGAGGTGGCGACCAACCTGGCCGAGGGCCAGCCGGTGGTCCAGATCCGGGTGGACCGGGCCAGGACGGTGGCAGCCGGACTCAACGAGGAACAGGTGGCAGGCGTGCTCGCCTCCACCATCAGCCCGGTGCCGGCCGGTGAGGTGCGTATCGGCACTACTGATTTCCCGGTGCGGATCGGCAAGGGGACCCAGTTCACCAGCATCGAAGCGGTCCGTGGCATCGCGCTGCCCGGCGCCCGGGGGCCGGTCCGGCTCGGCAGCATCGCCAGCGTGGAGCAGGTGGATGTCCCGGTGAGCATCACTGCGAGCAATGGCCAGCGGACCGCCAAGGTGTCGGTGACGCCGTCGGGCTCCAACCTTGGTGCCGTGAGCGCCGAAGTGGAAAAGCGCCTCCGGGGCGTCGATCTGCCTGCGGGCGTCACTGCGGAGCTGGGCGGCGCCACCACGCAGCAGGCCGAATCGTTCCGCCAGCTGGGCCTGGCGCTGCTGGCCGCGATCGCCATCGTCTACGTGATCATGGTGGCCACGTTCAAGTCCCTCGTCCAGCCGCTGATCCTTCTGGTCTCAGTTCCCTTCGCGGCCACCGGAGCGGTGGCGCTGCTGCTGGTGACGGGCGTCCCGCTGGGGCTCCCCTCGCTGATCGGCATGCTGATGCTGGTGGGCATCGTGGTGACCAACGCCATCGTGCTCATTGACCTCATCAACCAGTACCGCCGGCCTGGAGAGGGCCGGCCCGCGATGAACGTCCAGGACGCCATCACCCACGGCGCGCGCCAGCGCCTGCGGCCCATCCTGATGACCGCGCTGGCCACCGTCTTCGCCCTGACGCCGATGGCCCTGGGGCTCACCGGAGGAGGCGGCTTTATCTCCCAGCCGCTTGCCGTCGTCGTTGTTGGCGGGCTGGTCTCCTCCACCGCCCTGACGCTGGTGCTGGTACCCGTGCTGTACCGACTGGTGGAGGGCCGGCGCGAAAAGAAGGACCTGATGCGCGAACTGAAGCGCCGTCCTGAGTTCGCGGCCGCATCCGATGTCGAGGAGGAGTTCCGGGACTGGACCACGGGCATGGTGCCCAAAGTCAGCGGGCGGCGGGCAGCCAACGGCGGGCCGGAGCAGGCGGGCTAAAGCCCGCGCTGCCGCCGGGAATAATTGGCGGCAAAACGCGTTGCACGGGACAGTAGATGCAAATGCATCTAAATTGGTTTACTGTTAAATCAATGAACCGGGCACGCAACGGAAAGGCACACCATGCAGATCGGTGTTTTCAGCGTCAGTGACATCACCACCGACCCCACCACGGGCCGGACTCCCACGGAACACGAGCGCATCAAGGCCTCGGTGGCCATCGCCAAAAAGGTCGAGGAAATCGGCATGGATGTGTACGCGCTCGGCGAGCACCACAACCGGCCGTTCTTCTCCTCCTCCCCCACCACCACGCTGGCCTACATCGCCGCCCAGACGGAGCGGATCATTCTGTCCACGGCGACCACGCTGATCACCACCAACGACCCGGTCAAGATCGCCGAGGACTTCGCCATGCTCCAGCACCTGGCAGACGGCCGCGTGGACCTGGTCCTGGGCCGTGGCAACACCGCTCCGGTGTACCCCTGGTTCGGGAAGAACATCCAGGACGGCGTGGAACTGGCCATCGAAAACTACAGCCTGCTCCGCAAGCTGTGGGACGAGGACACCGTGAACTGGTCGGGCAAGTTCCGCACGCCGCTGCAAAACTTCACTTCCACGCCCCGCCCGCTGGACGGCGTGGCGCCATTTGTGTGGCATGGATCCATCCGCACACCGCAGATCGCCGAAGTGGCGGCCTACTTTGGCGACGGCTTCTTCGCCAACAACATCTTCTGGCCCAAGGAGCACTACCAGCAGCTGATCGGCCTGTACCGCGAACGGTACGAACACTACGGCCACGGCAAGGCAGACCAGGCCATCGTGGGCCTTGGCGGACAGTTCTTCATGCGGAAGAACTCCCAGGACGCCGTGAAGGAATTCCGGCCATATTTCGATAACGCGCCGGTATACGGCCACGGACCGTCGCTGGAGGACTTCACGTCGCAGACGCCACTGACGGTGGGCAGCCCGCAGGAAGTCATCGAGAAGACCCTGACTTTCCGGGAATACTTCGGCGACTACCAGCGGCAGCTGTTCCTGATCGACCACGCCGGCCTGCCGTTGAAGACTGTGCTGGAACAGCTGGACCTGTTCGGCGAGGAGGTACTCCCGGTCCTCCGCAAGGAATACGCGGAGAAGAAGCCCGCGCACGTCCCGGAGCCGCCCACCCACGCCAACCGCGTCGCAGCCACGCTGGCGGCGCAGGAGGTTTCCGAGACCCCCGCGGAGGCATAGGTGGCCGGCGAAAGCTCCACCTCCCCCGTGCGTCTGGCCGCCGAAACGTGGGAGTCCCTGTTCCGCACGCAGGTGGCCGTGATGCGCAGGCTCCAGGCAGGGCCGGCGTTCAGGAAGCTGGCGGTCAACGAGTACGATGTGCTCTTTACCCTGTCCCGGTGCCCGTCCGGCTGGCTCCGCCTGAACGAGCTCAACGACAACGTCCTGCTCAGCCAGTCAAGCCTCAGCAGGCTGGTGGAACGTCTTGAGAAGCGCGGGCTGGTGGCCAGGATGCCGGCCCCAAACGATGGCCGGGGCGTGCTGCTCAAGCTCACAGAAGCCGGCCGGGAACTGCAGAAGGAGATCGGACGCGAACACGTCCGGGACATCGCTGGGCTGATGACGCCGGCGCTGACTGCTGCGGAGCAGAAAGAGCTCCAGCGGCTGACGGAGAAACTGCGGGCGGCGCTGGGGAAGCGCTAGCCCAGCTGCACCGGCCGGGAGGGGTCCTCTTCGGGAAGGACGTCTGCCACTGCTGTCACCCGCAGCTGGCTGAGGGTGAGGCTTCCTCCCACCGTGGACAGGAATGCCGTATCGGACGAGTCCCGTCCGGCGGTGATCCGCAGCATCGATTCGCGCGGCGCAAGGCCGGTCGGGTCGATGACATGCCAGGCGCCATCGACCCAGGCCTCGGCCACGGCGTGGAAATCCATGGGCTTCAGCCCCGGTGCATAGACGGCCGCGAGCCGGGCGGGGACGTCCTTGGCCCGCAACAGGGCGATGGCCAGGTGCGCAAAGTCGCGGCACACCCCCCGGCGGGCGAGCAGCGTCTCTACGGCACCGTCCGTGCCGCGGGAGGACCCGCTGATGTAGCGCAGCTCCCGGTGCACCCACGCGCGGACTTCCTCCACCAGCGCGGACCCGTGTGCCCGGCCGAACGTGGCGTACGCCGTTGGCAGGAGGCGGTCCGATTCGGCGTACCGGCTGGGCCGGACGTACCGGATGCGGTCGGCCAGGTCTGCCTCCTGCGGCAGCCCGCGGCCGGATACGGTGGCCGAGTACTCGACGGTGACCTCTGTTGGATCAGTGAACTCCATGTAATGGAACCGGCCGCCGTGATGGTCCGCGACGGCGGTCAGGGGAACCTGTGCGCCGCCGGCTTCGACGGACAGCGATTCCCCGAGCCGGGAGTACCCGGTGTTTTCCGCGACGGCGATGGCCATGGCCACCTTGGTATTGGCGGTGGTCTTGAAGACCAGGCGTGCGGAAACAGTGCGTTCCATGACTCTCCGGGGGTGTGGACGGCGGGAAGCCAGCCTCCGCACCTTCCGGCCTGAGGTGGCGGCCGGCAGCGGGACTAGTCTTCGATCTCCAGAGACATTAGCATCCGCTGCACGTTGGCAAAGTCTTCGCTTTCCGCCGCGTACTCCCCCGCCTCCGCCAGGGTGTTGAACGCCTTGGCCGGGGCCACCTTCTCGTCCGGGGCGAACGCCCGCAGCACGGGGACGTCGCCGAACGAGTAGTCGCCTTTGGCAGCAGGGCCGCGTACGGTGTTGCGGAGTTCGCAGGCCCGGCCGTCGGTCCCGGCCACCACGTTCGTGATGCCGTACGAGCCGAAGTACCGGTACCCCTTGATGACACGGAACACCACCCTGGGCGGGATGGTTCCCGCAACCGTTCCGGCTGCGAGGTTTCCGGCCGGGACGCTGCTGAGCACCGTATATTCCCGCTTGGCGGCTTCGGTGCATGTGGCGGACGACGGCGGGAGCCCCGTCCTGAGCGCGGCCATGAACGTTCCGTCGGGCTTCTTGACCTCGATGGAAAGGGCGCCTGCCAGAGTGCCCTTCGCGGGCGGCACGGACTGCACGATCCATTCTTCCGGCAGTTCGAACAGGACCGACCTGTCCGGAGCGGAGTAGGTTTTCCAGGCGGACGCGGTGGCCGCGGGCTGCGGCCCGGCGGTCGGGTCCGCGGTGCCGGAGGCACCGGCTGGGGGTCCGGGCGTGGCGGTGGCCCCGGGGTCGTCGCCGCCCGCTTCGGATGCCGATGGCGCCTCCGGTGCGGCCGTCCAGCCGGGCCGGCCGTCTCCCGGGCCGCTGCAGCCGGACAGCAGAAGTGCCGTTGCCAGGATGACCGCCGGGGCGGTGGCCTGATAGGGAGTGCGTGCTGCCGGGCCTCTCATGCAGCCAGCCTAGCTTCCTGGCGGGCGGGTGCCGCGGCGACTCCCCGGTGCGGCGGCTCCCGGCGCGGCGGCTCCCGGCGCGGCCGCTCCCGGCGCGCACCGTCGTCGTACGCCTGTCGCGGTTCCGGGCACTAGGGTGGACGTATGGCGCAAGAGCAGCACGGCGGAACCCACGAAGACCTGGCGGAGATGTCCGCCCTCGATGTTGCCGACTGGCGGCTGCGGACGTTTGCCCTGTACGACACGGTCCGCCGGATCGCCGCGGACAACCCGGCGGAAGCGCACTCTTACTGGCGCCACCAGCGGGACCTGATGTTCGCCACGCACCCCGCTTCGCCGCTGACTGCCGAAGGCAAGGCCAGTTTCTCCGGCCTCCGGACCGCGGACTACGACCCGATCTACCGTTTCCATGTCCCACTCACCGGCGAGGGCGCCGGGCGCCGGATGAGCGTGGAGACCGGGACCGATGGCGTGGTGAATTTTGTCCGCCTGGGCACATTCGACCTGCCTGAGATGGGCCAGTTGGCGGTATGGAAGCTCCGCGGGTACGGCGGGGGGATATTCCTGCCGTTCCGGGATGCCACCGCCGGCCAGCCCCACGGAACCTATGGCGCCGGGCGCTACCTGCTGGACACCATCAAGGGGGCGTTCCACGGAGCCGGCGGTAAGGACGGCGCCTTTGTGCTCGATTTCAATTTCGCCTACAACCCGTCCTGCGCCTACAACGAGGCGTGGGCGTGCCCGCTGCCCGGGCCTGCCAACCGGCTCGCGGTGGAGATTCCGGCCGGCGAGCTGTACAACTAGGGCCGGCAGCGGAGGGTTCTTACCGGCGGTTTGCCAGGCCCTTCACACCGGCAACAGCCGCCGCGACCGCAAGGGCCGCCGCGTCCAGGTCCTCCGCGCTGACCGAGGCGTCAAAGCTGAAGCGGACGGCGGTCTGCGCCACTCCTGCGGGGATGCCCATGGCGGTCAGCACGGCGGAGGGTTCGTCGGATCCTGCAGCGCAGGCGGAGCCGCTGGAGCACACCACGCCCTGCCGCTCCAGCTCGAGCAGCACAGACTCTCCGCTGGTGCCCGGGAAGCAGAACGACGCCACCGAGGGGAGCCGGTGGACCGGGTGCCCTGTCAGCTCCGCGCCCGGCACCCCGGCGAGCACTGCTGCGGTGAAGGCGTCGCGCAGCGCAGAGACCCGTCCTGCTTCTTCGTCCTGCCGCGCACGTGCCAGCGCCAGTGCTGCGGCGAGGCCCACCGCCCCGGCAACATTGGAGGTCCCGGACCTGCGCCCGCGTTCCTGGCCGCCGCCGTGGACCAGCGGTTCCAGGCTGGTCCGGCTCCGGATGTAGAGCGCCCCGCAGCCCTTGGGCGCCCCGAGCTTGTGCCCCGAGATGCTCAGCGCATCAACGCCCAGGGCCCGCACATCCAGCGGCAGCCATCCGGCTGCCTGAACAGCGTCGGTGTGAAAGGGGATGCCGCGGCGCCGGGCAAGGTCCGCGAGCGCCGCCACGGGCTGGACGGTGCCCACCTCGTTGTTGGCATACATCACGCTGGCCACGGCAGTGCCGGGCTGCAGGGCCGCCGCGAACGCACCGGGGGTGACCAGTCCGTTGCCGTCCACGGGCACCACGTCCACCGCGAAGCCGTGGAATTTCGCCAGGTACCGCGCGGATTCCTCCACGGCCGGATGCTCGACGGCGCTGATCACCACCCGGTTCAGACTCGGGTCCATGGCCTGGCGGGCCAGGGCGATGCCCTTGACGGCCAGGTTGTCTGCTTCGGTGCCGCCGGAGGTGAACACCACCTCTCCCGGCCGGCAGCCCAGGGCGGCGGCCACGGACGAACGGGCCGCCGCGAGCGCGGCGGCCGCCGACTCCCCCAGGCTGTGGTGGCTGGACGGGTTGCCGAACTCCCCGGTCAGGTAAGGCCACATGGCTTCGAGCACTTCGCGCCGGACGGGCGTGGTGGCGGCGGCATCGAGGAAGATCATGGCCTACTCCACGCTGAGTTCGAGATCCAGGCCGAGGTCCAGGGCGGCCACGGTGTGGGTGAGCGCGCCGATGGAGATCACGTCCACTCCCGTGGCGGCGATGGCGGCCACGGTGCCCTGGTTGACGTTGCCGCTGGCTTCCACTCGTGCCCGTCCCGCCACCAGGGCAACCCCTGCGGCCAGGTCAGGGATGCTGAAGTTGTCCAGCATGATGGTGTCCACTCCCGCGGCGAGGACCGGCTCGATCTGGTCCATCCGGTCCACCTCCACCTCGAAGTGGGTGGTGTGCCCCAGCCGGGCCTTCGCTGCGGCGAGCAGTGCCGTGAGCCGGGCAGGGTCGCCGCCGGTCATGACGGCCAGGTGGTTGTCCTTGGCCAGGACTGCGTCGGACAGGCTGTACCGGTGGTTGGCGCCGCCGCCGCAACGGACGGCGAAGCGTTCCAGGATGCGCAGGCCGGGAGTGGTCTTGCGCGTATCGGTGATACGGGCCCTGGTCCCTTCGGCCAGCCTGACGAACTCGGCGGTCCGGGTGGCGATGGCGGACATGCGCTGCACAAGGTTCAGTGCCACGCGTTCTGCAAGGAGGACCGAACGCGCGGGCCCGGTGACCCGGGCAAGGTGCGTGCCGGCGTCGAACGTTTCTCCGTCCGCCACGAGCAGCTCCACGCTGATGCCCGCGTCCACCAGCTGCATGGCGTCGCGGAAGACGGTGGCCCCGCTGAAGATTCCGGGCACGCGGGCGTTCAGTACTGCCGTGGCCCGGGCGGACGACGGGATCAGGAGCTGCGACGTGATGTCCCCGGCGGGGGCGTCCTCGGCGAACGCCCGTTCCAGGATCTCCCGCACCGGCGCCGCCGGCAGGGCCAGGTCAAGGCCGCGGACACGGACGCTGGTTTCAGTCATGAAGGAGGCTCGCTTTCGGAAGTGGCATGGTTTCGACGGGATCGTCGTCTCGGTAATGGGCACCGAGGGAGTCGCGGCGGCGGAGGGCGGCGGAAACCAGCAGCTGCGCCGCCAGCAGCAGGTTCCGGTCCTCGTGCGCCGCAGGATCAACAGAAGCGGCAGCACTCACGGCTTCGGGACGGACGGCGGCGGCCCACCCCCTGAGGACCAAAGCCGCCTCTGCGAGCAACGCCCCGGAGCGCAAAACGCCGGCATGGGACGTCATCAACCGCCGCAGAGCCTCCCTGGAAAACGGCTCACAGGTCGCCACAGGCCTGTCAGCAACAAAAGAACCGGCCGCGCCGGCCGGTGAGCCCGCCGAAACGGTGACGGCACTCTCCGCGGCCCGCGGCAGGGCTGCAGAAGCTTGCGTCAAGGGGAGGCCGCCCGCGGCCGAGACAGCAAGCGGAGCATCGTTGCCTGGGGCCGTCCCCCGGCGTGCCGTACCGGAAAGGAAGTCTTCGACAGCGCGGCGGCCGAAGACGAGCCCTTCGAGGAGCGAGTTGCTGGCCAGCCGGTTGGCCCCGTGGACCCCGGTGCAGGCCACCTCACCGGCGGCGTAGAGGCCAGGCACAGACGTACGGGCGGAGAGGTCGGTGGCTACTCCCCCCATCCAGTAGTGGGCTGCCGGGGCGACCGGGACGGGTTCCCTGGTCCAGTCGATGCCCGCCTCCAGGGTTTTCCGGGTGAGGGTGGGGAACCGACGGGCCAGGTAGCCGGCGCCGCGTTCCTTTTCGATGACCCGGGCATCCAGGTGCACGTGGCCGTTGGGGTCGCCGAGTTTGGCCAGGTGCAGGGCGATGCTGCGGGAGACGACGTCCCGGGGAGCCAGCTCGGCGTCCTGGTGATAGGCGCGCATGAAGCGGCGGCCACCGGCGTCCAGGAGGACGGCGCCGTCGCCGCGGACGGCTTCGGAGATAAGCAGCGGCCCGTCCTGGGCGGCCGTGTGCCCACCGCCTTCAGGGGCCGTGGTCCGGACCAGGCAGGTGGGGTGGAACTGGAAGAACTCAAGGTCCGCTACGGCGGCTCCGGCACGGGAGGCGAGCGCCAGTCCGTCCGCCGTCGCAACGGCCGGGTTGGTGGTCTGGGCAAACAGCTGCCCGGCCCCGCCGGTGGCGAGCAGGACGGCGCGTCCCGCCAGGGTCCGGACGCGCCCTTCGCGCAGGTATTCGACGCCGGTGACCCGTCCGCCGTCCCGGATGAGCGTCGTGACGTGGGCGCCGGAGACGACGCTGATCTTCCCCCGGGCCTGCCGGTCCAGGACGGCACGGACCAGGGCGTGCGAAACCCGGGCGCCCGTCGCGTCTCCCCCGGCGTGGAGGATCCGCGGAGCGCTGTGGGCGGCTTCGAGGCCCAGGGAGGGACCGCCGCCGTCGGGCTCCGCGTCGAACCGCACGCCAAAACGGCGGAGGCCGGCGATATCCCGGCGCGCTTCCGTGCACATGGCCCGCACCGCAGCCTCGTCGCAGTGGCCGGCGCCGGCAGCCAGGGTGTCCGCGGCGTGCGAGTCCACCGTGTCCCCGGGCGCCGGCCCGTCCAGCACCGCGGAAATACCGCCCTGGGCATACCAGGTGTTGCTCACGCCGAGGCCGCCCTTGGTCAGAAGGACCGCCGGGACGCCGGCCTCCGCGGCGACCAGTGCCGCGTACAGTCCCGCAATGCCGCTGCCGACGACGATGAGCCGGGACTGCGTGCTGCCTCCGCTGTGCCCGGCCGGGCCGGCCGTGGGGAAAGTGGACATGGCGGGCGGCTTACCCTTGGGGCCTTGCGGCCAGCATACGTTCCAGTGCGGTGCGGGCGTTTTCCTGCACCGAGGAATCCACGGTGATGCGGTTGACCACCCGGCCGGCCACGAGTTCCTCCAGTACCCACGCCAGGTAGCCCGGGTGGATCCGGTACATCGTGGAGCAGGGGCAGATCACCGGGTCAAGGCAGAAGATGGTGTGCTGAGGGTTCTCGGCGGCCAGCCGGTTCACCATGTTGATTTCGGTGCCAATGGCAAACGTTGTGGGTTCCGCGGCGGCCGCGATGGCCTTCCTGATGAAGTCGGTGGAGCCGGCCGAATCCGCGGCGTCCACCACTTCCATGGGGCACTCGGGATGGACGATGACCTGCACGCCCGGGAAGTCCGCCCGGGCCTTCCCGATCTGGGCCACGTTGAAGCGCTTGTGCACCGAGCAGAAGCCGTGCCACAGGATCACGCGGGAATCCAGCAGATCCTGTTCGCTGTTTCCGCCCAGTTCCTTCCGAGGGTTCCACATCGGCATCTGCTCCAGCGGCACGCCCAGCGCCTTTGCGGTGTTGCGGCCGAGGTGCTGGTCGGGGAAGAACAGCACCCGCTGGGCGCGCTCGAACGCCCATTCCAGCACGGTGGCCGCATTGGAGGAGGTGCAGACGATGCCGCCGCGCTCGCCGCAGAAAGCCTTCAGGGCTGCGGAGGAGTTCATGTAGGTGACGGGAAGGACCGGAACCCGGCCGTCGGCGTCGGGCTCTGTTCCGAAGATCTCCTCGAGCTGTTCCCAGCACTCGGACACCGAGTCGGCGTCCGCCATGTCCGCCATGGAGCAGCCGGCCGCGAGGTTGGGCAGGATCACCGCCTGCTCCGGCGCCGAGAGGATGTCTGCGGTCTCGGCCATGAAGTGGACGCCGCAGAAAATGATCGCTTCGGCGTCAGGCCGGGTCAGCGCCGCGTTGGCCAGCTGGAAGGAGTCGCCCACGAAGTCGGCGAACTGCACCACCTCGTCGCGCTGGTAGAAATGGCCCAGGATGACGGCCCGGTCCCCCAGCGTTGCCTTGGCGGCCAGGATCCGGCGGGCGAGTTCTTCGTCGCCGGCCTGCTTGTATTCCTCGGGCAGCTGTCCCTGGCGCGGCGTGGCTGCAGGCGCGATGTCTCCGCTTGAGGCGCCGGGGCCGTAGGCGGGTGCGCCGGCCAGCGCCTCGGCGAGGTCGAAGTCCCAGGGTCCCTTGGCGAGGGCGGGGCTGCAGGTGCCCGCTCCGGCGGTGCCGCTGTTGGCGGCCTGCTCTCGCGTGATCAGCTGGATGGCAGTGTTGACGCTGCTCATGGTGTGCTCCTGTTGTCTGGATCCAGGCCGGGCCGGCCGGTGTAACGGTAAAGGCGGGGCGGACGGTGCTTGCCGCCCTGGAGGTACTCGCCGGTTTCTTCGATTTCCGGAGCAGCCTTGAGCTGCCGGCGGAAGTTTGCGGGATCCAGCCTGCGGTCAAGGACCGCCTCATAGACCTCGCGGACCTGGGCCAGCGTGAAGTACTCGCCCAGCAGGTGGTAGGCCACCGACCCGTAGGCCAGCTTGTTCCGCAGGCGCCAGAGGGCATAGTCCACGATGGCGTTGTGGTCGAAGGCCAGGCGGCCAGGGCGGTCAGCTCGGAACCAGCGGACATTTTCCGATTCGTCAGCCAGGGCGGCCTCGGTGGGCTGGACCAGGGCCCAGTACACGATGGACACCACCCGTTGGGACGGCGAGCGGTGCAGGCCGCCAAAGGCGTAAAGCTGTTCCAGGTAGGTGGGGGCCAGGCCGGTAGTCTCCCGCAGGTTGCGGGAGGCCGCGTCCTGCAGCGACTCATCGTGGCTAAGCGGCCCTCCCGGCAGGGCCCACATCCCCTTGTAGGGTTCGCGGATCCGGCGGACCAGTGGCAACCAGAGCGTGGGGCGGCCGGAGGTGGCGCTGGGGCGCAGGGCGAAAATGACCGTGGAGATGGCCAGCGCGGGCGGCGCGGTGCGGCGCTCCGAAACGTTCGCAGCACTGTTGAACAAGATTCCACCACCCTCGGCCGCCGGGCCTGCCCCGACAGCAGTCCCAGTTATGGTCACTTTGACCAGAACTCATTCTACGGCCATATCCGTCCGAGGCGGAAATGTTTCTGCGGGAGCTGCGGGATTTGCCGCCGACGCCGGCCTCCACGTCCTGGAAGTGTTGCGGGCGTTGCGTCCCGGGGTTACTTGGCGGCAGCCTCGAGGAGGTTCAGCGTCCGGCCCTGGAAGTGGGTATTAAGGACGATGACCGAGGACGCCCGCTGCACCATCCGGGTGGCTATCATCGCGTCCAGGACCCGCTGCAGGTCCGGGTTGGAGCGGGCCGCCACACGGGCCATCAGGTCCGAACTGCCGGAGACGGTGTGCACCTCGATAATTTCGGGAATGGCGGCCAGTGCCCCCGCGACGGTGTCATGCCCGGCATCCTGATTGATGGTGAGCGAACAGAACGCCACGACCGGGAAGCCGAAGCGGGCCGGGTCGGGCAACGGTACCCACGAACTGATGACGCCCGTCTCCGTCATCCGGTCCAGCCGCGACTGGACCGTCGCCCTGGCCACGCCAAGGGTCCTCGAAGCTTCGAGGACCGAGGCCCGGGGTTGCTCCGTGAAGAATCGGACAATCTTCGCGTCCAGCGCATCAACCACCAGGCAAACTCCTCGCACAACCCTGGCAGGGCCACGCAACCTGCGTTGAATTCCTGCCATTTTCCGGACAACTTGCTTCCATCGTCCCACGACCTGCATTCTCCGGAGCCGGTCTGCAGGCGGTAAATTCGACTGGGCCCACAAGGCGCCACACCCGTTAACCCCAAGAAGGTCCCCCTGCTCATGACAACGAAGTCCCTCCCCGCACGGCCCACGGCCGCCGCGGGCCACAGCATGAAATCCCGCCAGCTCACCATGATGGGGCTGGGCAGCGCTATCGGCGCGGGCCTGTTCCTGGGCTCCGGCGCGGGCGTCCAGGCGGCGGGCCCGGCTGTCCTGGTCTCCTATCTGGTGGCCGGCACCCTGATCATCCTGGTGATGTGGGCGCTTGGGGAGATGGCCGCAGCCAACCCGAACAGCGGAGCGTTCTCCGTATACGCCGAGCGCGCCATGGGCCGGACGGCAGGGGCCACGATCGGCTGGCTCTGGTGGCTCCAGCTGGTGGTGGTCATCGCGGCCGAGGCACTCGGCGCGGCGGGGCTCCTGTTTTCCATTTGGCCGGCGGTCCCGGTCTGGGCGCTGGCGCTCATTTTCATGGTGGTCTTCACCGCCATCAACCTCGCGGGCGTCCGGAACTTCGGCGAATTCGAATTCTGGTTCGCCATCCTGAAGGTGGCCGCCATTGTACTGTTCCTTGCCATCGGGGCCGCCCTGCTGCTGGGCCTCCTGCCCGACGTGAAGTCCCCCGGACTGAGCAACTTCACCACGGATTTTGCCCCCAACGGGCTGGCTGGCATTGCCTCGGCACTGTTCGTGGTCATCTTCGCCTTCGGCGGCACGGAAATCGTCTCGGTGGCCGCGGCTGAAACCGAAAACCCCCGCCAGAGCGTGGCAAAAGCCATCCGCACGGTCCTATGGCGGATCCTCGTCTTCTACATCGGCTCCGTCTTCGTCATCGCCGCCGTCCTGCCCGCCACGTCGGAGGGCCTG
Source organism: Pseudarthrobacter sp. NPDC092424 (assembly GCF_044754925.1). Classification (NCBI taxonomy): domain Bacteria; kingdom Bacillati; phylum Actinomycetota; class Actinomycetes; order Micrococcales; family Micrococcaceae; genus Pseudarthrobacter; species Pseudarthrobacter sp. NPDC092424. The sequence goes on along the minus strand of NZ_JBIVQC010000001.1, from coordinate 457,849 downwards.
GCGTCCCCGTTCGCGGGCGTCCTGGACGTCGCCCGCATCCCCGGCGCCGGGACGGCGATCACCCTGGTGGCCGTCGTCGCGCTTCTCTCTGCCCTGAACGCGAACCTGTACGGCGCGTCCCGGATGGTGGCCTCACTGGCGGAACGCTCGGAGGCTCCCCGGTTCCTCACCCGGCTCAGCGGTACACACGTGCCCATGCTTGCCGTGGCTGTTTCCGTCGCGTTCGGCTTCGCCGCCACCGTACTGGAACTGCTGTTTCCCGAGCGCATCCTGCCTGCGCTGTTCCAGCTGGTGGGCTCCACCTGCCTGGTGGTCTGGGGCGCCGCCCTGGTTTCCCAGCTGATCCTGCGCCGCCGCGCCGACCGTAACGGCATTGAACTGCCGCTCCGGATGAAGGCCTTCCCGGCCCTGACCATCCTGGGCCTGGTGCTGCTGGCCGTGATCTTCGCGGTGGGCTTCAGTGCGGAGGCCAGCCGGGTGCAGCTGTTCAGCACCTTTGCCCTGGTTGCCGGCATTGCGGTGGCCTGCAGGATTGCTGCCCGCATCAGCAGCCGGCGTCCCGGTGAAGAGGCCGGAACCGCTGCCAGGCATACCGCGGCCGCGGACGCCGACCAGTCCCGCTGATACACCGGGGCGGCTGCGCGCTGCCGCCACAGGCAGGCTCCGCCTGCGTGGCCCCGCCCACAGCCGGCGTGGCTGAAATTTCCTTCCCGCTGCCGGATCCTGGCGAGGGCCTGATCGAAGCAACCGTGCTGGAGTGACTGGTGGCTCCGGGCGAACTGGTGAAGCGGAACCAGCCCCTGGCGGAGGTGGAAGCAAGCAAATCCGCCGTTGAATTGCCCGGGCCGCAGGCGGGTAGAGTGGTGCGTACCTTCGGGGAACCGGGCAGGCCGATACGCGTCGGCGAGTCCCTGATCGTGTTCGAGGTGCCGGACAACACGGCCGGGATCGTGGGCACGGTGCCGAAGGAAGAAGCCCCCAAGCGCCGGGTCCGCCTGAGCGCCGTACTTGATGAGGACTGACACCATGAGCGGCAGGCACACCGGCCCCCAGCAGGCGCACACCGTGGAAGGCACGGACCCCCAGATGTACGTGGAGGTCCATGAACCCGCCACGGACGCCGGGCTCCGGCCGGTCCTGCTGGTGCACGGCTTTTCCTCCTCCAGCAAGCTGAACTGGGTTGACACCGGCTGGCTCCCCGCGCTGCTCGAGGCCGGCCGCCGGGTGATCATGGTTGACCTGCCCGGCCACGGCCGCAGCGGCGCCCCGGAGGACCGGGACTCCTACTCCCCCAGCAGGATCCGCGCGGACCTCCTGCAGGCGGCGTTCGACGCCGGTGTGCGGCCACTGCGGGACGGCGACCCTTCCAGCGGGCTGGACGTGGCGGGGTATTCCCTCGGCGCCAGGCTCGCTTGGGAGTTCGGGGCCACGCAGCCCGAGATCGTACACCGCCTGGTCCTCGGCGGGCCCAACATCAGCGACCCTCTGGCCGCGTTCGACCTCGTCGCCGCCCAGCAGTACCTGGCGGACGGAACACCGATCGCGGACGAGTCCACGGCGCGGCTGCTGAAAATGGCGCTGCTGCTGCCCGGCAACAACATTTTCGCGCTCCTGACCCTGGTGGAAGCCATCAAGGACGAACCCTACGACCCCGCCGAGGCCGTGCCGCACGTGCCCATGCTCCTGGTGGCCGGAGACCAGGATGAACGGGTGGACAGCCTCCCGAAACTCGCGGATCTTGCCCGCGGCGCCGGTTCCATGGCAGAAGTACTGACCCTTCCGGGACGGAACCACACCAACGCAGTCACCAGCCGGGCCTTCAAACAGGCAGCCATTTCATTCCTCGCGGTGTAGCGTCGCCGCGGCCCGGGCCGTTTCGGAGGACCTGCGCTCCGGGCGTTTGCCGGCGGTACCCTGAAGAAAGATACGGGGAGGACACATGCGCAGGCGATTCAAGGACCGCACCGACGCAGGCATGCGCCTGGCAGAACTGCTGGCCGGCTACCGGGACCGGCCGGACACGCTGGTCCTGGGCCTGGCCCGCGGCGGGATCCCGGTGGCGATGGCGGTGGCGGAAGGGCTGCACCTGCCGCTGGGCGCCGTGCTGGTCCGCAAGCTGGGCATCCCCGGCCATGAGGAGACGGCCTTTGGCGCATTGGCCTGGAGCCAGGGCCGCACGGTACGCCTGCTGAACGCGCCGCTGGTGCGGCGCATCCTCGAAGACGGGGTGCGGCAGGATCTCCTGGACGCGGTCGAGGAACGCGAACGCGCCGAACTGCTCCGGCGCGTGGACCTCTACCCCGGAACGCAGCAGGACGTGGCCGGCAAAACCGTGCTCCTTGTGGACGACGGCCTGGCAACGGGCGCCACCATGCGGGCTGCCATCGAGGCTGTCCGCGGGGGTGGTGCTGCTGCCGTGGTTGCCGCAGCTCCGGTGGCATCGATCGAAGCTGCTGCCTCCGTGGAGGAAGCCTGCGATGCGGTCCTCTGCCTGCACCTGCCGGGCAGGTTCGGTGCGGTGGGCAGCTTCTATGACCGGTTTGAGCAGTTGACCGACGACGACGCCATCCGCCTCCTCAGTCCGTAAGCGGCCGTAGCCGGGCCAGCAGCCTTGCCTGTCCGGCTCAGCGGGGAAAGCGCCAACGGGTCCGGACCGCTGTAGGTCCGGACCCGCCGTCGTGCGTTATTGGTGTGGAACTCCTGCCCTGGCGGGCGGGATGCTAGTGGTGGCTGCTGACGCCGAGGGGATTGCCTTTGGTTTCCTTGGCCAGCACCACGCCGATGGCCGAAATAACACACAGCACCATGATGTAGATGCCGATGGATCCGGCCCATTTGGTGCTTTGCAGCAGCGCTTCGGCGATGGTGGCGGCAAACGCGCCGCCCAGGATGGCGCCGAAGGCATAGCCGATGGAGATGCCCGAGTACCGCACGTGGGCGGGGAACATCTCCGCGTACATCGCGGACATCGGGCCGTAGGACAGGCCCAGGCCGACGGTGAGGACGAACAGTGCCACGCCGTACAGCCAGATGTTCCTGGTATCGATCAGCGCGAACATCGGGAGCATCCAGGCGAAGACGATCGCGTAACCGGTGAGGAAAGTCTTGACGCGCCCGATCCGGTCCGAGAGCCAGCCGCCCACCAGCGTGAAGATCAGCCAGCCGAAGGAAGCGAGGGTGGTGGCGAGCAGGACCTCAGGGACCGGCATCTTCAGGGTGCGGGTGGCGTAGGCGATGAAGAATGCGATCAGGAGATAGCCCGCGGCGTTGTTGGCGATGAAAATCATGGTGGAGTAGAGCACAGACTTCTTGTGGCTGCGGAGCAGTTCACCCAAAGGCGCCTTGCTTTCTGCCTTGCGTGCAGCCATTTCCTTGAACACCGGGCTCTCGGCCACGGCGCGGCGGATCAGGTAACCCACCACGATCAGGACGATGGAGAGCAGGAACGGCACCCGCCAGCCCCAGGAGGCGAAGTCCTCCTTGGACATGCTGGTGTTCAGGAAGTAGAGCAGGCCCGTGGCCAGGATCATCCCGACGGGAACGCCGATCTGCGGGTATGCGCCGAACAGGCCGCGCTTGTGCAGGGGCGCGTGTTCCACGGCCATCAGCGCGGCACCGCCCCATTCGCCGCCGGCGGAGAAGCCCTGGACGATGCGGAGGGTGATGAGCAGGATCGGTGCCCAGGCACCGATCTGCGCGTAGGTGGGAAGCATGCCGATCAGGGCGGTGGCCGCACCCATCATCACCAGGGTGAAGACCAGCATGGCCTTGCGTCCCAGCCGGTCGCCGAGGTGGCCGGCAATGACCGCACCGACGGGGCGGAAGAGGAAGCTGATGCCGATCAGGGCAAAGGAGAGAATCTGTGCCAGGCCGGGGTTCTTCTCGTTCAGCGGTGCCAGGAAAAGGGGCGACAGCAGCGTTGCCGTCAGCTGGGCAAAGATGAAGAAGTCATACCACTCGATGGTGGTCCCTACGAGGGTGCCGGCGAGGACTTTTCGCTCCTCCCGCCGGCTGCTGGGGCCAGCGGGTGTGTCCACCGCGGAAGGTGAGGTCATTGAAACTCCATTGTTTATTGGCGGCGGGGCCGCCGGGTCGCCTTCAGGATTACTGACAGAACGGTCAGTTAGTTAGCAGGGTACTACGAAAAGGTGATACAGGACACGAATTCCGGAACATTAAGGTTCCGGCGCCGTTAGTTCTATAGTTGAACTAGTAATTCGTAATGAGAACACTACGGTCGGAGCGTCCGCCACACAAGAGGCTTCCGTCCCCCGACACCTAGGATGGAGGCCATGAACGTCCCCGCAACGGCCGCGACCGGCGCCGCGCCTGCCCAGGCCTCGCCCTCCCAGACGCTCTCCCGGGGAATCCGTGCGCTCGAGATCCTCGCCGCCGCGCCCGGACCCCTGACGATTGCCGAGCTCGCGGACGCCATGGGGGTGCACCGCTCCGTGGCGTACCGGATACTGCGCACGCTGGAGGACCACTCACTGCTGGTCCGGGACGACGCCGGCCGGGTCCAGCCGGGGCCGGGGCTCGCCGTCCTGGCCCGGGGCGTCTCCCGCAACCTGCAGGCAGCGGCATTGCCTGAACTGACACAGCTGGCCAACAGCCTGGACATGACGGCCTTCATCGCGGTGTGGGACCACCACGACTGCATCACACTGGTTACCGTTGAACCGCGGCATTCCGGCGCCACGGTGGCACAGCATCCAGGAACCCGGCACCCAATCAATGCCGGCGCCCCGGGAATTGCGATCCAGTCCGCGCTGACCGAGGCGGAATGGGAGCGCCTGGGCACCGGCATCGCCTACCGTGCCGAGGCTGCAGAGGCACGGCGCAGGGGCTTCTCCGCCAGCCATGACGAAGTCATCCCCGGGGTGTCCTCGCTGGCGGCCCCGGTCCGGGTCCCCGGCGGGCGTCCGGCCGCGCTCGCCGTCGTGTACATCAGCTCCCTGCACGACCCGGAGGCGGTGGTGGGGCCGGCGCTGGCGGAGAGCGCCGCCAGGATTGAGCAGCAGCTCGCCTAGGCTGCGGGCTCCAGCACCTCGGAAACCTGCAGGGTGGATCCGTTCCGGCCTTTGAGCACCTGAAGCTGGGTGCCGATCCGCTGCTTCATCTCAGCCACATGGCTCACCAGGCCCACCACACGGCCGCCGTCACGCAGCCCCTCCAGGGCATCCATGACCTGCTCCAGCGACTGCTCATCAAGGCTTCCGAATCCTTCATCCACGAAGAGCGTTTCGATTTCCACGCCACCCGACTCCTGCTGGACCACATCCGCCAGGCCCAAGGCCAACGAGAGCGACGCCATGAAGGACTCCCCGCCGGAGAGGGTGGAGGTGTCACGGCGGTGGCCGGTCCATTGGTCCACCACTTCGAGCCCAAGCCCTGACTTGGCGCCGCGGGCTGCCCTGGCGTCCGTGTGCTGCAGCAGGTAGCGGCCGTCACTCATTGCCACCAGGCGCTCGGACGCCGCCACAGCCACCTGCTCCAGCCTGGCCGCCAGGACGTAGCTGTTCAGGCTCATCCGGTAGGTGTTCTCACCGCGGCCCGACGCGGCCTCAGCGAGCCCGGCCAGCATCTGCGCCCGCTCCGCCGGGCCGCGGCAGGCCCCGGCCGCCTCGTGGTATTCAGTCGTTATGGCCTGCAGTGCGGTGAGGCAACGGGAAGCCACACCGGCAGCCACTTCGGCATCCCGCGCTGCGCGGACTGCCTCCGCGGCTTCGGCGCGCAACCGCTCCAGCCGTTGCGGATCAGCCTCGAAGCCGGCGGCTTGTTCGTCCAGCGCCAGGACAATGTCTTCGGAATCGAAGAGCTCTGCGACCCGGGCAGCCTCGTCCTGCGCGGTGCGCACTGCTTCCTGGAGCGCTGCCGCTGAGGGGGCGTCCAGCAGCTGGCCGCGGACTTCCGCTGCGGAATTGAAGCCCGCAGCAGGCAGGGCGAGGTCAAGCCGGGCCGTGGTTTCCCATTCGTGCTCTTCCGCCGCAGCCAGGACGGCATGCGCCTCAACAGCCTGGTCCAGGACGGCCACGGCCTTGCCAAGTGAGCGCAGCCGGCGTGCCAGCGAGGGGTGTCCGGCACGCAGCTCCGCCAGGGCCTGGTTGAGGGCGTTCTGCTGCTCTGCCAGGTCCCTGCCCGCGGATGCGGACCTGGCAAGTTCCTTGTCCGTTTCCTGCCGGGACCGAGAGGCAGCGTCCAAGTCGTCTTTCAGCGTGCCCAGGCGGGACCGCAGGGTTTCAAGCTCTTCTGCTGCGAGCGCGGCATCGTCGGCAGCACGGACCGCGTCCGCGCAGTCCTTTGCGGCTTGCTCCTCCGCGGCGTCGCCGCCCCGGCCGGCGAGGACGGCCACCAGTTGCTCCGCTTCGGCCAGACTGCGGGCGACGTCCGAGTGTGCAGCGTCTGCGTCCTCGTAGGCCTGCCGGGCGTCTTCTTCCTGTTGCGCGAGGCCCGGGCCTGTGGCCCTGCCCTTCGCGGGGTCCGGGTGGGCGGCGCTGCCGCAGACGGGGCAGGGAGCTCCATCAGCAAGGCTTGCCGCGAGCTCCGCCGCAGTGTTGGCCAGGCGCTCTTCCCTCAGGTCCAGCCATACCTGCTTGGCTTCAAGCTGGCTGCTGCGGGATTCTTCCCAGCGGGCTTTGACGGCGTCCCGGGCCTCAGCGGCCCGACGATAGCGCCTCACCACCTCAAGCAGTTCCTTTGCGTCCCGGGCTTCCTTGGCGAGCAGCGGGGCCGCCGCCGCGCGCTGTTCCAGCGGACCCGATTCCTCCAGCAGGCGGTCCTGTTCACCCTGCAGTTCCGCGGCCCTCCGGCCCAAGTCCGTGAGCGCAGCCGCAAGCTTCTCCTGCTCCTTGACCAGGCCGGCCTGCCGGCCCCGAAGCGACTGCAGCCGCTCCTCATCCGGGAGCCGCGCCTCCACCACGGCCTGCAGGGAACGCAACCGGCCAAGTTCGGCCGCGGCATTCGCCGGCAGGCCGGCCGAATCCCGCAGCTCCAGCCCGGCAAGCTCCGCTTCTTCCGCCGCGGAGACCCGCAGCAGGGTGAGCGAGGATCCGGCGGCCCCTGCGGCGGCACGCACCTTTGCTGCGGCGGCATCAACGCTGTGCAGCTGGCCGGCAAGCACTTCTGCCTGGCGGTGCCGTGCAAGCCGGAGAAGGTGCCCTTCCAACTCCGGGCCGCCAGCCTCTACGGCAGCCTTCCGGACCGAAGCGGCGCGGAGCCTCCGCCCGCGTTCGGTCCGGGCTTCCTCGGCTTCGGCCGCCGCCACCCGGCCGCGGCTGATCTTCCCTGCCTCGTCCGCGTCAGCTTCCAGCGCCGCCAGACGGTCGACGGCGGCCTGCTGCAGCCAGGCAAGCCGGGCCTCGGCACCTGTGTCCTGCTGTTCTGCGGCGTCGAGGCCCAGCGCTGCGGCTTCTGATTCCGCCCTGCCCGCAAGCATCGCAAGCTGTCCGGAAATCGCGGCAACTTCCTGGCGGGCCAACTGCGCCTGGCGGACCAGGTCCTGTTCCACGGCTTCGAACCGCTGCGTTCCAAAAAGCTTCTGCAACAGCTCCAGCCGGTCCGTGGCCTTGGACCGCAGGAAGGCAGCAAAGTCCCCCTGCGGGAGCATCACCACACGGGTGAACTGTTCCCGGTCCATTCCCAGCACGGCCATGATCTCCGCACCGGCCTCGTCGTTGCGGGCGGACAGCTCTTTCCAGTCCGCCCCGATCCGCTCCCGAAGAAGCGTCTTGGCCTGCTGCGTAGTGAAACCGTTGCGGCCACGGGCACTGGGCTTATCCCATGCCGGCGAACGAGTCACCTCGAACCGGCGCCCCTGGGCCGAGAAGACACAGGTCACCGCCGGTTCCCGGGAGGGATCCGCGTGGTCGCTGCGGAGCCGCTTTCCCTCCTGGCGGGCGCCCGGCACGGAGCCGTACAGGGCGAAGCAAATAGCATCCAGGACACTGGTTTTTCCGGCACCCGTCGGTCCGTTCAGGAGGAAGAGGCCGTGGGCGCTGAGCCGGTCGAAGTCGATCTCCTCCGTACCCGCGAACGGGCCGAACCCGGAAATCCGCAGGGAATGAATCCTCACCCCGACACCTCCTGCAGGCGGACATTTTCAAGGGCGGCGGCCAGCGCGGCCTGCTCCGCTTCATCGGCGTCCCTGCCGCGGACATGGGAGAGAAAGCCGCAGCACACTGCGAGATCGTCCGGAGCCTCGGCGAGCCGGCTGCTGTAGGTGGCGGATGTGCCGGCGGCGCCGCCCTCGGGGTCGAAGCCCAGCACCAGCGTGTCGGGGAAACGGGTCCGCAGGCGCTCCATGGCGCGCGCAGGCCGCTGCGCATCCGTCAGGGTGATCTGGCAGTAAGCGGACTCGGCCCACTTGTGGTCTTCGGACGCCAGGAGGTCTTCAAGCCTGCCCCGCAGCACGGCCAGGGCGCGGGGCGCTGCCCAGGTCACCTCCTGGATTTCCTCCAGCCCGTCCGGACCAATGTCCACCAGCCACGCGCCCTTGCGGTGGTTTGCTTCCGAAAACGAATAGGCCAGGGGCGACCCGGAGTACCGGACCGTATTCGAGAGTTCCTGCCGGCCGTGCAGGTGGCCGAGCGCGGTATAGGTGAAGGCGTCGAACAGGTCCAGCGGCACCGCCCCCACGCCGCCGATGCTCAGGTCCCGTTCGCTGTCGGAGCTGATGCCTCCGCTGGCGAAGGTGTGGGCGAGGACCACCGAATGAACCGGCGACTGCTCCGAGCGCCGTTCAATGTCCGCCTGAACCAGTGCCGCGGCCGCACGGGTCACCTCGAAATGGCTGGCGGTCTCCACACCCAGCTGGTCCGCCACGAGCCTGGGTTCCAGCCACGGGATGCCATAGACGGCCAGGACAGGACTGCCTGCCCCGGTGCCGGGTCCCAGCGGCAGGACAACAGGCTCGGCAAGTCCTTCGACCCTGGTGCGAAGGTGCACTCCCCCGCGTTCCAGCAGCCGCGAGGCGAAGCCCAGCCTGATGGCGGAATCATGGTTTCCGCTGGTGAGCACCACCTGCGCGCCGGCAGACGTCAGCCGCACCAGCGCGTCATCCAGCAGGCGGACCACGTCCACACCGGGGAGTGCACGGTCGTAGACGTCCCCGGCGATCAGGACCACGTCCACCGCGTGGCGGGTGACGGCATCCAGCAGCTGCTCGACGAAGTCCCGCTGGGCATCGAGCATGCCTACGCCGTGGAAGGACCGGCCCAGGTGCCAGTCGGAAGTGTGAAGTAACCGCATGTTCCTACGCTATCGGCTGGCACTGACAGAACGTGGCCGCACCCGCAGCTCCACGCAGCGGTCTGCCCTATCGCTTCCCGTCGCCGTCAAAGAATGCCTGCGCCTCACCGGCCCGGGCCGCAGGCAGTCCGGACCGGGACGGTTCGGCTGCAGCTGCCCGCGGATCACCCAAAGGGGAGCCGGCGGTGGTCTCCTCCGCTGCCGTCAGGCCGCCGTCCGCACCCGGCCCCGCCACCTCCACGGAGGCCCCGGCCGCTGGGGAGGGGAGGGCGCGGAAGACCAGTCCCGCGATGGCAGCGCCGGCCAGCGGCGACAGGACGAAGACCCAGAGCTGCTCCATGGCCCAGGCCGAGCTGAACACCGCGGACGCAGCGGCGCGCGCGGGGTTGAACGGCAGGTTGCCGATGGCCTGTCCCAGCTGGAGCAGGACGGCGAAGCTCAGGCCAACCGCCAGGGCAGCCGCCGGCGTGTTCGAGTTATTGCGGCCGGCCGCCCCCAGGAATACGGCGACGATCAGGGCAGCGCCCAGCATTCCAAGCAGCAGCCCCGCTGCCAGCGGCGCCTGGATAATGGAGTGCTCACCGTACCCCGGGCTGACGGTGTCGAACGCCGTCCGGCTGTCCGCGATGCCGGGAAGGGTCCGCAGGACGCCATAGAGCACCAGGGCGCCCGCCATCGCTCCCGCCAGCTGTGCGGCCATATAGGCAGCCGCCGCCACGGTGCGGATCCGGCCGGCCAAGAGGTGCCCCAGCGTAATGGCTGGATTGAAGTGGCCCCCTGAGACATGCCCGAACGCCAGCATTGCTGCTGTTACGGCAAGGCCCGCAGCCAGCGGGGCGGGCAGCGGGCTGGACTGCGGGATGGTGAACAGCGGCACGCCGACCGCGGCCAACATCAGGAACAGGGTTCCGAAGGCCTCAGCTGCAAGGCGGGGCACCAGCCCGTACTGCGCCGCCGCCGTTCCGGGCAGCGAGGTATCTTGGCGGTCGGTGCCGGGCATGCTCATGTGTGACCTCGGGGTAGGTGCGGGAACGGGTGCTGCACGGGGCAACCCCACCATTATTCCAGCCCGGTCCGCAGTTTTGGACCCGGGCCGGCCGGGTGCCGCAGTCCGGGTCGCCCCCCTCCCCGCAGGCCACGGTAAATTTGGCCCATGAGCAACGACCCGGCACTTCCCGCGCCCACCTTGAAATCCCGCATCCACGGCTGTCTCCTGGGTGGTGCGTTGGGCGACGCCCTGGGCTACGCCGTGGAGTTCGACTCCATCGGCAGCATCCGGCAGCGGTTCGGCGGCCGGGGTCTCACAGATTTTGCGCAGCTCCCGGACGGGGGCGTGTTTTCGGACGATACCCAGATGACGCTCTACACCGTGGACGGGCTGGCGGAAGCACTGGAGTGGGCGAATTCGGGGGTCGGAGCAGACGTCAATGCCTGCCTTTGGCTTGCGTACCTGCGCTGGCTGGCCACGCAGGGCGAGGACGCCGGCCCCTCCGCGCCCGCGCCCCAGCCCCGCTGGATCGACGGACAGACGGTCCTGCACCAGCGCCGGCACCCCGGCAAGGCCTGCATTTCCGGCCTGGCCACCGGGGAGATGGGCACCTCGGCCCGTCCCGTCAATCCCGATTCGAAGGGCTGCGGCACCGTGATGCGCTCAGCGCCGTTCGGCCTGATTCCGCACATAGCGTCCGACGCCGTCTACAAGCTAAGTGCCGACGCCGCCGCCCTGACACACGGACATCCTTCGGCGCGGCAAAGCGCCGGAACATTCAGTCTCCTGATCCATCGGCTCGTGGCCGGCGAGGGCCTGCAGGAGGCGGCCTCCGCGGTGGCGGCGTCCGCCCGCGACCTGCCGGACGTTGCGGCCGAGCTGCCCGATCGCCTGGCCGCTGCCCTGGACCTGGCGGCCAGGGGCTTAGTCTCCCCCGAGGAACTGAACCAGGCACTCGGGGAAGGCTGGGTCGCGGAGGAGGCTCTCGCCGTCGGACTTTATGCGGCGCTGGCCACCCTGCCGGGCCGGCGCGCAGGCACCCGGGACGCGGCGCAACGGCACTTCCGCGAAGCGCTGGCGGTGGCCACCAACCACAGCGGGGACAGCGATTCCACCGCGTCGGTTGCGGGCAACATCCTGGGTGCCCTCTATGGCGAGGACTGCCTGCCGGAGGAATGGCTGGGCGCACTGGATGGCCGGGACGTCATCCGCGGGACGGCCGGCCTGCTGGTAAAGGTCACGACTGGCGAAGGCTGATGTTGTTGCACGCCTCGCAGACGTCCTCGGGGATCAACCCCCGGCTCTGGAGGAGTGCGAAGGCCCGGCATCCCAGGCAAAACCCGGCGAAGGCTTCCAGGGAGGCCGCCACCACCAGGATCCCGAGCACCGTCCAGGCAGCGGGCTGTGCGCCGGCGAGGAACAGGGCGAGTGCCAGTGTGGACATCGCCGCACCGATGCCCTGGGCAAAACGCTTGGGCGGGCCGGGCACCAGCTTGGTCCGGCCCAGCCTGGGCGCGATGACCTTGACTGACAAAAGCGCCAGCGGGGAAAAGCGCGGCCCGGACAGGACCCTCAGCCAGAAGCCGGCGGCGATCGCCAGGAGGCCCCAGCCCGAGCCGGTGACAGCGGTGACCAGTGCCAACAGCACTACGAGGCCGGCGGTGATGCGTGCTGCATACTCGTTGACGGGGTTCGGGAAGGCAAAAAGGGAACGCATAGAGCAAGGGTAGGGGCGCGCCTGCTAGGCGGAGAAGCTTTGTTGCCTCGCGTGAACTGATGTGCCGTGGCCCACCATCTGAAGGAACTCGCCCTCAGAGAGCACCTCGATGGCCTGGCCGCGGCCGTGGAGCTCCAGGACCCGGCGTGCCTTCCCCGTCAGCCGGCCGGACCGCAGGTCGGCGGCGTCGAAGCCGTCGCCCACCACCAGGACCGTAGTGCGGCCGGTAACCCGGCTTTCCGTGCGCGCGCCCAGCTCCGCGGAGCGCATCTTCGCCTCGGGGCGGGCCATGGTGAGCTGTCCGGTGAACACCACGGTTTGGCCGAAGAGCGGGTGGCCCGGTTCGGCGTCCGGGTTGGGCGCGGGGTTCTCGCCTTCCTCCGGCCATCCCGGAAGGAAGGGCCGTGCCGGCGCCGCTGCCCCTCCTGCAGCCTGTGCCATGGCGGCGATGCTGGGCTTGGACAGTACCCCCGTGGCCGGATCGAAGGCCGGCTGCCGGGGCATGGCCAGGCCCAGCGAAAGGAACAGCTCGGCCAGGCTGTTGGCGCCGTTCCGGCGGGCGATGTCGATGAGGATGCCGGCACAGGCGCGGGCATCCTCCACGGCGTCGTGGTGGTTCAGCAGCGGCACGCCTGCTTCTTCGGCGGCGAACGGCAGCGAATTGGACACCAATGAATAGCAGCGCCGCGAGAGCATGACGGTGCACACATAGTCATACGCCGGCCCCGGCAGGCCTGAAACCTCCAGGGCGGAACGGATCACGCCCAGATCGAATGCGGCGTTGTGGGCCGCCAGGACATCGTCGCCGATGAACGCGCCGATCTCCGGGAACAGGTCCCCGAAGCGCGGCATGCCGGCTACGTCCGCGGCGGTGATGCCGTGGATGCGCACGTTGTGATATTCAAAGTGGTCATGGTTCGCGGGGGGCCGCATCAGCCAGGACGCCTCCTCCACGATCCGGCCGTTCCGCACCTTGGTCAGGCCCACGGAGCACGGGGATCCACGGAAGCCGTTGGCCGTCTCAAAGTCGATCGCCGTAAAGTCCAAACCCACGGCCCCCACTTTACCGCCGGTGTCCCCACAAACCGGTCAAGTACCCTTGAGGGGTGAACTTTCCTGTGATAACTGACCTCGCCGTGTCCATGCTGGGCGGGGCAGGACCGGTCCAGCCGCAGCTGGCCTCTTTCCTGCCCGACTGGCTGAACCCCCAGGTCTTCCTGGCCGATCCCGCTCTCGCTCCCTGGGTGGTGCTGCTGGTCTGCGGCATTGTCTTTGCCGAGACCGGCCTGCTGGTAGGGTTTTTCCTCCCCGGCGATTCCATGCTGTTCACCGCCGGCCTCCTGGTGGCCACGGACACCATCAAGTTCAATGTCTGGATGTTCGCCCTGCTGATTGTGGTGTCCGCGATCATTGGCAACCAGACCGGTTACCTCATCGGTTCCAAAGCCGGCCCGGCCATCTTCAACAAGCCCAATTCACGCCTCTTCAAGCGCGAGAACGTGGAGAATGCGCACGCCTTCTTCGAAAAGCACGGCGGCAAGGCACTGATCCTGGCGCGGTTCGTTCCGATCATCCGCACGTTCGTTCCGGTCATCGTGGGCGTTGCGCAGATGAACCGGAAGAAGTTCTTCCTCTACAACGTCATCGGGGCCCTGCTGTGGGGCGGCGGCGTCACCCTCCTCGGCTACCTGCTGGGCGACCGCATCCCCTGGGTCCGCGACAACCTGGACGTCATCTTCATCGTCATCGTGCTGGTTTCGGTGCTGCCCATCGGCGTCGAAATCCTGCGCGGCATATCCGCAAAGCGCCAGGCGGTGGCCTACGGCACTGACCCCGTGGACGAGTTCATCGAAGAGCACACACCGGAAGAAGAACACCGCACGCCCCGCGACACCCAGGGCCTCCGTCCGGAGTAGCCCGCCCCGGCACCACGCCCGGTTCCGGGGGTCAGCGGTGGTTCAGGGCCTCGACGACGGCCGGCAGCAGGGCGCGGAAGGCCTTCCCCCGGTGGCTGATCGCGTTCTTCTCCGCGGGCGTCAGCTCCGCGCAGCTGCGGTTGTCCCCGACGGGCTGCAGGACCGGATCGTACCCGAACCCGCCGGCTCCGCGCGGTTCGCGCAGCAGGAAGCCTTCAAGCTGCCCGTACTCCACCACCTCGCGGCCGGGGAGGCCGCCGGCGTCCGGAACGGCCAGTGCTGCGGCGCAGACGAAAGCCGCGCCGCGGTGTGCGTCCGGCACATCGCGTAACTGGGCGAGGAGCAGCTGCAGGTTGGCCTCGTCATCGCCGTGCCGGCCAGCCCAGCGTGCCGAGAAAATCCCCGGCGCCCCGCCCAGCACGTCCACGGCCAGGCCGGAATCGTCGGCAATCGCCACAAGTCCGGTGGCCTCCGCCACAGCGCGCGCCTTCAGCAGCGAATTCTCGGCAAAGGTCACACCGCTTTCGACGACGTCGGGGGCACCTGCCGCCGCTGCGTCCACTACCTGGGTGTCGACGTCGAGCCCCGGCACCTGCCCGCGCAGCAGTTCGCGCAGCTCGCGCAGCTTGCCCTGGTTATGGGTCGCGAGCACCAGCCGCGCGCCCTGCCGGCCGGAACCGGCCGGAGTCCGGACACTCACAGGGTGTCCGCCAGGGTTTCGCGCTGGATTGCCGCGAGCTGCCCGGTGCCCAAAAGTGCCAAATCCAGGAGCGCGTCCAGCTCGGCGCGGTCGAACGGGGCACCTTCAGCGGTTCCCTGCACCTCGACGAATTTTCCGGAGCCGGTGACCACCACGTTCATGTCCGTCTCGGCCCGGACGTCCTCCACGTACGGCAGGTCCAGCATGGGAACGCCGTCGATGATCCCGACCGAGACGGCGGCAATGGTGTCCACCAGCGGCTCCGCGGTTCGGGCAATCAGCTTGTTGTCCCGGGCGAACCGGATGGCGTCGGCGAGCGCAACATAGGCGCCCGTGATGGCAGCGGTGCGGGTGCCCCCGTCGGCCTGGAGGACATCGCAGTCCAGGACGATGGTGTTCTCGCCCAGTGCCTTGGTATCGATGATCGAACGCAGCGAACGTCCAATCAGCCGGGAAATCTCATGCGTGCGGCCGCCGATCTTCCCCTTGACCGACTCACGGTCCGAGCGGGTGTTCGTGGCCCGCGGCAGCATGGCGTATTCGGCGGTGACCCAGCCGCGGCCCTCCCCTTTAAGCCAGCGGGGCACGCCGGCGGTCAGGGATGCCGTGCACAGGACCCGCGTGTTGCCGAACTCGATCAGCGCCGAGCCTTCGGCCTGGTTGGACCAGCCGCGGGTGATGCTGATGGGGCGGAGCTGGTCCGGCGCGCGGCCGTCGGCGCGCACGATGGGCACTGCGGTTGCTTCAGAAGTCATGCCTTTAGCTTATCCACTGCACCGGCACCGGTTCGCGTCGGAAGGCGGCTTGCCGCCCACTCCAGCGACGCTAAATCGTGTAATGCACTCCGGCCACGGCGACTGCAACATCCCCGCCGAAGACCGGGCGGGCCTCCGCCATGACGGTGGTGGGCGAGGTCCACACCGGGATGTGTGTCAGGAGGAGCCGCCGGGCACCGGCCGCCGCGGCAGCCTCGCCGGCCCGTTTTCCGGTCAGGTGCACGTCCTTGACGGCGTCGTCACGGCCCTCTTCGAAAGCGGCTTCGCAGAGGAACAGGTCTGCGTCCTTCGCGGCCTCTTCGAGGCCGGGGCAGGAATCCGTGTCGCCGGAATACGTCAGGGTGCGGGACACAGGGTTGCCGTGCTTGTCCGGTTCCACCACCTCAACACGCAGGGCGTAGGCCTCTTCGACGGGGTGGTTCACCGCGAAGGGGGTGACGGTGAAGGGGCCCACAGTGACAGATTCGCGTTCGGCCCAGTTGGTGAAGTCGAATTCCTCATGCATGCCCGGGTCGAGGTCCAGGCCGTAGGCGGTGGCCATCCTGTCCGCCGTGGCTGCTGGTCCCCATACCGGGATCCGGTCGCGGCCCCAGCCGCCGGGCTTCCACCGCACCGCCACGTGCAGGCCGCAGAGGTCCATGCAGTGGTCCGGGTGCAGGTGGGTAAGGAAGATCGCGTCGATGTCTTCCAAGTCGGTGTAGCGCTGGATGGCGCCGAGCGCCCCGCTCCCCAGGTCCATGACGACTTTCCACGTCCGTTGGCCGTCCGTGGCGGTGAGCAGGTAGCAGGAGGCCGGAGATCCGGGCCCGGGGAAGGATCCGGTGCAGCCCACGATGGTCAACTTCACAGTCCCGGCCCTCCCACGAAATTGGAGATGCGCGGGCGCGTCCGGGAACTCCGCGCGGCGGCGATCATTTCCGGGGTGATGCGCGCCAGGCTGCCCGTGGGGTACTGCGCGGCGACGTGGTCCACGTGCCGGACGGAGAGGACCTCCGGGCCCAGGAAGCGGCGGGCCAGAGTTTCGAACTGGCGGGCATCCCCGGTGGCGACGAAATGGTGTTCCGGCGGGTCGGCGGCGTCCCTTTGCAGCCCGTGCGTGGCCAAGGCGCGGTACACGTCCTTGGCCGTTTCCTCTGCGCTGGAGACGAGGGTGACGTCGGCGCCCATGACGTAGGAGATGACGCCGGTCAGCAGCGGATAGTGCGTGCAGCCCAGGACCACGGTGTCCACCTCAGCGGCCTTTAGCGGCTCCAGGTATTCTTCCGCGACGGCCAGCAGTTCGGCCCCGGTGGTGATTCCCGCCTCCACGTATTCCACGAAGGCCGGGCAGGCAACGGAGGTGATGGACAGGTCCGGAGCGGCGGCGAAGGTATCCTCGTACGCGCGCGAGCCCACCGTGGCGGAGGTGCCGATGACGCCGACGCGGCCGGTGCGCGTGGCAGCCACGGCGCGCCGGACGGCAGGCTGGATGACCTCGATCACCGGGATCCCGTACCTGGCGGTGTAGCGTTCACGGGCGTCGCGGAGGACAGCAGCCGACGCCGAGTTGCAGGCTATCGTGAGCAGCTTGACTCCGGAGTCCACCAGTTCGTCCATCACGCCCAGGGCGTTCGCCCTGACTTCCGCGATGGGAAGGGGACCATAGGGCCCATTGGCGGTGTCGCCGACGTAGAGGATGGATTCGTTGGGGAGCTGGTCGATGATGGAGCGGGCCACGGTGAGCCCGCCAACTCCGGAGTCGAAAACCCCAATCGGGCGGGAGGCCACCGGCGCAGCCGAATCCGCGGACGGGTCCTGGAGCGGCGCGGGTGTGTCCGGGGATGTTGTCATGGTCATTCGAGGATAGGTGTTCCGGGGCGCGTCAGCCATGATGGTGTGGCCTTCGCCTCATGTCTGGTTTCTCACAGGCCGGCAGCGGCACGGCAGCGGTCACCGGCGGGGTTCCAGCGACAGCAGCATGGCCTGGACCAGCGACTCCTGCAGCCAGGTGGCGAAATTGTAGACCAGGGCCAGGTAGCTCTCCACGTCCTCGGCCTGGGACCAGTCCTGCATCCTGTGGACGTGGTCCGCGTCCGCCTCATCGCGGATATCCAGCCGCTCGGCCAGCACCAGCCGGACGTCGTTGAGCGCCATGGACCAGTGCTTTGCGCCCTGGGGCGTCAGGATGATCTCGTCCTTGTCCAGGTCCAGTGCGGCCGCGCGCAGGGCGCCGATCTTGGTCTCCCGCAGCGAGCGTTCGGTGAGCTGGCGGAACTCCAGGGAAGCGCCGTCGTCGTCCTTGGACACGTTGGGAAGGAGCCGCTTCATGGCGCGGTCCGACGGCACGGCGACGTCCATATCCAGCCCGATCAGGGCGGCCAGGGGGTCCTGCCCTTCCCGCTCTTCGGGCTCCAGCATGGAGATGACGTCGCTGAAGAGGCTGCGGAGGAGGTCCCGTTCCGCCGGTTCCAGGAACCCGGTGATGCCTTTGAGTCCGTTTTTGAATGCCTTAGCCATGTTTCCCCTTGCCCTGGCCGGATCCGCCGGACTTCCCGGAGTTGCCGCCGGGGCCGCCGCTCGCTTTCTCCACGGTGGCCCACAGCCCGAAACCGTGCATGGCCACCGCGTGCCGTTCCACCTGTTCCTTGCTGCCGTGCGCCACGATCGAACGGCCCTTCCTGTGGACCTCCATCATGAGCTTGTTCGCTTTGCTCTCCGAGTAGCCGAAGTAGCTTTGGAACACGTAGCTGACGTAGCTCATGAGGTTGACGGGATCGTTCCAGACCACCAGGTTCCAGGGGACGTCCGGGGCGGTCAGGGAGCCGGTGGCCTCCGCTGTCCCGGTCCGGGTGCCCTCCTGGGTATCAGGGCCGGGCGCAACGCTAATGGTCATCTGTCCATTCTATGGGGCGGGTGGGCCCACACCGGCGCGGGCCCCGCGGCGAAGCGAAGCGAGACGTGGGAGCCGGTGGGTGGGCCCACACCGGCGCGGGCCCCGCGGCGAAGCGAAGCGAGACGTGGGAGCCGGTGGGGACTAGAGTGATTTTCGTGAGTACCTCAGCCGGCTGGGACCATCCCCGCACGTCCTTTTACACCGACCATTACGAGCTCACCATGCTCCAGGCCTCGCTGCATTCGGGCGCCGCGCACCGGAAATCCGTGTTCGAGGCATTTGCCCGGCGCCTTCCGGATGGCCGGCGGTACGGCATCGTGGCCGGCACGGGCCGGCTGCTCGAGGGGATCGCAAACTTCCGGTTCGGCGATGCTGAGCTCGAATTCCTGGAACGGACCAACGTGGTCAACGGGAAGACCCTGGACTTCCTGGCGTCCTACCGGTTCAGCGGGGATATCTGGGGCTACGCCGAGGGCGATGCCTACTTCCCGCACTCCCCCATCCTGATCGTGGAGGGGACCTTCGCCGAGGCGTGCATGCTGGAGACCTACATCTTGTCCGTTCTTAACCACGACAGCGCCATAGCATCCGCGGCGTCCCGCATGGTCAGTGCCGCCCACGGGCGGCCCTGCATCGAGATGGGCTCCCGGCGTACGCACGAGGAAGCGGCCGCGGCCTCTGCCCGCGCCGCCGTCATCGCAGGCTTCGACAGCACCTCCAACCTGGAGGCGGGCATCCGCTACGGCATCCGTACCGTGGGCACCGCCGCCCACTCCTTCACCCTCCTGCACGACACTGAACGGGACGCCTTCGAAGCCCAGATCGCCTCACTCGGGGAGGGCACGTCCCTCCTGGTGGATACGTACGACGTCGAAGCGGCCGTCCGCAGGGCCGTTGACCTTGCCGGTCCCCGGCTGGGCGCGGTGCGGCTGGACTCGGGCGACCTGGTGGACCAGGCACAGTGGGTGCGCCGGCTCCTGGACGACCTCGGCAATGAGAACACCAAGATCGTGGTCACGTCAGACCTGGACGAGTTCGCCATCGCTGCACTGCAGTCGGCCCCCGTGGACGCCTACGGGGTAGGCACTTCGCTGGTCACCGGTTCCGGCGCGCCCACGGCCAGCATGGTCTATAAACTGGTCAGCCGCACTGATGACGCCGGAGATTTCGTTTCCGTGGCAAAGGCGGCCAAGAACAAGGCCAGCGTGGGCGGCCGCAAATACGCCCTGCGCAAGCTCAACGAACGCGGCACCGCCACCGCCGAGGTGGTGGGCGTGGGCCAGCGCCCCGAGGATGACGGTAACGACCGGCCCCTCCTGCAGCAGTTCATGAAAAACGGCGAGCTCCTGCCCGGCTGGACCGGCCATGACGGCGTGGTCCGGGCACGGCAGCGGCACGCGGATTCGATGGCCGAACTCCCGCTGGTGGTCAACCGCCTGCAGCGGGGCGAGGCCGCCATTCCCACCATCTATGAGGAGGACTGATGTCGCGCGCCCTGATCATTGTCGACGTGCAGAACGATTTCTGCGAGGGCGGTTCGCTGGCTGTTGCCGGCGGCGCAGCCGTGGCCGGAGCCATCAGCGACTACGTGGATTCGCACCACACTTCGTTCGACCACATCGTGGCCACCCAGGACTGGCACATCGACCCGGGAAGCCACTTCTCCGACACTCCCGATTTCAAGGACAGCTGGCCCCCGCACTGCGTGGCCGGCACCCGGGGAGCCGAGCTGCACCCGGAACTGGACACCGAATACATCGAGGCCTATTTCCAGAAGGGCCAGTACGCCGCCGCCTACTCGGGCTTCGAGGGCCTGCTGGCGCCCGAGGACGCCGTCCCTACCGGTGAACGCCAGCCCGGCACCGGGGATCCGAACCGGTTCGCCCCCGACGGGGACGCCATCGGCCTCGACGACTGGCTGCAGAGCCACGACGTGGAGGACGTGGTGGTGGTCGGCATCGCCACGGACTACTGCGTGCGGGCCACGGCGCTGGACGCCGTCCAGGCCGGCTACTCGGTCACCGTGATCCGCTCATTGACCGCGGGCATCGCCGAGGACCTCGAAGAAACAGTCGCTGAGCTGGAGCTCGGCGGCGTGGACGTGGCCTGAGCGCCTACTTCCGCCCGATAAACCAGTCCTGGAGCTTCCGCAGGCGCGCCTGCAGCTGCTCCTCGTTCGCCTGGGCCACGGCCGGGCCGCCGCACACTGTCCGCAGCTTGGTATGCACAACGCCATGCGGTGTCCCGGTGCGGGCGGACCACGCGGCCACGTTCTTCGCCAACTCGTTCCGAAGGTCCATCAGCATCCGGTGGTCCGGTACGGCGGGCGCCTGGCTTTCGCCGGCCTGCGCGGGCGCCTTCCGGCCCTTGCGGCTCAACTGCTCGTGCTGGCGCTGCCGCAGCAGTGTTCCCACCTGCTCTGCGTCCAGAAGCCCGGGGATGCCCAGGAAGTCCAGTTCGTCGTCGGACCCCACCTCGCCGCCGGTGCCGAACTCGCCGCCATCGAAGAGCACGCGGTCGAAGGAAGCCTGCGAATCGAGCGCCTCGAATTTGCCCTTGGTCAGGCTGTCCGAGGCCTTCTCCTCACGGTTGGCCTCATCCATCAGTGAGTCTTCAGGAGTGAAGAGGCCGTCCCCGTCCTTCTCCGGCCGGTCCAGGGCGTGGTCGCGTTCGGCCTCCATGCTGTTGGCCAGCGCCATCAGCTGCGGGACCGACGGCAGGAAGACCGACGCCGTCTCGCCCCTCTTGCGGGCACGGACGAAGCGTCCTACGGCCTGGGCGAAGAACAGCGGGGTGGAGGTTGAGGTTGCGTAGACGCCCACCGAGAGCCGCGGCACGTCCACGCCTTCGGATACCATCCGCACAGCCACCATCCAGCGCTTGTCCCCGGCGGAAAACTCTTCGATCTTGCTGGAGGCCTTGGCGTCGTCCGAGAGGATCACCGTGGGCGATTCCCCCGTGATCCGCTTCAGCTGGCCGGCGTACGCGCGGGCGTCCTCGTGGTCCGTGGCGATGACCAGGCCGCCGGCGTCCGGCACCGTGCGGCGGACTTCGCTGAGCCGCTTGTCCGCGCCGGCCAGGACCGCGGGGATCCATTCGCCGGCGGGGTTCAGCGCGGTCCGCCAGGCCTGCGAGGTGACGTCCTTGGTCACCGCTGCCTCGCCCAGGGACGCAGCCATTTCCTCGCCACCGCTGGTGCGCCAGCGCATCTGCCCCGAGTACGCCATGAACATCACGGGCCGGACCACGTGGTCCCGCAGGGCGTTGCCGTAGCCGTACGTGTAGTCAGCCTTGGAACGGCGGATGCCGTCACGGTCCTGCGCGTACTCGACAAACGGGATGGGCGATGTGTCCGAACGGAACGGCGTACCGGTCAGGGACAGCCGGCGCACGGCGGGGTCGAAGGCCTCGCGCAGGCCGTCGCCCCAGGACAGGGCTTCGCCGCCGTGGTGGATCTCGTCCAGGATGACCAGGGTGCGGGCGGCCTCGGTCTTGGCACGGTGCAGCATGGGCTTGCTGGCCACCTGGGCGTAGGTGACGGCGACGCCGATGAAACCGCGCCCGTGCTGGCCGTCCGAGTTCTTGAAATTGGGATCGATGGCGATCCCCACCCGCGCGGCGGCGTCAGCCCATTGCCGCTTCAGGTGGTCCGTGGGTGCCACGATGGTCACCCGGTTGACCACGCCGGAATCGATCAGTGTTGACGCCACGCGCAGCGCAAAGGTTGTCTTACCGGCGCCGGGGGTGGCTACGGCAAGGAAATCCCTGGGGTTGTTGCCCAGGTAGAGATCCAGCGCTTCCTGCTGCCAGGCACGGAGTTTCGGGGCGGTTCCCCAGGCTGCACGTTCCGGGTAAGCCGGAGGCAGGGTGGGGCCGCCAAAGAGCGTCTCCGTCACTATTTGTTGTTGCCCGAGTCCCCTCCGGGACCCTTGCCGCCGTCATTGCCCGGGCGGAGGCCTTCGTAAACCTCTTTGCACGTGGGGCACACCGGGAACTTCTGCGGGTCCCGGCCAGGCGTCCAGACTTTGCCGCACAGGGCGATGACGGGCTCCCCGGTGAGTGCGGACTCCATGATTTTTTCCTTGCGCACGTAGTGCGAAAAGCGCTCCCGGTCGCCTGGCTCCACTTCCTGGCGCAGTTCCTCGCGCTCAATGGTGGCCGTGGACGTTCCAGCCCCGGAAAGCTCGCGCATCGGGTCGTTTTCGAGAGGGTCCGTCATGCTAGTCATGCCTTCCATCTTAGCCGTTAGTCAGGCTCCGCGTTCGACGGCGGCGTGTCACCGGCATGCCCGCGGAACCCGCCGCCTTCGCGCGTTCCGCCCTGGCCGGGAGGCTCCGACGTCGCACCTTGGGGCCCCGCCTAGAGCCCCTGCCAGGCGGGCTTGCTGTCGTAGGTGTGCCGGTAGAAGTCGGCGAGTTTCAGGGCAGAGGCCGCCGCTTCATCCAGCAGCACGGTGGCGTGCGGGTGGAACTGCAGCACCGATGCCGGGCAGACAGCTGAAACCGGGCCCTCCACCATGTCCCGCACGGCCTGTGCTTTCCGCGCGCCCGTGGCCAGGAGCACTATGTGCCGGGCGTCCATGATGGTGCCCAGGCCCTGGGTGATCACATGGTGCGGCACTTCGGACAGGCCGTTGAAGAGCCGGGCATTGTCCCGGCGGGTCTGCTCGACCAGGCTGGTGATCCGCGTCCGCGAGGCCAGCGAGGACCCCGGCTCGTTGAAGGCGAGGTGCCCGTCGGTGCCCACGCCCAGCAGCTGCAGGTCAATGCCGCCGGCGGCCGCGATGGCTTCCTCGTAGGCCGCGCAGGCGGCCGGAATGTCCGCTGCCGCACCGTCCGGGGTGTGAACATTCTCCGGCCGGATGTTCACCCGGCTGGTGAACCCGCGCCGGATCACTTCGCGGCAGGACCCGGGGTGGCCCTCGGGAAGCCCCACGTACTCGTCCGGCATGAAAGCGGACGCACGGCTGAAATCGAGGCCTGGCCTGGCCGCGAGCTCATCATAGACGGGCAGCGGCGAGGACCCAGTGGCAAGGCCCAGGACAGCGTCCGGCGTGCGCTCGAGGAGGGCTTGGATGGCGTCCGCGGCCAGCCGTCCCAAGGCTTTGCTGCCGTTGAGGATCACTACTTCCATGGGGTTCCCTTCCGGTTGTCCGCGTCAGCGGGCGTTCACGTCAGCGGTTGTTTCACAAGGGCGGGCTGCTTCACCGGTTCACCGCCACCTGGGCCAGCAGTTCCGGGCCGCGGGCGTCCAGCCACCGTCCACCCAGCCGGACTCCGCCGGCGAGCAGCGCCAGGCCGAGCAACGGGCCCGCTGCAAGGTTGGCCCAGCCCAGCGCGCGGTTCCCGGTGAGGAACTCCCCCGCCAGCAAGGCCGATTGGGGAAGGACCAGGATCCCCAGGACCGCCATGCCGATAACCTGCACTGCGAGGGTCTGCGCCACGTTCCCGGGCGGTTTCTTGAACGGGCTGTCGCCGGGGAGCGGAACGGCCACCGTGTACCTGGCGGACACCACCGAGGCCAGGCCAAGGCCGGTCAACAGGATCCCCAGGCTCAGGCCCAGCAGCCCCGGAAGCCCCGCCCACGACCCATTGAGTGCGGCCTGCCCCACAGCGAAGGCGAACACCACCGGCAGGGCGAAGGCGAGGCAGGCCAGCACGCGCCCCAGCCGGTCCGCCGTGCCGGAGACTCCGGTGGCCAGGTGCAGCGCGAAGGCGGTGTTGTCATACGAGACATCCGCCGAAATCGACCAGGCCAGGATGAATGCCGCCAGCGGGGGCAGGATCACCAGCCCGCCGAAGTCCCCGGTTTGGACGCCCTGGAAATAGAGGATCACGGGCAGCAGCGGGATCACCGCAAGGGACCCTGAATAACGCGGGTCCTTGACCCAGTACGTGAGGCACCGGGCCATGACGGCGGCTGCAGGGGCGGCCGGTACCGCGCCGAGGAGTCCCAGGTGACCACCGCCGCGCTTGGCCGCTCCCGCAAACGGCGGGGTTACCAGGGCACGTTCCATGAGCACCTTCCAGCACCAGGTCAGCCCTGCAACCGTGCCGGCCGCGATCAGCAGCTTAAGGACCGCCGCGCCGGCCTGGCCGGCGGCCGCCTCCCCGCCCAGCGACCAGGCGGCACCCAGTGGTGTCCAGGACAGCACCCTGGCCAAACCGGGCAGGAACCCAGGCGCCTGGCCTTCCATTGCCAGAACCGCCAGCAGCGGCACCAGGACCACCAGCGGCACCATGAAGGCAAGGCCGCTGGCGTCCTTGAACCGCCGTGAAGCTGCCAGGCCCGCCGTCGCGGTCGTGACCACCTTGGCCAGGATGACGCAGCCGGCAACGCCCAGCAGGGCGCCGGCGAGGGCCGCGAGCGCCGGAATGATGCCGGTGGACCAGGTGGCAACCGTGGCCAGTGCCGCCAGGAGGGTGGCGAGGCCAGGCACTCCGAGCAGGCCGCCAAGGGCCAGTCCCGTGAGCAGTTGCGGCACCGGAACGGCAAAAGTGGTGAACCGGGACGGATCCAGGGTCAGGTCTGCAGCGGAGGCCACCACCGGCACGACCCCCCAGCCCCCGATCACTGCGGCTCCGCCGAGGACGACGGCGGTGTAGGCAACCTCGTGCGGCGCGGAGCGCAGCGCCACGAGGACGATGGCCGCGGCGGCCACCACGCCCAGCGCATAAAGAGCCGCCAGCACCATGCCGGCCAGCTGCCACGGGCTGCGACGCAGTGCGTTGCGCAGCAGTGCCAGTTTGAGCCTTAGAAGGTGCGCAACCATTCCAGCCCCTCGGCGCTGTTCCGGCCGCCCACCAGCTCCACGAAACGCTCCTCCAGCGTGGCGTTGCCGCGCACCTGTGCAACCGTCCCGGCCGCAAGCAGCCGGCCGGAGGCCACCACCGCCACGTGGCTGCACATCCGCTGGACCAGGTCCATGACATGGCTGGAGACGATCACCGTTCCGCCGGATGCCACATAGCGGTCCAGGATGGCACGGATGTTGGCTGCGGACACCGGATCGACTGCTTCGAAAGGTTCATCCAGCACCAGGACCCTCGGGGCGTGGATGAGCGCCGAGGCGAGCGCGATCTTCTTGGTCATGCCGGCCGAGTAGTCCACCACCAGGGTGCCCGCTTCCTGCTCCAGGTCCATCGCCGCCAGGAGCTCGGCCGCCCGGGGCGCCACCGTTGCGCGGTCCATGCCCCGCAGCAGGCCCGCATAGGTAAGCAGCTGCTCGCCGCTCAGCCGGTCAAAGAGCCGGACACCGTCCGGAAGGATGCCCAGCAACCGCTTCGCTTCAAGAGGATGCTGCCAGACGTCAACACCATGGACCAGCGCGGTGCCGAACTCGGGCCGCAGCAGCCCCGTGGCCATGGACAGCATGGTGGTCTTTCCGGCACCGTTGGGGCCCACAACGCCGAAGAAAGACCCGGCGGGAACGTCCAGGCTGATCCCGTCCACAGCGATCTTGGCGCCAAACCGCTTGGCCAGGCCACGGATGGACAGTGCCGGGATTTCCGCGCGGGGCACCGGCGGCGACGGGACGGTCATGCTGCCAGCCTAGACCCTAGAACGATTGCCGGGGCATGGCCCGTTCGTACTGGGGCGGCCAGGGAAGGTCATGTCCCAGTTCAAACGCGGCGCGGAGCCACCAGTGCGGATCGCGCAGCGCCGCCCGTGCAATGAGGACAGCGTCGGCCTGGCCGGTGGCAACGGCATGCTCAGCCTGGTCCGGCGAGGTCAGCAGGCCCACGGTTCCCGTGGGCACCTGCGCCTGGCTACGGATGGCGGCGGCGAATCCGGTCTGGTACCCCGGGCCCGGCTTGATCTGCTGGTGCGCCACCAGTCCCCCGCTGGAGACGTCGATCAGGTCCACACCGCGGTCCACAGCCTCCCGCGCCAGGCGCACCGAAGCGGCGAGGTCCACGCCGCCGGCCGCCCAGTCGGTCGCGGAAATCCGCAGGAGGAGCGGCATGGAATCGGGAATGGCGCCGCGCACCGCATCCACCACGGCGAGCATGAGCCGGTTGCGGCCGGCTTCGTCGCCGCCCCAGCTGTCCTCGCGCGTGTTGCTCAGCGGGCTCTGGAACTGGTGCAGGAGGTAGCCGTGCGCACCGTGGATCTCGACGGTGTCGAACCCGGCGTCCACCGCGCGGCGGGCGGAGGCGGCGAAGTCCGCAATGACCTGGCGGATCTGGTCCTCCGTCATGGCGGCAGGTGCGGCGTAGCCGTCAAACGCCACCGGTGACGGCCCCACGGTGGCCCATCCGCCGTCGGCCGTTTCCACTGTGCCCCGGCGGCCGGAGAAGGGCCAGTAGGCCGATGCCTTCCTGCCCGCGTGGGCCAGCTGGACGCCGATCCGGACACCGGCGGTACCGTGCCGGTGGACGAAAGCGGTGATGCGCTGCCACCCTTCCTGCTGCGCATCGTTGTAAAGGCCTGTGTCGCGCGGGCTGATCCTGCCCTCCGGATTGACCGCCGTCGCTTCGGTCAGGATCAGTGCCGCCCCGCCGGCGGCGAAGGATCCCAGATGCATAAGGTGCCAGTCGTTGGGCACCCCGGGCGCTTCAGGATCGTCGCAGCTGTACTGGCACATCGGGGAAACCCAGCCCCGGTGCGGGACCTCAAGGCCGCGCAGTGTCAGCGGCTGAAACAGCGCCGGCACTAGAACAGGACCCGGGCCAGCGCCTGGCGGGCCTTGGCCACCCTCTCGTCGCCGGTGCCCACCACATCGAAAAGTTCAAGCAGGCGGACCCGGGCAGTCTCCCGTTCCGGCCCGAAGTTCCGGCCGATGAAGGCAACCAGTCGGTTAAGGGCGTCTTCGACATGCCCGCCGGCCACGTCGAGGTCCGCCACCGCCAGCTGCGCCTCCAGGTTGTCCGGCTCATTTGCGGCCTGCGTCCGCACGGCTTCGCTGTCCTGGGCCGAAAGCGGCTGCAGCCTGGCCATCAGCTCAACCTGCGCCAGGCCGGCCTTGGCCTCGTGGTCCGATGGCATCTCGTTGAGCGCCTGCCGGTAGGCATCGGCGGCTGCGGCGTAATCGCCGGCCTCGATCGCGTCAAAGGCGGCCTGGTGGAGCGGCGGCAGCGGCGCAGGGCCGGCATCGCGCGGCTCGCCCCCGCCCAGGCTGCCGGTGACGCCGTTGGCGGCCGCCACCTTGAGCAGTTCATCGAACAGGGCCCGGACCTGCTGCTCGTCGGCGCTCCCCTGGAACAGCGGGACCGGCTGGCCCTTCAGCACCGCAACGGCCGTGGGCACAGCCTGCACCTGGAAGGCCTGGGCCAGCTGGGGAAAGGCGTCAATGTCCGCGGTGCCCAGCACCAGGCGGCCGCCATAGCCGGCCACCAGGCGCTCCAGGGTGTCCACCACTGCCGCAGACTCCGGCGAGTAGGCAGCCCACAGCGCGAAGACGACGGGGACCTGCGCGGACAGCTCCACCAGTTGCTGGAAATTGCCCTCGGTGACGGCCACGGTCAGTTCGGGGTTGCCCTGGGCTGCGGGGGCGTCCAGGGTCGCCGGGCTGCCCGGAGCACCGCCGGGGGCCGGCGCTGCAGGCGGGGCGGGGCGTTTCAGGGAGGAAAGGTCGACGGCGCCGCGCAGGTTAACCAGATTGGCAGCGGCAGGAGGGACTGGGCGGGAAGCTGGCGAACTCATGCTTTCCACTCTAGCCACTCCGGCCGCTGCCGGAAGTACTGCGCGCGGGTAGGGGCCTACTTGAAGCTGGCACCCACCAGGCCGCGGGTTGCGGCCACCAGTTTCATCGGATCCGCCGAACCGGCCGGTGGAACATAGACAGCCACCGATTCGGCGAAGGTGAGCACCATGCCGGTGGTGGTTTCCGTGCCGCCGGCCAGCGCGGCGGCGTCGCTGCCGATAGTGAGTTTGTCCCCCTCGGCCTTGGGTGTGCCCTGGAAACCGAAGTTAATCCTGCCCAGCACCAGTGCGCCGCCGTCCGAGGTGCGGAACACCACGGTGCTGCCCGGAACCACCTTGTGCGTGAAGGTGAAGTTGCCGTTGGTTCCTGCCTTGGCCACCTCGGCCTGGTAGGAGAGCGTGTCCGCGATGTACGGCGAGGAGTTGCCTTCCACCAGCTTGGACTTGAAAGCGGAGTTGGACTTGGTGAGGCGGTCCGCCAGACCGGCCATGGCCTCGGCCCCGCTGTAGAGCAGGCCGGACTTGTCATCCGCTGCCAGCGTGTCTGTTCCTTCACGGCTTATGGAGGGGAACGTGGCTCCGGGCTGCAGGGGCGTGGTTTCCACGAGCTTGTAGTTTTCGCGCGGGGAAGCCTGGACAAGTGTCAGCAGCTGCGGAACCACATTTCCGTCACCCTGGGTGACCGCAAGGACGGAGCGCGGCCAGTCACGGTCGGTGGTCACCACCGTGGTGAGGAGCTTGGTGGCCCGGACGGGCATCCTGGCCGCATACGTGCCCACCTTGGAACGGATCTTGTAGTTCTGGGTGCGGACCTCCAGCTCGGTGCCCGCCACCCGGCTGGCCAGCTTGCCTGCGTTCTTTGCGGCGTCCGCGGCCTCAACAGCACTGGAAACCTGCTCCAGGATGCGGCGGAACTGCGTGTCCAGGAGGACCGGCGATGCCGCGCCGGGTCCGCCCGGGGAAGTTTCGGCGGACGAGGCGCCCCCGGTGGGTTCGGGGCTCGGGCTGGCCGCGTGGGCCACCGGCGCGGAGAGTGCGATGAGGAAGGCGGCCAGGCCGGCAGCCACCAGGCTGAACCCGGACGCCTGCCCGGACCGGGCCTTGGCCTTCGCCTCGCTGCGGGCGCGGGCCTTCCGGGCAAAGCCGCCGCCGAAGCCCCTGCCGCCGCCGCGGACCGCTGCCGCACCGCCGAGGGCGATGAAGATGCCGGCCAGGATGAGCAGACCGCCCAGGATCATGAGCGGGATGGCCCACGGGGTGGAAGTGTCGTTGGGAAAGGTTACCGAAACCTTGGACGGAGCCGGCTTGGTTCCGTCGGAGGCCAGCAGGAGCGACCAGTCGCCGTCCGCAGGCGGCGTCCA
Source organism: Pseudarthrobacter sp. NPDC092424 (assembly GCF_044754925.1). Classification (NCBI taxonomy): domain Bacteria; kingdom Bacillati; phylum Actinomycetota; class Actinomycetes; order Micrococcales; family Micrococcaceae; genus Pseudarthrobacter; species Pseudarthrobacter sp. NPDC092424. The sequence continues at coordinate 428,628 of NZ_JBIVQC010000001.1, read as the reverse complement.
GGAGTATTCCAGCTCCCCGCTGGCGTTCTCGGTGGCCACCCAGAGGTCTGACGCTGCGGGGTTCGGCGCAGCGGCTTCGCCGTCGGCGTGCTCCACCTGCAGTTCCTTGCCGTCTTCGGAGACCCCCGTGACGGTATTGTGGGCCGTCTTTCCCACCCAGGCTTCGACGTCGTCCGGCCGGCCGGCTGCAAGCAGGAAGCTGCCGTCGCCTTCGATGTTGATGGTGGGCGTGCCGCCGTGAAGCGTACGCAGCCCTTGGTCAATGACCGTCAGGGGAGCTTCGGCGGAGCCCCCGGGCAGGGACGCCGTAAACGTCTCGGCGGGTGCCCAGATGGTTCTCTGGCCGATACCGGCCAAAAGTGTCAGGAGGCCGAGCAGCACGAGTGCGGCTGCAGTCTTTAAACGCAAGGGAAACACCTATCATCAGCGGGGGTTTACCTTCAATAGTAACCGTTTTGTTACCAGCCCCGCGGATTGCGGCGGCGGGCCGGGTCCTGCGGCCCGGTCGACAAGGCTGCTGATAGTGTTTGCGAAGATCAACACACCGGCCCGCCCACGCGGTGCCACGCACGGAACGGGCCCCAGAATTCAGTGACTGACAAGACGGACGGCGGCCCCGCGTCAGCGGGACAACCGGGCGGGAACCACGCCCCCGGCACCGGCCCCTCCGCAACGCCGGATTCCGCAGCCGGGGCAGCCCCTGCGCAGGCGACCCAGAGCCAGGTTTCGCAGAGCCAGGCGGCCGGGCTCCCTGGTTCCGCGGCGGGCCCCGGCGCCGCACGGCGGAAATTCTCGGCTGCGGCCGGCCTGGGTATGGTCATGCGCCGGCTTCGCCAGCCGCTGCCTGGCGCCCAGCCCAGGCTGCGGTTCGAAATGCCTCCGGAAGCGCAGCATAACGGCAGCAGCGAAGTCGGGGATCCGGAGCAACTGGAACCCCGGTTTGGCGACCTTGGCCCGAGGATGTCCCCGCAGCATCCCTTGTACATGGGTTTCATGGGCACGGTGGGCGTCGGCCTGGCGCTGCTGGTCTACTGGATAGGATCGAACACCACACAGCTGCTGCTGTGGATCGTTGCCGCCCTCTTTATCGCGCTGGGCCTGGAACCGGTGGTTAGCTGGCTCGAAGGCCGCAGGATCCCGCGGCCGGCGGGCATCCTCGTATCCGTCACCGTCCTGGTGGGCGCCGTCGTCGGATTCTTTGCCACACTGATACCCACCATCGTGGAGCAGGTGAGCGAAATCGTGGAGCAGGCACCCCTGTGGATCCGCGACTTCATCGATTCCGACTTCTTCCGGAGCCTGGACGACCAGTTCGGCGTGCGGGAACGGGTCACCGAGGAGCTGGACAAGTTCGTCAACGATCCCGCCGCCATGGGCGGCATCTTCGGCGGCGTGGTGGGTTTCGGATCAACCGTGGCCAATGGGCTGTTCGGCGCCCTGATCGTCCTGGTGCTCAGCCTCTACTTCCTGGCGGCGCTGCCGGCGATGAAGAAGTGGGGCTACCGGCTGGCGCCGCGTTCCCGCCGGGACCGCGTGGAGGCCCTCTCCGAGGAAATCACCCGCTCCGTGGGCAACTACGTGATGGGCCAGGCCATCGTGGCCCTGCTCAACGCCACGTTCGCATTCATCGTGATGTCCATCGTGGGCATACCGTTCGCCCTGCTGCTGGGCTTCGTCGTGGCACTGCTGGCATTCATTCCCCTGGTGGGCGGGGTAATTGCCGGGGTGGTGGTGGTGCTGGTGTCCCTGACTGAGGGGTGGCAAAGCGCAGCAGTTTACGCAATCGCCTACTTCGCCTACCTGCAGTTCGAGGCGTACTTCATCTCCCCGCGCATCATGCAGAAAGCCGTGGCGGTTCCCGGCGCTGTGGCGGTGATCTCGGTAATCGCCGGCGGCAGCCTCCTTGGGGTCCTGGGCGCGCTGATCGCGATCCCCACCGCCGCGGCAGCGCTGCTCCTCATCCGGGAAATCTTCATCGTGCGCCAGGACAAGCACTGACCGCTCCGGGCAGGAACCGGGACAGGCCCCCGCCAGGGCAAGCACCGGCCCGTCCCGGACGGCCGGTCTGCACTGCTAGGCCGTTGCGGCTGCAACCGGCCCGTTCCACTCCTGGGGAAGCCCGCCCGGGGCCCCTCCGGGAACCACAGTGTCCACGATTTCCTTCAACGCGCGCGAGGCCTGCTTCTCCCCCACCCAAAGGTGCTTTGCCCCGTCAACACCCACGACACGGGCCTGCGGCACGAGGCTGAACCGCGAGGCGGCTTCGGCCGGCTGCAGGTAGTCGTCGTGCTCCGGGACCACCACGGTCAGCGGCTTGCCCGACTCGGCCCACTGCACCAGGTTCTTGTCCGTCGCGCGGTGCAGGGGCGGGGACAACAGCACCGCACCCTCCACCTGCTGCGCCACGGGGTCCACGGCACCGTACATCAGGGCCAGTTCAGTCCCAAAGGACCAGCCCACCAGCCAGCGGTTGGGAAGGCCGCGGTCCGCGGCGAAAGCCGCCGCCGCCTCAACGTCGTACCGTTCACCGATCCCCTCCTCGAACGAGCCGCTGCTGGTGCCCCGCGGCGAGGAGGTGCCGCGCGTGTTGAACCGCAGCACGGCCACGCCGGCCAGCGCGGGCAGGCGGTAGGACGCCTTCCGGAACACGTGCGAATCCATGAATCCGCCGTGGGTAGGCAGAGGGTGAAGGGTGATCAGCGTGGCTTTGGCCTCGCCCGATTCCGGCAGCGCGAGCTCGCCTACCAGGGTGTGCCCGTCCGCCGTGCGCAGTTCCACGTTCTCGCGCCGCGCCGGCAGGACCGTTGCGGCACGGATGGGCACTGGGCCTTCGGACTGGGTGAACGCGTACGACGCCGGATCAAAAGTCATGCCTGCAAGCTTAGCCAGTTTGGCACCGTCTTCGCCCGGGACCGGGTCAGGCGGCGCGGGCGCACGCATGCGGCAGGTTCCCGGCACGGACTCTACCGGTAGCGGTAGCTGCGGGTCATCCAGCAGTTGGTGTGCCAGTGGCGGCGCTCTGCCAATCCGGCGGCTGCCCCAAAGAGGTGGTCGTCCTTCCACACCACCAGGTGCGCCACGCCGGGAAGGACCGCGGTGGAACATTCCGGGCAGATGTACGTCTTCTCAGCGTTCCGGGCGGTCATGGTCCGGACCATCCACTCACCGTCCGGCGCGCTTTCACGGCGGGCAATACCGGCGCGGGCCCGCTCCAGATCGAGTTCCGGCACCTCCCCGCCGCCCCTCTTGCCTGCACCCCTGGCACCGCCGGGGTGCAGGCCCTTCCCGGAGACCGGACGGCGGGGGCGGTTGGAGCGCGGCATGGTTCCATTCTGCCCGACGCAGGCGGCGTCCGGGGCCAGCGCCTGCACCCGCAGACGGTAGTCTGTACGGCGTGCGACTCGTGATTGCTAAATGTTCCGTTGACTACGTCGGCCGGCTCAAAGCCCACCTTCCCCTTGCCACCAGGCTGCTGCTGGTCAAGGCGGACGGCTCCGTCCTGGTCCACTCCGACGGCGGTTCCTACAAGCCCCTGAACTGGATGAGTCCACCGGCGACCCTGCGCGTCATCTCTCCGGACGAGGTGGACCTGGAACTGGGTGTCGTGGAGCAGTGGACGGTCCAGTCGGCCAAGACCGACGACCGCCTCATCATCAACATCCACGAGAAACTGGATGAGTCCTCGCACGACCTCGGCGTGGACCCGGGCCTGATCAAGGACGGAGTGGAAGCGGACCTCCAGCGCCTCCTTGCCGAACAGATCGAGACGCTGGGCTCGGGTTATTCGCTGATCCGCAGGGAATACTTCACGGCCATCGGCCCGGTGGACATCCTGGCCCGGGATGCGGATGGCGGCACCGTGGCCATCGAACTCAAGCGCCGCGGCGATATCGACGGCGTGGAGCAGCTCACCCGGTACCTTGAACTGCTGAACCGCGACCCCCTCCTGGCTCCGGTCCGGGGCATCTTTGCGGCCCAGCAAATCAAGCCCCAGGCGAAGGTATTGGCGACTGACCGCGGAATTGATTGCGTCACGCTGGACTATGACGCAATGCGCGGCGTGGACGACAGCGAATCCCGGCTCTTCTGAGCGCCTGCAAGCGATAGTGCCCACGCGGTTAACCCGTTTTTTACCAAAATTTGCGTTTTTGGCCTCTCCGGGCCGTTGACCTGCGGGAATGGGCATGAAATTCTTGAAGCAGTCTTTGTGTAGGTGTTTTTCATGCTCGCAAGACATGTTGCGAGCGCGAAGCTCCTGCAGCACCGGCCCTGTCGAGGGCGGGTAAGCCAGGATTCTTCTCGCGGAGTGACCAAGCCCGGTGCGAGGTGTGCCGGTCTTAAACAAGTTCCAAATGAGGAGAAATACATGGCACAGGGAACCGTGAAGTGGTTTAACGCAGAAAAGGGCTTCGGCTTCATTACTCCGGACGACTCAGATGGTGACGTATTTGTTCACTACTCCGAGATCCAGACCGGTGGATTCAAGACCCTCGACGAGAACCAGCGCGTTCAGTTCGAAATCGGCCAGGGCGCCAAGGGCCCCCAGGCCACCGGCGTGACGCTGGTCTAGTCTCCCCCGCCGACGGGCCGCACGCAGGTCCGCAGCGACAAATGATCCCCGGCGACACCGCCGGGGATCATTTTTTTATCCCGGAATCTTCTAACCGTGGGCGGGTTCGCCGGTCCTTCGATGGTCCGCGAGGTTGATGGCTTCCTGGATCAGCCGCAGCAGGTGCCCGTCATGGAGGGAGTAGATGACGCGGCGGCCGTCCTTCCTGGCATCCACCAGTCCGCTGAGCCGCAGCTTTGCCAGATGCTGGCTCACCACGGTCCGCGGCACTGCGGCGACATCCACGAGCTGCGTTACGGATTGCGGCCCCTGCGCCAGCTGCCACAGAAGCTGCAGCCTGGTGGGTTCGGCCAGCATGCGCAACGTGCCCGCGGCACCTTCCAACAACTGGGCATCGGGAGTGACGGCGTGGAAAAGGGAGGGCTGGTCGGTGCTTCCGCCGTTACCCGTCCCGCCCGCGCCCGGTTCGCTGCCCTGCACTGTGGTCCTCCTCTGCTGCGTTTCCGGCTCCAGTATTCCCGGTACCAATCTGCCTCGCTCCAGCGCGCCCGGCTCCGGTGTGCCCGGCTCCGGTGTGCCCGGCTCCGGTGTGCCCGGCTCCGGTGTGCCCGGCTCCGCCGGTCTGGCCGGGCCAGGCGGCGAACGCCCCCGCAGTGCCCAGTGCCGCGACGATTGTCAGTGCCGTCGCAGCAACACCCAGGCCGGCGGCAGCGCCAAGCCATCCCGCCAGCGGATAGGCCACGATATAGCAGGCATGGGAAAGCGAAAACTGCGCCGTGAAGACGTAGGGGCGCGTCTGTTCCGTCGATGCCTCACGCAGCAACCGCGCGGAGGGCGTCAGGATGGTCGAGATGCCCGCCCCCAGCAGGAACCACAGGGCAGGCAGCCACCACCAATCCTGCCCGGGCCCGGCACGGGAGGTGGCCAGGAACGTCACTGCGGTGGCACCGGCCAGGACCAGCGGGACCAACCCTGCTCCCGCGAGCATCACTGCGCGGTCCCCGAAGCGCGCCAACAGCCCGGGCGCCGAGAGTGCCACGAGCATGGATCCGACGCCGAAACAGGCCAGCACGAGGGCCAGGTCCGTCTCCGGGCGCCGCAACACCTCCCGCACATAGACCACGGAGTTCACCAGGACCAGCGCGGTGGGAGCTGCCGCCACCATGTTCAGCGCCAACAGCGGGCGCAGCCTGCCGTCCCGCCAGAAGAGCAGCACTCCCAGCGTGGTGCGCTGCCATAGCGAACCGGCCGCGGGCGGGGCGGCGTCCGGCTTTGGCAGGACCGTCACGGCAACCAGGCCCGCGGAGAGCAGGAAGCCAGCCACCGTGCCCAGGAAGAGATTGTTGTAGCTGACCTGGGTCAGGAGCAATGCCGCCACCGCAGGGCTGGCGAGTGCCTCCAGGTCGTACGCAAGCCGGGACAACGACAGCGCCCGGGTATAGTCCTGTTCCTCCTTCAGCACGCTGGGAATCAGCGCCTGGAAGGTCGGCGTGAAAGTGGCCGACGCAGACTGCAGCAGGAAGATGACTGCGTAGATCTGCCAGGCTTCGGTGATGAACGGCAGGCTTAACGCCATGCCTGCCCGCACGAGGTCAGCGCCGATCAGCACCGGCTTCCTAGGCAGGCGCGCCACCAGCGCGTTCACTACCGGGGCGAAACCCACGTAGGCCAGCATCTTGATGGTCAGCGCCGTGCCCAGGACCGCACCGGCGTTGCTGCCCGCAATGTCGAACGCCAACAGGCCCAGCGCGACCGTCAGCAGGCCCGTCCCCAGAAGGGCCACCACCTGGGCGGAGAACAGCCTCCGGTACGTCGTGTTCCGCAATACCGCCAACATCGGACCCTCCATCAAGTGCACATGTGCATCTTCATGCACTGAATTGTAGCGCGGGCCTGACTCCCAAGCGGGGCGGCGCCGCTACCGCACGAGGGTGCGCAGCAGGCGTGCGCCTTGCCCGAATGAGAGCCCGGGCAGGTAGGCGCGGGTCAGGGCCCGCCCGATCGCAGGCAGGTGCAGGGGGTCCTGGTAGTAAAGGTAAAGGGAACGGTACTCCGGCTTGAACCTCGATTTAAAGGCCGCCAGCGAGCGGAAGCCATACACCGGTTCCAGGGCCTTGCCCACCACGTCCAGGATCCGCACCAGGTTCTCCTGGCCGCCGTCGCCCGAACCTTCTTCGGCGCCGTTGCCGGACGCGCCGCCAGAATCCGCGACGCCGGAACCGGTTCCGCCGTCGGTCCTTGCCGTTCTCTGCGTGGCCGCCGGCGCGCCTTCCACGGCTGCCAGGCCATGCATGCCTGCGGCGCCCTCTGGCCGGCGGGCCAGCGGCGAGCCGGACAGCGAGATGGTGTCCACCGACCCGCGCAACTCCACCACGGCGCACGCGATCAGGAACTCCATCACTCCCGGGAATGCTCCGGCGCCCCGGCGCATGACATCCAGCGTGCGGCTGACCAGCCTCCCGCCGTCGTACACGGGAAGCCAGCTGGTGACCCCGTGGACGGCGCCGTCCGGATCAACAGCCAGGCAGCACAGGATTTCCGGGTCGTCCAGTTCGTCGACGCCGCCCAGGGTAAAGCCCATCTCCGGCACCTTCTTGCCGGCAGCCCACTCCTCGGAGACCTCGTCAAGGCGGGCCCGCAGTCCTGGAGGAAGTTCGCGGTAGGGCGCCCATACGGACCGGATGCCCAGCTTCGCGGCGCGGTTCTGCGCCGTCCTGACGTTCTGCCACTCCTTGCCCTTGAACTCCAGGTTGCGGATGTCCAGCCTGGTCTCCTGCGCCACCTCCACCCGCGCGAAGCCGCGGCCGCTCAGGGCCGGCCAGATCTCCTCGCCGCAGGAGTAAAGCGCCGGTACCAGGGCATGCTCACGGCAATAGGCAAGGAAACCTTCCAGGGACCGCTGCCGGTGCCCGGACGGTCCGAACGGATCGCCCAGCGTCAGCGCGACGCTGCCGTGCTGCTGGAACGCGACGGCGCCGTTTTCCCCGGGACTGAACCAGTAGGAGTTGGGCTCCCACAGAGCCATCCAGGACAGCGGTCCTCCGCCCTGGCGCAGCAGGCGCCGCGCTTTGGCGCGCTCTTCCTGTCCCGCATCCTGGGAGCGGTGGCTGCCGCGCAAGGCCCACCACACAGCCACCAACGCAACGCACCAGAACACTGGTCCCGCCGCGGCGAACAGCACGGCCTCGGTGCCGCTCCGGCCGGCAAAGACGTCCTGATAATGCTGCGGCAGTGGAACGGGCAGATACTGCCGGGCCAACTCCGCGAAGAGCCCCGAAACGCTTTGGTCCCGCTGCCGGCCGCCCGGGGCGGACCACGCGGCGGTGTAGGAGCCGGCCAGCAACAGCCAGGTTCCGCCTGTTGCCGCGCCCAGTTTCCGCCGGACAGCGGGCGGCGTTCCTACGCGAAAGTGGCGCCGGTTCAGCCAGAGCACGCCCGCCAGCAGCAGCGGAGCCAGGGCAACCGGCAACAGGTGGACGGCTGCGGTGCCGGGCGGTCCACCCCGGACGCCAGCCGGCGCCGGAACATCCGCGAACATGGCCAGATACACGACGGCGAGTGCGGCCACCGACAGCTGGACCGCCAGGACGATGTTGAGCGCCAGCCTCCGGCCACGGCGCATGGCATCCGCGCAAATGAGCAGCAAAGCAACCGGCACCACGGACAGGGCAAGGCCCAGCGGACCCCCGAACCCTGCGGTTCCGCGCTCAAGGCAGGCTGTGCCCTCGGCAGTTCCGCAGCCGGCTGCAAGCTGTCCCAGCGTGGGGACCGGGCTGAGGACGATGTCACGGAGCAGGGCCAGCGGTCCCGTGGGTGCCCGCGCAACCCCCGTGAGGATGGGCCCGACCGCAAACACGGCCACGGTGAGAGCCAGGAGGTTCCGCGTTTCCCTGCCCGTGGAGTGGTGGCGCCGTGGCTGGCCGTCGCCGCTTTGAATCCACCAGCCTGCCGCCAGGCCGAGCAGCGCACCCATCAGGCCCACCACCGTTTCAGGGTGGCCGACGTAGAGAACCAGCAGCAGAGAACCGGCCAGCACCGCGGCGCGGAGCCGGCGCTGCCACAGCACCGGAAGGCGGGCACTGGCGGCCAGCCCCGCCGTCAGGACCGGCGCATAGGGACCAATCAGCGTCCCGTCCGCCATGTTCCCGAGCCAGCTGTCGCCTGCATGCCCCGCCACCTGCGTCAACAGCAGGAAGAGCGTCACCGCAGCGAATTGCCCGCCGAAGAAAAGCACCGCTGCGGCTGGCGTGCCCAGTTTCCGCTCAGCAGGGCCCAACAGGAACAGGAGCATAACCGACGCTGCCGCGTAGGCCAGCGGGTTTGTTGCAAAGAACAGGCTGGTAAACATGGACCACCAGTTCCCGGACCGGAGCCCGGATGCACTCACGCCGGCGATATCCTGCAGGCCCTGCGGTGGTCCGGCGAGGATACTGCCCGTCACCGCCCCCAGCCCCAGCAGCATCACGAGAACGGTCACCGTCAGCGGTGCCGAAGCCGCGGTCTGCCGGCTCCACTGTGCGGCCGTCCGGATCATGCCGCGCCACGCGGACGCGGGCTGCGGGTCCTGTTGCGACAGCGTCACGGGCCGATCCCCCACCGCCGGGCCAGCTGGCCCAGCGCGTCCGCGAAGCGCAGCGAGGAAGTATCCCACGAGTGGCCCGCGCCCTTGACCTCATGGGAATCGACGCTGAACCCGGCCCTCTCTGCGGCTGCGGTCAGCGTGTGCAGGTACCCGAGGAACTCGGGGTCTTCACTCCCGGCCGTGAGGTATGCAAGGCTGCCGTCGAATCTTTGCCGTTCCATGATGGCCAGCGGTGTCTGGCGGGTGAAGGCGTCCGGATCGCCCGGAAACGCTGCCTCGATGGTCCGGTTCCGATCCTTTGCCAGTGCCGGTTCGGCCTCGGCAGAGAATGCCAGGACGGCTGGGAAAAGCGCGGGATGCCGGGTGCCCAGCTGCAGCGCGCAGGTGCCGCCGAACGAGAAGCCGCCCACCGCCCACTGCCTGTGGTCCGTGTCCACGGCCAGGGTTGAGTGGATCCAGCCCACCACGTCCCTGCTCAGGAACGTATCAGCCTGCGCAATCCTGGTGTCCATGCACATGGTGTTGGCGGACTGGGAGCCGTTGGGATCCGGCACCACCACCACCGGGGCAACGCCGCGGTGCGAGGCGGCGAAGGCGTCCATGTGCTCCTGCAGCCTGCCGCCGGTCAGCCAGTCGCCAGGCCCGCCGGGCTGGCCCGCCACCAGCACCAGGACAGGAAGCGCGGGGCGGTTCTGCGCAAAGTAGGCCGGCGGCAGGTAGATGTAGGCGTCGCGGGTAGTCATGCCCGAGGCGGTGCCGGGAATAGCGGACCTGCGCAGGACTCCCCCGGCGGGAATGCTGCCTTGCGGCTGCCACCGGCGGAGGGCGGCGCCGTCGGACACTCCCGCTTCCCGCATCAGTGAGGGCTCCAGGGGCGGCACCCGGTCCGCTGCGCCACCTGCAAGGTCGGCCACCGAGCGGTTCAGCCCGTAAAAGGCGTTGACCTGTAGGGTGGCCATCAGGACCACCAGGAGGGCCGCCGCTGTGGCGGCGGCCCGGGCTCGTGGCCGGCTTTCGCGCCAGCGTGCTGCGGAGATAAGGCAGGCGGCTGCCGCAAGGACAACCCAGAGCAGTACGCGGTCAGCAATGTTGCCGGGAAAGACGGCAAAAACGTTGACCAGGAGCCAGTGCAGGGTTTCCACCAGCGCGAAGGCCCACGCTGCAGACCCCGCGACCCGGCAGGCCCAGCTCCAAAGCCGGTCACCGCGGGAAGAAGACCGGCGGGCAGGGAGGGCGGAGGGAGAAAGCAGGTACGCCAGCGCGCCTGAACCGAGGAGAAGGGCAGACCACCACAGCGGGCCGTCGGTAAGCCGGACGTCAAGGATCCAGTCCACGCGGGCTAGCGCCAGGTCCCCACGCCAATGACCGGGCCGGCTTCGAGCCACGAGGACAGGCCCGTATAGGCGTCGAATTTCATGGCCAGGTGGAGATCCTGGCCCTCGTAGCGCAGATCAACAATCACGACGTCGGGCTGGACCTTCACGGCCTCGGCCTCCGTGGGTGCGCGGCGCCCCAGGAGTTCAAGGGAACTGCGCCTGAACCTGTGCTTGGGCCGGACGCTCAGCGAGAAGAGACGAAACCACTCGAGGTCATTGTCCTGATAACGACAAACCCCCATCTGCCAGCTGTTTCCAGCCGTGCAAATGGAGGCGTCCACCGTGCCGAGGGCACGCCGCAGATTGAAGCGGCGCACCCCCGAAAGGCACAGTGAAAATACCAGCAATCCAAAAATGACTGCCATGGCGATGAACGGAAGACTCGATGCGTCCATCAGGGTGTTGCTAGCGGATCCCAGCGGTAGCCGAGCCGCCCAGCTGGGCGTTGTCAGCAACAATAACCACCCGGTTGTTGTCGACGGAGAAGAATCCGCCGTCAACATCTACCGAAATACGGTCACCCGACACCGGCTGGATGGCCAATTCACCCTCGGCCAGGATCGCCAGCAGGGGCGAGTGGCCGGGCAGGATTCCGATTTCACCATCGCTGGTGCGGGCCTTGACCATCTTGGCCGCTCCGGACCACACGAAGTGGTCCGCTGCGACAATCTCAACCTCAAGCTCAGCCATATTACTTGGTCTGTTCCTGGATCTTGGCCCACTGGCGCTCAACGTCATCGAGGCCACCGACGTTGAAGAACGCCTGCTCCGCGATGTGGTCCAGCTCGCCGTCGCAGATGGCAGCGAAGCCTTCGACGGTGTCCTTGATGGAAACCGTGGAGCCCTCGACACCGGTGAACTGCTTGGCGGTGTAGGTGTTCTGCGACAGGAACTGCTGGATGCGGCGTGCACGCGACACGACGATCTTGTCCTCTTCGGAGAGTTCATCCACACCGAGGATGGCGATGATGTCCTGGAGTTCCTTGTTCTTCTGCAGGATCTGCTTCACACGGACGGCCGTGTTGTAGTGGTCCTTGCCGATGTACTGCGGGTCCAGGATTCGCGAGGTGGACGTCAGCGGGTCAACGGCCGGGTACAGACCACGGGAAGCGATTTCACGGGAGAGTTCCGTGGTCGCGTCCAGGTGTGCGAAGGTCGTTGCCGGAGCGGGGTCGGTGTAGTCATCTGCGGGAACGTAGATGGCCTGCATCGAGGTGATGGAGTGGCCCTTGGTGGACGTGATGCGCTCCTGCAGGAGGCCCATCTCATCAGCCAGGTTGGGCTGGTAACCCACGGCGGAGGGCATGCGGCCCAGCAGGGTGGATACCTCGGAACCTGCCTGGGTGAACCGGAAGATGTTGTCGATGAAGAGCAGCACGTCCTGGTTCTGGACATCGCGGAAGTACTCCGCCATGGTCAGTGCGGACAGGGCCACGCGCAGACGCGTTCCCGGCGGCTCATCCATCTGGCCGAACACAAGGGCGGTGTCCTTCAGGACGCCTGCCTCTTCCATTTCTACCCAGAGGTCGTTGCCCTCACGGGTACGCTCGCCCACACCGGCGAACACGGAAGTACCACCGAAGTTGCGGGCAACACGGGTGATCATTTCCTGGATGAGAACGGTCTTGCCCACGCCGGCGCCGCCGAAGAGGCCGATCTTTCCACCCTTGATGTACGGGGTGAGAAGGTCGATGACCTTGATGCCGGTTTCCAGCATCTCGGTGGAGCCCTCGAGCGAAGCGAAGCTGGGTGCCTTGCGGTGGATGGGCCAGCGTTCGCTGACGTCCAGTTCCGACTCGGCAACGTCGAGGGGCTGGCCCAGGACGTTGAAGATGTGGCCCTTGACACCGTCGCCGACGGGCACGGAGATGGGGGCGCCGGTGTCTACCACGGAGGTGCCGCGGACGAGTCCGTCAGTAGCCTGCAGGGAGATGGCACGGACGAGGTTGTCACCCAGGTGCTGGGAGGTCTCGAACGTAATGGTCTTGGTCTCACCGTTGAGAGTAATCTCGGTGGTGAGGGCATGGTAGATCGACGGGATTGCGTCAGCCGGGAATTCGACGTCGACAACCGGGCCGATTACGCGCGCAATGCGGCCGGTGGCACCGGACGTTGCGGCTACGTTTTCGGTAGCAGTGGCAGTCATCTCTCTCACTTCACTCAGTAGATGGCGTGGGGTTAAGTTTATCTGTTGTGGTGCAGGTTCCGCGGGAACCGAGTCTGGTGCAGGCTAGGACGCGAGGGCGTCCGCACCGGCAACAATCTCGGACAGTTCCTGCGTAATTTCGGCCTGGCGGGCCGTGTTGCGCAGACGCGTGTACTTCTTGATCAGTTCCGTGGCGTTGTCCCCGGCCGACTTCATCGCGCGCTGGCGGGCAGCCAGTTCGGACGCTGCAGCCTGCAGCATGGCTGCAAAGAGGCGCGATTCGATGTAGCGCGGCAGCAGTGCGTCCAGAACCTGCTCGGTTTCCGGCTCGAACTCGTACAGGGGCAGCAGGTCCGATTCGGAGGCTGCTTCCTCTTCCACGACTTCCAGCGGCAGGAGGCGGATGACCGTGGGCTCCTGGGTAACCATCGACTTGAAGCGGGTGTAGACTACGTGGATTTCGTCCACGCCTCCGTCCTCGAAGTCAGCGGCAAAGTCGGCCAGCAGTGCCTCGCCGATTTCACGGGCGGTGCCGAACTCCGGGGAGTCAGTGCCGCCGGTCCATACGCGGGCGTACTCGCGGTTCCGGAAGTCGAAGTAGGCCTGCGCCTTTCGACCCACGAGGTAGGTTTTGACTTCCTTGCCTTCAGCGTGGAGAAGCTCGTTGAGACCTTCCGCCTGCTTGAGCACACCGGCCGAGTAGGAACCAGCCAGGCCGCGGTCCGAGGTAAGTACCAGGACGGCGGCGCGGCGGATCTGCTCCGGCTCAGTAGTCAGCGGGTGGTCGATTTCGCTTTGGCTTGCGACAGCAGAAACGGCGCGCGTGATCGCGTTCGCGTAAGGCAGTGAAGCTGCTACGCGCGCACGGGCCTTCCCGATGCGCGAGGTAGCGATCAGTTCCATCGCCTTGAAGATCTTGCGCATCGACGTGGTCGAGCTGATCTTCTGGCGGTAGACCCGGATCTGGGCTCCCATACTTATCCTTTCCTAACATTCCGTAGCCGGGAGTGCCGGACCCCTGGGGGCCCGGCACACCCGGCGGGCGGAACTAGCGCTTCTGCTTGACGATCTTTTCCTGGTCAACGTCGCCTTCGGAGATAGCATCATGCTCCTCGTGGCCGGCGCCTACCAGGTGGTTGTCACCCTCGCCGAAGAAACCCTTCTTGAAGTCGACGATGGCCGACTTCAAGGCTTCGACGGTGTCATCGTCCAGCACGTTGGTCTGCGCCAGCGTGGTCAGGATCGAGGACTTGTGCGCCAGGTGCTCCAGGAATTCGCTCTCGAAACGGCTGATGTCCTCAACCGGAACGTCATCCAGGTAGCCGTTGGTGCCGGCCCAGATGGAGACAACCTGGTTCTCGACCGGGAACGGCGAGTACTGGCCCTGCTTGAGAAGTTCCATCAGCCGCGCTCCACGGGTCAGCTGCTGGCGGGAAGCCGCGTCCAGATCCGAGGCGAACATGGCGAAAGCCTGCATGTCGCGGTACTGGGCGAGGTCCAGCTTCAACGTACCGGAGACCTTCTTCATGGACTTGACCTGCGCTGCACCACCCACGCGGGACACCGAAACACCCACGTCGACAGCAGGACGCTGGTTGGCGTTGAAGAGGTCCGACTGGAGGAAGATCTGGCCGTCGGTGATGGAGATGACGTTGGTCGGGATGTAGGCGGAAACGTCGTTCGCCTTGGTCTCGATCAGCGGCAGGCCCGTCATGGAACCGGCACCCAGTTCGTCGGACAGCTTTGCACAACGCTCCAGCAGGCGGGAGTGCAAGTAGAAGACGTCGCCCGGGTAGGCTTCGCGTCCCGGCGGGCGGCGGAGGAGCAGGGAGACCGCACGGTAGGCTTCAGCCTGCTTGGACAGGTCATCGAAGACAATGAGGACGTGCTTGCCGCCGTACATCCAGTGCTGGCCGATGGCCGAGCCGGCGTACGGAGCGAGGTACTTGAAGCCTGCGGGGTCGGAAGCAGGAGACGCCACGATGGTGGTGTACTCCAGTGCGCCGTTGTCCTCGAGGGTCTGGCGGATGGCGGCAATGGTGGACGCCTTCTGGCCGATTGCCACGTAGATGCAGCGAACCTGCTTGGTCACGTCGCCCGAAGCCCAGTTGGCCTTCTGGTTGATGATGGTGTCGATCGCGATGGCGGACTTACCGGTCTGGCGGTCACCAATGATCAGCTGGCGCTGTCCGCGGCCGATCGGGATCATGGCGTCGATAGCCTTGAGGCCGGTCTGCATCGGCTCGTGCACCGACTTGCGCTGGGTTACGCCCGGGGCCTGGAGTTCCAGCGCACGGGTGGTCTCAGCCTTGATCTCGCCGAGGTCGTCGATGGGCACGCCCAGCGGGTCGACCACGCGGCCAAGGAAGGCGTCACCGACGGGAACGGACAGAACCTGCCCGGTGCGGTGTACTTCCTGGCCTTCTTCGATCCCGGTGAAGTCACCGAGGATGATAACGCCGATTTCGCGGACGTCCAGGTTCTGGGCGAGGCCCAGGGTGCCGTCCTCGAAGCGCAGCAGCTCGTTCGCCATGACCGAGGGAAGGCCCTCAACACGGGCGATGCCGTCACTAGCGGTGGTTACGCGGCCGACCTCTACGCGCTCTGCGTTTCCGGGTTCGTAGGACGCCGCGAACTCGTTCAGCGCATTACGGACGTCGTCGGCGTTGATGGTCAATTCGGCCATCTGCAGTCCCTGCTCTCCTGTTTTGTGATCATCGTTGTCCACGATGACCGGGGTTTCTATCAGTTAGGTTGTGCGTGTCCGGCTAGCCGGCCAGCTGGCGTTGCAGCTCGCCCAGGCGGCTCAGCACCGAAGCGTCGAGCACTTCGTCACCGATCTGGACTCGGATACCGCCAATGAGCGACGGGTCAACGTTCACGTTGACCTTCAGCTCCCGGCCGTACATCGCATTCAGACCCGCCTCGAGGCGTTCCAGCTGCGTCGGCGTCAAGGGGCGGGTCACGCTGACCGTTGCAATCCAGCGCTGCTGGCGCTTTGCTGCAAGCTCGGCGAACCGTTCCACAAGCCGCGTGGGCTTGATGCCGCGGGGCTGAGTGACAGCCTGGACGATGAGGACCTTGGCTTCCTCACTGGCTCCGGGTACCAATTTCTCGGCCAGCGATGCCTTTGCTGCACCACTTGCCTGCGGCTCGGACAGAGCACGTTGTACCTCGTGGCTGGAGGCAACAGTCTGGTTGAAGGAGAACAGATCGTTCTCCAGCTCTTCCAGGCCGGAGATTCCGGAGGCAGAAACGGCCGACTTGTTTTCAGCAACGGAAATGACCACCGTTGCGGCAAGAGTCTCGAGTGCATCGCCGATATCCCGCGCCGATGCCCAGCGTGAACTGGCCAGTCCGCCCGCGATCTCTGCAGCATCAGCGGAGACTTTCCCGCCAACCAGCTGCTTGACCAGCGCCGACTTTTCGTCACCGTTGCGGGACGGGTCAGTCAGGGCACGGCGCAAGCCAGCCGAGCTGTCCACCATTCCCAGAATTCCGAAGAGTTCCTTTGCCAGCTGCAGCGACGCCGTGGGAAGTTTTGCTTCCAGCGCGGCCAGGGCTGTTGCCAGCGATTCGCTCGATACGCCTGCCATTACTTAGCTGCACCTGCGTTCTGGGACTCCAGATCTGCCAGGAAGCGGTCCACTACCCGCGCTGCACGCTCGTCGTCGGTCAGTGCTTCGCCAACGATGCGGCCGGCCAGGGTGGTGGCCAGCGTGCCGACCTCGGAACGCAGGGACACAACTGCGGCCTGGCGCTCCGATTCGATCTGCGCGTGGGCCTGGGCCGTGATGCGGGCAGACTCAGCGGCTGCCTTTTCCTTGAGATCCGCGAGGATCTGTGCACCTTCGGCGCGGGCTTCCTCACGGATGCGGTTGGCTTCGGTGCGGGCGTCGGTCAGCTGCTGCTTGTACTCTTCGAGTGCAGCAGACGCCTCAGCCTGGGCCTTTTCAGCCTTCGCGATGCCGCCTTCGATAGCCTCGGCGCGCTCTGCGAAGGTCTTCTCGAACATCGGGACAACGAACTTGACCACGATGAACATGAGGATGGCGAAGCCCACGAGGGTAACGCCCATTTCCCAGAGGTTGGGCATCAGGGGGTTAACTTCGCCCTCAGCGGCGGCTGAGATGATCAGCTGATTCATATTTCACCCGTCCTTTTCTACTCGGTTTTGAAAGTTCGCTTCGCTCTAAGGACTAGAGAACGAAGGCGAAGACCAGACCGAGGATGGCGAGGGCTTCGGTCAGTGCAAGGCCGAGGAATGCGATCGGCTGCAGGACGCGCTGTGCCTCAGGCTGACGGGCGACGCCGTTGATGTAGGCAGCGAATACCAGACCAACACCGATACCACCGCCGATTGCGGAGAGACCGTAACCTACGAGGTTGAGATTGCCTTCCATTTTTCTTCCTTTCAAGATGCCATCTGTGTGGCAGGTTGTTTGGGTTGCTCTATCCCCGTGAGGGGAAGCTTAGGTGTGCCTAGTGGCTGTCGGCGTGGAGTGCGCCTTCGATGTAGATCGCGGTCAGCAGGGTAAAGACATAGGCCTGCAGGACCATGATCAGGGCTTCAAGCATGTACATGGCGATGGCACCGGCGAGGACCAGGAGCGAGGTTCCCTTGAGCAGGATGTTCTCCTGCATCACAAGGAACTCGATACCGGAACCGGCGATCATCACGATCAGGTGGCCGGCCAGCATGGTGGCGAACAGACGGAGGCTGTGCGTCACGGGCCGGACCAGGAAGTTGGAGATGATCTCGATCGGGATAACGATCGGCAGGATGAACCACGGGACACCCGAGGGAACGGTGGCCAGCTTGAAGTAGCGCAGGCCGTTCTTCTTGACGCCGATGGCGATCCAGGTGAAGTAGACCAGGCCGGCCAGGACGTAGGCGCCGCCCACGTGCGAGAAGGTGGGCAGCTGGAACAGCGGAATGGCGCCGTAGATGTTGTTCACCAGGATGAAGAAGAACAGGCTGAACAGCAGCGGGACGTACTTGATGAAGTCCCTGCCGCCGATGATGTCCTTGGCGATGCCGTTGCGGACGAAGCCATAGGCGGCTTCGCCGGCGAACTGGAGCTTGCCGGGTACCAGCTGCTGCTTGCGTGCGGCGAGCACGAAGAAGACGGCGATAAAGACGACAGAAAGGAGGACCAGCAGCATCTGCTTGGAGAATCCCTCTGCGGCACCCCACGGCAGGATTGCCGGCAAATGCATTTCGTTAATACCAGGAGGAGTGAACTCTCCTGAATCTTGGGCCGGGAGCGCAAGCGCGATCAACGCGTTTCCTCTCTGCAGTGTCCATCATTGGGCGTTGGGCGGGGTCCGGCAGCCTGAAGGCCTGCTGTTTCCCCTGTGAAATTATTTGGCATTAGTGTCGCCGTCCGTGGACGGCCCGCTGGCAGCATGACGTTCCCCAGCTTTTTGTCGAGAACTGGTGAGGCCATGCATGTGGGAAAGGTAAAAACCTCCGACGGCTCCAAGCAGAGCGCCTGCGAGCACAATCCAGCGCGTTCCCCACAGATAATCCAGCCCCCACCCTATCAAACTCCAGACGATGATTCCGCCAATGATGTAGCTGAACACAGCCATTCCGGCGTTGTATCCGCCGTCAGAGCTGTCGCTGGATACACCCGGGGCGGAGGGGCCCGTTCGGCGCGCGGCGGAGCCGCCGTCGCGGTGGTTCTTGCGGTCACGCATCGGGGCTGTCCTTGCTGTGCGGGTCGTTGTAGATCTGGAGGCGGGCCTTGCTGAAGCCGTACATCTCCGCCGCCTGCCACAGGATGACGGCTGAAACGGCGCCGGCGACAAACCAGGTGCTTTCCAGCCAGGCAGGCTGGCCGACGGCGAACAGCACGGCAGCGAAGCCCACCACCTTGATGAAGTACATGGCGACAAACACCCCGATCGCACCGGACGGGTTGTTTCGTCCCACCACGTGGCCGGCCAGCAGGCTGATGCCGAAGAAGAGCATGACCAGGAGTCCGCCTGCCGCACTGGACAGGATGGCTTCGGGTCCTGCCAGCAGCCAGCCCGCACCGGCGCACACCACCAGTCCTGCGGCTGACGCCACCGAACTGAGCTTGAGGAGGTGCAGCCACAGCGACGCCGTGGGACCGGATGCGCCGACGCGTCCGCTGCCGGAGGCAGGTCCGGGGTCGGCGTTGGCGGTCATGAGATCCCAATCGTCGGCGGCTGATGGCAGGGAGCCACCAGGCTGGTAAAGGAGGGGGCAGCTTTATGGCTGCCCCTGAATTCTACATGAGATAGAAATTATTTGGGAACCGGTCATGCCCGTGCGTCATCGCCCCGCCTTACCACGTACGGCCACGCGGTCACGAGGCCCATGACAAGGGTCGCGGAGATGTCCACCACCAGCACTACCTGCCAGGGGAAGACCGCAAACGCGAGGCCTCCGAAGGACAGAATCGCGGTCCAGAGGTACATGAGGACGACGGCGGTGCGGTGCGAGTAGCCGATGTCCAGCAGCTTGTGGTGGAGGTGCCCGCGGTCCGCCGACCAGGGCGACCGGCCGCGGGCGGTGCGGCGGACCACCGCGAGCCCCAGGTCCAGCAGCGGCAGGAACAGGACGGCGAACGGCAGCAGGATGGGGATGATGGTGGAAATACCGTTGGCCCGGTCATAAAGGCCGGAGGTGATCTGCCCGGTGGACACCACGCCGGCGGAAGCCATCAGAAGGCCGATCAGCATGGCCCCGGAGTCCCCCATGAAGATCTTGGACGGGAACCAGTTGTGCGGCAGGAAACCCAGGCACGCGCCTACCAGGACGGCGGTGAGCAGCGTCGCCAGGTCCGAATAGTCCAGCAGTACGGCGTTGCGGTGGACCCAGTAGGCAGTGAAGAAGAAGGCCGTCCCGCCGATGACGGCCACGCCGGCCGCCAGCCCGTCCAGGCCGTCGATGAAGTTGAAGGCGTTCATGGTGACGACGATCAGGCCCGCCGTCAGCACCACCCGCAGTGTCTCGTTCTCGAGGTGGATCGGCTCGGGCACCCACGGGACAATGGTCATCTGGACGCCCCACAACGCCACCGTGAAGCCTGCGATGCTCTGGCCGATCAGTTTCACCCACCAGCGGATGTCCAGGAGGTCGTCCGCGACGCCCACCAGGACGATCACGGCAGCACCGGCCAGGACACCCCACGGCGAAAAATTGTTGCGGTAGATGTCCTTGACGAAGAAGGACTGGCTGGCCACCACCAGCGCCACCATCACGCCCAGGAACATGGCCACCCCGCCCAGCCGGGATACCGGCGTCGAATGCATGTCGCGGCTGCGGATGGGCAGGTGGAGTTCCATCCGCCGCCCCACCACACGGGCAGCCCAGGTGGCGGCATAGGACACTACCGCGGCGGTCAGCCCCATGAGGAGGTACATGATCATGGCGTACGGGCCGTTTCAGCAGGAGCTTCGCTGCGGGAAGGCTGCAGCCGGACGGTCAACCGGCCTTGCATAGGAGGGCTCACTGGCAGGGAATCTGTTCGTTGATAAATGAAACTTCTCCGTCGCCGAGCGCGCAGCAGGCCCGCGGTTTTTCCTATACGCGCGGCCTTACAGGGCTGTATTACAGTGGACTCTAGTCAAAGATACTAGCGCCAACGGCTCCATGGCTTCGCGCAACACGGGCGCACTCCCACCGGGGACATCCCTGACAGCCATGCTGAAAGGACCCCATGACACCCCGCGTAGCAGTCGCCGCCGTAACGTTCAACCGGCCCAAGGAACTTGCGGTGCTCCTGCGCGCCATCAATGCCCAGACGGCGCCCGTGGAAACCATTTGCCTCGTGGACAGCGGGACCGCCCCTGCGCGGGAGGTTGCCGCCGGGCACGCCAACGTTGACTACATCCGTTCGGAGGCGAACCTCGGCGGCGCCGGTGGTTTCGCCCTGGCCGCGTTGAAGGCGGTGGCCAGCGGAGCGCGGTGGATCTGGATGATGGACGACGACGCCGAACCAGCCGATCCGGAATGCCTCGCCACGCTGATCCGCGAGGCTGAGGCACGCGACCTTGAGGCGGTGGTCCCCCTTGTTACGGCGCCCGGGCATCCGGACCGGCTCTCCTTCTTCTTCCGCCTGGACGGCAAGGTCACGCACAGCCGCGCGGACGTCGAGAAGCTGGGATTCCTCCCGGACAACGGACATTTCTTCAACGGCGCCCTGATCCGTTCGGACGTGTTCTTCAAGGTGGGGCTGCCGGACATGCGGCTGTTTATCCGCGGCGACGAAGTGGACTTCACCATCCGGCTGCGGCGGGCCGGCGTCAGGTTCGGCACCGTCACCACCACGGCCATCACCCATCCGCACGCCTTCACCGAGACACAGCACGTCTATGGTGCGCGGTGGCACGTGATCGTGCCGGATTCCGCGTTCAAGCGCCACTACTACTACCGCAACCGCGGCTACCTGATCCGGCGCTACTTCCGCGTGAAGTCCCTGGTTGCGGACGTGGGCGGCTACTTGGGCTACTTCGTGCAGCGCCGTGACCTGGCCGGGCTCACCGCGTGGGCGAAGTCCTTCGGGGCCGGCCTGCGCGGGAAGGGCTTCGGACCGCTGGAGGACCAGAAGTTCTAGGCGAATTGGCCGGGAGCCCGGCAGTGCCGCGCTCCCGCAGTACAGTGCCAGGCCCTACGGCACCGGTCCGCCGGGCCCCAGCTCATCCCCTCCTGAGCCGCCGGCGCGCCAGCAGCCAGAGCAGGACCCAGGGTTCGCCAAAGACCCGGTAAGCCACACGGCGGGGATGGAGCAGCAGCCGCCACGCCCATTCCAGGCCAAGCCGGCCAAGCCAGCGCGGAGCCAGTTTCTGGACACCGGCGAGCTGCTCGATGGCTCCCCCCACGGCGCAGTACACCGCCGGCGGCAAAGAGCCGAGCCTTCTCTGCAGCACTTCTTCCTGCAGCGGCATACCCAGGCCCAGGAGGACCAGTTGCGGCTGCTCGCGCTGGAGCCACTGCACGGCTTCCTGTTCCACGGCACTGTTCCACCCGGCGCCCGGAAAACCGGAGACGCGGGCGCCGGGGACGATGGCCTGCAGCCTGCGGACCGCACCGGCGTTCGCTTCCGCCCCGGCGCCCACCACAGCGATACGTTCCAGCCCTGCCACCTGCCCTAGGGCCGGCAGCCAGTCGTTGGTGCCCAGCCGATAGTCCATCACCGGCCCCTCGGCATCGCCGGTCCGGCCCCACAGCCACAGCAGCGGCGCACCGTCCAGGAGGACCACATCGCTTCGGTCGTAGAAACTGCGGAAAGCCGGATCCGAATGGGCAAGGGTCACGCTGTGCAGGTTGTGGCCCAGCACGGTGCGGGTGCCGCCTTCCCGAACGAACCGGCCCAGTTCCACCATCAGCTCAGGGACCCTGAGCGGGGTTGCGTCGACGTCCAGGACCGGGACCTGCCGGCGCTTTGGCGCCATCAGGCGTCTGTGGCCGCGGCGGAGTCTCCACTGGCGGCGGAGGGGCCATCCGAAACCGGCGCGCCGTCGTCGTCCGCGGGACTGCCATCGGCGGAAAGCCTGTCGTCGGGACCGGGCATGGCAGCATCCTCCGCCGGGGCAGCCTCGCCCAGCCCAAGCACTCCGGGGACCTGCTCACGCAGCTGCTCCAGGCTGACGGCGCCCTGGCGTACGACGCGCAGCACCGGGCCGGTGGCATCCACGATGGTGGACGGGACGGCTTCGCTGCCTTCGAGCGGCCGGAAGCCGCCCTCAAGGTAGACCTCCACAGACTCCGCGAGCTGTTCACGGGCCTCCGCACCGGTCTGCGCCGCGGGCCGGCCGGTGCGGTTGGCCGAGGAGACCGCCAGTGGACCGGTGAGGGTCAGCAGTTCCTGGGCGATCTCGTCGGCAGGCATGCGCAGGGCAACCGTACCCTTTGTTTCGCCGAGGTCCCAGTCCAGGGAGGGCTGCGCGTGCAGGATCAGGGTCAGGCCACCGGGCCAGAAGGCCTCCGCGAGCCTCCGCGCATCGGCGGACACGTCCGTGGCCAGCCCATCCAGCGCGTTGATCCGCGGAATCAGAACCGGCGGCGGCATGGCGCGGCTGCGTCCCTTGGAGGCGAGAAGCAGGGTGACGGCCTGCGGCGAGAAGGCATCGGCGGCGATTCCGTACACCGTATCCGTGGGAAAAACGACGCACTTGTTCTCGCTGATGGCTCGCTGGGCGTGCTCCAGTCCCTCGGCGAGCTGTTCGGTGCTGGTGCAGTTATACGTTGTGGTCACTGGCCTATTCTTTCATTCCGTACGGCCCGGGGCAGCACGCAGCGCACTCGTGGCACGCTCCTTGCCGTTGAGGTCCAGGTGCGTGGTGATGCCCTGCCATGCCCCGGCGTGCTCCATCATTGCCGCGATCCATCCGGCCTGGACTTCCGCATGCTCCATCACGAAGTAGCCGCCGGGGCGGAGCAGCCTCGCAGCGGACTCCGCTGCCGCCGTCGGGAGCTCCATGCCGTCCGCTCCCCCGCCATACAGGGCCTCGGGAGGGTCGTGAAGCGCCACTTCAGGTTCGTTCGGGACCGCCTCGGCGGGGATGTAGGGCGGGTTGGAAACCACGACGTCGACAGTTCCGTTCAGTTCCTGCAGCGCGTCCCGCAGGTCTCCGAGCACCAGGTGGACACCCAGCGGTGCCAGGTTCCTGGCGGCCCAGGCATGCGCGAAAGGGCTGAATTCCACGGCGTGGACCTCGGCCCCGGGCACTTCGGAGGCGACGGACCCGGCAATCGCACCGGAGCCGGTGCCCAGGTCGACAACACGCGGCGCTGCCGCTCCCTGAAGGTGGTCGATGACCAACTGGACCACGGACTCTGTTTCCGGCCGCGGGATGAAGACCCCTGGGCCCACCGCGAGTTCGAGGTAGCGGAAATGCGCCACTCCGGTGATGTGCTGCAGGGGCACCCGCCCGGCGCGCTCGGCCACCAGTTCCGCATACCCCTCCGGCGCCGGGGCATCCCCCAGCATCAGGGCGCGGAGACGGCCCAATCCCACATTGAGGAGATGGTCCGCCAACAGTTCAGCGTCGACGCGCGGGCTCGGAACACCGGCATCGCGCAGAACGGCGGTAGCTTCAGTGACCGCTTCCGCCAGGGTCTGGCCTGCACTCATACTGCGGTACTAGTCGCCGAGGGCGTCCAGGCGGGCCTGTTCGTCCATTTCGATGGCCGACTGGATGACCGGTTCCAGATCGCCGTTCATGACCTGGTCCAGGTTGTAGGCCTTGTACCCGGTGCGGTGGTCAGCGATGCGGTTTTCCGGGTAGTTGTACGTGCGGATGCGCTCCGAACGGTCCATGGTGCGGATCTGCGACTTCCGCTGCTCCGAGTTGGCGGCGTCGATCTGTTCCTGCTGGTGGGCCAGGATGCGCGCCCGGAGCACGCGCATGCCGGCTTCGCGGTTCTGCAGCTGCGACTTCTCATTCTGCATGGCCACCACGATGCCCGTGGGCAGGTGGGTAATGCGGACGGCGGAGTCGGTGGTGTTCACCGACTGGCCGCCCGGTCCGGAGGAACGGTAGACGTCGATCTTGAGGTCGTTCTGGTTGATTTCCAGTTCCTCGGGCTCGTCGACTTCGGGCAGGACCAGCACGCCGGCGGCCGAGGTGTGGATGCGGCCCTGCGACTCGGTGACGGGAACCCGCTGGACACGGTGCACGCCGCCTTCGAACTTCAGCCGGGCGTAGACGCCCTCGGCAGGATCGTTCGAGCTGCCCTTGACGGCCATCTGGACGTCCTTGTAGCCGCCCAGGTCCGACTCGGTGGCGGAGATGATTTCGGTCTTCCAGCCGCGGGACTCCGCGTACCGGGTGTACATGCGCAGGAGGTCGCCGGCGAACAGTGCGGCCTCATCGCCGCCTTCACCGCCCTTGACCTCAAGGATCACGTTGCGGGCATCATCCGGGTCGCGCGGGATCAGCAGGCGGCGCAGCCTGGCGGCGGCGGCTTCCAGCTTCTCCTCCAGCTCAGGCACCTCGGCAGCAAACTCGGGATCCTCCGCAGCCATCTCCCTGGCCGCGGCCAGGTCATCCCGCAGGCCCTCCCAGCGGTGGTAAGCCTCAACAATGCCGTTCAGCTGAGCCGACCGCCGGCCCAGTTTACGGGCCAGCCGCTGGTCGGCATAAACAGCAGGATCCCCCAGCTGCGCCTGGATGGAATCATGCTCATCAAGCAGGCCTTGTACGGACTCAAACATTTTTCAAAACCTCTTTCGACTTGTACAAGTCTAGTAACCCGAGGGCGAAGGTAGACAAACGGGGAAGGTGACCCTGCTGGGTGGCGTTCGGTTTTGCCGCCCCGGGAGTGGCAGGTGACGTGCGGTCGTCGTCGCATTTTTGCCGGCCAGGGGCTGCATCTAAGGATCGGGCCGAGGGGCCCGACGCGAGCTTGCGAGCGTTGGGAAGGCCCCTACCGCTGTCGGAGCGTTGCTGCTGACGTACGCAGTACGTCAGCAGCAACGCGAAGGGGCGGGGCCGGCAAAAAATGCGGCGACCCCACCCCCCCAACTCAGCTACTTGTCGTTATCCGACTTCGCGCCAAGCGTCGTCTTCTGGACCTGCATGAGGAACTCGACGTTGCTCTGGGTTTCCCGGATCTTGTTGGTGAGCAGTTCAAGGCTCTGCTGGGTTTCGAGTCCGGAGAGGACGCGGCGCAGCTTCCACATGATCTTGACTTCCTCGGGGGAAAGCAGGTTCTCTTCGCGGCGGGTACCGGACGCGTTGACGTCCACGGCAGGGAAGATGCGCTTGTCGGCCAGCTGGCGGGACAGGCGGAGCTCCATGTTGCCGGTGCCCTTGAACTCTTCGAAGATGACCTCGTCCATCTTGGAACCGGTCTCCACGAGCGCGGTGGCCAGGATGGTGAGCGAGCCGCCGTTTTCGATGTTGCGGGCGGCGCCGAAGAAGCGCTTGGGCGGGTACAGGGCTGCGGAGTCCACACCACCGGACAGGATGCGGCCGGAGGCCGGTGCCGCCAGGTTGTAGGCGCGGCCCAGGCGGGTCATGGAGTCCAGCAGGACTACCACGTCCATGCCCATTTCCACCAGGCGCTTGGCGCGCTCGATGGAGAGTTCGGCCACGGTGGTGTGGTCATCGGCGGGGCGGTCGAAGGTGGAGGCAATGACCTCGCCCTTGACCGTGCGCTGCATGTCCGTGACTTCTTCGGGACGTTCGTCAACCAGCACCATCATGAGGTGGACCTCAGGGTTGTTGGTGGTGATCGCGTTCGCGATGGACTGCAGGATGAGCGTCTTGCCTGCCTTGGGCGGGGAGACGATCAGGCCGCGCTGGCCCTTGCCGATGGGGGCAACGAGGTCGATGACGCGGGGGCCGATCTTCTTGGGATCGGTCTCCAGGCGCAGGCGCTCGGACGGGTAGAGCGGAACCAGCTTGGCAAATTCCACCCGGTCCTTGAGTTCTTCGGCAGTCTTTCCGTTCACGGAGGTGACGCGGACCAGTGCGTTGAACTTCTGGCGGTTGGACTGCTGGCTGCGGTCTTCGCCTTCACGCGGTGCACGGATCGCGCCGACGACGGCGTCACCCTTGCGCAGGTTGTACTTCTTGACCTGGGCCAGGGAGACGTAGACGTCGTTGGGGCCGGGCAGGTAGCCGGAGGTACGGATGAAGGCGTAGTTCTCGAGGACGTCCAGGATGCCGGCTACCGGCAGCAGGACGTCGTCCTCGGTGACCTCGACGTCGTCCACATCCGGGCCCTGATTGCGGCCGCGGCGGCGGTCGTTACGGTCGCGGAAGCGGTCGTTGCGTGAGCCCTCGCGGTCCTGGCCGCCCGAACGGTCGCTGCGGTCGCGGCGGTTACGGCGGTTGCGGCGGCTTCCGCCGTCGGAATCATCGTCCCGGTTGTCATCACGGCGGTTTTCGCGCTGGCCGGAATCGCGCTGGCCGGAGTCACGGCCGCCGTCGGAGCCGTCGCGGCCGCCGCGGTTGCGGCCGCCTTCGCGGCGTTCGCGCTGGCCTTCGCCTTCGCCGGAACCCTCGGTGCGGGTTTCGGCAGCCCGCTCGGCGCCTGCCTGCTCGGCCGGTGCCTCGCCTGCCGAGGCACCCTGGGGTGCAGCAGCGGCGGCCTCGCCACGGCGGCGGTTACGGGTGCGGGGCTGGCGGCGGTCGGCGCCGGCCTCCGCAGTTTCGGAGGCCGCTTCGGGCTGCGCCGGAGCGGCTGCCTCGGCTGCGGCGGGCTCGACGGCGGCGGGAGCCACCACGCCGTCGCTCACGGCACGCCGGCTGCGGCCGCGGGTGCGGGTGCGGGCAGCGTCCGCGGCCGGGGCTTCGGACGTTTCCGGAGCAGCAACCGGGGCGGCGGCCGGAGCAGCTGCGCTCTCGGCGGCCTTCTCGGTGCGGACCGGAGCCTTGGCGGGCGTGCCGGCACGGTGGGCCGAGATCGCCGCGACCAGGTCCCCCTTGCGCATGCGGGAGCCGCCGGAGATGCCAAGCTGGCTGGCAAGGGCCTGCAGCTGGGCGAGCTTGAGGCCGGCCAGGCCGCTGCTCTTGGCGGATGCTGCCGGCGGTTCGGCAACAGAAGATGATAGTTCCACAGCTGGCGACAGCTCAGTGGTTTCGGTCACGAAGGATCCTTCCCCCTCGACGGCGTCCAGACCGGGAGCTGGACGCGATGATTTGATCTGGGCTGCAGTTCAGATCTGCAGCCGGGATTTCGGCCTTGCCGGATGGATTTCGGCCAGCAGGGCCGGATACTTCTCACCTTGCGTTCCGCCCGTGGCGGAACGCTTGACTGACGCTTGAGGGGCAGTTTGATGCTGCAGGTTCCTGCGACAGGCCAAGCAGGCGGCACCGGAATAGATTGCGCAGTAGAAGGCCGATGAGCAGCTAGGTGCAACAGCAGATCAGATAGGCGGAATTACCGCCGGTGCACGTCCACCTTAGCACCTTCAACGTCCACCGACAGCTTCAGCACGCGCCAGCCCACATCCGGCGTGTTGGCGGCTGTGAAGCCCGCAATGAAGTCCAGCGTCTTCGCGGCGTCCGATTCCCCGTTTGCCAGCACCAGCACCGTAGGTCCTGCGCCGGAAACCACGGCTGCGTGGCCCTGGGCACGGAGGGCCGCGATCAGTGCCGCGCTGGGCCGCATGGCCTCTGCCCGGTAGCTCTGGTGGAGGTAGTCCTCGGTGCCGGCCAGCAGGAACTCGGGGCTGTGCGTCAGCGCGTGGATCAGCAGCGCGGCGCGGCCGGCGTTCATGGCGGCAGCATGGTGGCCTACTGATGCAGGCAACAGGGCCCGCGCGGCCTCGGTGGAAAGCTCGAAGTCCGGAACGGCAACGATGGGAACCACCTGCTCCACTACGGTAGCCGTGGTGCTCCTGTACTGGTCACTGTCCTGCCAGGACAGCGCCAGTCCGCCGAAAATAGCGGGAGCGACGTTGTCCGGGTGGCCTTCCATTTCACTGGTCAGCTGAAGGATCCAGTCGCGTCCCCTGCGGCTTTCGGCCGGGACGAGCTGGTTGGCGGCAGTCACCGCGGCCACGACGGCAGAGGCGGACGAACCGAGGCCGCGGCCGTGCGGGTTCACGTTTTCCGCCGTGATCTTCAGGCCGCCGTGCTGGAACCCAAGCCGCCGGAAAGCTGCCTCCATGGCCCGTACCACGAGGTGGCTTTCGTCCCGCGGCAACGTTCCTGCCCCTTCGCCGCGCAGGTCGAAAAGCAGTTCGTCCGTGTCCAGGGTCTCCACGGTCAGGGTGTCATGCAGGCCAAGTGCCAGCCCCAGGCTGTCATAGCCGGGCCCCAGGTTGGCCGTGGTGGCCGGAACCCGCACGGTAACGCTCTGTCCCGCGTCGATAAGGTGCAGGCCCACGGACGGCCGGGATGTGGTGTCCAAGTCTATTTTTCTTCCAGTCCCAGTTCAGCTGCCACGGTGACGACGTCGTTCGGAACCTTTACGGGCTGGACGTCGCTGCCGTCCTCGGTGCGGAGCGCCCACTGCGGGTCCTTCAGGCCGTGGCCTGTGACCGTGATGACGATGGTCTTGCCCGAAGGCACCTCGCCTGCGGCGTGCTTCTTCAGGAGGCCGGCCACTCCTGCGGCGGAGCCGGGTTCCACGAAGACGCCCTCCTTGGCGGACAGCCAGCGGTGGGCCGCCAGGATTTCGTCATCGGTGACGGCGTCGATGAGTCCGCCGGACTCGTCCCGGGCGCCAATGGCGCCGTCCCAGGAGGCCGGGTTTCCGATGCGGATGGCCGTGGCGATGGTGTCCGGCTCCGTGATGGGGTGGCCGGCGACGAAGGGTGCGGCGCCTGCGGCCTGGAAGCCCCACATGGCGGGCGTCCTGGTGGAAACAGGCTCCAGGGTGCCGACTGTGGCGGATTCGAAGGGTGCTGAGTACTCCTTGTAGCCCTTCCAGTACGCAGTGATGTTGCCGGCGTTGCCCACGGGCAGGACGTGGATGTCCGGGGCGTCACCCAGGGCGTCTACCACCTCGAACGCACCGGTCTTCTGGCCCTGGATGCGGGCCGGGTTCACGGAGTTGACCAGGAATACCGGGTAGGACTCCCCCAGTTTCCGGGCGATGTCCAGGCAGTTGTCGAAGTTGCCGTCTACCTGCAGCAGGGTGGCGCCGTGGGCGATGGCCTGGCTCAGCTTCCCCATCGAGATCTTGCCTTCGGGCACCAGCACGGCGCACTTCAGGCCGGCAGCGGTGGCGTAGGCGGCAGCAGAGGCGGAGGTGTTGCCGGTGGACGCGCAGACCACGGCCTTGGCGCCGGACTCCACGGCGGCGGTCATTGCCATGGTCATGCCACGGTCCTTGAACGAACCCGTCGGGTTCATGCCCTCGACCTTAAGGTACACCTGCGAGCCCGTAAGTTCGGACAGCTTCTGTGCGTGCACCAGCGGGGTTCCGCCTTCGCCCAGCGTAATGACGCGGGTGGCCGCGGTGACAGGCAGACGGTCAGCGTATTCGCGGATGACGCCGCGCCATTGGTGAGCCACTTAGACTCCTTCTACCCGCAGAACGGATGTAACTGAATTAACGACGTCGAGGCGCTTCACGGCCTCGACGGTGGCCGCCAAGGCAGCCTCGGGTGCGCGGTGGGTGACGATCCGAAGTTCGGCGGACTCCACGCTGGATTCCGCGTCGCGGTGGATGGTCTGCCGCATGATCTCAATCGACACGCCCTGCTCGGCGAACAGCTGCGTGATCCGGGCCAGTACGCCGGGCTGGTCTGCAACGTCCAGGCCGATGTAGTAGCTTGTGACGGCCGCGTCGATGGGCAGCGCCGGGATGTGGCCGGTGGTGGTTTCGGTGCGCTGGGGTCCGCCCAGGACGAGCCGGCGCGCCGCCGACACGAGGTCGCCCAGGACCGCCGAGGCCGTCGGCGTACCGCCGGCGCCCTGCCCGTAGAACATCAGCTCGCCGGCGTTTTCCGCCTCCACGAATACCGCGTTGAAGGCGCCGCGGACGGCGGCCAGCGGGTGTTCGCGCGGGAGGAGCGTGGGGTGGACCCGCACGGAAACCCCTTCGCCGCCGTCGGAATCAGTCAGCTTTTCAGCGATCGCAAGCAGCTTGATGACGAAGCCGGCGTCCTTGGCTGCGGCGATGTCGGCGGCGGTGACGCCACTGATGCCCTCGCAGTAGACCTCTTCCAGTGGGAAGCGGGTGTGGAAGGACAGGGTGGCCAGGATGGCGGCCTTGGCGGCGGCGTCGTGGCCCTCCACGTCTGCCGTGGGGTCGGCTTCCGCGTAGCCCAGTCGCTGGGCCTCCGCGAGGGCGTCGGCGAACTGTGCGCCCGTGGAGTCCATCTGGTCAAGGATGAAGTTGGTGGTGCCGTTGACGATACCCAGCACGCGCGTGATCCGGTCGCCGGAGAGGCTGTCGCGGATTGGGCGAAGGATGGGGATGGCTCCGGCGACGGCGGCCTCGTAGGAGAGCTGGACGCCGGCCTTGTCCGCTTCCTCGTAGAGGGTGGGGCCGTCCTGTGCGAGGAGTGCCTTGTTGCCGGTGACCACGCAGGCGCCGTTGCTTAGTGCGGAGAGGATCAGGGTCCGGGCCGGCTCGATGCCGCCCATGAGCTCGATGACCAGGTCCGCGTCCTTGACCAGCGTCCCGGCGTCGGTGGTGAAGAGCTCCTGCGGCAGGTCCACGTCGCGAGGAGCTCTGACATCGCGCACCGCGATGCCGCTGAGCTGCAGGCGGGCGCCGGTGCGGGCAGCAAGGGCGTCGGCGTCCTCAATGAGAATCCGCGCAACCTGGGCCCCAACGTTGCCACAGCCCAGCAAGGCTACTTTCAGGGTTCGCATTTCCGTCATTCAGGCTCCCATGTCGCGGTTCAGCAGGTCTTCTTCGGTTTCCCCGCGGACAATGAGCCGGGCTTTTCCGTCGCGCACCGCGACAACGCCCGGCCGGGCCAGATAGTTGTAGTTGCTCGAGAGGGCCCAGCAGTAGGCGCCGGTTCCCGGTACAGCAAGCAGATCACCGGCTGCCACGTCCCCGGGCAGATATACATCTCTAACAACTATGTCGCCGCTCTCGCAATGTTTGCCCACTACGCGGGACAGCTGCGGGGCCGCCTGGGACGTGCGCGAAGCCAGGATTGCCGAGTAATCCGCGTCGTAGAGCACCGGCCGGGCGTTGTCGCTCATGCCGCCGTCCACCGAAACATACCGGCGCGCATACGTAACGTTGTAACCGCCGTCACCCCCCGCAGCCTCAGGCGCATCCACGCGGACGGTCTTCAGCGTGCCTACTTCATAAAGCGTGAAAGTGGTGCTGCCCACGATGGCGCGTCCGGGCTCAATCGAGATGCGGGGAGACTTGATGCCCAGCTCACCGCAGGTTGAACGCACGACGGCGGCCATCGCCACCGCGATTTCCGCTGCGGGGCGGGGGGTGTCCACGGGGGTGTAGGCGATACCGTACCCGCCGCCGAGGTCCAGTTCCGGCATGGTGATGGCGTACTTCTCCTGCATCGCCGCCAGGAAACGGAGCAGTTTCTCTGCGGCCAGAGCGAAGCCGTCAGGCTCGAAAATCTGGGACCCGATGTGGCAGTGGAGTCCCAGGAGCTCGATGCCTGGATGGGCCGACGCTGCGGCCACTGCTTCTTCCGCGGCGGAGATGCCTGCCTCGGCCGTGGTGTCCGCGGCCATGGACAGACCGAACTTCTGGTCCTCGTGGGCGGTAGCGATGAATTCGTGGGTATGTGCGTGGACGCCGGGGGTCAGGCGCAGCATCACTTTCGCCTGCGCGCCGCGCGCCTGCGCGATGTTGCCAACACGGACCAGTTCGTCGAGGCTGTCCACCACGATACGGCCCAGCCCCATGTCCAGGGCGCGATTGATTTCGGCGTCGGACTTGTTGTTGCCGTGCAGCGCCACGCGCTCGCCCGCGATGCCGGCACGGGCCGCAACGGCGAGTTCACCGCCGGAGGCAGTGTCCAGGCGCAGACCCTCTTCCTCCACCCACTTCACCACTGCGGTGCACAGGAAGGACTTGCCGGCGTAGTAGACGTCCACCCCGCCGCAGATGTCGGCGAACGCCGCGTCGAAGGAGTCCTTGAACGCCCTGGCCCGGTCACGGAAGTCCGCCTCGTCCATGACGAACAGGGGCGTCCCGAACTGTTGCTTCAGCTCAGCGACGCCCACGCCGCCCACGGTGATGGCGCCGTCGGCCGCGCGGTCCACGCTGCCCGCCCACATCGGTGCGTGCAGCGCGTTCAGGTCCTCGGGGATGGCAAGCCAGCCGGGGGCCAGCGGTGACTCGGCAGGGTTGGGCGCGGCCGCCGCATTTCCGGTTTGCGCAGACATGCGCCTCACATCCGTTCCGGCGCCGAGACGCCCAGCAGGTCGAGTCCATTGGCGAGCACCTGGCTGGTGGCGTCATTCAGCCACAGGCGGGTGCGGTTGAGGTCGGTGACGGGCTCGTCGCCCATGGGTGCCACACGGCAGGCGTCGTACCAGCGGTGGTAGGCGCCGGCGATGACTTCCAGGTGGCGGGCCACGCGGTGCGGTTCGCGCAGCTCCGCTGCCTTGGCCACAATGGACGGGTAGCTGCCCAGGTGCGAGAGCAGTTCGTTTTCCGTGGCGTGGTCCAGCAGGGACGCGTCGAAGCGGTCAGTGCCGTCCACCTGGCGCTCCACGCCGGCAGCCACCGCGTTGCGGGCGGCACCGCGGGACCGCGCGTGGGCGTACTGGACGTAGAACACCGGGTTCTCGTTGCTGTGCTTCTTCAGCAGCTCCGGGTCCAGGGTCAGCGGCGAGTCAGCAGGGAAGCGGGCCAGCGAGTAACGGACGGCGTCCTTGCCCAGCCAGTCGATCAGGTCCTTGAGCTCGATAATGTTGCCCGCGCGCTTGGACAGCTTGGCGCCGTTGACGGACACCAGCTGACCGATCAGAACCTCGATGTTCTTCTCCGGATCGTCGCCTGCCGCGGCGGCAATGGCTTTGAGCCGGTTGATGTAGCCGTGGTGGTCCGCGCCCAGCAGGTAGATCTTTTCCGTGAAGCCGCGGTCCTTCTTGGACAGGTAGTAGGCGGCATCAGCTGCGAAGTAGGTGGGTTCGCCGTTGGCGCGGATCATCACACGGTCCTTGTCATCGCCAAAGTCGGTGGTCCGCAGCCAGACCGCACCGCCGTCGTCGAAGACGTGGCCCTGCTCGCGAAGGCGCGCCACGGCACTTTCGATGGCGCCGGCGTCGTGCAGTTCCTGCTCCGAGAAGAAGACGTCGAACTCGACGCCGAAATCCGCCAGGGTCGACTTGATGTCCTTCATCTGCGCCTCGTAGGCGGCGGCGCGGATGACCGGGAGGGCGGCAACTTCGGTGAGCTCGCGGATATCGGGGTGCGCGGCAAGGACTTCGTGGCCCAGGTCCTGGATGTACTGGCCCGGGTAGCCGCCATCGGGCACCGGGAGTCCGTGGAGCCGGTTATAGACGGAGTGCGCGAAAGTGTTCATCTGCGAGCCGGCGTCGTTGATGTAGTACTCGGCGGTGACGTCCGCCCCGGATGCCCGGAGGACGCGCGCGATGGCGTCGCCCAGGGCAGCCCAGCGGGTATGGCCGATGTGCAACGGCCCGGTGGGGTTGGCGGAGACGAACTCCATGTTGACCGTGTGGCCGGCGAGTGCGGAATTGGTGCCGTACTGGGCCCCGGCCCCTACGATCACCTTTGCCAGGGCGCCGGCGGCGGCAGCGTCGACGGTGATGTTGAGGAACCCCGGCCCGGCGATCTCCACGCCGGCAACTCCGTTGATGTCCTTGAGACGGCTGCTCAGGACCGTAGCGAATTCCCGCGGGTTCGTGCCGGCCTGCTTGGCCAGCTGCAGCGCGATGTTGGTCGCCCAGTCGCCGTGGTCGCGGTTCTTCGGCCGCTCCACCCGGACCTCGTCGGGCACAGCGGATGCCGAAAGGGCGATCTCGCCGGCGGCGACAGCGTCTTTCAGGCAGGCGGATATGGCGAGGGAGAGTTCTTCGGGAGTCACCCCTCTAGCCTACCGGGGGCCAGTCACAGCAAAGAATTTCCGCCGCCGCTGCGCCGATTGTTCCTCCCGCCGCAGCAGTCCGAACCAATTTCCCCGTTGCTGCGTTGACAATGATGAAAAGACCTAAGCATTTCCCCTGACCGAACGGCCGCGCCATGAGACCTTCCGTACGCAAGACCCTCTTCGCCGGCGTCGCCGGCCTTTCCCTCGCCGGCACCGTGGCGGCGTGCGCACCAACCTCCACTGGCACCACCTCACCGGACGCCGCGACGGGCGGTTCGGGGACGCCTGCCGCTCCTTCGGCCGCATCTCCAGGTACGTACAAGGACGGCACATACAGCGCGGACGGCAACTACGTCTCCCCCAACGGCACCGAAACCGTGGGCGTGCAGCTCACTCTTGCCTCCGGGACGGTCACGGACGTCAAGATCACTGAACATCCCAGCAACCCAAACACACGGAAATTCCAGGGCGAGTTCGCCGGCGGAATTGCCGACCAGGTGGTGGGCAAAAACATCGACGACCTGAACATCTCCAAGGTAGCCGGATCATCACTGACCAGCGGCGGTTTCAACCAGGCCCTGGAGCGCATCAGGTCCCAGGCTCAGTAGCCGTGGCGGCGGGAAGATAGCCGTGGCGGCGCAGGCAACGGCCGGACAGCACTCCTTCGCTTTCGAAGGGATCGGCACGCGGTGGGAGGTTTCCACGCCCGCAGTCCTCCCGGCAGCGCTGCGGACGCGCCTGCGTGACCGGGTCGAGGCGTTCGACGGCGACTGGTCGCGTTTCCGCCGCGGCTCCCTGGTGGCTGCCATGGCGCGGGCACCGGGGAGCTATCGATTCCCGGCTGAAGCGGAAGTCCTCGGCGGGCTCTACCGGCGGCTGTACGAGCTCAGCGGCGGCGCTATGACACCGCTGATCGGAGGCAGCCTGGAGCAGCTGGGCTACGACCCCGATTACTCTTTGCAGCCCCGCGGTTCAGCAACGCCCGCCCCTGCGTGGGACGACGTCCTAAAGTGGAGTGGCCGCTCCATCACCACACAGAGTCCGGTGGTCCTGGATATCGGGGCTGCGGGAAAGGGGATGCTGGTGGACCTGCTGGCCGCTGAACTGGAAGCTGCCGGTATGGAGTCCTGCTGCATCAACGCCAGCGGCGACCTGATGGTCCGCGGGCCCGAACCCCTCGCCGTAGGCCTCGAGCACCCCTACAACCCGGCGCAGGCGATCGGCGTTGTATCCGTACGCAACCAGGCGCTCTGCGCTTCAGCGGCAAACCGCCGCGCCTGGGGTGACGGACTGCATCACGTGCTGGATGGGACCACAGGAAGGCCGGTCCGGACAGCGGTGGCCACCTGGGCCCTGGCCGACACCACCGTGCTGGCAGACGCATTGGCGACCGCACTGTTCTTCATGCCCGGCAGCGCGCTTGAGAAGGACTTCGATTTCTCGTGGCTCACTGTCTTTTCCGACGGCAGCGCCGCCTACTCCCCCGGGTTTGCGGGGACACTGTTCACATGAGTGCTTCGCATCCACCGGCTGCTTCGCGCCCTGCGGGCAGGTCCAAAGGCCACACCCTCCGCGGCGGGGTGGACACGGCACTGGGCCGGATCACGATGTACCGACTCATCCTGATCGTCCTCGCCGTGCTTACCGCCTACAGCCTGGTGCTGGAGCTGTTGGGCTGGCTGACCTTTGGCCTGCCGGAGATGGCGGCGCACCTGGTTATCTGCCTGGGTGCGACGTACGCCGCCAACAGGGTGATGGCCGCGTTGTTCCGTGTTCCGCCGCATCCGGAGTCGCCCTTGATTACCGGATTGCTGCTCTACTTTCTTTTTTGGCCGTCCTTCAGGGCCATGGACGTTGCAGGCACCCTGCTGGCGTGCGTGTTCGCTTCGATGTCCAAATACGTCCTCGCCTGGCGCGGACGGCACGTTTTCAACCCCGCCGCCGCTGGAGCTTTTCTCGCCGGACTGACGGGCCTGAACATCGCCACTTGGTGGGCTGCCACGCCTGCCATGATGTTCGTGCTGGTTCCCGGAGTCCTGCTGGTGCTTTACCGAGTGGGAAAGTTGCGCGTGGCCGGGGTGTTCCTGGCTGTGGCGGCCGGCATCATCACGGTGGAGCTCCTCCGGGCCGGAATGTCGGCCGAGCAAGCGCTGTGGCAGGCCCTGGCGCAACGGCCTTTGCTGTTCTTCGTGGGCTTCATGCTTACGGAGCCCCTCACGCTGCCGCCGCGGCGATGGCAACAATTCGCCGTGGCTGCCCTGGTGGGTGTGGTTTTCGCGGTGCCCTACAACCTGGGGTTCGTGGCAAACTCACCCGAGCTCGCGCTGTTGCTCGGCAACCTCGTGGCGTTCCTTGCCGGCCAGCGGGGGACGATGAATCTGTCATTCGTTGCCTCGAAGCCCCTGACAGCTACGACGCATGAATTTTCGTTCCAGCCGTCCCGCCCCGTGCGTTTCCTGCCAGGGCAGTACATCGAAGTGGACTTGCCGCATGCCCGCTCAGACGGGAAAGGCCGACGGCGGGTCTTCAGCCTGGCAGGCAGCCCCCACGACCGTCTGGTTCGGTTCGCTGTCCGCGCCTCGGAGCCCGTTTCCGCTGCCAAGGGCGTACTCCTGGCACTGAAGCCGGGGGACGCACTGAAAGCCACCAGTGTGGGAGGCGATTTCCTGTTGCCCCGCGACCCGGCAAAACCGGTCCTGCTGGTTGCCGCCGGGATCGGAATCACGCCATACATGTCCTACTTGCGGTCAGGGGAACTCCAGCGCCGCGACGCTGTCCTTTTGGTCCTGGCCAGGTCTACAAACGAGGTGCCTTACGCCGACGAGCTCCACCGGGCCGGAATCCGGACCATCATCCGGACGGCCGACAGCGCCTTGGCCGACGCTGACCAGTCAGGGGCCAACCCCTCCCCTGCCGACCACTCTTCCACCCGCCGCGATGTGTCACGGGCAACCGCTGGCGCTGGCAGGCTGGACGCAGCCGGGCTGCACGCTTTGGTCCCGGACATCCACAGCCGCGAGGTGTACATCTCGGGTTCGCCGTCCTCCGTCGCATCTCTGCGGACAGCCGCGCGGCAGGCAGGTGCGCGACGCGTCCATACAGACTCCTTCGCCGGGTACTGATGGTCCTCCCCGGCTGTCCCGCGGCTGATTTTCCTTTGCGGGCCACCTTCCTGCTAAGCTCTAGGACGTCCCGCCAGCAACGGCGGGAATCCGGATTGCCCTCGTAGCTCAGGGGATAGAGCGTCTGCCTCCGGAGCAGAAGGCCGTAGGTTCGAATCCTACCGAGGGCACCACAAAAAGAAGCACCCTGTCGCTGACAGGGTGTTTCTTGGTTTCTACCCTGAATCCCTGGCGCGCCGTAGGTTCCCGAAAACTGCTCCCACCGCCCTATGTCTGCAGCAGTCCGGTGGTGTGGATCGTTTCGAGGAATGCCTCCCAGGCGTCGCCCAGGGGGTCTTCGGGGAGGGTGTCGGGGCAGGGGTAGGTGTCCCAGGCGGGGTGCGCGGGGTGGAGGTCGCGGGCATCGATGTAGTGGCGGCCGGTTGGGTCAGGTGGTGGGTCATCCGGCGGGTATTCGGTGTTCGGGCAGGAGTGCTCCGGGTCCGTAGGGTTCGGGAGGTGTTCGGGCAGCATGCAGCCGTGCGGGTGCTCGGGCACGCGGTCGATGTTGAGCGTGGTGGCGGGCAGTTGGGGTGGGTGCCAGGAGTGGGGTTCGGTGTTGTAGTGGCGTCCGGCCGGTGAGGTCCAGCCTGGTGGTGTGGTTTTGGTGGCCGGGGTGGGGGTCCAGGTGCTGGCGTGTTTGAGCCGGTGGTGTTTCGGGCAGGGCTGGGCGAGGTTGCTGACGCCGGTGGTGCCGCCGTGCTGCCAGGCGGTGAGGTGGTCCGCGTCGTTGTCCAGGGAGTGGTTGGTGCAGCCCGGGAACGGGCATTTCGTGTCCCGGAGCCGGAGCCAGTTCCGCATGGCCTGCGGGATGCGGTAGCTGGTCCGGCCGATTTCCAGCGGTGCCCCGTCGCGGGGGTCAACAAGGACCCGGTAGAACGAGCCGGCCCCGTCGGCCAGGATCTGGCGGGCGATGGAGGCCGGGACGGGGCCGTACCCGTCCAGCTCTGCCGGTTCGTCCGTGAGCCCGAGCAGCGCGAACACCGGCACGGTGACCAGGACCTGCGCTTTGGGGACCGGCACCCGCGCCAGGTCACCGTTACCGGCCCGCCCCTCCTCGGCCGGCCCGGCGGAGTCAGCACCGGCATCAGCGGCGGTATCGGCGGCGCCACGGGCGGCACCATTCTCGGTGTCGGTGTGGGTGTGGGTGTGGGTGTCGGGGTCGCGCCCTGAACCGTTGCCGCCGGCTGTGGCGTGGTCGGGGGCTGTGTTGTTGGTCAGGAGGGCGGTGGCGAAGATGTCGGCCCGGAGCTGGGTGAGGGTCCGTGACTCGGTGGGGCCCTGGAGGGCGCGGGCGATCGCGGTGGTCCGGTTCCAGATCGCCTCGGCCTGGTGCGCGGGAAGGTACGCGCTGAACCAGGACATCCCGTCCAGGTCCGCCGAACACTCGACCCTGCGGTCCGCGACACCCTTCACATGCCGCTTCTCCAGGCTCTCGGGGTGGTGCCGTTCGCGCCAGGCCCGCACCCGGGACCGGAACCTCCCCGGCGTCAGATCCCCCGCCACACACCCCCACACCCCGCCAGCCAGACCACCAGCGCCAGCCGCATCAGGATCAGCCACACCAGGGCCGGCCGGGTCCGGCGCATCGGGGCCGGGGAGAGTTGGTTGTGGGGTGAGGAAGTGGGTTTCCAGGGCTGTGGTCCCGGCGGTGGTGAGGCCGGTGGTTTCATCACACGCGATGACCGCGTGGCGCCAGGAGATCGCCCCGGCCTGCAACGCACCCAACGTTACGGGCAGGTCCGTGCACAGGGCCCGGGCCTGGGACAGGAACAAGGCCGCGGCGCCGTCACTGATCCGCAGGAGACAGCCGACCTCGGCCCGGATCGACACCTCCAGCATCCCCGCGGCCTTCACCGCCGGCGGAGCGAGGACCGTTTCGAGCTCGACGAACCGGGCAGCAGCCCGGGCCTTCAACGCCGCGGCCTTCGCCTCACACCGGGCCGCTTCGGCCATCACCTCCAGGAGGGCATCGGCCTCGACCCGCATCGGATCAGCCCACCAATCCCGCACCCCACCACCAGGGACACCGGCAGTCTCCGCCGCACCCGCATTGCCCGAAGGCCGCGAAACCTTGCCGGCGACGGTGCCGGAATTCGGGTGGGCAGCCGTAGTCCCCGGGCCGGCAGCACTGGCGGAACCCGGGCCGGCAGCAGCCTGCCGCACCAGGGCATCCAGGCGCGCGGCGGAGCCCCCAACAGCCTCCACCGCCACCCCGATACCTCCACCAAAACCCATACCCACATCATCCAACCCGGGTCCGACATTTTGAGCTGGAGCATCTCAACGAACCTGTCCCCGGGATCACAGGGCCTTGCGACGGGGTTCCGGGACATAGGCCGCAGTAACCCCAACAGGTGTGCCGTCGCGTAATTGTCACAGGCCGCTCGTACGCTGATTTGACCACGTTGAGGGGGTACGCCATGGATGTTCCATTTTGTTCAATCGTTCCGCCATACCTGCTGAAGCGCCTTGCCCGGCTGGATGCGCCACAGTTCTCAGCAGCTTCCCGGGCAGCCAAGGAGGCGCTGGGGCATGTCCGGTCCGTCCAGGCAGCCCGCCGCCAGGCCGTCGGACTGGAGCCGCCGAAAGCTGCACGGGCTGCAGCTGCCGGCCTCCCGCAGCGATCCATCTTCGACGCCGGGGGCGCGGAAATCCTCCCCGGCAAGCTGGTACGGAAGGAAGGCGGGAAGCCAACGGGGGACGCCTCGGCCGACGAGGCCTACGACGGACTCGGCCACACCCACCGGCTCTACGCCGACGTCTTCGGTCGCGATTCCATCGACGGCAAGGGCCTCCCGCTTAACGCCACCGTTCATTTCGGCAAGCTGTATGACAACGCTTTCTGGGACGGCACCCAGATGGTCTTCGGCGACGGCGACGGCGAGGTCTTCGACCGCTTCACCAAGTCACTCAGCGTCATCGGCCACGAACTGGCACACGGTGTCACCCAGTATTCGGCGGCGCTTGCCTACCGCAACCAGGCCGGCGCGCTCAATGAGTCAATGTCGGACGTTTTCGGCGCCCTCGTCGAGCAGCATGTGCTGAACCAGCCAGCCAAGGAAGCATCATGGCTCATCGGCGAGGGACTTTTCACGCCTGGGGTGGAGGGCCTCGCCCTCCGCTCCATGAAGGCTCCCGGGACAGCGTACGACGACGATGTGCTGGGTAAGGATCCACAGCCGGATTCGATGGACTCGTATGTGCGGACCAGTGCAGACAATGGCGGTGTGCACATCAATTCCGGAATCCCCAACCGGGCGTTCTACCTCGTGGCCGACCAGCTTGGCGGATACGCCTGGGAGGCACCCGGCAGGATCTGGTACGAGGCGCTGACCTCGGGTTCCTTACCTGCGACCGCCACTTTCACCGTCTTTGCCCGCGCTACGACAGGCGCCGCCGTCGAGCTTTACGGGAACAGTTCCCCAGAGCATGACGCCGTGCGCCAGGCATGGGAAACTGTGAAGGTCAAACTATAGACCGCGTGCCAGGCGTGGCCCACCGCCACTGCCCGGCAGAAGCCAGGCACGCGGAACTCCAGGGGCCAGGCATGAAGATCAGTGTGGAACGCTCGGGCGGCATAGCAGCGCTGACCCGCGTCTGGACCGTGAACGCCCAGTCGCCAACAGCCCGCGACCAGTGGCTACCCATTATCGAAGCCTGCCCTTGGGATGCGGTGCCCCGTACGGCAAGCGCTGCCGCCCGGGAATTCGCCGGCGTGGGACAGCCGGACCGCTTCATGTATTCCATCCGCGCCGGCCAGCGACGGGCTGCACTGCCGGAGCGGGCCGTCACCGGGCCGTGGCGGGTTCTGGTGGACAGCGCCAGGGCTGCCGCCGAAACACCCGGACACCCCAACGGCCGCGGACCCGTCAGCCGATCCCGGCGTCTCCGGAAATCCGGATCAGTCGGCTGATTCTGGCAGCGAATAGCGCCGTAAACCGGTCAGCCCGCAGCCGCCAAATTCCCCCGGAAGGCCCGCCGGTAGGACTGCGGGCTGGTATCCAGCACCTTGGCAAAGTGGTGCCGCAGCAACACGGGGTGGCCAAATCCCGACTCACGGGCAACCTCTTCGATGTTAAGGTCCGTGGATTCGAGCAGTTCCTGGGCCCGGAGTACGCGTTGGGAATTGAGCCAGGCGGCCGGCGTGGCCCCTGTTTCGGCGCGGAACCGCCGGGCAAAGGTCCGCGCCGACATGTGGACCCGGGCGGCCAGTTCGTTGACCGGATGTTCCTGGTCCAGGTTCTCCACCATCCATCGCAGCAACTGCTCCATCGGA
This sequence comes from Pseudarthrobacter sp. NPDC092424, assembly GCF_044754925.1. Lineage (NCBI taxonomy): Bacteria > Bacillati > Actinomycetota > Actinomycetes > Micrococcales > Micrococcaceae > Pseudarthrobacter > Pseudarthrobacter sp. NPDC092424. Next base: position 387,077 of record NZ_JBIVQC010000001.1, on the reverse strand, counting down.
GCGGAACCACAGGCAGGAATGGGCCTCTCGATGAACTGGGCCTGCCCGCCGTCACGGTGCGGCGGCACCACCATGTCCCGGGCGATCGCCGCAGCAACCTGCGCGCCGAGCTCCACCCTGACCAGATGAAGGCAGGCGTCGATCCCGGCTGCGGTTCCCGCCGAAGTGATGACGTTGCCGTCCTGTACGTACAGCACGTTCTCATCGACCTGGACCCCCGGGTACTTCGCCAGTTCACCGGAAAAGTGCCAGTGCGTGGTGCAGCGGCGCCCCGCGAGCAACCCTGCTTCAGCCAGAGCAAAGGCCCCGGAACAGATGGACATGACCCAGGCACCCCGTGCATCGGCAGCACGCAAGGTCTCAAGGACAGATTCCGGCAAGCCCTCCGCCCGCCCGAACGGCGTCATGATCACCAGGTCCGCATCAGCTGCCGCTTCCAGGCCCAGCTCCACCTCCATGGCCACGCCGGACTGCGCCGGCACCCTGCCTGGCATGGGCGTACACACCCGGAAATCGAAAGCCGGGACGCCGCTCCCGCGCCCGGAACGGTCGGTCCCGAAGACCTCCATGACGGTCCCGAACTCGAACATCGAAAAGTGGGGAGCCACGATTACCGCAACGCTTTTAAGCATGCCTCCAGTGTGGCAGAAATATGCCTCTTTTGGTCATTTCTGCCACTGTTTTCTCGAAGGCGCCAGGAGAACCATGGAGTTATGGAAGTCATAGCTACCCTCGCCGTCGTCATCATCATCATGTCCGCCACCTCCACGGTGGCGGCGCTGCTCAGGGATGGCCGCGGCAACACGCCGCCGGTCGCCTCCCACGAGGCGTGGTCCGCCCTGGACCTTCCGAGCAGCGGCTACTCGTTCCGCATCTTCTAGCCGGTCCGGGCGCCCCGCAGCCCCAGGGCAGAGCCGCCCAGCCACCGAAACCAAAGCCAGGCCGCAGTAGACTGTCTGCAGCCATGACATTGCATATTTCCTATCCCGCCGAGCTGCCGGTCTCCGAGCGCCGCGAGGACCTCATGGCGGCCATTGCCGCCAACCAGGTCACCATCATTGCCGGCGAGACCGGCTCGGGAAAGACCACCCAGATTCCCAAGATGTGCCTGGAACTCGGCCTCGGGGACAACGGGCTGATCGGACATACCCAGCCCCGCCGGCTGGCAGCGCGCACGGTTGCCGAACGCATTGCCGAAGAGCTGGGCGTGGAAATCGGCCAGGAAGTGGGCTTCCAGGTCCGCTTTACCGGGGAGGTCAGCAAGGCCACCAAGGTCAAGCTGATGACGGACGGCATCCTGCTGGCCGAGATCCAGCGGGACAAGCTGCTGCGCAAATACAACGCGATCATCATCGACGAGGCCCACGAGCGCAGCCTCAACATCGACTTCATCCTGGGCTACCTCAAGCGGATCCTGCCGCAGCGCCCGGACTTGAAAATCATCATCACCTCGGCCACCATCGATCCGGAACGCTTCGCCAACCACTTCGGCACCCAGGAAGAACCCGCGCCCATCATCGAGGTCTCGGGCCGGACCTACCCCGTGGAAATCCGCTACCGACCCCTGACCCAGCCCAGGGAGGACGACGAAGAGGCTTCTGACGACGAACTCGAGGAGGACCGCGACCCGCTGGATGCCGTGTGCGACGCCGTCGACGAACTCGCCAACGAGGCGCCGGGCGACATCCTGGTGTTCTTCTCCGGCGAGCGCGAGATCAGGGACGCGGCGGACGCCCTCCAGGCCCGCATCCAGTCCAACCGCCGGCTTACAGGCACCGAGGTACTCCCCCTCTTCGCCCGCCTCAGCCTGCAGGAGCAGCACAAAGTCTTCCACCCGGGCAGCAAAAGGCGGATCGTGCTGGCCACCAACGTGGCGGAAACGTCCCTGACGGTACCCGGCATCAAGTACGTCATCGACACCGGAACCGCCCGCATCTCCCGCTATTCGCACCGCACCAAGGTCCAGCGGCTGCCAATCGAGCGCGTATCACAGGCTTCCGCGAACCAGCGCTCGGGCCGTTGCGGCCGAGTCTCGGACGGCATTGCCATCCGCCTCTACTCCGAGGAGGACTTCGAGTCCAGACCCCAATTTACGGACCCCGAAATCCTCCGCACCAACCTCGCCGCCGTCATCCTCCAAATGACCGCTATGGGGGTGGCCAGGGGCCCCAAGGACGTGGAGGCATTCCCCTTCGTTGAGCCGCCGGAGACCCGGGCAATCAACGACGGCGTCAACCTCCTCCGCGAACTGGGCGCCCTTGCGCCCACCAGCGGAGCGAATAACGACGGCGCGAAACGCGGCGGTGGCCTCACCGCCGTCGGACAAAAGCTTGCGCAACTGCCCGTGGACCCCAGGCTGGGCCGGATGATCGTGGAGGCCGGAAAGCGCAACTGCGTCCGGGAAGTCATGATCCTCGCCGCTGCGCTCACCATCCAGGACCCCCGCGAGCGCCCAACGGACAAGCAACAGCTTGCGGCGGAAAAGCACAACCGGTTCAAGGACGAGAACTCGGATTTCACCGGTTACCTGAACCTCTGGAACTACCTGCAGGAAAAGCAGCAGGAGCTTTCGTCGTCGGCATTCCGCCGGCTGTGCCGGGCCGAATTCATCAACTACCTGCGCGTGCGCGAATGGCAGGACCTCTTCGCCCAGCTGCGCCAGCTTGCCCGCCCGCTGGGCATCAGCCTGGACAACAAGCGCCTGGCGGATCCCGTGGGCAACCATGACGGAATCCACATCAGCCTACTGTCCGGCCTTCTGAGCCACATCGGAATCCTGGACGAACGCAAGCGCGAGTACGCCGGCGCCCGCGGCAGCCGGTTCGCCATTTTCCCGGGATCCGCGCTGTTCAAGAAGTCGCCCACGTTCGTGATGGCGGCGGAGCTGGTGGAGACCAGCCGCCTGTGGGCGCGCGTCGCTGCGAAGTTCGATCCGCTGTGGGCGGAGCAGGTGGCTCCGGACCTGGTCAAGCGCAGCTACAGCGAGCCACACTGGTCCACGCGGCAGGGCGCCGTCATGGCATACGAGAAGGTCACCCTCTATGGGGTGCCGATCATCGCCCAGCGGCGGATTAACTACGGCCGGGTGGATCCAGCCGTGGCGAGGGAGCTTTTCATCAGGCACGCTCTCGTGGAGGGCGACTGGAAGACCCATCACAAGTTCTTCCACCGCAACCGGGCGCTCCTGAACGAAGTGGAGGAACTCGAAAATCGCATGCGCCGCCGGGACCTCCTGGTGGATGACGAGACGCTGTTCGAGTTCTATGACGCGCGCGTGGGCCCCGACGTCGTCTCCGAGCGGCATTTCGACAAGTGGTGGAAGGAGGCCCGGCAGAAGAACCCCGACCTCCTCGACTACGACAAGTCGCTGCTGCTCAGCGACGACGCGGAGGACCTCGACGAGTCGGCGTACCCCAGGACCTGGCGCCACAAGGGGTTCGACCTGCCGCTGACCTACGAGTTCCACCCGGTTGCGCCCGGCTCACCGCCGAATCCGTCCGACGGCGTCACGGCCGAAGTGCCGGTGCTGTTCCTGAACCAGCTCGATGACGCCCCGTTCCGCTGGCTCATCCCGGGCCAGCGGGTGGAGTTGGTGACGGCACTGATCAAGTCCCTGCCCAAGAATATCCGCAAGAACTTCGTGCCGGCCCCGGACGTCGCGCGCCAGGCGGTGGCAGCATTGGAAGCGGACTTCGATCCTGCCACCGATGACCTCGAGCCTTCGCTGGAGCTCGCGCTGCGCCGCATCCGCGGGGCCATCATCCCGCCCGGTTCCTGGAACTGGGATGCCGTTCCGCCGCACCTGCGCTTTAGCTTTAAGGTGGTGGACAGCAAGGGTAAGGTCCTGGACGAAGGCAAGGACCTTGCAGCGCTCCAGGAGAAGCTGGCCCCCGCCACCCGCCGCGCCATCGCAGAGTCCCTGGGCGCCACACCGGCATCCACGGTACCTGTCAGCCGGGGCAAGGTCGCGGGAGGCAAGAGCGGCGGCAACGGGAGCAGGCCGCAGCGCGGCAAGGACGCGTACGACGGCGCCGCACCGCAGGGCGCGCAGCCCGCCGGGGTTCCGGCGGACTCAGCCCCTGCCGGGTTCGTGGAGCAGGACGGCCTGGTCGAATGGAGCTTCGGCACCCTGCCGCGTGAAGTCAGCAGCATGGTGAAGGGCCACACTGTGACCGGCTATCCGGCACTCGTAGACTACGGCACCTCCGTCTCCTTGCGGGTGTTTCAGACGTCCGCGGAACAGCTCGATGCCATGCGCGGCGGCGTCATCCGGCTGCTGGCGCTGCGTGTTCCGGCGCCGGACCGGTATGTGCTGGAGCACCTGAACAACACGGAGAAACTAACGTTCAGCCAGAACCCGCACGGCTCGGTCTCTGCCCTGATCGCCGACTGCGCGCTGGCTGCCATCGACAAGCTCACGCCGGAGGAACTCCCCTGGGACCGGGAGTCCTTCGATGCGTTGTACGAGGTGGTCCGTGCGGAGCTGATCGATACCGTCTTCAGCGTCACCGCCGTCGTCGAACGTATCCTTGCCAGTACGCGGAGGATCGAGAAGCAGCTGAAGGGAACCACCAGCCTCGCCCTGATCAGTGCACTCAATGACATTAAGAGCCAGCTGGAGCAGCTGGTCTACCCAGGTTTTGTGGCACGCACGGGCTACGCGCAGCTCAGCCAGCTCCCCCGGTACCTGACCGCCATCGAACGGCGCCTGGAACGCCTGCCGGGCAACGTGCAGCGGGATGGCCTGAACATGGCCGTGATCCAGCGGCTGGAGGACGACTACGACGACGCCGTGGCCGCCCTCCTCCCCGGGCGGAAGGCCGGCCGGGAGTTAACCCAGGTGCGCTGGATGATCGAAGAGCTCCGGGTGAGCCTGTTCGCCGTCGAGCTCGGCACGGCGTATTCAGTGTCCGAGAAGCGGATCCGCACTGTGCTGAACAAGGCGCTCGCCCCCGCCTGACTGCGCGACGCCCCGCAGGGTGGCCAGCTCGCGTTCCGTGCCGGCTCAGGATTCCGGCACGAACTCTCCGTAGCCGGCGGCCCGGAGCCCCCCGCGGAGCTTCTCGGCATTGGCGTCCAGCACCGCAGGGTCCGGGTTCTGGTCCGCGGACGCAAAGTCGAAGTCCGCCATGCTCTGCGACGGCCACACGTGGACGTGGAGGTGGTTGACCTCATAGCCCGCCACGATGAGGCCCGCCCGCCGGGCATTAAAGAGGTCCACCTGGACGGCACCGATGCGGCGGGCCACCTCCATGACCTTGGCGAGGGTCTCCGGGGAGGCATCGGTCCAGCGGTCCACCTCCTCGCGGGGCACCACCAGGGTGTGGCCGTCCGCCAGCGGCCCGGTGGTCAGGAAAGCGGCAACGTCGTCTTCGCGCCAAACGAAGCGGCCCGGAATTTCGCCGTTCAGGATCCTGGTAAAGATGGTGCTCACGCGTCTGCCTCCCTGGCGGGTGCCTGCAGGGTGCTGGTGTCCAGCACGAACCGGTATTTCACATCGCCTGCCACCATACGGTCGTAGGCCTCGTTGAGCTGTTCCGCAGTCACCATTTCGATGTCCGACACCACTCGGTGCTCAGCGCAGAAGTCCAGCATCTCCTGGGTCTCCGCTATGCCGCCGATCAACGAGCCGGCGTAAGCAATCCGGCGCCGGATCAGTGCGCCCGGATTCACTGGTGGCATTGCCTCTGAGGGCAGGCCCAGCTGGAACAGTGCACCGTCCACCCGCAGGGTGCGGAAGAACGGGTTCAGGTCGTGGGGCGCCGCAACAGTGTCAATAATGAGGTCGATGCTGCGGTTTGCCGCTGCCATCGCGTCCTCGTCGCGTGACAGCACCACTTGATCCGCCCCAAGTTCCAGGGCAGCTGCAACCTTGGATTCCGACGTCGTGAACACCACCACCCTGGCGCCCATGGCCTTGGCGAGCTTGACGGCCATGTGGCCCAGCCCGCCGAGCCCCACCACGCCCACTACGTCGCCTTCTTCCACGTCAAAGTGGCGCAGCGGCGAATACGTCGTGACTCCTGCGCAGAGCAGCGGCGCGGCGGCGGCCGGGTCCAGTGATTCAGGAACGCGGAGCACATAGCCGCGGTCCACCACAATGGACTGTGAGTAGCCGCCCTGGGTGATCGCGTCGCCGTTGCGGCGGTCCTTGGAGCCGTAAGTTCCGGTCATGCCCTTTTCGCAGTACTGCTCCAGTCCGTCCAGGCAGCTGTCGCACTTCCGGCAGGAATCAACAATGCAGCCCACTCCGACGCGGTCGCCCACCGCGAAATCCGTGACGGCGGAGCCCACGCGGCTCACCGTTCCCACGATTTCGTGGCCGGGTACCAGCGGGTACGTGTCGCCGCCCCATTCACCGCGGGTTGCGTGCACGTCGGAATGGCACAAGCCACAGTACTCGATGGCGATCTCGACGTCGTCCGCTTTCGGGGCGCGCCGGGCAACGGTCAGGGGCACCAGCCCGCTGTCTCCGGAGACGGCACCGTAGGCGGCGGCCAAGGTGCCGGCACCCGTGGGGGCGGTACCGGCGTCGTCAACGGGAGCAACCGGGCGGGCAAGGGGCGGGGGCACGGGACGTCCAGGGGTCATAAGGCGACCGTACCCCCGTGGCCGGGGGCGATGCCACTTGGCGGCCCGTCACCCCTGGGCGCCGCACCGGTGGCAACAGGCAACTCCGGGTTGTTCGACCACTCCGAGAAGGATCCCGGATACAGTGCTGCCCGAAAGCCCGCGATTTCCAACGCCGCCACTTCGTGTGCGGCCGTGACGCCGGAGCCGCAGTACACAGCCACGGGAACGCCGGCCCTGACACCCAGTCCAGTGAAACGCGCGTTCAGGTCGGCGGCGGGCAGGAAGCGGCCGTCGCCGTCGAGGTTGTCCGACGTCGGCGCGCTCAGTGCGCCGGGGATGTGGCCGGCGCGCGGGTCCACAGGTTCCACCTCGCCCCGGTAGCGCTCCCCCGCCCGGGCATCGAGCAGGAGCCCGGTATCTGCCCACGTTCCGGCAGCGCCGGCGTCGAGCACCGGCATGTTACCCGTGCCGAGGGTGACGTTTCCTTCGGAGGGAGCCACGGTGCCGGACTCCACCGGTAACCCGGCAGCGCGCCAGGCCGCAAGCCCGCCGTCCAGCAGGTAGACCTCCCCGAGCCCGGCGTCCCGCAACATCCACCAGAGCCTGGCCGCTGCGAGGTTGCCGGAATCGTCGTAGGCCACCACTGTGTCGCCGTCGTTGATGCCCCATCCGCGGGCGGCCACCTGGAAGTCGGCAGCCGCGGGCAGCGGGTGGCGGCCCCTCGACGGCTCGGCCGGGGCGGCGAGTTCGCCCGGCAGGTCCACGTACACGGCGCCCGGCAGATGGCCGGCAAGGTAATGCGCGTGACCGTGCGGATCCCCCAAAGCCCACCGGACATCCAGCAGCACCGTCCGGCTGCCCTGTTCCAGCCGCTCCGCCAGGTCCGCGGCACTGATCAAGGGGCCCGTCCCCATCAGACCTCCACCCATTCACGCGGGGCGAGGTGGGCGTACTCCGTGCCATATTTGGCGCCGATCCTGCGGACATGGGATTCCACTATGCCCAGGCCGTTATCGTTCAACAGGCCGTCATGGACCTGGAAGGCGCGTGGCGCCCGGACCGCGATGACGAAGTCCACTACCTCTGCAACCTTGCTCCACGGAGCGTGCAGCGGCACCAGCAGCGTACGGACCGCCACGCCGTCCGGGACCGTGAACGAGTCCCCCGGGTGGAACACGTTGTCGTCCACCAGGTAGCCGATGTTGGCCACCAGCGGAATCTGGGGATGGATCAGCGCGTGCTGACTGCCAAAAGAACGGACCTTGAAGCCCGCCGCCTCAAAGGCGGAGCCTGGCTCCACGGTGTGGATCCGGCCGGCGGCCGCCGGCGCTTCGGTCCGCATGCCCGCCGCTACGCCCTCCGGGGCGAAGAGTTCGAGGCCCGGATTGCCGCCCATGGCGCCGGCAACGGCGGGCTTGTCGATGTGGTCCGTGTGTTCGTGCGTGACCAGGACAGCATCCGCGCCATCCAGCGCCTCGCCGCACTCGGAAAAATTGCCCGGGTCCAGGACCAGGACCCGCCCGTCCTTTTCGAGCCGGACACAGGCATGCGTGTACTTGGTCAGCTTCATAGCGCCAGCCTAGGGTCCGGCCGCGAACCCTGTCCACGGCAGCCCGGCTGGTAATCTGGATCTTTGCCACCACCCCTACGGAAGCGAGTTCCTCCATGCCGCTCGGCGCCCAGGCTGATGCCACCAAGCCCGCCCGGACCGGTACCGCAGCCGGCGGCAAGGAGCAGCGTGTCACCAAACAGCGCCGGGCCGTCAGCGCAGCCTTGGACGAACTGAACGACTTCGTCAGCACCCAGGAGCTTTACCGGATCCTGCAGAACCAGGGCGTTTCCGTATCCCTGGCCACGGCGTACCGGATCCTCCAGTCCCTGGCGGACGAGGGCCTGGTGGACGTTCTTCGCAACGGCGAGGGCGAAGCCGTGTACCGCCGCTGCGCCGTCACGGGCCACCACCACCACCTGTTGTGCCGCAACTGCGGCAAGGCCGTGGAAGTGGAGGCGCCCGCCGTCGAAACCTGGGCAGCACGTACCGCCGCAGAACATGGCTACACCGAGGTGGCGCACACGGTGGAAATCTTCGGACTCTGCCCCGACTGCACTGCCCGAAAGGCTGCCGGCGACCCGCTCGCTTAGGCCGGCTTCAGCACCCGTCCGTTCAGGCCTTTGCGGGCACGGACGGATCCGACGGCCCGGCACGCGACGTAGATCAGGAATGACAGGGTGGTCACATAGGGGCTGATGGGGATCCGGCCGCCAAGGGCCAGCAGGATTCCACCCACCGTCGCCGTCATGGCGAAGACCACGCTGAGAGCCACCACAGCCACCGGGGACGATGTCACCCGCAGGGCGGCCGCCGCCGGAGTAATGAGCAGTGCCAGGACCAAGAGGGCTCCCACCACCTGAATGGACAGCGCCACACTGACGCCAAGCAGGACCATGAACCCGATGGCGAGCGTCCGTACCGGCACTCCCCGGGCCTCGGCTAGTTCGGGATCAACGCTGGCAAAGTTCAGCGGCCGCCAGATCAGGGCCAGCGCCACCATGACCATCAGGGCGGTCCCGGCCAGCGCCTGGAGCTGCACCGTATCAACGGAAACAATCTGACCGGTGAGGAGCCCGAACTTGTTTGCGGCCCGGCCCTCGTAAAGTGACAGGAAGAGGATGCCCAGGCCCAGGCCGAAGGGCATGATGACGCCGATGATGGAGTTCTTGTCCCGGGCCCTGACACCCATGAGGCCCAGCAGCAGGGCAGCGGCCACCGAACCGATGAGGGAGCCGAACACAATGTCCGCGCCGATGAGCAGGGCGAACGCGGCGCCGGCAAAGGACAGCTCCGAGATGCCGTGCACGGCGAAGGCCAGGTCACGCTTCATCACAAAGGTGCCCACCAGGCCGCCCAGCAGGCCGAGGACGGCTCCGGCCCAGATGGAGTTCTGGACCAGCACCAGCAGTTCGCCGTAGTTGTCGAAGTTGAAGATGGCGCCCAGAAGGCTGTCGAAATCCATCAGGCGGCCTCTCCGGCAAAAGCGTGCGGTTCGGCATGGTGGTGCGTGGTGGCGTCGGGCAGGCCTACCACCACGATGCGGCCGTTGGCATGGATCACTTCAACATGGCTGCCGTACAGATCGGACAGGACTTCGGTGGTCATGACCTCTTCCGGGGTGCCTACTTTGAAGCGTCCTCCGGCCAGGTACAGGACCCGGTCCACATAGTCGATGATCGGGTTGATCTCGTGCGTCACGAACACCACGGCACTCTGGTGCTCGTGGCACTGGCGGTTAATCAGCGAACTGACAGCCTGCTGGTGGTGCAGGTCCAGGGACAGGAGCGGTTCGTCGCAGAGCAGAACCTGCGGATCCGTGGCCAGCGCCTGCGCCACGCGCAGCCGCTGCTGCTCACCGCCGGAAAGCTGGCCTACCGGCACCTTGGCGTAATCCGAGGCGCCCACCAGGTCCAGGAGTTCATCGATCCGGCGGTTCACCCTGGCGGACGAGAGCCGGAACCCCCACCGGTGCCCGTCGACGCCCAGGCCCACCAGGTCGCGGGCCCGCATGGGGGTATCCGGGGCGAAGGATTTTTGCTGGGGTATGTAACCGATCATGCTGCTGCCGCGTTCGACGGGCCGGCCCCCCAGCGCCGCCTTGCCCTGATGCAGTTCCTGGAGACCCAGCAGCACCTTCAGGAAGCTGGTTTTGCCACTGCCGTTGGGACCGAGCACGGCGAAGAATTCGCCGGGCCTGATCTGCAGGTCAAGGCCTTCCCAGAGCGTCCGTTGGCCGAACCTGAGGGACGCCCCGGTGAGGCTGACCAGTGATTTCAACTATTTTTCTCCCAGAGCCTTGCCGATGTTCTCCACATTGTCCGTCATCCACTGCAGGTACGTCTTGCCTTCCGGCAGGGTTTCGCTGAAATCGACCACGGGGAGGCCCGCCAGGTCGGCGGCCTCCTTGAGCGCCTGCGTCTGTGGGCCTTCGGTTTGGCCGTTGTAGGCCAGGATGCGGACGGACTTCGATTCTACGAGGTCGGTGGTTTCCTTGAGTACGGCCGGGGGCACGTCGGAGCCCTCTTCGATCGCGGCCGTGTAGTCCTCCGGGGTGGCATTGACCAGCCCGGCATCTTCCAGGAGGTAATGGGGAACCGGCTCGGTGACGGCCACCCGTGCGCCGCCCGCGCTGTCCTTCAGGGCGTCAAGCCTGGCGTGCAGCGCGTCGAGTTCCTTCTTGAAGGCCTCGGCGTTGGCGGTGAAGCCCTCGGCGGATTCCGGATCCAGCTCGCCAAGCTTGGCGGCCAGCTGGTCGGCGATCTTTTCCATGGCGGAGAGGCTGTACCAGACATGTTCGTTGAATTCGCCGTGGCCGTGCCCGTCCTCGCCGTGCTCTTCTTCAGCGTCCGCTTCTTCAGTCGTTGCCCCGGCGGTGGCGTCCCCGCCGGCGGTTGCTTCCTCCTCCAGGCCGGAGAGTTCGACGGCGTTCAGCACCTTCGCTTCATCGAGGTTGCTGTCCTCGGCCAGCGTGTGGATGAAGCCGTCGTAGCCTCCGCCGTTCTCCACCACCAGGTCGGCCTTGGAGACGGCCAGGCGGTCCTGTGCCGTTGCCTCGTAGGAGTGCGGGTCCTGGCTGGTCTTGCTGATGATCGCGGTGACGCTGACCTTGTCTCCGCCGATCGTCCTGACGATGTCCCCGTACACGTCCGTGGACGTGACCACGCTCAACCCATCGTTGGCTGGAGCAGCCTCAGGCTGTTGGCTGCAGGCAGAAAGCAGGAGGCCTGCCCCGGCAAGGACGGCAAGGGTGGATCGGGCAGCGGCGGATCGGCGCACGGGAACCTCAGTTCGGTAGAGGGGCAGGACAACCCCTCCACCTTACACCTAAATAGGAATGATTCCTATTTAGAAAAGAAGCTCAAGCACCGTTCTCCTGACCGAAGCGGCGGATTCCCCGGGCCTGGGTGGCGTCCCGGATCTCGCCCACCAACTGCTCGATGACGTCCTCCAGGAAGAGGACGCCCTGCGTGTTCCCGTCCGGGCCGATGACGCGGGCCAGGTGGGACCCTGTGCGCTGCATGACGGACATGGCCTTTTCAATCTCGTCGTCCAGCGCCAGGTTGGCCAACGAACGGACCCTGCTTTCGGCGATGGGATAACCCGAAGCCGATTCCGGGATGGAGAGGACGTCCTTGACATGGAGGTAGCCGTACAGCAAGTCGTCCTCGTCCAGCATGGGAAACCGGGAGAAACCCGTCCTGCTGACGGCCTTTTCGAAGTCCACCGGAGTGGTGGGTGCCTTGAGCATCACCAGCTTGTCCAGCGGAACCATGATGTCCGCGGCGCTGTAGTCGGAAAACTCAAGCGCACCGGTGATCAGGCCGGCCTCGTCATCCACCAGTCCGTGCCGCGTGGACTCCTGGACGATGGACTGGACCTCCTCCAGGGTGAAGGAGGAGTTCACCTCGTCCTTGGGCTCGATGCGAAGCAGCTTCAGGATATGGTTCGCGGACCAGTTGAGGGTGGCGATGACCGGGTTGACCAGCCGTGCCACGAACATCAGGGGCGGAGCCAGGAACAGCGCGGCCTTGTCCGCCATGGAGACGGAGATGTTCTTGGGCACCATCTCACCGAACGTCACGTGCAGGAACGTCACGATCATGAGCGCCACACCGAAAGCCGCCACGTCGGCGATTTCCTTAGGGATGCCCAGCGCCTCCAACGGCACGGCGAGGAGATGGTGGATGGCAGGTTCGGCCACCAGCAGGATGAGCAGGGAGCACACGGTGATGCCCAGCTGGGCACAAGCCAGCATGAGGGAGACATTTTCCATTGCCCGCAGCGTTGTTTGCGCCCGCTTCGAACCGGCTTCGGCCAGCGGTTCAATCTGGCTGCGCCGGGCGGACATGACGGCGAATTCAGCGCCGACAAAGAAGGCGTTCCCGAGCAGGAGAACGGCCAGCCAAAAGATCCCGGCCCAGTCGTTCATTGTCCGCTCCCCTGGGTTTCATGATGGCCCTCCGCCTGGTGCGGTGCGGGATGGAAGCAGATCCGGTCGATCCGGCGTCCGTCCATCCGGGTCACGCTCAGGGTCCCGCCTTCGACCGGGACGCTGTCGCCCACGGCGGCAATCCTGCCGAGCTGGCTCATCACGTAACCGCCCACGGTTTCATAGGCCGATTCATCCGGGACCGTGAGGCCCGGGATCTGCTCGGACAGTTCGTCGGGACGGAGCAGCCCCGGGAAGTACCAGTCTCCGGAGGCACTCTGGAGGAGGCCGGGACGGACCTTGTCATGTTCGTCCGCCACCTCGCCCACAATTTCCTCCACCAGGTCCTCGAGGGTGGCGATGCCTGCCGTTCCGCCGTATTCGTCCAGCACAACGGCCAGCTGAAGGTTGCCGTCACGCAGTTCCGCCAGGAGCGCGTCCAGGTGGATGGTCTCCGGAACACGGAGGACTTCCGTCATGATGGCCCCTGCCTCAAGCTTGTGCCGGCGGTCCGCCGGCACGGCCACGGCCTTCTTTACGTGCACCAGGCCGCGGATATCGTCCGCGGAATCGCCGATCACCGGGAACCTCGAATATCCCGTCCTGCGCGCGGCGTCCAGCACGTCGGACACCGGCTGGCCCGCGTCGATGGTTTCCACCCTGATACGGGGCGTCATGACGTCCGCTGCGGTCCGGGTGGAGAAATCAAGGGTGCGGGCCACGAAATTGGCGGTCCCGGCGTCGAGCGTTCCCATGGCGGCCGAGCGGCGCACCAATGAGGCAAGCTCCGCCGGTGTGCGGGCACCGGAAATTTCTTCCTTGGCTTCCAGGCCGAAGGCGTTGAGGACCTTGTTGGAAAAGCCGTTCAGGAGCACGATGGCGGGCTTGAAGACGGCGGTAAACATCAGCTGCGGGCGCGCCAGCGCCTTCCCCACCCGGAAAGAAAGGGCAATCGCCATGTTCTTGGGAACCAGTTCGCCCAGGAGCATCGAGAGCAGCGTGGCGAGCACCATGGCGAGCACCAGCGAGATCGAGTACACGGCAGGCTGGGGAAGTCCGACGGCGGCCAGCGGAGCTTCCAGCAGCCGGCCCACCGAAGGTTCCATGACGTAACCGGTGAGCAGCGTGGTGAGAGTGATGCCAAGCTGGCAGCTGGACAACTGGGTGGAGAGGGATTTGAGGCACTTCAGCAGCGGGACGGCACCGGTATCACCATCGTCAACCGCCCTTTGGACCGTGGGCTGATCCAGTGCGATAAGGGAAAATTCAACGGCCACGAAGAACCCGGTGCCTGCGATGAGCAGCAGGCCGGCGGCCAGCAGGAGCCATTCCACTCAGCATCCCGCCTGACGGCCCCGGGCGGGACTTGCGGGAACCAGGCCGGAACGGCTGTCTTTGGCCCGTTCCGGCGGAGGGTGGTCGGCTGAAGCCGGCCCTCTTTCCGTGCGGGGCGCAGCCGGCCCCGGCTCGGGCTGGTGATGGGCATTCGTTCGGGGTCTGCCGGCTCGGCGGGTGGACTGCGCAGAGGTCGCTTTGGGCCTCCGCTGACAGCCCCCAGGCCGGCACCTGGATTTACTGTCCATAAGGCCCACAGTCTACAGGAGCGGGAGGCGGCGCTTGGCCTGGGACGGGCGGTGCGGAAGAGACCAAGCGAACCGGTGCGGAGACCCGGATCCGGGCCTCCGGACGTCACTTCATGATTTGGGTCACGCTTATTGGCAGTTAACGCGTGATGCTCACTAGACTTGCAAGGTCTGGGTTCAGAGGACGCAGAGACTGGTTCGAACGGAGTACTCAAGCACCGTGGGCCGGAGAGAAATCAAACTCATGGAAGAGGCGTATTTCAAGTGCCAGAGCAGCCTAGCCACCGTCTACCAGAGGAATTTGGCGGAAACGAGTGGCTCGTTGACGAACTGTACGAGCAGTACCAGAAGGACAAGAACGCAGTAGACGCAAAATGGTGGCCGCTGTTCGAATCCTTCGACTCGGGCAGCCGTTCTTCTTCCAACGGAAATTCGGGGAACGCGTCCAACCCACCCACCACGCAGATTCCGGTTGTTAAGGCAGCTCCTGCGGCTCCGGCAGCGCAGCCGGCTGCAGCTCCTGCCGCTTCCGCACCTGCCCCGGCACCGGCGCCGGCAGCAGCCCCCGCGAAGAAGGCACCCGCCACCGTGGCCCGCGACGGCTCCAAGAAGACGGAAGCAGGCGGCGGCACTCCCCCGATTCCGGCGCAGCTGCCCAAGAACGTCAAGGCCCCCACGGCCCCGGAAGAGGACGTCGTCTCCGTACTTCGCGGACCTGCCAAGGCCATTGCCACCAACATGGTGACCAGCCTCGAGGTCCCCACGGCCACCAGCGTCCGGGCCATCCCCGCCAAACTGCTGATCGACAACCGCGTTGTCATCAACTCCAACCTGGCCCGCGCCCGCGGCGGCAAAGTCTCCTTCACGCACCTGATCGGCTACGCCGTGATCCGGGCGCTCTCCCAGTTCCCCTCCATGAACGTCTACTACGACGAAGTGGACGGCAAGCCCGTCGCTGTGCAGCCGGCACACGTCAACTTTGGCATCGCGATCGATATGCCGAAGCCTGACGGCACCCGCCTCCTGATGGTCCCGAACATCAAGAAAGCGGAGACCCTGAACTTCTCGGAGTTCTGGCACACCTACGAGGACCTGATCAAGCGCGCCCGCAACGGCAAGCTCACCGCAGAGGACCACCAGGGCACCACGGTCTCCCTGACCAACCCGGGCGGCATCGGCACCGTGCACTCAGTGCCCCGCCTTTCCAAGGGCCAGGCCGCCATCATCGGCGTAGGCGCCCTCGACTATCCGGCAGAATTCCAGGGCGCCAGCGAAAAGATCATCGCGCAAAACGCCATCAGCAAGGTGCTCACCCTCACGTCCACCTACGATCACCGCGTGATCCAGGGTGCCGGCAGCGGTGAGTTCCTGAAGCTGGTCCACTCGCTGCTGCTCGGTGCGCAGAACTTCTACGACGAGATCTTCGAGTCCCTTCGGATTCCGTACGAGCCCGTCCGCTGGAGCGCCGACAAGCAGGTTGACCCCGCTGACGAGATCAACAAGGTCGCCCGGATCCAGCAGCTCATCCACTCCTACCGCGTTCGTGGCCACCTCATGGCGGACACCGACCCCCTGGAGTACGTCCAGCGCAAGCACCCGGACCTCGATGTCCTGACCTACGGCCTGACGCTTTGGGACCTTGACCGCGAATGGCCCACGGGTGGCTTTGGCGGCAAGCCCAGCCTGAAGTTCCGCGACATTCTGGGCGTTCTTCGCGATGCTTACTGCCGCACCACGGGCATCGAGTACATGCACATCCAGGAGCCGGCCGAGCGAAAGTGGTTCCAGGACCAGCTTGAGCACCCCTACTCCAAGCCCAGCCGCGAAGAACAGCTCCGGATCGTCTCCAAGCTGAACGCCGCAGAGGCCTTCGAGACCTTCCTGCAGACCAAGTTCGTGGGCCAGAAGCGCTTCTCCCTCGAGGGCGGCGAGTCGCTGATCCCGCTGCTGGACGCCATCATGTCCGACGCCGCCGACGACGGCCTGGACGAGGTTGCCATCGGCATGGCGCACCGCGGTCGCCTCAACGTGCTGACCAACATCGCCGGCAAGACCTACGCACAGGTCTTCCGCGAATTCGAGGGCACGCAGGACCCGCGTTCCGTCCAGGGCTCCGGTGACGTGAAGTACCACCTGGGCACCGAAGGCACGTTCACGTCGGACAACGGCAAGGAAACCAAGGTTTACCTGGCCGCCAACCCGTCCCACCTTGAGGCCGTGGACCCGGTCCTCGAAGGCATCGTCCGCGCCAAGCAGGACCGCCTGGACCAGGGCGAGACGTTCCCCGTGCTGCCCATCATGGTCCACGGCGACGCCGCATTCGCCGGCCAGGGTGTGGTTGCCGAAACCCTGAATCTGTCCCAGCTGCGTGGCTACCGGACCGGCGGAACCATCCACATCGTGGTCAACAACCAGGTGGGCTTCACCACCGCGCCGTCGTCCTCCCGTTCCTCCACGTACTCCACCGACGTTGCCAAGATGATCCAGGCACCGGTCTTCCACGTGAACGGTGACGACCCCGAGGCCGTGGTCAGGATCGGCCAGCTTGCCTACGAGTTCCGCCAGCGGTTCCACAAGGACGTTGTCATCGACATGGTCTGCTACCGCCGCCGCGGCCACAACGAGGGCGACGATCCCTCGATGACCCAGCCGTTGATGTACAACCTCATCGAAGCCAAGCGCTCTGTGCGAAAGCTCTACACCGAGTCGCTGATCGGCCGTGGCGACATCACCGAGGAAGAAGCAGAGCAGCTGCTCCGCGACTACCAGGAACGCCTGGAGCGGGTGTTCGCCGAAACCCACGCGGCGCAGACTTCCCCGATCCCGATCATCACGGCCGACTCCGCCGCGGTTTCGGACATCGAGCGCCCCATGGCACAGCAGTCCGACTCGGGAGTGAACGCTCCCGTCTCCACCGCCATTTCCGCCGAGACCCTTGCCCGGATCGGCAAGGCCCACGTCGAGGTACCTGAGGGCTTCACCGTTCATGCCAAGCTCAAGCAGCTCCTCGAAAAGCGTGAGCAGATGTCCCGCGAAGGCGGCATCGACTGGGGCTTCGGCGAAATCGCTGCATTCGGCTCGCTCATCATGGAAGGCGTTCCCGTCCGGCTCGCCGGCCAGGATTCCCGCCGCGGCACCTTCGTGCAGCGTCACGCCGTGTTCCACGACCGCGCCAACGGCAAGGAATGGCTGCCCCTCGGCAACCTCTCCGATGACCAGGCCAAGCTCTGGATCTACGACTCGCTGCTCTCCGAATACGCCGCCATGGGCTTCGAATACGGCTACTCAGTGGAGCGTCCCGACGCGCTGGTCCTCTGGGAAGCCCAGTTCGGTGACTTCGTCAACGGCGCCCAGACCATCATCGACGAGTTCATCTCGTCCGCCGAGCAGAAGTGGGGCCAGCGCTCGTCGCTGGTGCTCATGCTGCCGCATGGCTACGAAGGCCAGGGCCCGGACCACTCGTCGGCACGAATCGAGCGCTTCCTGCAGCTGTGCGCCGAGGAAAACATGATCGTGGCCAACCCCACCACGGCCGCCTCGCACTTCCACCTGCTGCGCCGCCAGGCCTACAGCCGTCCGCGGAAGCCCCTGATCATCTTCACGCCCAAGCAGCTGCTGCGCCTGAAGGCTGCGGCGTCCTCCGTGGAGGACTTCACCAGCGGCGCCTTCCGCCCCGTGATCGGTGAACACGAGCAGCTGGCCGCGAACGCCGTCGAACGCGTCCTGCTGGTTTCCGGGCGCCTGTACTACGACCTGCTGTCCACCCGGCAGAAGACGGGCGACACCACCACGGCAATCATCCGCGTCGAGCAGCTCTACCCGCTGCCGCACGAGGAAATCGCCGCGGAGCTGGCGAAGTACCCGAACGCCGAAGTCGTATGGGCACAGGACGAGCCGGCAAACCAGGGACCGTGGCCGTTCATCGGACTGAACCTGCCGGACGCCCTGGACCGCAGGATTCGGCTGGTTTCGCGCCCCGCGTCGGCCTCCACTGCTGCCGGTTCAATGAAGCGGCACGCGGCGGAGCAGGACGTCCTGCTGAAGCAGGCATTCGCGCGCAAGTAAGCACCAAGGCTGCCCGGCCGGACGTCGACCCATCAGACTCCGGCCGGGCAGTTGCCGTTTAATGGACAACACCGGCCAGGCCCCGGAAGTGAAGAGGTACGTGTGGAAGACAGGAAGCTGCTCATCGCAGCTGTAGGAGATGAACTGCTGGCGGGAGTGGGCGACCCCCGCGCGCTCGGATGGTTTGGACGTGTGCTGGCCCGCACTCCCCAGGACGGCACACAGGTGGAAAGCTATGCGCTGGCCTGCCCTGAAGAGGGCACCGAAGGCCTGGCTGCACGCTGGCTTGAGGAAGCGGGCCGTCGTTTCAGCGGCCAGGCAGAGAACCGGCTGGTGATCGGCCTGTCCGGCCGCGACATCGAGTTCGGCCTCTCCACCGCGCGGAGCCGCCTTAACCTGGCCAATATCCTCGATTCGGCCTCCCAGAACCGCATCGAGGTCTTTGTAGTGGGACCGCCTCCCACCCTCGATCCGGTGCGCAACCGGAGGCTGGATGAGCTCAACACCGCCTTCGCCGACGTCACCACCCGCCGGAAGCACCTTTACGTTGACACCTTTTCCCCCCTGCTGAACCACGAACAGTGGCGTCAGGACCTGGCAGCCAACGGCGGGACTCCCGGCCAGGCCGGTTACGGGCTGATGGCCTGGCTCGTCCTGCACCGCGGCTGGTTCCAGTGGTTGGGCATGGACTCCCCGGAGTAGCGCTGGTTCGCGATATATCTTGATCGCCTGAGTGACCGGGGGTACCGTTGGAAGCTCAACACGATATATCGCCTTTGGAGGAGACGTGTCCGATCAGCAATGGAACATTACCAGCCCGCAGACCATCGACGTGGACGGTGTTTCGTCCCTGAAGCTGGGCATGATCCGCGGCCGTTTTGACGTGGTCACGCATCCGGAACCGGTGGCCCGGATCGAGGTCACGGACGTCCAGGGTGACTCCTTGGCGGTGTCCGTTTCCGGCGGCCGGCTGGAAATCCGGCACCAGCTGCACGGCGCGCAGGGCTGGTTCAAGAACCTGATGGGCACCGTCAGCCACAACAGCGAGAACTCCGCCGTCATCAGCATTGCCCTCCCCGCTGGCGTGGACGTTGAAGCGGGCATCGTCAGTGGCAATGGACTGGTTTCCGGAACGTCCGGCCATACCCGCCTGAATACGGTTTCCGGCTCGGTGGTGGCGGACGGAACCCATGGCCAGCTGGACGTCAACACCGTCAGCGGCGAGGTCGCGGCCCGCAACCACACCGGGGTGTTTACGGCAAAGAGCGTTTCCGGCGAGGTGACCGCTTCCGGGGAGCTGACGAATGTCAGGGCCAACACCGTCAGTGGCGGGCTGAGCTTCGACCTGCACGGCTTTACGCATGACTTCGGGGCGAATTCGGTTTCGGGGGACCTCACCATCCGGTTGCCGTACGACGTCGGCGTGGACCTTATCGCCAAGTCGGCCAGCGGCGCCGTGGTCATCGACAACCAGCGGTTCCCGCACCTCTCGGGGTCGGTAGAGACCATTGCGGGCCCTGACCGGCAATTGATGCTGCTGCGGACCAACTCGGTGTCCGGAGCAACGTCCGTGCTCCACCGGCCCGCGCCGGGAGACGCGGAAGCAGGCCTCTGATGCCTCCCGTGTTCGCGCACGGTGCACTACGCCTATACCTCCTGGCCCTGCTTGAGTCGGGCCCTAAACATGGATATGAGCTGATCAAGGCGCTGAAGGAGCGGTTCGGCGGCACGTACTCCCCCAGCGCGGGGACCATCTATCCGCGCCTGGGGAAACTGGAGGCCGAGGGCCTCGTGGCCACCGAATCGGCGGGCCGCCGCACCAACTACCGCATCACGGCTGCGGGCCTGGACGAGCTGGAGCGCCGGCGGGACGAGCTTGCCGGGGTGGAAAACGACATCTCCGCGTCGGTGCGGCGGCTGGCCGACAGCCTGCGTGAAGACATCCGCAGCAACATGCGCGGCCTCCGGGCAGACCTTGCCGCCACGGCTGAGGCGGCCAGGGTCGCGGCGCAGTCAGCAGCCCAGTCAGCGGAGATGCGCCTCCCCGGCGGCCGCCTGCCCCCGCAAACCGGGCGGCCGCTCAGGGATGCCGAGGCCATGCTGCAGGAGTTCCGCGACGGAATCCGCGCTGAGCTGCGGCTTCGCTCCCGCTACCAGCCCCTCAACCCGTCCACCGTTGAAACGATGCGCACGGTCCTGGACCAGGCGGGCACCGCCATCCGCAACTCACTGGACGCCTAACGGCCCGTGCCTCCCGGTTCGCGGGCACCTTGCAGATGTGGGAGACTTGAGGGCAGCTCTTTTGAGTACCAACAGTAAGGAGGCCAGCTATGAGCAAGCGTGCACGCAAGCGTCGTGACCGTAAGCGTGGCGGCGCGAACCACGGGAAGCGCCCCAACACCTAGGCACATGCCAGGTAACTTGGTTACAGCAAAGGACCCCGGAAACCTCATTGGTTTCCGGGGTCCTTTCTGTACGGCGCCCAGGCGGCCGGACACCCGCCCTGGCAGTTACGCGTCGACCGGCCGGATCGAATGTATCCGGTCCAGGATCGCGTTCTTCAGGTTCTCCGGGGCGGCCTCCGTGCAGGAACGCTTGACCACTTTACGGATGACGCACTCGAGGTCGTACTGTTCACTGCACTCCGGGCACTCGTCGAGGTGTGTCTTGATCTCCGTGAGGTCCTCCCGGGTCAGTGCGCCGTCGAGGTACTCGTAGATCCGTTGCATCCGGGTGTCATCGCAATCGCCCAATCCCTGGCAGTCGCTCATTTTCCGCTCTCCTGTTGTGTGCTTCCTGCCGCGTCCCCTGGCTCGGCGGCGGCCTTGAATCCGCGCTCGGCGGCGTATTCCCCGAGCATGTCCCGCAACATTTTCCGGCCGCGGTGGAGCCGGGACATCACCGTACCGATGGGGGTGTTCATGATGTCTGAGATTTCCTTGTAGGCGAACCCCTCCACATCGGCGAAGTACACGGCCAGCCGAAATTCCTCCGGAATCTCCTGCAGTGCGCGCTTTACGTCCGAATCCGGAAGGTGGTCCAGCGCCTCGGCTTCAGCGGACCTGAGGCCGCTGGACGTGTGCGACTCCGCCCGCGCCAGCTGCCAGTCCTCGATGGTGTCCGAGTTGGACTGCAGCGGCTCGCGCTGGCGTTTCCGGTAAAGGTTGATGTAGGTATTCGTGAGGATCCGGTAAAGCCAGGCCTTGAGGTTGGTCCCGGGCTTGTACTGGTGGAACGCCGAGAACGCCTTGGTATAGGCCTCCTGCACCAGGTCCTCGGCGTCGGAAGGGTTACGTGCCATCCGCATGGCGGCCGAGTACAGCTGGTCCACGTACTGCATGGCATCCCGCTCGAACCGGGTCCGCCGCTCTTCCGCGGACTCAGTGGCGACGTCCACCGGTTCTTCCGGGGCGGCAGCGGCTGGTCCTGCCGCGGCGGACGGTTCCTCATAGGTGGCCGGGACGGCCGGATCCAGGGTGCTCATTGCCCTCAAGTCTACTGGCAGGCCGCGCCCCGGTGGCGTGCCGTATTCCGTCGGACCGGACAACAATGCGTCCATCTCCACCGGACCTGGCGCGGAGACTATGTCCGTTACGCTTCCCAAGGCCCACCCCGTTCCTGTCCATCACGCAGGCTGCAGGCCGCGGAGCGCGTTCGGGCGCCGGCAGCTGCTGCCTGGAGTGTGTCCGTGCTCTTGTGCGGTCCTGCGGTTGCGGACCTGCTCTACGTAACCCCGCGCCTTGGGCAAATATTCCCCAAAAGTGCAAGACTAGAACGGACTCCCCCGCTTTATGCGGCTCGTCCATCCAGGAGGAAACCCATGTCCTTGACCCGTATGCTTGCACGGCCCATGCTGGCCTCCAGTTTTGTCCTGGCCGGAATGGACAAGCTCAAGAATTCCGATGACACCGCCCGGCAGCTTTCTCCGTTGCTCCGCAAAGCCGCCGCGGCACTGCCGTTCCAGGCTGATGAGAAGGCCCTTGCGCGCGTCATCGGCGGTACCCAGGTTGGCGCCGGGATCCTCTTCGGAATGGGCAAGTTTTCCCGCCTCTCCGCCGGCCTGCTGACCGTGGTCTCGCTCCTAAACACCTTCGTGGAATGGCGCAGCGCCGATATCAGCAGCAAGGAAGGCCGCGAGCACCGGCGCAACCAGCTCCTGAAGAACCTCTCGCTCAGCGGCGGCGCCCTCCTGGCCTCCGTGGACACCGCAGGCAAGCCGGGGCTGGCATGGCGCGCGGAGCACCTTGCGGCGGACGCCCGCAGGACCACAAACAAGAAGATCCACAAGGCCGATAAAGCCGTTCGCCGTGCCGTCGGGCACGCCACGGGGGCATAAAGCCGAATGACCGCAGCACCCGCAGCACCGGCCGGCACCGGAGCGCCCCTTCCCCATTGGCCCGCACCGTTCGCGTCGCGGCCCGTCAACGCCACCCTCACGGTCCCCGGTTCCAAATCGCTGACCAACCGGTACCTGGTGCTTGCCGCGCTGGCTGACGGCCCGTCCCGCCTGCGCGCACCTCTGCATTCCAGGGATTCGGCCCTGATGATCGAGGCCCTGCGCCAGTTGGGAGCCACCGTCACAGAGGTCCCCGGAGACGGGGCGTTCGGTCCGGACCTGGAGGTCGTTCCGTTCAGTGCCGACGCGCCGGCGGCGGACGTGGCCATCGACTGCGGCCTGGCAGGCACCGTGATGCGCTTCGTCCCGCCGCTTGCGGCGCTGCGCAAAGGGGCCGGCGTGTTCGACGGCGACCCCCACGCCCGCAAGCGGCCCATGGGAACCATCATCGAGGCACTGCAGGGGCTGGGCGTCGCGGTATCGGCAGAAGGGGGAGGCACGCCGTCGTCCCTTCCGTTCGTAGTGGAAGGCACCGGCGAAGTCCGCGGCGGCCACCTGGTGATCGACGCCAGCGCCTCGTCCCAGTTCGTGTCCGCCCTGCTCCTGGTGGGTGCCCGGTTCACCGACGGCCTGCACCTGGAACACTCGGGTGGCCCGGTCCCCAGCCTGGACCACATCAACATGACTGTTGCCGTCCTGCGCGGCGCCGGGGTGCAAGTGGACGACTCCACGCCCAACCACTGGGTGGTGCAGCCCGGCTCGATCCGCGCCTTCGACCAGCGGATCGAGCAGGACCTTTCCAATGCCGGCCCGTTCCTTGCCGCGGCCCTGGCGACCGGCGGAACAGTCCGGATTCCGGAATGGCCCGAGCGGACGCAACAGGTAGGCGACCTGTGGCGCACCATCCTCGCTGACATGGGCGCGGACGTGACCCTTCGCGACGGAACGCTGACGGTCACCGGCGGCCAGGAAATCAAGGGCGGCGATTTCGCCGATACGAGCGAACTTGCCCCTACCGTGGCGGCCCTCTGCGCACTGGCCTCCGGCCCATCGAGGCTGAGCGGCATCGCGCACCTCCGCGGCCACGAGACGGACCGGCTCGCCGCGCTCGTGACTGAAATCAACCGGCTGGGCGGCGATGCCGAAGAGACCAGCGACGGCCTGGTGATCCGTCCGGCCCCGCTGCACGCCGGCGTCGTCCACAGCTACGCGGACCACCGCATGGCCACGGCCGGTGCCATCCTTGGCCTCGCCGTGGAGGGCGTGGAGGTGGAGGACATCGCCACCACGGGCAAGACCATGCCGGACTTCCCCAGGCTCTGGTCCGGGATGCTCGCGCAAGGGGCGGAGGGTTCGGGCAGTGGCTCGGAGCACTGACTCCTGGGATGAATCGGATGTCCGAATCCGGCCCAGCAAGAAGGGCTCCCGGCCGCGCACCAAGGACCGGCCGAGCCACGATGACGCCGTTACCGGCCGCATCATCACGGTGGACCGGGGTCGCTATACGGCCGTAGTGGACGAGGATTCCGCCTCCGAACGCGTGATCATTGCGGCACGGGCACGGGAGCTGCGGCGCTCCCCCGTGGTGGCCGGGGACTTCGTGTCACTGGTTGGCGATGTCTCCGGCGAGCCCGATACGCTGGCCCGCCTGGTCAGGATCCAGGAGCGCCGCACCCTGCTGCGCCGCAGCGCCGATGACACGGACCCCGTGGAACGCGCCGTCGTGGCCAACGCGGACCAGCTGGTCATCGTGGTCGCCGCCGCCAACCCGGAGCCACGGACCGGGTTCATCGACCGCGCGCTGGTGGCAGCGTACGACGCCGGCATCGAGCCGATCCTGCTCGTCACCAAGGCGGACGTCAAGGATCCTGCGGAGCTCCTGTCGAATTACACGCACCTCGAGTTCCCCGTCATTATCAGCCGGACGGCCGACGACCGGGCCTCGGGAATCGACGCCCGCTCCGATGACGGGCTGTCCGCCCGCCTGGACAGCGAGGCCGTTGCCCGCCTCCGCGCCTACCTGGACGGCAAAGTCACCGTGATGCTGGGCCATTCCGGCGTGGGCAAGTCCACCATGGTTAACGCCCTGACCGGCGCGGAGCGGGCCACGGGCGGCGTCAATGCCGTGACCGGCCGGGGACGCCACACGTCCTCATCCGCGCTGGCCCTCCGGCTTGCTGAAGCTCCCCCGGGCAGCTGGATCATCGACACCCCCGGGATCCGCTCGTTCGGGCTGGCCCACGTGGACCCCGACCGGATCCTGCGCTCGTTCCCGGACCTCTCGCCCGGGATCGAGGACTGCGAACGGGGCTGCAAGCACACCGCCAGCGCCGTGGACTGCGGGTTGGATGCCTGGGTCAAAGAAGGGCACGCAGGACCCACCGGCACCGCCCGGCTGGCGTCCCTGCGCCGCCTCCTTGGGGCGGATCCGCGCAACGAGGCACAGGAAGCCAAGGAACTCGGCAGCGTCACCTGACGCCGGATCTCCCAGCAGATCCGCGCGCAGACGGTAGTTTGGAAGCATGATCCAACCCGCTTCGAGCTACAACGATGACCTGCGCCTGGCCCATGTCCTGGCCGACTCCGTGGATGACCAGACCATGAGCCGCTTCAAGGCACTTGATCTCCATGTGGAGACCAAGCCCGACCTGACGCCGGTCACCGACGCGGACAAGGCCGCCGAGGAGGCCATCCGCGGCCAGCTCTCCCGGTCCCGTCCGCGCGATGCCGTGCTCGGCGAGGAATTCGGCAGCACCGGCCACGGCTCACGCCGCTGGATCATCGACCCCATCGACGGCACCAAGAACTTTGTCCGCGGAGTACCGGTCTGGGCCACCTTGATCGCACTCGTGGACGAGGGCGAACCGGTGGTCGGGGTGGTCAGCGCTCCCGCCCTGGGCAAGCGCTGGTGGGGTGCCAAGGGTATGGGTTCCTACACCGGCCGTTCCCTGGCGGCAGCAAGCCGGCTACGGGTCTCCAACGTCTCCAACCTGGCGGACGCATCCCTGTCCTACTCGAGCCTGGGCGGCTGGAAGGAACGGGGCAACCTGGACGAGTTCCTGGGTCTGACCGAAGACGTCTGGCGCACCCGGGCTTTCGGGGATTTCTGGTCATACTGCATGGTGGCGGAGGGTTCGGTGGACATCGCCTGCGAACCCGAACTGAACCTGTACGACATGGCCGCACTGGTGCCTATCGTGGTGGAAGCCGGCGGCCGCTTCACTTCGCTGGAAGGCCAGGACGGGCCTTTCGGCGGGAATGCGCTGGCCACCAACTCCATCCTGCACACTGAAGTGCTGCACCGCCTGAACCCCTACCTGGACGACCTCCTCTAGCTTCACCGGACCTTTCCCGGCCGAAGATTACGATGACGGGCGCCCCGAACTGAGGCGCCCGTCGTCGTTATATTCGCCCAAAGGAGCTATCAGCGGCTGCGCGTAACAATCGCCTTAACATTGCGGCCCGCTTCAACCTTGCCCGCCGGATGTCCTACGCTCTTAACCAGGTCACGAGTGCCAGCGCTAAACCCCGGTTTGCTGGCCGGCAACCCTCCATTCGCGGTGGGGTGCCCCGGGTGACGACCAGGCCGGTCCGGAGCGGATGCGGCAAGCGCGGATTCCCCGTTTGTGGAGTCCTTTCCCAGTGAGGTCTCTGTGACAAGTGCCACCGTCACCCCCGCCCGTCCGGCCCTGCCCGCCGACGCCCGTATTGAAGCAGCGGCCCGGCCGCTGGCCGCCGTCACCGGCGCCGAAATCCAGGCGCCCCTGATCACCGGCGGACACGTCCGCTATGCGAACCTCGACTACGGCGCCTCCGCCCCGGCGCTGTCTGTGGTCTCGGCTTACCTGAACGAAATCCTGCCCTACTACGCCAGCGTGCACCGCGGCGCCGGGTATGCGTCCCAGATCAGCACGTCCGTTTACGAGAACGCACGGAACATCGTGCGGAAATTCGTGGGCGGCCGGCCGGACGACTCGGTCATCTTCACCCGCAACACCACCGACTCCCTGAACCTGCTTGCCGGCTGCCTCCCGCTTACCGGCGGCCGGCCCGACGGGGACGTCCTCTACCTCGACATCGAGCACCACGCCAACCTGCTGCCGTGGCAGGGCGTCCCGCACCGGAGCATCGTGGCCGCGGACAGCATCGCCGGAACCCTGGAGGCCGTGCGCGCCGAACTTGAGCAGGGCGGCGTTAGCCTCCTGGCCGTAACGGGCGCCTCCAACGTCACCGGCGAGATCCTCCCGGTGCGCGCCCTTGCCGCGCTCGCCCACCAGCACGGCGCCCGGATTGTCGTGGACGCCGCCCAGCTCGCGCCGCACCGCCGCGTGGACATCGCAGCGGACGACGTCGACTACCTCGCCTTCTCGGGACACAAGCTCTACGCGCCTTTCGGCGCCGGAGTGCTGGTAGGCCGCCCCGACTGGCTGGATGCCGGCACCCCCCACCTCGCCGGCGGCGGCGCCGTCACGGAGGCAAAGCTCGACGGCGTCAGCTGGGCTACCGGACCGGCCCGCCATGAGGGGGGCTCACCCAACGTGCTGGGCGCCGCCACCCTGGCGCGGGCCGCGCAGGTCATCGCGGGACTGGACCAGGAGCGCTGGCACGCCCATGAGTCGGCCATTCGGTCTTTCCTGGTGGAGGGCCTGCAGGAGATCAGCGGAGTGAGGGTGCACCAGATCTTCAATGACTCCAACCCGGAGACGGACACCATCGGCGTGGTCAACTTCTCGGTGGAGGGCTACGACGCCGGGCTCGTGGCGGCATACCTGTCCGCCGAGCACGGCGTGGGCCTGCGCG
Source organism: Pseudarthrobacter sp. NPDC092424 (assembly GCF_044754925.1). NCBI lineage: Bacteria > Bacillati > Actinomycetota > Actinomycetes > Micrococcales > Micrococcaceae > Pseudarthrobacter > Pseudarthrobacter sp. NPDC092424. Next base: position 359,739 of record NZ_JBIVQC010000001.1, on the reverse strand, counting down.
ACGGCCGCTTCTGCGCCCATCCACTGCTCAAGCGCTTGGGACTGCCGTCCGGTTCACTGCGGGCCAGCTTCGGTGTGGGTTCCCGGCTGGAGGACGCGCAGCGCCTGCTGGCCGGCATCCGGGCCCTCAGGACCACCGGCCTCGGCTGGGACTACGTGGTGGACGCCGGCCGCTGGGTGCCGGCCAACGACACCCGGACCTACCCGCACTGGGCGCCGAACACCCCGGGTACCGCCGGTGCAGCTCCCTGCACGGACACCTGAGTCCTGGACCGGACGGGGCCTGTGCCGCCGGCCGGTTCCATGTTGCTGATGCGGTAAATTCGAGGGGTAATCCTCGGCGCACCAGCTGCCCGGGCACGGGAAACGGGAGGCGGCACGGTGGTTCGGGGTGGCCCCAAGCTAGATCACGGACGACGCCAGGAGCTGGGCAGCAGCTTCCGTTCCGGCGGCAGCCACTACCAGCGGGTGCGGCCCGGATATCCCGAAGACGCAGCCCAATGGGTGGTTCCTGAAGGGGCACGGGACGCACTGGACGTTGGAGCCGGAACCGGAAAATTCACCGCCCTCCTACTGAATCGGGGATTGGCGGTGACGGCTATCGACCCGTCCGCAGACATGCTGGCCCAACTGAAGTTCCACTGCCCTGGTGCCACGGCGGTGGCGGGGACAGCGGAGGCGACAGGCCTGCCCGGCGCGTCGTTCGACGTCGTCACTGTGGCCCAGGCATGGCACTGGTGCGATCCGCTGGCGGCAAGCACCGAACTGGCGCGTGTGCTGCGGCCGGGAGGCATCCTGGGTCTCGTGTGGAACCAGCTGGACACGTCTGTGCCGTGGGTGCACCGCCTGTCGCGGATCATGCACGCGGGGGACGTGTACAAACCTGACTTCCGGCCGGTGGTGGGGCCCGAATTCAAGGGCCCGGAGGGGCACGTCACGCACTGGCAGGACACCGTGACCACCGAGGACCTGATGGAGTTGGCCAAGTCGCGCAGCTATTACCTGCGGGCAGGCGAGGCGACCCGCGCCAAAGTGCTGGCGAACCTGGACTGGTACCTGCACGACCATCTGGGCCACGCCGCCGGGCTCGACCTGAAGCTGCCCTACCTGACGTTGGCGTGGCGCGCCGCCAAGGCCTGACCCTTGCCCTGCCGTGCCGCCCCGCACCCGGTAGGCTTGACCTGTGAAGACCAGCGCGCCCTCCTCCTCCATCGAGGACTACGTTAAGGTCATCTACTCCTTCACGGAGTGGCAGGACAAGGCCATTACGTCCTCGCAGCTCGCGCAGCGGCTGGGCGTTGCAAATTCTTCGGTGTCCGAGATGGTCCGCAAACTCAAGGACCAGGGCCTGGTGGACCACAAGCCCTACAGCGCCATCACGCTGACCGACGCCGGGCTGCGGCTGGCGCTGGCCATGGTGCGGCGGCACCGTCTGATCGAGACGTACCTCGTACAGCAGCTCGGCTACAGCTGGGACGAGGTCCACGACGAGGCGGAACTGCTGGAGCACGCTGTATCGGACACGTTCATCGAACGGGTTTCGGCCAAGCTGGGCCATCCGCTGAGGGACCCGCACGGCGACCCGATCCCCTCCGCGGACGGCCAGGTCATGGTGCCGCGGGCCCACCTCATGGGCGAACTCGATGAGGGCCACACCGGCAGGATCACGAGGATCAGCGACGACAACCCGGATCTCCTCCGGTATCTGTCCGCCGAGCACATCGACATCGACGATGAAGTCGAAGTGCTGGGCCGGCGTCCCTTCGGAGGAGCCTTAGTGGTGCGGATCCGCAATGCCGGCCGAAGCAGGGACTACGACTTCGCCGAGGAGATCACGTCAGCACTCTGGGTCCACACGGACCACCCGCATCCCGGCTGCCTCCTGGGTGACGGCTGACGTGTGGCGCGCCTGGCTGGCAGTGGCTGCAGGCGGCCTCCTCGGCACGGAACTGCGGTACGGCCTGGGGTTGGTTTTTCCGGAAGGTACCGGATCTGTTCCATGGACAACACTCCTTATTAACGTTGCAGGAAGCTTTGCCCTCGCCGCATTGACCACGCTCTGGATGGCGCGGCCGCAGACATCCTTCTGGCTGCGTGCGGGGATCGGCCCGGGGCTGCTCGGATCCTTCACCACCTTCTCCGCCGTTATGTTCTCCACCGACCAGCTGCTGCGGGCTGGTGAACACCAGGCGTGGCTGCTGTACCTTGCCCTGTCGCTGGTGTTCGGCCTCGCCGCTGCGGGGGCCGGCTGGCGCCTGGGCCGGTTGCTTGCGTGTCCTGCGGAAGTCACACCATGACGGCGGTGCTGGTAGGCCTGTTCGGGATGGCAGGCGCCCTGCTCCGGTTTGCCGTGGACAGCTGGTTTGCCCACCACAGCGCACGGCGCAGCGTCCGCGGGCCCGGCAGATCGGGGCGGCAGCACTGGCCGTGGGCTACTCTGCTGGTCAACGTGGCAGGCTGTTTCCTGATCGGGCTGACCTACGCCGCCACGGAAAGTCCGGCCATGACACCCGAGTGGCGGGCCGCCGTCGGAACGGGCCTCGCCGGCGGGCTCACAACGTTTAGCTCATGGACTACCGCCACCATACGGCTGTTCAGCGAGGCGCGGTTTGGGGCGGGTGCGGTGAACGTGGCCACGAACCTGGTGCTGGGGTTTGCCGCCGCGGCTGCGGGGGTGGCGCTGGCCTCCTGACCGGGCGGGCCTGTTGCTGCCGAAAAGCGATTTGGAGCCCTCCCGTATGGTGGACAGTGATGATTAGCAGACGTGACGCAGCAATTGCCCTCGACATACCCCTTGAAATGGCGCAGCGCCACGGCCTGCCCAAGTGGATGGCGGAGGAGGAACTCGGGGCCCTGCTGGACAACCCGCCGCCGTGGCTGGTGCAGTCGCGGGCCAACCGGACCGGGAAGCGCCCGGTGTGGGTCCACTTGGTATGTGCAGTGTGCGGCTACGAGGAAGCAGCCCGGCCCAAGAAGTGGTGGCCCGACTTCAGCTTTGTTGCCTGCGAACACCACACCAGGCAGGAAGTGCCGGAACGCCCCGCCGGAGCCGTCCGGAGCGAATTCGAAGCGGTCGGCACGCGCTTCATCGGCGTCGTGGATGTCGTAGACCAGTAACAGGCAGTTCGGTGCGCTGGTTCAGTTTCGACGCGCATCTTTCCTGACGCCCCCATATATGGGCCGCGTCAGGGAACATCCGCGTCGAGAATGATGCTCCCGGGCAACGCAAAAAACACCCCGGTCCAAGGACCGGGGTGTTTTCACAAAAAGTGGAGATGGGGGGAATTGAACCCCCGTCCGATGTCGTGTTGTCAGGGCTTCTCCGGGCGCAGTTTGCGTCGGATTTTCTCGGCCCCAGCCATGCTGCAAACAGCTGGCTGATCCGGGCCCAGTCACCTAAGAGTCCCGTTCACCCCGATGACGAGGGTAAACAGCAGTGGCTATCTAAATGACGCCAGGAACCGGGGCGATAGCAACCCCGGGCTGACGGACTGTCTTACTGCTTAGGCAGCAAGAGCGAAGTCAGTGCGCTTAGATTCGGCACTTATTGGTTTGCAGACAGCGTTAACGAGATAATTCTGCATCCTCGGCCCGCTTCACCTGTCGCGACTAACATCGTCGAAACCGATCATCCCCGTATTTTGTTACCAAACCGGCAGGCATGCCCACCGGACTATTTATCATAACGCATGACCCCCGCGAATCATTCCCGGACGCCGGCAGGGTCAGCGGCGGCGGTTGCGTTCCCGCATTTCGCGCTGGGCTTCGCGGTTGTCCTGCTGCTCACGGAGGGTCTGGCGCTTGTCGTATTCCCGCTTACCGCGCGCTACGCCGATCTCCACCTTGGCCCGGCCATCCACGAAGTACAGCTGCAGCGGAACCACCGTATACCCGGATTCGCGGATCTTGTGGGCGATCCTGGTGAGCTCCTCGCGGTGCAGGAGCAACTTGCGGCGGCGGCGCGCCGCGTGGTTGGTCCAGCTGCCCTGGTTGTATTCGGGGATGTGGATGGCTTCCATCCACAGCTCGTCATTGTAGAACGTGCAGAAGCCGTCCACCATGGAGGCATGCCCCTCGCGCAGGGACTTCACTTCGGTGCCCATGAGCGCGATACCGGCCTCATAGGTATCCAGCACATGGTAGTCGTGCCGGGCCTTGCGGTTGGTGGCCACCACTTTCCGGCCACTTTCTTTAGGCACGGGAGTACTCCTCAATCCAAGAATCCGTCGGCCTCCCGGCCTGCCGGCCGCGGAGTCCTACCAGTGTACGGCAGCGCCGGCGTGCTCCTAGAGCAGCCCCATCGGGTCCACCGCGGAGCCGTTCAGCCAGGTTTCAAAGTGGGCGTGACAGCCGGTGGAGTTGCCGGTGTTGCCCGAGTAGGCGATGAGCTGCCCCTGCGAAACCTGCTGGCCATTAGCGACTACGATGCTGGCGTTGTGATAGTAGATGGTGGTCAGGGAATTGCCCTGGACGACTCCGTGCGAGATCTTGACCCGCCAACCGCCGCCGTCGGCCGAGTTCCAGCCGGAGCTGAAGACCTCGCCGGCCGCCGCCGCGTAAACGGGTGTGCCGCAGGCAGCTCCGAAGTCAATGCCGGTGTGCATGTAACCGCCGGTGCCGTAGAAGTCGATGGTACCGGGCGGTGTGGCGCGCCAGCCAAAGCCCGAGGTGATCGGAACGCTGGAGGCGAAGGGGTGCCGGAGTCCAAAGGCCGACGGCGATCCCACCGGCGGCACGAACGGCCGGGACGGGGGCGGGGGCTGGTTCCTTGCTGCCGCGGCGGCGGCAGCTGCGGCCGCAGCGGCAGCAGCACGCCTGCGCTGTTCGGCCAACCATGCCTCGCGAAGCCGGCGGTCGCGTTCCTTGATTTCGGCCGCAACGGCGACCTGGTTCGCCTTCACACCCGCGAGTTGTGTCTGGATTGCAGGTTTCGCGGCCTGCAGTTCCTTGTTAAGCCGGGTGGTGTCGGCAATGAGCTTATCCACCTTGGACTTCTTTGCCGCCGCTTCATCCCTGGCAGCTTTTTCACGCACCAGGGCAGCGTCAGCCTTGGCCTTGAGGTCCCTGATCTCCGCTTCCACTGCCTGAAGGCGGGCCTGGGAGTTCACATTGGTGGCGTTCTGCTGGGAGAGCTTGTCCATGGCCGCGTTCTGGCTGCGCATCGCCTGGTCTGCCAGGTCCATGGTCTCCGTCAGGCTGGAGCCGCTGTTGGAGCCGAAGAAGAGGGAGAGATTCGACGGCACTCCCCCGGACTTGTAGGCCTGCGTGGCGATCTGCCCGATCAGCTTCTTAGTGTCGGCAATTTTCTTCTTGTCGGTTTCCAGCTGCTGGGTGATCTTGGCCTTGTTCTGCTGTGCCATATCCACGCGGGCGGACAGTGCTTCCACTTCCTTGACCGCACCTGCCACCCTGCCCTGCGCTTCGAGGAGAGCCTGCTGCGCACCGGGGAGCTGGCCCTGATAGATGACCAGGTCGCCTGCGGCCTTGGCGATGCGGGCGTCAACGAACTCCAGCGACTGCTGCACGCGGGCCGCTTCAGCGTTCAGGGCTGCCTGCTTGTCTTCCAGTTCGTCGGCGAACGCCGCGGGAGCAGACGAGGCAAGCCCGGCGGCCAGGACCACCGCAATGACACCACTCATGAGCGAGGTCCCGCGCGCACGCGGGCGCCCGCCATGGCTGCGCCGGCGGCTCTTTATTTGGTCCATGTCATTCATAGGCTTTCCTTGTTCGGCTTGCATCAGCTTAGACGCGCAAGTATCGGCGTAGGGTCAAGAGTGACGAAATTCCCGCTAAGGATCCGCCAAGGATTATCAAGGCGGGCGCCAGGATCAGGGTCTGGCTGGATGAGATAAACGCGGTGTCCGGGTACTGCCGGGACATGAAGTCGCCCAGGAAGAAATGGGCCACCGCCCACAGAGTTCCGGAAGCCAGCGTGGCGCCGATAACCGCGGCGATGACGCCCTCGAGGATGAACGGCAATTGGATCACTGTCTTTGACGCGCCCACCAGGCGCATGATGCCTGTTTCGCGCCGACGGCTGAACGCGGACAGCCTGATGGTCGTGGCGATCAGCAGGATGGCACAAACAATCATGACTCCGGCGATTCCCACTGCAACAAGGGAAGCCCCGTTCATCACCGAGAAGAGCCGCTCCAGAAGCTGCCGCTGGTCAATGACGGTTTCCACGCCCGGCTGGGAGGAGAACGTCTCGCTGATGATCTGGTACTTCTCCGGATCCTTCATGTTGATCCGGAAGGAGGCAGGCAACTGCTCCGGCGTGACGGAGTCAACGATGGGCGAATTCGAGAACTGGTCCTTGAAGTGCTTGTAGGCCTCTTCCTGGGACTCGAACTGGAAGTCGTTAATGTACTGGCTGACCGCCGGCGATTCGAGGAGGGCGCTAAGGTTCTCCTGCTGCTCGGCGGTGACGGGCCCGCCGGCGCAGCCCGCCGCCGTCGAACCTTCCCCACACAGGAAGATGGCCACCTGGACTTTGTCGTACCAGTAGCCCTTCATCTGGTTGATCTGCATTTGCAGCATGCCCGCGGCGCCCACGAAGGTGAGCGACACGAAGGTCACCAGGATCACGGAGACCACCATGGAGACGTTGCGGCGCAGGCCGCTGCCGATTTCGCCGAGGATAAATGCAAGCCTCATCGCGGCGCCTCACCTTCCGCGGCGGCACCCGGCGCGGCTTCGGGTTCCTCCCGGCCGCTGGCGTCCTTCAGCCGGCGGGATTGCCCGACGACGGGGATCAGGGAGGTGTACAACGCCTTGGCTTCGTCGCGGATCACCACGCCATTCTTGAGTTCAACCACGCGTTTGCGCATCTCGTTGACGATGTCGTCGTCGTGCGTTGCCATCACCACGGTGGTGCCGTTCTGGTTGATCTTGTCCAGGACGCCCATGATGCCCATGGACGTGGTGGGATCAAGGTTTCCCGTGGGCTCGTCGGCGAGGAGGATTCCCGGGCGGTTGACCACCGCGCGTGCGATGGCGACGCGCTGCTGCTCGCCGCCGGAGAGCTCGTGCGGCATGCGGTGTTCCTTGCCTTCGAGCCCCACCGTCTTGAGTACCTCGGGCACGGTGTCCCGGATGACGCTGCGGCTCTTGCCGATCACCTGCATGGCGAACGCGACGTTGGCAAAGACGTTCTTCTGTGGCAGCAGGCGGAAGTCCTGGAAGACGACGCCGATGCCTCGGCGGAGGCGCGGGACCCGCCAGCTCGAAATCTTGGCGACGTTCTGGCCGGCCACGTAGACAGCGCCGGAGGTGGCCCGGTCCTCTTTCAGGACGAGCCGCAGGAAGGTCGATTTTCCGGAGCCGGATGCGCCGACGAGGAAGGCGAACTCGCCCCGCTCGATCTCAAGGCTCACAGAGTCCAGCGCTGGCCGGGCTTTTTGGTCGTAGACCTTGGTGACATTCTCGAATCGGATCATGGCCCTAAGTACCCTGCAGCGGCTGGGCCGGGACGGCACAGATCTGCAGCCGGTGCACGGGTTTTCGTTGGGGGAAGTAGGGCCCCGGCCTTTCGACTATACGCAGGACCCGCGGCCTCTTCGCGGGGTTTGGGGCGGTGTGTCGCAGGATCGGCCGTCCGCCGCCACCACGTTCACTGCGCCCGCGGACGTGCCGGGCCTACTTCTCAGCGTTGCGGTTGTCGGTACGCCAGCGGATGCCCGCGTCGATGAAGTCGTCGATTTCGCCGTCGAACACTGCAGAGGTGTTGCCGACTTCGTGTTCGGTGCGGAGGTCCTTGACCATCTGGTACGGGTTGAGGACGTAGGAGCGCATCTGGTCACCCCAGGATGCCTTGACGTCTCCCGCCAGGGCCTTCTTTTCCGCGTCTTCCTGTTCTTTCTTGAGCAGGAGAAGCCGGGACTGGAGGACACGCATGGCCGCCGCACGGTTCTGCAGCTGCGATTTTTCGTTCTGCATTGACACTACGGTGCCGGTGGGAATGTGCGTGAGTCGCACCGCGCTGTCCGTCGTGTTGACCGACTGGCCGCCGGGGCCGGAGGACCGGAACACGTCCACGCGGATCTCGTTGTCCGGAATCTCGATGGAGTCCGTCTGCTCGATAAGGGGGATGACTTCAACGGCGGCGAACGAGGTCTGCCGGCGGCCCTGGTTGTCGAAGGGGCTGATGCGGACCAGCCGGTGCGTTCCTGCTTCCACGCTCAGGGTGCCGAACGCGTAAGGGGCCTTAACCTCGAAGGTGGCGGACTTGAGCCCGGCTTCTTCGGCGTAGGAAGTGTCCATCACTGTGGTGGGGTAACCGTGGCGCTCAGCCCAGCGCAGGTACATGCGCAGCAGCATTTCCGCGAAGTCTGCGGCGTCCACGCCGCCGGCGCCTGCCCGGATGGACACGACGGCTTCGCGTTCGTCGTACTCGCCGGACAGGAGGGTGACAACTTCAAGGTCCTTGAGTGCCTTGCGGATGGATTCCAGTTCCGCGGCGGCCTCCCCCATGGAGTCCGCGTCGTCTTCGTCCTCGCCAAGTTCGACGAGGACTTCGAGGTCATCGATGCGGGACGCGAGGCTGGTGAGGCGTTCCAGTTCGGACTGGCGGTGGGACAGCCGCGAGGTGATTTTCTGGGCCGCAGCCGGGTCGTCCCACAGGTCCGGTTCGCCTGCCCGCTCGCTGAGTTCTGCGATGTCTTCCTTGAGCGCGTCAATATCGGTGACCCGTTCGATGGACTCATAGGTGGCGCGGAGAGCGCGGATTTCTGCGGAAAAATCAATATTGGCCATGGTCGTTTAAGCCTACGCTATCCGGTGGAAACGTCCGGTCCCGGCCTCAGCGGGTCAGCCGGGACCGGGCTGTGGACGAGGCCTCGATGGGGATACCGCCGGGAACAAGGAAGTTCGCCACAGGCGGCCGCACCACCGCGGTGAGGACTACGACGGCGGTCGTTCCGTCCGGCGTGCCGGTCGACGGGGCGACCGCGAGGCTGTCGAAGCGCAATGATCCGGGGCTGCGGGTAACGAAATCTGCAGCAGCGTTCCTGACGCGGGCAGCATTAAGCGAGGCCGACGGCGGCCCGCCCCTGGTCTCCACCTCACCCAAGGTGTAGCTGTCGGCGGCGGCCAGCGCGGCGCCGTCGGCCAATGAGAGCAGGCGCTTGTGCTCGAGGTAAACGGAGGAAATGCCGATGACCACGGTGGCAACCAGCAGCGCCAGGGCCACGAATCCCAGGATCATGACGGTAATTTGCCCGGCCTCGCGGTCCTGCTGCTCCCCGGGCGTCACCTTTTTCACGGAGGTCACCGGAACCTGCCCACCAGCTGGGTCGAGGACGCCTCTACCTCTGTGGCGCCCAGACGGAACCCCTCTCCGAAGGGCAGGAAGGGCAATGGTACGTCCAGGCTGACCGTGACGGAGACGGTACTTCCGGCGGACTGGCAGTCGGCCGGGGCACAGGCCACCGCCACCCGTGCAGCTTCCGGGCCGTGCCCAAAGTCCTTGAGCGCGATGGCTACTGCCTGTTCGGCAGCTGCCAGCGCGGACGCTTCGTCCGGCTGGGCGACGTAAACCTTCGCGGCCTGGTCCGCAGCACCCACTACTGCGAAGGAACCGCCCTGGAGCTGGGCGACCGTAATGATGAAATAGACGACCGGGACCATCAGCAGCAACGCGAGGAAGGTGAACTCCACAACCGCGCTGCCCCGTTCGCCGCCGGTCGGGCGGCCGGACCCTGCTGTGGGGTCTCCGTCGCCGAGGCCGCGGCGGAAGAATGCCAAGGCTCGGGAGAACCCGGCCCGCGGAAGGTATCGGCCGGGGCTTGCCGGGCGGCCTGCCCGGAATCTCCCTGGGCACTCACGGCTGGACAGCGGCATGGCCCTTCACCTCCAGCATCTCCCGTGGACCGATCAGGCCGATGACCGGCAGCGGCGCACGGACCGTGACTTCGAGCGTCCGGAGACCACCCACTGTCACCTCAGCGGTGGTGACGTGCTCGGCGAACCCGGGGTTGAGGGCGAGGCCTACAAGGCTGCGGGTCCGTTCCTCCGCGTCCGCGGCTCCCCGATCTGCGAGTGTCCCGTACCGCGCGCCGGAAGCCGCAGCGTCGATCAGCGTGTTCCGGACATGCAGGACGAGTGCCAGTTGGACGATCGCCATGAAGAACAGCGTGAGCAGGCTGCCTACCAGGACAAAATCCACCACTGCTGAGCCTTGTTCGCGTCCTTGTGAACCGTCCCTGCGCACGGCGGCCGCCCGCGGTTCACCGCCCCTTCGTGCCCTGCCCCGCCCTGGGACAGCCATGGGTCAGCTTCCGACCCTGTCCATTGCCTGGTTGAACATGGTCTCCAGGGCGGGCCCGGCGAGCGCGAGCAGTGCTGCGACCAGGACCGCGGACATCAACGTGATCATGACCCAGCCCGGGACGTCGCCGCGTTCAGGATGGTCCGCAGGATGGCGGGCTGGTGCGCTGCTTCCGGTGACGTCGATCAACAGCACGGCCAAGCGGAGTCCCATTTTCTTCATTTCTAGTCCTGTTCCTTGAGTTGCAGCGGTTTGTCAGGTTCACGGGGAGCTTTCCTAGAATCCCAGATTGATCGCAGCGATGCCCGGAAAGACGGCGAAAATGACGGTGAGGGGCAAAACGCCAAAGACGAGCGGCACCATCATGGCAATCTCCTTCTTGCCGGCAGCTTCCATGAGTTCCCGTTTTGCCGTGTCCCGGACGTCCTGCGCCTGGGCGCGGAGCACGTCTGACAGCGGCGTGCCGCGTTCTGCCGCGACGATTATTCCGTCGACGAACCGAACCAGCGGTGCCAGGTCGGTGCGGGCAGAGAACTCCTGGAGCGCCTGGACGAGGGGCTTGCCCGCCCGTGTCTCGGCGATGATCTTGGCAAACTCCTTGCTGAGTTCTCCTTGCGAGCTACGGCAGACCCGGTCCAGGGCGCCGCTGGCGCTTTCACCCGCACTGACCGCAAGGGCCATCAGTTCCGCGAGGCTGGGGAATTCGGCCATCATGCGTGCTTCACGGCGGCGGATCTGCACGCCCAGCCAGTAGTCGCGCATCATGAAGCCGCCAACGGAGCTGCCGATCACGACAATCACGGCGAAGACAGGATTGAACCGTCCGGCGGCAGCACCGAGCACAATGACGATGAGCGCCGTGGCGAAGCCTGCCGCCGCCCAGAGCATCTGTTCCGCGCGGAAATCCACGGAGGCCTTCCTGATTCCGGCCTGGGCAAGCCGCCTGTCCGTTGCACCGGGTGCCGGGTTGAGCCGCCCAATGCCGGCGAGGGCGTCGCGGAGGATCGGGCGGAGGATCCGTTCAAGCGGGCCGAAGGGTGTCACGTTATGTTCGCCGGCGCGCAGCAGTCGGGATTCGAGGTTCTGTGCCTTCAACTGGGGTTCGATGCGCTCGGCGAGGGTTGTGGCGCGCATGTAGGGGGAACGGAAGATGACAAGCCACAGCCCGGTTCCCAGAAGGATGCCAAAAACAGCCGCGAGCGGATACCCCGGAGTCATCGCAGCACCCGTTCGTCTTCAGGAAGTGCGCCGATGCGGAGCATTATCGAATAGCAGAATAAGGAGACCACCAGGCCGCCCACCAGGACCCCGGCACCCATAGCGGTGTTGTACGCCTGCACGGCCTCGGGTCGGGTGGACAACAGGAGCATGACAAACCAGGGGGCAGCCACGGCAAGCCGGGCGGCGTTGACCGTCCATGACTGGCGCGCTTCGAGCTCGCTTCGCGTCCTGGCACTCTCCCGCAGGAAGTCGGCCAGTGTGCCAAGCAGCTTGCCAAGGTCAGAACCGCCCACCTCCCGCGTAAGGCGCAGGGCTTCGACGATCCTGTCCGCGACCGGGTCCGCCAGCCGGTTCTTGAGTTTGTTCAACGAGCCTTCGAACTGGCCACCGGCCCGGTAGTCCGCCCCGAACTCCCGAAAGACCTGCCGGAGTTCCTCCGGGCCCTTGTCGCCAAGTTGGATAAGGGCTTCGGGCAAAGGCAGGCCCGCCCGGATGGCGGAGCGAAGGTGGTCGACTACGTCGGGCCAGAGTTGGCGCAGCAGCGCCGTCCGCTTCTTTGCACGCCACCGCAGGATGGTGATTGGCAGCCATCCCGCGAACAATCCGAAGCAGATGGCGATGGGCAACGAGCCGCTTGCAGCAAAGAAAACCAGCGCCACGAAGGCGCCCAGGGCCATGCATGTTCCCAGCAGCCCGCCGACGGAGACTTTGTCCACGCCTGCCGCGGCCAGGAGGTCAGCCAGCCGGTTGGGCCGCGCTTCCGCCGGGGCCGCGGGCGGCAAATCCCAACAGGACCACCAGACGAGGAAAAGCCCTGCGCCGGTGGTGACGCCGAGAAGTGCCGGAATCATCGCAGGTCCAGCAGCGCGGCGACGTCGTAGCCGGCCCGCGCGAACTTCTCAGCGGATGGCATGGCATTGGCCCGGGGTTGGAGAGAGCCGTCGGTCATCACAAAGACAGGCGATGACTCGATGATCCCGTTCTCCACGCGGCGGCCCAACGAAAGAATCTCCGTCACTTGCCGGCGCCCGTTTGCGTGCCGGCTGCAGTGGACCACCAGGTCGATGCACGACGCGACGGTGGGGACCACAAATGCCGACGATATGTTGTCGCCTGCGAGGAGCGGCAGCGTGCAGAGCTTGGTGACGGCGTCATGTGCTGAATTCGCGTGGATGGTGCACATTCCTGGCATGCCGGAGTTCAGTGCGATGAGCATGTCGAGGCTTTCGGCCTCGCGCACTTCGCCTACTACGAGCCGGTCGGGACGCATCCGGAGTGCTTCCTTGACCAGTCGCCGGAGCGGAATTTCGCCCTTGCCCTCGAGATTGGGCTGCCGGCACTGCAGGCCCACCACGTCGCGCAGCGGGAACTGCAGTTCGAAAATTTCCTCAACGGTGATCACCCGTTCCCGGCTGCCAATCCCCGCAGCGAGGCAGTTCAACATGGTGGTTTTGCCGGCCTGCGTGGCGCCTGAGACGAGGATGTTCAGCCCGCTGGAAACGGCTGCTCCGAGGAACCGTGCCGCCTGCGGGGTGAGCGTTCCCAACTCGACCAGGTGCTCGAGCCTGCTGGCCTTGATGACGAACTTCCGGATGTTGACGGCCCAGTGGCGGCGGGTAACGTCCGGAATCACTACGTGCAGCCGGGATCCGTCCGGCAGGGCAGCATCCACAAACGGTGTGGACATGTCCAGCCGCCTGCCTGAACTCTTGAGCATCCGTTCCACCAGGTCGCGGACCTGCTGTTCCGAGAGGCTGAGGGAGGTCAGTTCAGATTCGCCGTTGCGGGCCACGTATATTTCGTGGGGGGCGTTGATCCAGATCTCTTCGATTGTCGGGTCATCCAGCAATGGCTGCAGGACGCCAAAACCGGCGACGGCGTCGAACAGGAACTTACGAGCCGCATCCAGGGGGCCAAGTGGAGGAAGCGGCCCAACGAGTGCACGCTCGTCGTAATCCGTGACGGCCGCCTCGACAAGCCTCCGCACTTCTCCGGCCTGCCTGGACGGGTCCAGGCCTCGGCGACGGATGAGCTCGCGGACCTCGTCCTCAACTATCCCCAGAGCGTCCACGCAGTCCCCCAAATGATCCGCTGCCCCGGCCGGGGCGGTGCAACTGGGTAAAGCTTAAGGACTGTACATCACACAGCCAAGTCATATCAGGCGTGGTGTGGATAACGGGGGTTCACCGGAAGATGTTGAACGCGCTCCAGCCTGAGCCCACGGTCTTCGGACTTCCCCACGCCCCACTGTTGACGGGGTAGTAGGCAAGGCGGCCGTCGGTCCAGCGGGCCATCAGCCCGTGGCTTCCTGCGCCCTCGTACCCCTCCAGGCGGGTGATGGAATCTATGTTGTTCCAACCCGACCCGATACGGGACCTCGCTTCGGGCATGAAGGCGCCGGCACCGTTGGAGCGATAAAGAATCAGGCTTCCGTCGCTGCGCTTAGCGAGGATGTCCTGGTTCGAGTCGCCGTCGTAGTCCGCCATCGTGATGTAAAGCCCGCTCCAGCCGGAGCCGATGAGCACGCGGGAGCCGAAGGTCCCGTTTCCGGTGTTGGGGTAGTACCACAGGGTCCCCGCGGGGTCGTACGCGACCACTCCCGGGTACTTGTCGCCGTTCTTCCACATGCCAACGGTTACTTTGAAGCCGCCCCAGCCCTGACCGATGGCTTTGGCGCTTACGAAACCTCCCGCGGAGCGTCCCTCGTAGTAGGTAAAGCGCCCGTCCTTCCACTGGGCAAGGACGTCGAGAACGCCATCCTGGTTCCAGTCTGTGACAAATCCGGTTTGCACGCCCGACCACCCCGCACCGATTGCTGCGCGTGGCAGGAACCCGCCGTTGCCGTTGGACGGATAGTTCCACAGAGTTCCGTCGGGCCCGACCGCCAGGGTGTCGGCAGTGCTTCGAACCGAGGCGCTGGCCGGGGCCGGTTCCGGCGCCGCCGGGGCCGGGGCCGGAGCCGGAGCCGACTCTGAGATTCCGAGCAGAGGGTCAGCGTACAGCAGCAGATTCGGTGTGCCGCTGGTGGCTCCTACAATCTTTCCGGGTTCAGCTTTGGCCAGGAGCCTGGCCCCAACCTCAGCCGGGCTGAGCGCCGGCGAGACAGACAGCACGGCGGCGGCTGCCCCGGCCACATGGGGCGTGGCCATGGACGTTCCCGACAGTGAAGCCGAAGCAGAATCCGAGTCCTTCCAGGCTGAAGTTATGGCGACGCCGGGTGCGTAGAGGTCGACGCACCGTCCGTAGTTGGAGAAAGAAGCCTGCCGGTCTGCCGAGTCGCTGGCGGCAACCGTCAAGGCCGCCGGCACACGGGCAGGAGAACGGCCACAGGCATCAGTCTTTGCATTTCCGGCGGCGGCTACCACGGTGACGCCGTCACTAATGAGTCCATTGACTGCCGAATCCATTGCGGTACTGGTGAAACCGCCGATGCTCAGGTTCGCCACCGCGGGCGTGCCGGTCTGGTGTTGGGCCGCGATCCATTCCAGGCCCGCGATGACATCAGACGTGTATCCGGAGCCGTCGCAGGCGAGGGCGCGTACTGGTACCAGGGTGGCGGTCTTTGCAACGCCGTATGCTTTACCCGCCGCAGTGGCCGCAACATGCGTCCCGTGTCCGTTGCAATCCCCCAGGCCGTCGTTGACTACGCTCCAGCCCTTCGCGACCCGGCCACCAAAATCAGCGTGGGTTGCCCGGATGCCCGTGTCTACAACGTAAATGCGGACACCGCTGCCTGAGGCTGTATAGCTGTAACTGCCCGACAGGGGAAGCGCCCGCTGGTCAACACGGTCAAGACCCCATGTGGCAGGCTTCTGCGTCTCGTCGATCCCGACCAGCGAATCGGGCTCAACGGACAGTACCCGCTTGGACCGGGCCACGGCTGCGGCTTGACCGGCTGTGGCGGTGACCACGGCGCCACGGAGAACGTTGGAGAACGTCCGTCCGACGCCGATGCGCTGCGCCCGCAGGCCCCTCGCCTCTGCGGCCATATCCGTGCCAGGCGCATATGTCACGACGTACCGGCGTTCCGCCTCGTCCGGTGCCGGAGCGGTAGTGGCGGCGGTCGCGGGCAGCGCCCCCGGGAGAAGCATGAAGGAAGCCAGGACTCCTGCTGCGATGGCGGGACCGCCGGATTGGAAACGAATGGTTCTTCCTCTTCCTCGTGTGGGCAGCAGAAAAGTGCGGCGCGCGTGGGGTTTACAGTTCTTAACGCTAACCGCTGGCCACATCCCTATCGGAACACCTTCGCGATTCCTTGGCATAACCTGCGGCTTCCGCGTGGCGCGCCTTCAGGAGAGCCTGCATCCGAGGTGCGCACCTTATCCGGGCCTGTTTTAAAGGTGTACGCCCCGGGCACCAAAGGGGGCGGTTGCGCCCTGGTGATAAATTTGACCGGTGATGTCTCAGCTCCCCAGCCCCAATGCTGTACTCAGCCCCAAGTCGGAGCGGCTGCATTGGGTGGACACCGCGAAAGCCGCCGCCATACTGCTCGTAGTGCTTTACCACGTGGGCGGCACCGGGGTAACCATGTTGTTCCCTGGTACAGACAGCGCGGCTCTGACCACGTGGAATGACTTCAGCCGCATGTTGCTGCCCTTGAGAATGCCGTTGTTTTTTCTTGCGGCGGGCATGCTGGCTTCGAAGGCAATCCACCGGCCGTGGAGAGAGTCCTGGCGTTCCCGGTTCGCGGACATCCTGTGGCCCTACCTGCTGTGGAGCATCGTTTTCTCCCTCGCCGCGGGCTTTGCCTACAGACCTGCCGACCCTTGGGGCTATGCGGCATTTAGTTTGGGAACAGTCTTCCAAGGGGGGACTGCTTACTGGTTTCTGCCCGTACTCGTGGTGTTCTTTATCGCCGCCAAGCTGTTGCGCCGGCACTCGCAGCTGGCAACACTAATGGCGTTGCTGGTCCTGGTTGCCCAGCCGGCAGTCAAACGGCTAATCCCTGAGTTCGTCCCTGACACCATGGCAGCCAACATCGGCCGCATCGCCATTTTTGCTCTCTGGTACTTCATCGGCTGCTACGCGTCAACGCAGGTGAAGCGTCTGGCTGACACTGGCACCCGAATGCTGGCCCTGGGGGCGGTGCTTATGTACGCCGGGTTGGCCCACTTGGTGTATGGCCGCGGCACTGAGCTGCCCGTAATTACCGTGATGACCATTACGGGGCTGGTGGCGGCCATCATGGTTTCCGTATGGGCGTCCCGTTTCGGTCCTGTAAGGACGGCGTCACGGTACCTGGCTGCCCGCACGTTGCCGCTCTATTTGCTTCACCCTGTGATTCTGGCGGTAGTCGGTGGACTCGCCGCTTTCTTTGGCGGCGGGAGAAGCACCATCCCGCAGGATCTGGCCGTCCTCAATGCGGCGGCTGTTCCAGTCTTACTTCTCGTTGTCACGGCTGCTTCCCTGGCGCTGTACGACCTGGCGGTCGATTCGAGGTTCCGGTGGCTCTTCAAACCTCCACTGCGGGCAGCACATCCTGCGGCTTTGGACGTCAAAGCGGCGAAAGAGTCACACTCCCGCGCCTGACGAAACCGCTCCCACGGCCGCCTCGATCTATGGCTGACCGCAGAGACGCTTCCTAGCGGGAAGGGGTGTCCTGATATCCGTACGGGTTGGTCTGTTGCCAGCGCCAGTGGTCAGCACACATCTGCGCCAGGTCGCGTCGAGCCGACCAGCCCAAGTCAGCGAGAGCCGCAGAGGCGTCCGCGTAACTCACTGCCGCATCGCCCGGCCGCCTGGCGGCGAACTCGTACGGTATCCGGCGGCCCGCGGCCTCACTGAAAGCCTCGATGACCTCGAGCACTGAAGACCCCCGCCCCGTGCCCAGGTTCCATCTGAACGTGCCCGTAGCCCGGTCAAGATAATGCAGCGCAGCCAAATGCCCTGCCGCGAGGTCCATCACGTGTATGTAGTCCCGCACCCCCGTCCCGTCGGGCGTCGGGTAATCGTGCCCGAAAACCATGACCTTGTCCCGGCGTCCCACGGCCACCTGCGCTACGAACGGCAGAAGGTTGTTGGGCACACCCCGGGGGTCTTCTCCGATACGACCGGACTCGTGCGCGCCCACGGGGTTGAAATACCGCAGCAGGGCTATGCTCCAGCGGGGGTCCGCCGCGCCAAGATCGCTCAGGATGTCTTCGATTTGCTCTTTGGTCCTGCCATATGGGTTTGTGGCATCCATGGGGGATTTCTCGGTCAGGGGTACGTGTTCGGACGCCCCGTAAACGGTTGCGGAGGAACTGAACACCAAACGCCGCACTCCTGCGGTTTCCATGCTCTCCAGCAGGTTGACGGTACCCACAACGTTGTTTTTGTAGTAGGCAAGCGGACGCTGCACGGACTCCCCCACCGCTTTGAGTCCAGCGAAGTGGACGACGGCGTCGACGCCACCTTCCGCAAACACGGCATCGACCGCTTCCGCGTCCAGCAGGTCAACTTCGCGAAAATCAACAGTGCGCCCGGAAAGCTCTTCGACCCGGCGCAGAGACTCGCTGCTCGAGTTCATGAGGTTGTCCAGCACGATGACGTCATGCCCCTCCTGGAGCAGGCACAGAGTAGTGTGGGACCCGATGTAGCCGGCCCCGCCGGTAACCAAAACCTTCATGCCTGCAAGTCTAGGGCGGCCAGCGGAAGGCAACGCACCCATGCATTGCGCCCCCGCCCGCCGGCCCGCCCAATATGGCCCCGCCGGCAACTCACGATAAAGTTGCTCCTTGTGATCTCCAACCCTGCCCTCGTCGTGCCCGCACAAGAGTCGCACAGTGTCAGTCCATCAAAGACCGGCCGTTACCAGCCGGAGATCCAGGGCCTGCGCGCCTTGGCGGTCCTCGTCGTCGTCCTCTACCACCTGTGGCCGAACCGACTGAGCGGCGGCTATGTCGGCGTCGACGTATTTTTTGTGATTTCGGGATATCTGATCACTTCGCACATGTACCGGGAAGTTGAGCGCACCGGACGCGTCGCCCTCGTCCAGTTCTGGGCCCGCAGGATCCGCAGGCTCCTGCCGGCTTCCATCTTCGTGCTCGGAGTATCGCTCCTTGGGGTCTTCCTTTGGATGCCAGCCACCGTTTGGGAAGTATCTGCGCGGCAGGTCGCCGCAAGCGCCCTGTATGTCCAGAACTGGATCCTGGCCAACGACGCCGTCGACTACTCGGCCATGCACAATGACGCCACCGTTGCGCAGCACTACTGGTCGCTGTCCGTCGAAGAACAGTTCTACCTGGCCTGGCCAGTCACCCTCATGGGCGTACTGTTCCTGGCGCGTCGGTCTGCAAAACGATCGGGCAGAACCGAGGTGCCGTCCCCGCGGACCACACTGATCCGGGGTATTGCGCTTGTGGGTGCCGCTTCCCTGGCGTACTCCATCCTCTTGACAGCGCAGAGCCAGGCCACCGCCTATTTCGTCACACCAACACGCGTGTGGGAGTTTGCCGCCGGTGCCCTGGTCTCACTCCTGTTCCTTGACCGCCAGTTCACCGGAAAGACTGCATCGCTGCTTGCATGGGCGGGAATAGCCCTGATCTGCATCTCGTCATTCGCATATGGCGCTGCAACCCCGTTCCCCGGCTGGACTGCGACGTTGCCTGTGGCCGGAACCGCGCTCGTACTCGTATGTGCCGGAAGCGGCGCCCGGTCCGCGCCGGCCTGGTGGCTCTCCCGCCGCCCAATGACCTTCCTCGGGGACGTGTCTTACGGCCTCTACCTTTGGCACTGGCCGCTGATCGTCCTCGGCCCGTACATTTTGGGGCAAGGCCTCGGCCTGGCTGGAAAAGTCCTCGTCCTGGTGCTCTCTGTGTTGCTTGCATGGCTGACAAAGATCGTTGTTGAGGATCCGCTGCGACGCGGAAAGCTTCTCCGCGCTTCCTGGCGTCCATACGCGTTCGCTGCCGGAAGTTCCGCGCTGGTTGCGGCTCTCTGCTTCGGCCTGGCAACAGCGGCTTATGCATCGTCCGGCAACACGGATACCCGGAAGCTCGGAGTCTGCTACGGCCCAGGCGCGCTGCAGCCGGCCAACGACTGCGGCCCCGTCTCCGGGATGGAAGCGCCCAGCCCGGGGCCGGCAACAGTCGCCAAGCAAAACACCGAGCCCGCCTACAAGGGTTGCCAGACGGGGATAACCGAAAGCGAGGTCCTCAGCTGCAACCTTGGGGTGGATAAGGACACAGCCGAAACCACTGTCGCCATCGTCGGCGACTCCCACGCGACTGCGTGGTTCGCTGCCATGGACGAGCTCGCAAAGTTGCAGCGCTGGCACGTGAAGACCTATACCAAGGGGTCCTGCCCCGCCTCAACCGCTATAAGGGTCCTTCCCTCGGAGACCACGGATGAGGCGCAGCGCACCTGCGTTGAATGGAACCGCAAGGTGAATGCCCAGCTCGAAGCCGACCGGGACATTTCCACTGTTTTTACCGCATCCTATTCGACGGCCTACACGTTCAAAGCCGGTCCGGACAGCCCCACCAAAGATCCTGCGGTGGACGGTTTCAAGGAAACCTGGCGCAAATGGATGGACGCAGGAAAAGAAGTGGTGGCTTTCGACGATGTGCCCCGGACCAATGGGGAATTCGTCCCTACGTGCCTGGCCAACAACCCGGACGACCCTCTTGCCTGCGCCGTGCCCCGGACCGAGGCGTATCCCGCCAATACAGCGATTGGCAACGCCGGGAGAGCCATGCGTGCGGAGGGTGTCCGACAAATCAGCCTTAGGGAGCAGTTCTGCGACGAAAAGATCTGCTATCCGGTTGTAGGGTCAATGATCGTGTACCGCGATTATTCGCATCTCAGTGCCGAATATTCCAAGGCCCTTGTTCCGTACATTTTGGAGCAACTGTAGCGATGCTTCACCAGGCACTGAAAGCTCTGCAGTAACAAAGGCCACAGGCTTCACTCTGGTATCGCGGGCGGGCGGATGCTATCGTTTCGGCGTCAAGACCTCGCGAATTGATGCATCGGTTTCCCGTGTCGTGGCAACCGGTCAAGGTGAACCAGGTGGCGTGCTTTTTCCGGAGTACGCTGTCGCTCCGGAGAGATAGATGAAACCGAACCACATCCAGCCCGTCTGGCGACCTACGTTCGTCAAGTCACTCACCGTAGTGGTGGTCGCCGCCGTCGCGGCAGTTGGCCTTCCGGCTCAGGCCGTCGCTCTTGAACCTGCACCGGCCGTTTCCGCCACGCCCGCCGGGGACCCGACGGTTATGCCCTCCCCCACCCCAACAACACAGCCGACGGACGGGGCAGCGCCAGAGATGTCGTCACCGGCCACGGAACCCGGAGAGACTGTCCCTCTGGATCTGAAGCGCCTGCAGGACGAGATTGGCGCCAATGGCGCCCACATGGGCCAGGGCCTTAAATCAAAGCAGACAGGTTCGCCCCGCTCCGGGAAGACCGAATCGCTCTCTGAAATGGTGCAGACCCAAAACACCTGGCAGGCCCCGGGGATCCAAGGGCTGGACGTCAGCAGCCACCAACCCACTGTTGATTGGCCCGCGCAGTATTCCATGGGGGCCCGGTTCGCATATGTAAAGGCATCCGAGGGCCTCACCTACCGGAGCCCAACGTTCAATTCGCAATACGCGGGCGCGCAGGGCGTAGGAATGCTTCGCGGCGCCTACCACTTCGCTTTGCCGAGTATCTCAACAGGCGCCGCCCAGGCCGACTACTTCGTGAACAGCGGCGGCGGTTGGAGTCCCGACGGTAAGACCATGCCGCCGCTGCTCGACATTGAGTACAACCCGTACAGCAGCCTCGGCAATACCTGCTACAACATGAGCGCTTCCGCCATGGTCAACTGGATCAAGGATTTCTCCAACCGGATTCTTTCCCGGACGGGCCGGTTGCCCATGATCTACACCACCACCGACTGGTGGAAGCAATGCACCGGCAACTCGGGGGCTTTCGGAAACCACCCGTTGCATCTCGCTTCCTACGGAAAATATGTAGGAAGCATGCCGAACGGCTGGGGCACCTACAGCGTCTGGCAATACAGCAGCACCGGCCCCTTCGCCGGGGACTCGAACGCCTGGAACGGAAGCTACGCCAACCTGCAGAAGTTCGCGGCCGCCGCGGACGGGGCGATTCCCAAGCCGTCCATCATGTCCACAGGAGATGTTGTAGCGGCGGACGCCAGTGGCGCACTCTGGGACTACCCGGCAACGGGGACAGGGACTTTTGGCGCACGGCAGCAGATCGGGCAGGGATGGACCGGTCTCCGGTCAATCAACGTCATCGACTGGAACGCGGATGGGGTCCTCGACCTGGTAGCCCAGTGGACGGCCGGGCGGGTCGCGGTCTACATCGGGCTTGCCGCCGGAGGCTTTTCAACCGGCCCAGTCCTCGCTTCCTCGGGATGGGGTGGTTACCAGCTGACAGTGGGCTATTGGCTCAGCGGCAGCTACTACCCCCAGATCCTCACGCGCGATGAAGCGGGCAATCTGACTTTTTGGCGAAACAGCAGCGGTGCGGGCCTTGGAACTGCTGCCAGGATCGGCCAGGGCTGGGGTGACCTTAACCTGACGATGATCGACTTCGATGGTGACGGCAACGAAGACATTCTTGCCCAGGATCCAGAAGGTACGCTGCGGCAGTACCGGTCGAACGGCTCCGGGTCCTTCATCCCCGAGTCCCGTCCCGCGGTGGGATCGGGCTGGCACCAGATGACGAGCGTCTCCGTTACCTTTGCCTTCAAGGGCAACACCAGCTCCGGGATTATGGCACGCTCTACGGATGGCAGCCTCAAGTACTTCCCGGTGCCCGGCAACTCCACCTGGGGCTCCAGTTCGGTGATCGGCACGGGCTGGGACGGCTTCCTGATCGCAGGCGGCGAGACGATTAACACTGGCTCCACCGCGCCCCCTCCCCCAGCCGAGACCGTGAACCCCTCCATCAAGGCCGCTTCAGACCTTGTGACCATCGACTCCGATGGCCGGCTGTTTCGGCGCTCCGCATCTGCGGGCGCGTTGGGCTCACCGGTCCAGATCGGCACGGGATTCACCGGTATCGCGTCTGTGCACGTCACGGACTGGAATGCGGACGGCGTGCAGGACCTGGCCACCGTGTCCGAAGCCGGCGACCTTGGCCTGCGCCTGGGCCAGAAAGCCGGTGGGTTCGCAGCTCCGACCACACTGCTCGCCGGGCTGGCGGACGCTGACGTCACCTTTGGCCCGTGGATCAAGGGAGCGGCCTACCCTGGGCTGATCGTCCGAAGGCCGGATTCAACCGTTGCGTTCTACGGCAATGCAGCAGGAGCGGCGGTCAGTGCACCGTCCGTAATCGGCAGGGGATTTGTCCGCATGGATGTGACCATGCTCGACGCCGACAGCGACGGCCGGCAGGATCTCGTCGCTGTCGACAACGTCGGGCAGATGACCCTCTTCCGCTCAAACGGCACCGGAACATTCACCGCCGAATCCCGTCCCCAGATCGGGAAGGGATGGAATGCCATGAACAGCATCAGCCCGGCCCTTGGCTTCACCGGGGACGGATCCACCGGCCTGATGGCGCGGGACTCCAAGGGAACTCTCAGCTACTACCCCCTGTCCAACCGTCTCTTTGGGCCCCGCACGGCGTTCGGCCCGGGATGGACCGGGACCCTCATCGCAGGCAGCCGCCTCATATCGCCGCAGCAACCTATCGAGGGCCAGGCCGATGTGCTGCGGGTGGACTCCGCCGGAAAGCTGTGGACCTACCCCGCAAACGGCAACGGAAGCCTCACGGCCCCCTACCAGATCGGCACGGGCTGGTCATCCGCCAAATCCCTGCATGTGGTCGACTGGAACAAGGACGGCATTCCTGACGTACTTGCCCAGTGGTCGTCCGGTGCTCTGACCGTGTACTTCGGTTCCAGGGCCGGCAGCTTCAGCGGACCGGTGACCTTGGCGGCCTCCGGATTTAGCGAAACGACCTTCGTGACCGGACGGTGGACCACGGCCGGCAGCTATCCTGGCCTCGTCGGTTACCATTCGGATGGTGTCCTGCGCTACTGGGCCAACACGTCGGGAGGGGCGCTCGGTGCGCCTAAGACAATAGGCAAGGGCTGGAACACCCTGAAGCTTGCCATGACTGACTTCGATGGCGACGCCCGGCAGGACCTGCTCGCGGTGGATCCTTCCGGCGCTATGAGGCTCTTCCGATCCAACGGCTCCGGCACATTCGTGGCCGAATCGCGCAGGACGGTCGGAGTGGGCTGGCAGTCCTTCCGGGCATTCTTCAGCACCGGCGGCTTTGCCGGTACCGGCTCCAAGGGCATCATGGCCCTCCAGACTGATGGAAGCCTGGCTTACTACCCGCTCTTGGGCAGTAGCCGCTGGGGTACCCGGAGCACAGCTGGTTCCGTCGGCTCCAGCCCAGTGGTTTCTTCGAATACCTCAGCCTACTAAGGCTGGGTGCGGGCAATTCCCCGATATATGGCGGCAAGTTTCGCTATGACGACGTCGGGACCATGGTTTTGCTCCACCCAGCGTCGCGCTTGTGCCGCGGCGGATTCGGCCAGCGGATCCTCCAACGCGATCAAGGCGCGCGCTGCGAGCCCTTCCGGTCCATCACCTTGGAGGACCGGTGGATTTACGTAAAGGCCGGCTCCGGGGTTCATGACAAGGGGGATGCCCATTGCCAGCGCCTGGAGTTCGCTCATGCCCATGGCCCCTGATCCCTGGCCCACCACGCAGTGGGCTCCTGCCATCCACCGGAGGTAGTCTGGCTTGGGCATCTTGGGTACGAGGCGTATGCCCAGTGCGCGGGCTTCTTGGACGCGTTGTCCCCAATCCAGGCCTTCGACTATGACGCGGCCCTGCGTTGCATTAAGAATTGCTTCCGCCACGGCCAGCTGCCCGGACGCATTCTTGGAGTCATCCCAGCGGGACGCGAAGAGAACACGGGGCGGGCCGTCCGGGGTCCACACGGGCAGCTCGTCGAGATCGACCGGTGCCGGCAGATAAATGGCGTCCGGACGCACCGGCTCGGCATGCTCGCGGAGGTCCGGGGTTGAGTAAACGACGGCAGCGGCGTGGTCGGCGCCCCATTGGACGTTTGGACGTCCTTGGGGGCTGTAGTACGTGGTCCGGATGTCAGTGCCGTGCCAGTGCATGACAAACGGCAACACAGGTCTGCTGTTGGCCACTCCGCCGCGCGTGCCAAAGTGCACATGCATGACGTCTGCCCGGAGAGCCTCTACCGTCCGGCGGACCCTCCAGGACATCTGCTGAACCTTGGCCTGCAAGGGGCCGGACGGGGTGGCACCGCCCATACCGGGAGCCAGGGCGGGGCGATGCCACCAGCGATAGCCGGCGCGCCTGCCATAGGCTACAAGTGTCTTCCCAACATCCGCACAGTCGAAGAAATGGACGACGGCGGGATCCCCGGTTGTATTTCGCACACCGGTTACCCTAGCACCGGGCACTTCCGCCTGCCGGGCTCTCCGGTAAAGGCCCCTCAGGCTTTCTCCAGTAACCTTGCTTTGGTATGAAAAATCTATTTGCGGTTCTGCGGCCTCTGCTTGCCACCCTTCCGGCCGGAAGCCGGCGCTTCCTCCTGAGCTACGGCATCGCAAGTGCCTGCCTTGCAATCCTGGACATGCTGGCGCTGGGCATGATCGCGCTCCTGCTGCCCTCTTTGGTTTCAAACCGGCCCGTTGTGCTTCCCGTCCTCGGCGACGTCACCGGGAACGTCGTGCCGATCCTCGTGGGTGTCTGCGCACTGATCGTTCTTAAGGGCGCCCTCGCGGTGCTCCTGCTGCGGATCGCGACCCGGCGCTTCGCCAGCCACGAGGTCGCCATCGGCGACAGGCTCTTCGCTTCCTACCTCGCCTCCCCGTGGGAAGACCGGTTGAAGAAGAACTCCAGCGAACTGATCCGCATGGTCGATGTCGGCGTCGGAATCACCGTCTCCGGGATTCTCATACCGGCAATGACGCTCTTCGGCGAGTTCGGCACCTTGCTGGCCGTCATCGTCGTCCTCTTCGTCGCAGAGCCGCTCATCGCCGTCGTCACCCTGACCTACCTTGGCCTGGTTGCCTTCCTGCTCGCCCAGGTTATCTCGCCCCGGTCAGTGAATGCCGGACGTGAAAACCGGCACTGGTCCGGGCGGACCGTGGTGATGCTGACCGAGGCCATGAACGCTTTGAAGGAACTGACTCTGGCCGGACGCGCGGGCGACGTGCAGGCCGGCGTGCACGCGACACGCACGCGCAGCTCCGCGGCCAGGGCGAAGTCCATCTTCCTCGCCCAGATCCCCCGTTACGTTTTGGAAGCCGCTTTGATCCTCGGGTTCGCCCTTGTCGGCGGTGTCGGCCTGGCCACGGGAGGGACCACCGGAGCTGTCAGCGCCATCGGCCTCTTCGCTGTGGCGGGGTTCCGCCTGGTGCCCTCGCTGACACGGTTGCAGGCAGTCCAGTCCCAGGCCAATTCGAGTGCGTCGTTCGCCAAACAGGTGATGCACGACATCGCGGCCGGCGACGAACTCCTGGCCGCCAACGCCAAGGACCGGCCGCAACGCCAGCTTGGGCCGGGGAAGACAGACATCGTCCTGCACGACGTTTCCTTCCGATACCCGAACGCTGAGGCCCCTGCGCTGGTCAACGTCAACATGCGGATCCCCGCGGGCGCCCATGTCGCCCTCGTAGGCTCCTCCGGAGCAGGAAAATCGACCCTTGTGGACATTCTGCTGGGCCTGCTCACGCCGAGCAGCGGCTACGTCGAAGTGGCCGGACAGAACATGGACTTCGTCTTGGATGACTGGCGCAAGCGCATCGGCTACGTTCCCCAGGAGGTTTCACTGTTCGACGCGACAGTAGGCCAAAACGTAGCCCTGACATGGAATCCGGAAAACGTTGTCCCGGAAAAGGTGAAGGCTGCGCTGCGGAGGGCCCAGCTCCTGGACACAGTGATGGGAAGGGAAGGCGGGATCGACGCCGTCGTTGCCGAGCGTGGCCTTGCCCTCTCCGGCGGACAGCGGCAGCGGCTCGGTATCGCCCGGGCGCTTTACAACGAACCCAATGTGCTGGTGATGGATGAGGCGACCAGCGCCCTGGATACCAGCACGGAGGCGGC
This sequence comes from Pseudarthrobacter sp. NPDC092424, assembly GCF_044754925.1. Taxonomy (NCBI): domain Bacteria; kingdom Bacillati; phylum Actinomycetota; class Actinomycetes; order Micrococcales; family Micrococcaceae; genus Pseudarthrobacter; species Pseudarthrobacter sp. NPDC092424. The sequence continues at coordinate 333,208 of NZ_JBIVQC010000001.1, read as the reverse complement.
CGTCACCAAAGCCATCAGGGAGCTGCACGGTGAGGTTACCGTCATTACGGTGGCCCACCGACTGGCAACCATCCGCGACGCAGACATCGTCTTCTTCATGCGCGATGGCCAGGTAGTGGCACACGGCTCGTTCGACGAAGTGGTGGACAGAGTTCCTGACTTCGCGGCGCAGGCCGCTTTGGCCGGGCTCAGCTAAGCGTCGAGCGCCGCATAGACTGCCGCAAGCTGCCGGACAATGGTCAGCGGGTCATGGTGCACTGCGAGCCAGGCTCTCGCATCGAGGCCGGCAGCCGCAGTGTGCGGGTCCTTAGCGGCAGCGACAATGGCATCAGCCTGCTGGTCCATATCGGCGGAGCCGATGACGGGCACAGTTCCTGGATACAGGCCCGGCCGGAGGTGCATGGCCGTGGGAACGCCTATGCCCATCGCCTGCAATTCGCTCATCCCGAGAAGACCTGTCGATTGTCCGACGACGAGATGGGCGCCAGCCAGCCACCGCAGGTATTGCTGCTTTCCCATGGTCGGAACCAGCTTCACCCCCAACGCAGCGGCCTGGGCAGCATTTTCGCCCCAGTCCAACCCCTCCAGGCGGATTCCGGTTCCCTTCAGTGCACGGGCAAGTGTTCCGGCGAGTTCAAGTTGTTCGGGGCCGCCTTTGGCTGCGCCCCAGCGGGAAGCGAAGAGTATCCGTGCTTCAGCGGCAGGCTCCCACCGCGGCAGTTCGGTGAGGTCCACTGGATTGGGCAGGTATTGGGCGTCCGGCCGGGCTTCGCGAGCATATTCTGCCAAGTCCGGCGTCGCATACAGAACAGCCTTTGCGGTGTCAGCAGCCCACTGGACATTCGCGCGCTGCAGGGGATCCCGGTAGAACTCACGTATGTCAGTACCGTGAAAATGAAGGACGAACGGCCGCCGCGGCCAGCGTGCAGCAATCCTTGCCCTCGTGCCGAAGTGGATGTGGAGAAGGTCCGCCGGCACTGACAGTGACCATCTGCGGGCTGTCCAGGAGGATACTCCGACGAATCTGCGGATCCGGGCGCCGCTGCCAGTCCCGTCCATAGTGGTATCCCGTGCCGGCAGGTAGAACCACGGCAGCCCTTCACTGCGGGCACCACGAACCAAAGTGGCACCGACATCAGCACAGTCGAAGAGGTGCAGCGTGCGCGGAGTGCCGCCTGATTTAGCCATATTTAGAAACTAGCAGACCTTTGAGGCTGCCCAACCGGGCCGGGTGCGGCCGGGCTCGCGCTCCTCTTACTGGCATAATCCTGCGCCGGTGGCGGGACGGTAGAGTTGTACCGTCCCAACTCCGGAAGGATGTCCTTGAGTTCACCGAACCGCCCGCACCTGCTCTACGTCGCCTGGGGCTTTCCGCCCTCGCGGGGGGCTGGTGTTTACCGCGCTTTGGCAACCGCGAATGCCTTTGTTGACGCTGGCTGGGAAGTGACCGTACTTACCGCCAGCCGCGAGGTGTTCGAGTACCAGACCGGCACGGACCTGGACCTAGAACTCAAAGTCGATCCCCGGATCCGGATCGTCCGCGCACCGTTCAGTTGGGTCCGTGGCGAGCCAGACCTGGCAAAGTGGTCACGCGCCCGGATCGCGTCCAACCTGCTGTGGTCTTTCCTCCGCAGCAAGTACGACCGCTTCTCCTTTCCGGAGCCGGTGTACGGCGGCTGGAAGAGCGCGCTTCTGAAAGAAACCGACCGCATCCACGGCGCCTGCCCGGTAGACCTCGTCATTGGCACAGCCAACCCAAACGTCGATTTCGTGCCAGGGTGGCACCTCCACAAGACCGCAGGCGTCCCTTACGTGATGGACTACCGCGACACCTGGCACTTGAATGTTTACTCTGACACGTTCGTGGGGTCACGGCTCAGCCGCTCCGCACGGCTGGAAAAGAAACTGCTCGAGTCCGCGGCAGAGGCATGGTTTGTCAATGCGCCCATCAGGGACTGGCATGCGCACACCTATCCTGCCAATGCGGGCCGGTTCAGGGTGGTCGCTAACGCGTTCGATCCGGAATTCGCCGAAGCGTTCGCGGGAATTTCGAAACCGGAACGAACCTCCGCCGAAGGCCTGGTCTTCGGATACCTTGGCACCATCTATGGCCCCATGCCGCTCCGGGAGTCGCTGGAAGGGTGGCGGATCGCCCGTACCCGGTCGGACCTCCTGCGCAACTCGAGGTTCGAGATCCACGGCCGCCTCGGCCACTACGCTGAGCCGGACCCAGCAATCCTGGAACTCCTCAAGGAGTACGCCGGCGACGGCGTAAGCTACGAAGGCCCGGTGAGCAAGACCGCCGTGGCAGACCGCTACAAGGAATTTGATGCCCTGATGCTGATACTGGGCCGGAGTAAGTACGTAACCAGCGGGAAAGTCTTTGAGTACGCCGCCAGCGGATTGCCCATTGCATCCCTCCACCACCCTGAAACGGCCTGCTCGGACATTCTCGAGGGACATCAGGACTGGTTCCCGGTCCAGGACCTGAGGCCGGAAACCATAGCCCAAACGATCCTCCACACCGCGGAACGTGCAGCAAAGATGTCGTCGGACGACTATGCACGCAACCAGGAGTGGGCAGACCACCTCTCGAGGGACAAGCAATTGAGTCCCCGCATTGAACACCTCACCGAACTAGTTACGAAGGCCACCCTTGGATAAGCCCCTGAACGTCGTCCTCCTCGTTGGCTCACCCACACCGCCTGATGAGTTGATCCGCTCCGCGCTCGGCGGCTCCGCACCGAAGGCCGCCCTGTCCCGTGCTGCCGGCAGGGACGTTTCCGTTTCCCTGCTGTCTTTGGCTGCTCCGACCACTCTGGACGGTTTCGCGTCTTCCCACGTCGTATCACCAGCGAATATCCCTGTCATGGACCGCGTAGCAGGCAAGCTGTCCTTGGACCGCGCCGCCACAGCGCTCAAGGCATCACCGCTTGGCCGGCTCCTGCTTTCGTTGGGGCCGACCGATCCCTCCCGGGTTTTCTGGCGGGCTGTCCGCGCCGATCCGAAGGCCTTGGCCCTGCTGCGTACAGCAGACGTACTGCTGGCGGGAGACCTGCCGGCGGTGCGCACGGCCTGGCATCTCCTGCATTCCAAACAAGTGCCCGCAGCATTTTTCGGACTGCAGGCAGCAGAGAAAGTCTTCGCTGCCCGTTACGCAACAAGCGGTCGGGCGAAGGCATAACCGCTTGCTTATTTGTCCGTGTTGGCCGCCAGGTCGTAAATCTTCAAAAGGCTGTCAACCGTGGCAGCAGTGGAATGGTGCCTCACGACCCAGCGCACGCCGTCGTCGGACCGGCGCTCCTGCGCGGAGGAATCCGCAAGATCGGTAAGAAGGCGGTCCACCATGGTCTCAGGGTCTACGGTCGATCCCCAGCCGACAGGTGGTTTGTCCGGGTAGAGCCCTTCCATGAGCGGCATGTAAAGCGGTACACCGATTCCCAGGGCTTCAAGTTCGCTCGACCCCAGCAGCCCTGACGATTGGCCGATCGCCACACTGCAGCCGCTCAGGTACTCGAGGAATGCCTGATGGCTCATCCGCGGCACCAAGGTGACGCCAACCGCAGCCGCTTCCCGCGACTGAGGGCCCCAGTCGAGTCCCACCAGCTCGTAGTCTGCGGGCAGCTGGTCAGCCAGGAGCCCCGCAGTAGCCAGCTGTGCCTCAGCGCCTTTCGAATCGTCCCACCGGGAGACAAAAAAGACCCGCCGCCTTTGTGCAGCATCTTCAGTTCTGTGCGGCAGGGCACTCAGCGTTATGGGTACCGGCAGGTAAATGGCGTCGGGACGCAACCCGATCACATGTTCGCGCAGGTCCGGAGTGGTGTACATGACCGCAGCTGCGCGGCGAACACCGTCCCGTATCGGTTTCTGCCACCGCGGATCGTATTGAAGCGTCCTGATGTCGGTACCGTGCAGGGTCAGAACATACTTCTTCGGCACGAACCGGGTGTGGTGAAGCATGCTGCCCGAATGGATGTGCAGCAGGTCTACCCGCAGTGAACGCAGGGCCAGGCCCGCCAACCACGACGCACCCCGGCCGGCATAAGAAAGCACGCCCAGGATGCCGGAACGGCCGGGATCAGCCTCGGCGCGGGGATAATATCCCCACTCGTAGCCACGCCCAACTGCTTCTGCCAGGACGCGGTGGGCGTAGTTGGCACAGTCGTTAACGTGGAGAACCTTGAGCCCGGAGGCTGGCTTCGTCACTGGGCAGGGCCGGGCCGGGACGTTTCAGGCACGATAGCCGGGACCACTGCGGCTGCACGCACGCTGGCGGTTTCCCAGGGCCTCTCCGCCTCGTCCAAAGCGATCCGCCGCGAAAGCTTCGTTAAAGTCGTCTCCATCTGCCGGAACCGCTGGTGTGTGGTCGACATGTAGACCAGGAACGAGACGATGAAGGCGTACAGCATCAGGTCCGTTCCCCGGCCAACCCCCACAAAGCGTGCCAACTGGCTCAGCATTGTAGGGAAGAAGATGGAGAGAACTGCCGAAACAGCAAAGAGAAGCACCATAATGCGGCGGACGGCCATGTGTTTCGCGTTGGATCCTCCGCGGATGAGCATCAGCGAGAAGAAAATGACAACGACGACCAGAACGATTTGAACAATGATGATCATGTGGACTACCTAAAGAGCAGGTCCGCCAGGATATTGACGGAGTTGAGCAGTGACTGGCCCTTTGACTTGGAGTACTGCGTGTAGATGATTTCCACCGGATGTTCGGTCCACGCCGGCTTGAGGCCCGCGATGATCTGGACCAATTCGGAAGCGTGTGCCATACGGTTCTGGGTGAGATGAATATTTTCGACGATGTTCCGCCTAAAGGCCCGCAGGCCGTTGTGGGCGTCGGTCAGCGGCATGCCTGTACTCCAGCGTGACTGGATAGCCGCTGTCCGGAGCACGAGGCGCTTGACCGGCCCGATCCGTGTCCTGGCGTCCAGGAACCTGGAGCCAAGCACAACGTCGGCTTCACCGCTCATAATCCGGGCCACCATGGCCGCGGCATCCGACACGCGGTGCTGGCCATCGGCGTCGAAGGTGACCACGCAGGCCATCTCAGGATCCTGCAGCACGTACTCAAAGCCCGTCTGCAGGGCAGCACCCTGGCCCAGGTTCACGGGATGCTGCACGACCACCGCACCTGCTGCCCTTGCGGCCTGCGCGGAACTGTCGGTGCTTCCGTCATCAACGCACACGATATGCGGGAACTCTGGCAGGAGGTCTCTGATGACGGAGCCGATAACGGGGGCCTCGTTGAACAGAGGGATCACAATCCAGGTACGACTCACCACGCAAGTATCGCATAAGGAGGCGTCGTGGCCCGAAGGCGCCCGCCGTTCCGCGGACGCTCAAAGCCCGGCACGAGCCGCATCTCCGGCCGCAAGGGCGTGGCCCCAATCCCCTAGACTAGGACAATGCGCCCAAAAATCCTCTGCATTTCCTTCTCTGACATCCGGGCCGACGCTCGGGTACTGCGGCAGTTGGATATCCTGGCAGAGTTCGGCGACGTGACCACCTTGGGGTACGGGGACAAGCCGGACGGTGCAGCCGACCATCTCCGGATCGATTCCGCCCTTCCTTCTCTTCCTCAGACGCTCACCGGCGTGGCCCTCCTGGCCGTTCGTTCCTTTGGGCGGCTGGAACTCGCGGCACCCGCCGTCCGTTCCGCGGCCGACCTCGCAGCCGGGCGCACGTTCGACCTTGTAGTGGCCAACGAAGCCCGCGCACTGCCGCTTGCCCACCATCTGGCAGCGGGCGCCCCGGTCTGGGGTGACATGCATGAGTGGGCTCCCGAAGAGCGGGTGCACGTACTGTCTTGGCGGCTTCTGATCAAACCGTTCATGAGGTACATCTGTGCAAAGTACCTGCCCAGGACCCAGGCCGTGACCGTGGTCAACGACTCTATTGCCCGCCTCTACGAGCACGAATTTGGTTGCGCAACCGCGACCGTCCGGAATGCCCGGCCATTTGAGCAGCTGTCCCCCAGCCTCGGTTCACCGGACACGATCCGGCTGGTGCACAGCGGAGCAGCTGTACCCGGCAGGAACCTGGAAGGAATGATCCAGGCCGTCAATCTGCTGGGCCCCGGGTACAGCCTTGATTTCTATCTGGTGCCGGCACGGGACGGTGGCAAGTACCTGCGGTCCCTTGAATCACTTGCCTCGGGCCCCAACAAGGTCACGTTCCACCCGCCGGTGAGTCCAGCGGCCCTGCCCGGCGTGTTGAACGGCTATGACATCGGAATCTTCAGCCTTCCGCCCAGGACACGGAACCATGCCCTGATGCTGCCCAACAAGTTTTTCGATTTCGTCCAAGCCCGTCTTGCCATCGTGTTCAGCCCATCGGTGGAGACCACCCGGCTCATTGAACAATTCGACCTGGGTGCTGTCACTGAAGACTTCTCAGCGGAGTCCCTTGCCAGAACACTGCAGCAGTTCGACAGCTCGAGGATTGCCGCCTGTAAGGCAAACGCCCATAGTGCAGCTTTGGAACTTAGCTCCAAGATTGATGAAGAAGCAGAGCGGGAGATCCTCCGGCGGCTCCTCCCCCAAGCCTGAAGTTGATACAAGCCGACCATCCCCGCAGTGACAGAACGGTAACCGATCCATGCGTATTCTCAGCGTCGTTGGCGCACGTCCCCAGTTCGTAAAGCTTGCGCCTATTGCCGCTGCCATGAAAGGCCGCGCCGATCACGTCATCGCCCACACGGGCCAGCACTATGACGAACTCATGAGCGACGTGTTCTTCCGGGATCTCGGGATCCCGGCTCCTGACTTCAACCTCGGAGTTGGCTCAGGTAAGCACGGCGCCCAGACCGGGGCCATGCTCCACGGGCTTGAGCAGATTCTTGAAGAGTCCGCTCCGGACTGTGTCCTTGTCTATGGCGATACAAATTCCACCCTGGCCGCAGCGATTGCCGCAGTTAAGATGCACATCCCCGTGGCGCACCTCGAAGCGGGCCTCCGGTCCTTCAACCGGCGCATGCCCGAAGAACACAACCGTGTCCTGACGGACCACAGCTCCGACCTTCTTCTTGCCCCCACCGAAGTCGCGGTGCAACATCTGGCGAATGAAGGGTTGGGAAGCAGGACGGTGCTGGTTGGTGACGTCATGACTGACGTCCTGTTCAAGGTCCGGGACATGCTGGACCGCACCAATGAGCCATTGGCTGTAAATGCTGAGCCAGGCGGTTACTACGTTTGCACCATCCACCGTCCGGATAACACGGACTCCCCTGACCGGCTCGCAGCCATCCTGGGTACCCTGGGCAGCCTCGACAAACCGGTCATACTGCTGGCCCACCCCCGCCTTGTGCACCTCGCGGAAAAGCATGGCTTCTCCCTGGAACAAGGCTCGTTGCGGGTCGCGTCACCGCTGGCTTATCCGCAGCTGGTGAACGCGGTCCGTAACAGCGCAGGCGTCATCACCGATTCGGGCGGCCTTCAGAAGGAAGCTTTCCTCCTCCGCACGCCATGCACCACCATCCGGCCTGAGACCGAATGGGTCGAGACCGTGGAGCTGGGGTGGAACGTGTTGGTCAGCGAAGACCTGGGCATTTTGGCAGACACTGTGAAGCGTCCCGCACCCGAGGCGACCGATGCGGCCCCGTATGGTGACGGGAAGGCGTCTGAGCGCACCGTCGAAGCACTGCTGGATGCGTTTGCCTGACCTGGAGCCCCGCATGCATACAGCGCACCCCCGCTCGAATGAACGGGGGTGCGCTGCATTTGGACGGCGGGCCCGTGCCGGCGGGTTATTTGCAGGCTGTCACGCGGTATAGCTTGGCGTCACCCTCCTGGTCCACAAGCTTCACTGACGTGGATTTCTCCAGGTCCTGCAGGCCCGGATAGAGGAGGCTGGACGGGTGGTTCAGCAGGTACTGCTCCCCCAGGTCCAACGCATAACCTACTTTCTGCCTGCGAACGGCATCGCATACCCCGGGCTTCGTGGCAGCATCCGCCAGCCCTTCGGCGATGGCTCGTGTATCAGCATTCTTTCGATGCGTTTGGTGGTATTCCAAAACCCTTCGGCCGGAAAACGCGTAGGCCAAAGACCCGCCGTTCCATGGGTTTACGGCGATGACGGAACCGTCAGGGACATCCTCCGCCAGCCGTTCGAACAGCTTGTACTCCTCGGAGGAGACGATGGACTCACTCGTGTCCCGCTCATAAAAGACTTTGTTGTGCACGATATAGTCCCGGGCCGGCCCCAATTGAATGAGGACACCGACAACGGCGCAGGCGACCACTCCTGAGGCCACCTTCCACACAGTCGGCGCCCCCACTCTCGCAGCCAGGTGACGCAGGGACTGTACCTGGCGGCGCTCTTCGGCGATGGTGCAGAGCCACTTCCATGCGGCACGCCCCAACTCGGACATTCCAAGTGCCGCAAGAACGGTGGCGAAGATGGGCAGGTAAGCGGCCAGGCGGTTCGTGTCCTGATACCAGGTGCCGGTGAAGAAGTCCCGTGCCCATCCCTTGGCATAGCCGGCATCCACGATGTAAAGGTAGGCGGCAGCGGCGTAGCTGCCGAGGAACCACCAAAACGCCCGACGGCGGACGAAGGCTCCCGCTCCCAGCGCCGCCAGCAGTGAGCTAACCACGAGGACATCGGTCCCCATCGGTGCGTTAGTCGCCACTTCCCCGATCGCGCCGGCGACAGTTTGATGCGGGGTCCAACCGCCGTAAAATCCCGGGCGAAGGAACTTCCAGGCCGCCGCCGCAATGACCACTCCAATGAGCGAGGCGAGGCCGGTGATCACATACGCCCGCATCGGCGCCTTCGACGAGACGAGTTTTCGGACCCTGCCGGCAAGCGTCCAGAGCAGCAGAGGCGCGCTGAAGGCAATGAGGGCGTTGATCGCGCTCATGTGGGTCAGTGCGAGGCCTGCCAGGGCAACTGCCAGCGCGAACCACGCCTGGAGCGCCGTGAATGGCATGGCTGCTGCCCGGCGGCAGACCATGACCACCACAGCGAGTCCCGCCGGCAGGACGCTCACTGACATCAGGTTCGGGAACAATGGTCCCCAGACCATCAGCAGATAAGGGAACGCTACGAACCCGCTGGAGATGACGCCCGCGGCGGCAAGCCCCAGCGGGCGCGGGCCAAGGACCACCCTGGTCAAAAACACAACGGAAACCGGCCAGAGAACGGCGCAGGCCAGCACGTTCACGACGTTCACGGAGACAGGCACTTCCACTCCGGTCACTTGTGTCACCAGGGCGGCAAAGGAATGCCAGACGGCCGGGTAAACAGCGGAGCGGCCCCCGCCGCCTCCCCCCATGCGCCCCAGGTCCATGGTCGAGGCGTTGGCGGTGTCCAGGACATACCTGACCGCATTCAGGTGGAATACGTTGTCGTACCGTTGCGAGATGTTGTCCGGGGCGCCGATCAGCTGGGTCACGCGGCGGCCGATGAAGAGAGTCCCGGCGATGGTCCCTGCGGCTGCACTGAGCAAGACGGTCCGGGAATCGGAAAGGCTGCCCGGCGCCTGATTGCGCCTGCACAGGAGCCAGGCCCCGGCGGATACTGCCAAGGTCGCTGCCAGCAGGACACCAACGCTCCAGCCAACTCTCACCCAGGCCGCTGCAATGGCTGCGGTTCCCGCCAGCCCCAAGGAGAACAGCGGTGCAAGCCCAACGATGGCGGGCAGGCCCAGCCGGAGCGCCCACGCCAACAGCGCGCCGGGAAGAAACAGCAACCCCAGCGCTGCCACGAAGGCAGGCACCGCCTCAAACCACGACACATTTCCTCCAAAACCTCAAGCTAGCAGTCCACATCATGGCCGCGGTTTAGCGGCTGCCCCTGACATTCGGCGGGACATACCTTTCCCGGGGGGGAATGAAACTACTGGCCACGCAGGCGACTAATGACTTCTTTGACCGGACCGTCCATCAGCACAGTCCCGTGTTCCAGCAGGACCCCGCGCTCGCAAACCTGGCCCACGAGTTCCAGGTCGTGGCTTACAACAACCAGCGTTTTCCCTGCGGACGCTAGTTCTTTGATCTTGGCGAGGCACTTCCTTTGGAAGGGTTCGTCGCCCACCGCAAGAATTTCGTCCACGAGGAAGACATCGGGATCAGTATGGACGGCGACGGAAAATGCGAGCCGCAGGTACATGCCCGAGGAATAGAACTTCACCTCGGTGTCGATGAACTCGCCAATTTCCGCAAACTCAACGATGGAGTCGAACTTTTCCTTGATCTCCGCTTCGCTCATGCCGAGGATCGCACCATTGAGGTAGACGTTGTCGCGACCGGAGAGGTCCGGATGGAATCCGGCCCCCACTTCGATGAGGCCGGCTACGCGCCCCCGGGTGCGGACCGTGCCGGAATCCGGCTGCATGACTCCGGAGATGTGCTTCAAAAGTGTCGACTTGCCGGAACCGTTGAATCCCAGCAAGGCAACGGTCTCGCCTTCTCCCACCTGGAGCGACACGTTTCTGAGGGCATGAAACTTCCCGGTGAGATCGCCCTTGCGCCCTCTCAGCAGCCAGACCAGCGCCTCTTTTAGGGACCGGGTGTGCCGGAGTACGAACTGCTTGTCGATGTTTTGTATGTCGATTGCGGTAGTCATCGTTTACAACTCCTGCGCAAATCGGCCTTCGAGCCTGCGGAAGGTCCACTGGCCCAGGATCAAAATAAGCATCGACACCCCAAGGCCGACCGGGACCCACAGCCCCAGGAGATTCGGCGGACTCGCCTGTCCCGTCACCGTCGTCGGAAGCCAGAAGGCGTGGTGGAAGCACTCCACAGCAATGGTGATGGGGTTGAGCTGATAAAGGGCGAAGCCGGCCGCGCCCGCCTTTTCCTGGACCATCTGCCACGAATACAGGACGGGCGAAACCCATGCGGCCACCATCAGCAGCATGTCCACGAAGTTCTCTGAGTCCCGGAAGTAGACATTCACCGCACTGAAGAAAAGTCCCAGTCCCGTCGCCAACAGGGCGATAATCACAAACCCCGCAACGGCTGTCACAGCTTCAAGCGGGCCCGGACGCCATCCCGTGAAGAGGCACGCTACGGCGAGGACTACGACTTGGGGGAAAAAATGCACGGCCGAGACCCAGACTGATGCCGCCGGAAAGAGTTCCCGCGGCAAGTAGATCTTGTTGATCAGGCCACTGTTGATCACGATCGAGCGCGTAGCTGTACTCAGTGCTTCCGTAAAAAAGTTCACGAGCACGATCCCCGAAAACAGGTACACGGCATAGTTTGGTAAGCCGTTCCTGTTCGTGGGGCTCTGTTCGAGTCCGAGGAACACACCCAGCGCGATGTAGAAGGCGACGAACTGCACCCCTGGCTTCACGTACGTCCACAACAGTCCCAATACGGACCCGCGGTAGCGGATCCGCAGTTCCTTCCGGACCAGCAGCTTAAGCAGGAAGCGTGAACGGAACACATCGGCGAGCCCGTTCCCCTTGCCGGGCGAAACCAACAGGCCGGGGTTCCGGCCCGGAGGGAATGAGTCTCGACCGGTCATTTACCCGGCTTCTGTTCATCCACTGCCGACGCCGCTTCGAAGGTGGGGGTCCATGCCTCCGGAGACGTGAAAACCGGCAGTTCCTGCCGGTAACTGCCCGACAGCTCATCCCAACGGCTCAACGCCCGCGCGTGCAGCTTCAGGCTGGTCAGCAACTGCTGGCGGAAACGCACGTTGTCCCGCTTGTACCAGGAGGCGCCCGTCCCGTCCGATGCAGACACAATGGCTGAATCCAGGTGCGACAACCGCCACCAGCGCGCATCAGCGGCCGGCACGACTGCCTCGGGGTTTTCCAGGGCAGCCGGGTTCACCGGACGCAGCTGGCGCAACGCCCCGGACAGTGCGCTTGAGATCGTTTGGGCGAAGTTTTTTGGACGGGACGGGAACATTCCGAATTTGGGCAGGTGCACGCGCCTGACCGGCGGGAACTCCGTGAGGTCCTTCGTGACCTGGGCATCCGCAAACTTCGAGCGTTCCTTGCGGATCTCGGGGAGCTTGCTGCCGATCGTCCTGTGCAGGTGGGAAGGACCGTCAAGAATGTCTGCAAGGGCGCGGTTGCGCAGCTCGACGGCGGAATACTGCAATGACAGCAGGTGTCGCACGTCCTGGAGGAAGCTCTCGAGGGGCAGCCGGCCGCCCTTGTCGTACTGCGAGTACAGTAGGGCCGCAACCCAACGGTTCCGCTGGTGGAAGTAGGCCTGCCAGTCGATGGTGTCGTCCTTCTCCGTCCAAGGCATATGCCAGACCGCGGCTCCTGGAAGGCTGACCGTGGAGTAGCCACGTGACCCTGCGCGAATGCCGTACTCGACGTCGTCCCACTTGATGAACACCGGTAGCGCGAGACCGATTTCGCGGACGATCTCCGTAGGAATCAGGCACATCCACCAGCCGTTGTAGTCAACGTCTACACGACGGTGCATCCAGGGCGTCGTCCGAAGGTTGCTGGCCGAAAAATCATGTGAAGAACGCTCGCCGCGCCCAACGGGCTCGTACTGGAAACGGTACTGGTTGATGCCTTCGCCAAAGTTGTGGATGACTGAGCGCTCAAAAAGATTGAACATGTGCCCGCCCACGATCGTCGGCTTGCGGGTGAAGTCCGCGAAGTTTACGGCGCGCAGCACTCCCTCGGTTTCCACCACGACGTCGTCGTCCAGGAGCATCACGTACCGGCTCTCGCCATCCCGTGCCGCTTCATGCATCCCACGGGCAAATCCGCCTGAACCGCCGAGGTTGCCCTGCTCGATCAGCGTGAATTTGTCTCCGAGGGCCGCCGCGGCCTCTTCGAATCCGCTCTCGTCCCGAACGCGCTGGTTTCCCTGGTCGGTCACGATAAGCCGGTCCATGACTGCGACCAGATCCTCGGAGCCGGCAAACGTCCTGAGGTGTTTGACGCAGTAATCCGGGCGGTTGAAGGTGGTGACCGCAATGGAAAGGGAACCCGGCACAAAGCCTTCCGGTTCCGGGACGGACCACTCAGCCTGCTTCAGCGTAACTTCGGTTCCATGGGCAACCAGGTCGAACCAGTACCAGCCACCGTCGGCGAAGCTCGTCAAAGAGAGCTCGCACGTCGCGGTAGCTCCGTCGGATGTAACGTGCATGCTCTGGACCCGGTTGGAGCTCCCGCGCGGGCTGGACTTGTACACGATGACCGTGGCTTCGGCGTCCAGTTCGATGCTGAGGCGAACCTTCTGGACGTCGGTGTGGGCACGCCAGTAGCTTGCGGGGAAGGCATTGAAATAGGTTCCGAAGGAAACCCGGCGGTGCGCCGGTAGGCGCAGTTGGCGCCGCCCCTGCACAAAGTCGGCCCGTACATCGCTGCGCTGCGAGGCGAACGCCATAGCCAGCAGGCTGCGCTTGGTGCCGGACGCTTCGGATTCCACGACCCGCCGGGCAGGATCGAAGTCCACGTACAGCGGAAGTGTGTCCGTATCGCCGTCTACGGGAAACACCACCCGGTGAACAGTCTTCCACGCCGTTTCCTCGGCGCTCGGCCCGCCGTCCTGCCGGAACTCTGTGGCTACGCTCATGCGTCTACTCCTCCGCTTACCAGCTTCGCGCCGCCGCTGAAGTGCGGCTTGATCTTGTTGTCGAACATGGTCAGGGCGGAACCTATGGCCATGTGCATGTCGAGATACTTATAAGTGCCGAGACGGCCGCCGAACAGGACGGAGTCCTCGCCGCGTGAAAGGTCGCGGTAGGCCAGGAGCTTGGAGCGGTCCGCGGCGGTGTTGACGGGGTAGTACGGCTCGTCGCCCTTTTCGGCGAAACGCGAGAATTCGCGCATGATGACGGTGGCATCCTTGGTGTAGTCGCGTTCGGGGTGGAAATGCCGGAACTCGTGGATGCGGGTATACGGGACGTCTTCGTCCGGGTAGTTCATCACCGCGCAGCCCTGGAAATCTTCAACCGGAAGAACCTCTTCTTCAAGGTCGATGGTCCGCCAGGACAGGTCGCCCTCGGCGTAATCGAAGTACCTGTCCACGGCTCCGGTGTAGACCACGGGCACCTGCCCGGCCACCGCACTGCGGCCGAACTCCCCGTCATCAAAGAAGTCAGTATTGAGGCGGACTTCAATATTCGGGTGATTGGCCATCCGCTCGATCCAGGCCGTGTACCCGTCTACCGGGAGACCTTCGTAGGTGTCGTTGAAGTAACGGTTGTCGTAGTTATAACGCACCGGAAGCCGGGAAATGATCTCCGCCGGAAGGTCCTTGGGGTCCGTCTGCCACTGCTTACCGGTGTAGTGCTTGATGAACGCCTCATAGAGGGGCCGGCCAATCAGCTGGATGCCCTTGTCGTTAAGGTTTTGCGGGTCCGTCCCGGCCAGCTCGCCGGCCTGCTCCAGGATCAGGGCCTTCGCTTCTGCCGGTCCCATGGCGGCGCGGAAGAACTGGTTGATGGTCCCGAGGTTGATGGGCATGGAGTACACCTCGCCCTTGTGGCTGGTGTAGACCTTGTGCTGGTAGCTGGTGAACGCAGTAAATCGGTTAACGTACTCCCACACGCGCTCGTTGGATGTGTGGAAGAGGTGGGCACCGTAGCGGTGAACCTCGATCCCGGTCTTGGCCTCATTCTCACTGTAGGCGTTGCCGCCGATGTGATGGCGGCGGTCCAGGACAACGACCTTGAGGCCGAGCTCCTTGGCGGCACGTTCCGCGATTGTCAGGCCAAAAAAACCCGAACCGACTACGACGAGATCAGCGTTCACAACTCTCCTGTGTGTTTTTGTGGCCGGTATAGACACCCGTATATGCCGGGACTAGACTACCCGAACTCAGATTTTTCCTGCATGTCCGCGGGTCAGGACTGGAGCACCGACAGGACCGCCGCAGCCGCGCGACGGCCACAGGTAGCCAAAGAAGCGTTTTCCTCCACCCACCGCGACCGTGCTTCACGGCCCTGGTCCTCACCGGCAGCACTGCGCCCCAAAACCTTCGACATGGCTGCCGCGACACTGGAGGGATCATATTCCGCCGTCTCGCCCAGGCCGTTGTCCGCAACCACGGCGGCGCCTTCGCCGGACCCGGCGAATATCACAGGCGTCCCGCATCCTGCGGCGGCATAGATCTTCGTCGGCTTGGCAAAGTCATAGCCCTGCCCGGGTTTGATGCTGACCAGGGCGCCGACGGCGCCCCGGATCCGCGATGCTGCCTCAGCAGGAGGGACAACTCCGCCAAAATGAACCCGGCCCGGCGCAACCTTTGCGGCCAGTTCCTTGAGGCGGGATTCGTCCGAACCCTGCCCGAAGAAGTGGATGGCCGCCGTCGGATGTTCTTCCAGCACCTTCGGCAGCGCCCTGATGAAGATGTCGGCGCCCTGCCATTCAGACATGGTGCCGGTATAGACGAAGTAGGGTTCGTCCGTCCGCCAGACAGGGCCTGCAGGACCAAAAACGCCCGTATCTATGCCGTTTCCGATTAAGGCAACCCGCTCCGGCGGAACGCCGAACGCGGTCACTTTATCCGCCACCGCGTCAGAGATGGCCAGAACCTTGGCGGCCTTCCGCAGCGCAAGCCCCTCGGTCACCTTCATGACCTTCACGATCACCGGCGACACGTCCGTGGCGGCCAAAGCCTCCGTCCAGATGTCAGCGGCGTAGTAGACGAAGGGCCTGCGTCGAAGAACGGACGTCAGGGCGGCCACCACACCAGTGGTGGGCGGCGGTTCGGCCACCACCACGTCTGCACGCGAAAACAGCAGCCGGAAGAACACCGGTCCGTCGAAGCTGAGGTACTGCAGGTAACCTCGCACGTTTCCACCGGCGTCCCGGAGCACGGGCCAGCGTGACAGCCGGTAAGGGGCTGTGAACGCCGGTGATCCCTTCGGAGGCCTGGTGGTGAGAACGCAGACCTCCGACGAGCCTTCCGCAAGACCATCCACCAGCGCTTTGAGTCGGAATGAAGCAGCCCCGACTTCAGGGGTGAACAGCCGTGAGGCGACGATGACCGTGGCTGGCCGATTATTCGTCACGGGGTATTGAGGTCGACCATCTGGCGGCTCGTGGCCGACTGGAGCACAGCCTCCGCCACCCGGAGCGTGTCGAGGCCTTCCTGCATGGTGACGACGTCGTTCCGCAGTCCCAGGACCGCGTCCCGGAACGCTTCGTGCTCAGTCCGAAGAGGCTCGGGCTTCGCGATGGCAAGGCGGGTTACGTTACCTTCCGAAACTCCGCGGAAAGCCGCCATCGATTCCCATTCGGTGGCAACCGTGCCGTTCTCGAAGAACGTCAGGTCTGCAGTGATGGTATCGGCGACGAAGGCGCCCTTCTCACCGGTAGCAATCGTCAGGCGCTCCTTCATGGGCGACAGCCAGTTCACGAGGTGATTGGTGATAACGCCGTTTTCCAGGTGACCCGTCGCCGCGACCATGTCCTCGTGCGGGCGGCCGCTTCGGGTAGTGGTGTGGGCAAAGATCGACTGGAAGCGGCTTTGGGCAAGCCAGGCCGTGAGGTCGATATCGTGGGTGCCGAGATCCTTGACTACGCCCACGTCAGCGATGCGGGCCGGGAAAGGTCCCTGGCGCCGCGTTGCGATCTGGTACACCTCTCCCAGTTCTCCGGCCTCGATGCGCTTGCGCAGCGACTGCAGGGCAGGGTTGAAGCGTTCGATGTGGCCGACTGCTCCCACGAGGCCCTTGGCGGCGAAAGCGTCGACCATCCGCTGCCCGGCTTCGGCGGAGGAAGCAATGGGCTTCTCGACCAGAGTGTGCACCCCGGCCTCGGCAAGTGCCAGGCCCACTTCTTCGTGCAGGCCGGTGGGCACTGCCACCACGGCCATGTCGATGCCTGCGGCGATGAGTTCCTCCACGGAAGACAAGACGCCAAGCTGGCCGGCAACGCCGTGCGGATCACCGTAGGAGTCGGCAACGGCTACCAGGTCCACGCCATCAAGTTCCCGGATCACCCGGGCGTGGTGACGCCCCATCATGCCGAGTCCGATCAGGCCAACACGCAGATTTGCCATTAGGAGCCTGCCTTGGCGAGCTTGTTGACCGCCGTAACGATCCGTTCCAGGTCCGCTTGGCTCAGCGACGGGTGGACCGGCAGTGAAAGCACCTCTTTGGCAGCAGTTTCCGTATTGGGAAGGTCTTCGGTCCTGTTGAACGAAGGGAGGCGGTGGTTGGGTACCGGATAGTAGACACCCGTTCCGATATTGAATTCCTCCCGCAGGGCCTTAGCCAGCCCGTCACGGTCTTCAGTGACCCGGATCGTGTACTGGTGGTAGACGTGGGCGACGCCCTCCGCAACCTTCGGCGTGCCGACACCCTCGAGGTTTTCAGTCAGGAAGGCCGCGTTCTGTTGCCGCGTGCTGGTCCAGCCCATGACTTTCTTGAGCTGCACGCGTCCGATGGAGGCATGCAGGTCGGTCATGCGGGCATTGAAGCCGACGAGTTCATTTTCGTACTGCTTTTCCATGCCCTGGTTACGCAGGAGCCGAAGATTGCGCTCCACGGCGGAATCCGCCGTCGACACCATGCCGCCCTCACCTGAGGTCATGTTCTTGGTGGGGTAAAGGCTGAACATGGCAAACTTGCCGAACGTCCCGACCTTCCTGCCGTTCACGCTGGCACCGTGAGCCTGCGCGGCGTCCTCGTAAAGGTCGATCCCGCGTTCTTCGGCAAGCCGGGAAAAGCCCTCGACGTCGAACGGGTGACCGTAGAGGTGGACGGGCATGATGCCCTTGGTCTTGTCCGTGATGAGCTTGGCGACGTGGTCCACGTCCAGCGTGTAGTGGTCCAGCTCAATGTCGGCAAACACAGGCGTCGCCCCGGCGAGTGCCACCGAGTTGCCTGTTGCTGCGAAGGTGAACGAAGGAACGATGACTTCGTCTCCCGGGCCCACTCCGGCTGCGATCAGTCCGAGGTGGAGTCCCGAGGTGCCGGAGTTTACGGCGACGGAAGCGCGGCCGTCCAGGAGTACGTCGGAGAATTCCTTTTCGAACTCTGCCACCTGCTGGCCCTGGGCCAGCATGCCGGTGGCCAGGACGGCGTCGACTGCGGCCCGCTCGTCGTCGCCGATGATCGGCTTCGCGGCCGGGATAAAGTCGTAGCTCATGCGTTCTCCTCAGATTCTTTCAGGGAATTTCCGTCTTCAATGTATTTGGCGCCGGTAGCCGGGCATACCCAGAATGCGCCTTCCTGCCGCAGCGGCTCCCCTGCCTTACCGACCCATCCGAGCCGGCGGGCGGGAACGCCTGCCACCAGTGCGAAGGCGGGGACATCCTTCGTGACCACTGCGCCGGCGGCCACAGTTGCCCAGCGTCCCACCGTCAGCGGTGCCACACACACAGCCCGTGCCCCAATGGAGGCGCCGTCCTCGATGGTCACACCGACAGGAGTCCAGTCATGGGCGCTCTTCAACTCACCGTCGGGGCTGACCGACCGGGGGTAGGTGTCGTTGGTCAGAACCACCGCGGGACCGATGAAGACTCCCTTGCCGAGGCTCGCTGGCTCGTACACCAGTGCGTAGTTCTGGATCTTGGTGTTCTCGCCAATCTGCACCCCGGTTCCAACATAGGCGCCACGGCCTACGATGCAGTTGGCGCCAAGGGTGGCTCCTTCACGTACCTGGGCAAGGTGCCAGACTTTAGTGCCCTCGCCCAGTTCCGCCTGGTCTGAGACGTCAGCACTGGGTGCGATGGTGGTGGTCATAGTGGGTAATCCTCTCAAAGATTTCCAGCGCGGGCAGCGCAGCAGCGCGGGGCTAAGCCTTGCCGATGACGCGGTAAGTTACGCCGTCCCAGCGGTCCGGCGAGCTTACCCGCCGGCCATCGATGAAGGCCTTGACACCCGGCAGGTCAGCCGGCGCCAGCTCCCGGTACTCGGCGTGGTCAGCCTGGACGACGGCAGCGTCCACAGGCTCACCGAGGTGGTACGCAGCGAAGCCGAGCTTGTCGAGCTCTGCGTCCGAGTACAGCGGGTCGTGCACGGAGACCTGCGCACCGCGCTTTTCGAGCGCCGCCACGGCGTCGAACACGCCAGAGAATGCGGTTTCCTTGACTCCGCCGCGGTAGGCGGCGCCGAGCACCACGACGCGGGCGCCGGAAAGGTCACCGTAGGCGCCTTCGAGCAGCCCGATGGAGTAGTCCGGCATGTCAGCGTTGGCTGCGCGCGCGGCCCGCACCACGGTGGCCTCCGGATCATTCCAGAGGTAAAGCCGCGGATACACCGGAATGCAGTGGCCGCCCACGGCAATGCCGGGCTGGTGGATGTGGCTGTAGGGCTGGGAGTTGGAGGCCTCGATCACCTGGTAGATGTCGATGCCGGCAGTGGCGGCGAACCGCGCAAACTGGTTGGCCAGGCCGATGTTGACGTCGCGGTAGGTGGTCTCGGCCAGCTTGGCCAGCTCCGAAGCTTCGGCGGAACCCAGGTCCCAGACACCATTGGCGCGCTTGAGGTCCGGGCGGTCGTCAAAGTCCAAAACCGACTCATAGAACTCGACGGCGCGTGCGGCACCCTCTTCGGACAGACCGCCTACCAGCTTGGGGTACTTGCGCAGGTCCTCGAACACCCGTCCGGTAAGGACGCGTTCCGGTGAGAAGACCAGGTGGAAATCTTTCCCTTCCGTCAGGCCGGAGCCCGCTTCCAGCGCAGGCTTCCAACGTGTGCGGGTGGTTCCGACGGGGAGGGTCGTCTCATAGGACACGAGGGTCCCGGGCGTGAGGTGCCTGGCAAGTTCGGCGGTGGCGCCGTCCATCCAGCCGAAGTCCGGCCTGGCTTCGGAGTCAACGAACAGGGGAACCACGAGGACCACTGCATCCGCACCGGGGACGGCCTCTGCATAGTCAGTCGTGGCGCGCAGCTTTCCGGCCGGGACCAGTTCCGACAGCCTTTCCTGCAGGAAGGCTTCTCCGGGGAACGGCTCGGTTCCGGCGTTGATAAGGTCGACGACCTGTTGGTTCACGTCGACACCCACGACGTCGTGTCCCTTGGAAGCGAACTGAACGGCCAGCGGCAATCCGATTTTCCCCAGCGCAATTACAGCGATCTTCACGGTTCTGATGCCTTTTCTCTCATGACAGGCAGGGAACAGCCATAAGGCCGCCCCACACGGTTTCGCTTAACACTATCCGCTGTCTGGAGTAAACACCGATTCGAAAGCCGCATTCCGTCCACGTCCCTCCGCAGCCGTACGCCGCCCGGCAGTTTTCCACATAGCCAACTTCGCTGTGGCCCGCGTCTGCCGCCCTGAATAGCGTGGGCACCACAGCATGAAAGGAGGCCTGTCCATGACGTTGCACTGCACTCTGGCACGCGGGCCGCATTCCCGCTTCACCGGACCGCCCTGCGAGTTGGTGCTGAACGCGCCTGAAGGCACCCCGGGGCGGGCGATTCAGGTGGAAATGACGGCCGGCTTAGGAACCGGCATCATCACGGTCGCAGGCCGGGAGCTGGACAGCCTGGTTCTTGGGGAACCTCCCCTGGTAAACGGCGCGGTAATGATCGACGGCGGCGAGCGCCTCCGGAAGCATTCCCCGCCCCGCGCATCAACGGGGGATGCCCCTGCCGGGCTGGCATTGGCGGTGCACACCGGACCCGCGGCCGGCACCATCGTGGCTCTGGAACGGGGGAGCTACACGCTCGGGCGGAACGGGGCGAGGATCCTTGTCCAGGATCCCGAGCTGTCCAGGCTGCATGCCCGCCTGGATGTGCGCGATTCGCACATATCGATTACGGACCTGGACAGCGCCAACGGCACATATGTCGACGGACAAAGAGTCAGAAGAGCCATCGTCTCCACGAGTTCCTCCATCCGCTGCGGCAACACGGGCCTCGCACTGGTCTTCGAGGACGTCCCCGGGAAGGCGCTGGACTTGGCGGGCTCATCCGTCCGGATACCCATCGTTGTCCGCGGCCACTCCGAACCCGCCAACCGTCTGGTGCTTCTCCTTACGGCAACACTTCCACTGGTCCTTGGGATCGTCCTGGCGCTGGCTACCGGCATGTGGATGTTCCTTGCCTTCGCAGCAGCCTCTGCCGGGTCTCTTTTGGTCCCTCTGTTCACGGGCCGCAGGGAGCGAAGAAAGGCGGACGGCGCAATCAGGTCATCAGTAGCCCGGGACCGGGAACGGCGGCAGAGCGCTGGGCCCTCCCTCGCTTTACTGATGCTCACGGCGGGCCAGGCCGCGCAGGCTCCGGACCGCCCGGAAGCGCCGGAAGGGCCTGATGAGGGGGATCACGAGGGCCTCTGGCTTCGGCTTGGCGAGGCTTGCCAGCCCGCCAACGTGCAACTGGAGCCCCCGGGGGCTGCCGTGCCTTCCGTCGGCACTGTCCCCGTCCTCCTTGATCCCCGGCTGCGGCGCACGGTGTTTCATGGACCGCGCGCTGTCAGGGACGGAATGCTCAGAGCACTGCTCATGCAGGCGACCGGCTACCCGCTGGGCCGCGGGACGCCTGTCGTCATCCATGGCGCAGCAGCCCGGCTTCCGCTCCCTGCCAGGTACCTGCCGCTGACCACCCTTACCGCCTCTGCATCCTCATGCCGGGCTGCACTTGCCCAGTGTTCAGGGCGAACAGCACCAACGCCCGGGATCCTGGTCCTGACGGGAAGTTCGCAGGTTCCGGGCATCGAGAACGTCCTCGCCGAGGCGGCCGTGGAACGTGGATGGCGGGTGCTGCAATTCGTGCCGGCCGAGGTGCCTGTTACTAAATGCGATGTGGTGCTGGCCGAGCAGGAATCCATCCTGCGGGAGCGGCACGCCTCCGTACCGTTCGTCCCGGACCTCGCACCAGCCGCAGTCTTCGACACCTTCTGCCGCCGGCTGGCAGCCCGGGAGAGGGCACCCAGAGGCAGCGTGCCGGGCATTCCGGCGTCCTGCCGCCTCCACGAACTCCTACCGCTGGACCCGGACCGGACCGCCTTCCGCTGGCAGGCCGCTTCCACATCACCGGGCCTGCCCATACCGCTGGGCATGGGACCATCGGCGCCCCAGCTCCTGGACCTCCAGTCCGACGGCCCCCACCTCCTCGTCGCGGGTACCACCGGTTCCGGCAAGTCCGAACTCCTCCGCAGCCTCGTTGCCGCACTGGCGCTCTGCTATCCACCGGACCGGGTCAATTTCCTTTTCATCGATTTCAAGGGCGGATCCGGGCTCGGTCCATTGGCCGGGCTGGTCCACTGCACCGGCATGCTGACCGACCTGTCCAGCCACGGGCTGGACCGGACCCTCGTTTCGCTCCGTGCAGAAGTCAGCTTCCGCGAGCGGGTGCTTTCGGCTGCCGGGGTCCCGGATTTGGCCTCGCTGAGGACTTCCCCGCCGCCGGACGGAACCCCGCTCCCCCATCTGGTGATCGTTATCGACGAATTCCGCATGCTGGTGGACGACCATCCCGAAGTCCTGCGTGAACTGATGCGGATAGCCTCGATCGGCCGGTCCCTGGGGATCCATCTGGTCATGGCCACACAACGGCCCCAAGGCGCATTGACCGCGGATATCCGCGCCAACGTCACCTCCAGCATCGCACTGCGCGTTCAGTCGGAGATGGAGTCGATGGACATCATCAACCACCGGGCAGCAGCCGCCATCAGCATAGAGCGCCCGGGCCGGGCCTTCCTGGCGCGTGGCACCGAGGGCCCACGGGAGTTTCAGGCAGCATCGGTTCAACCGGAGCGTGCGACGGCGGCGGGGGCGGTCCGCGTCCAGCTTGCCGTGGAGTACCTCTCGTGCCAGCCCACGGGCGCTGGAGCCTCGGGCGCGCCCGCGCAAACCCCTGCGCAGGCTGCGGAACCCCTCCTCGCCATGGTCCATGACCTGTGGGACGCGGCGGGTGGTCCGGCCCCCAGACGGCCGGTGGCGGAGCCCTTGCCGCACCACCTGCCCGAATTGGCGCCGGAAGATGAGGCCAACGCGTCTGGCTGGCGCATGGCGCTGGGCCTGATCGATCTTCCCATGCAGCAAAGTGTCGAGGTGTTCCGATGGGATCCCGGACGGGACGGCCATCTTGCCCTGATCGGTGCCCCGGCATCGGGAGCGGGCGAGGTTTTGGAGTCCATGTCGCGGAGGCTGCTGTGCCACGCGGTGGAATCACACGCCTATGTGCTTGATGCAGGCTGCGGACTGCTGCCTCTCGCCGGGTGCACGAGGACTGGCGCGTACGCAGGACTGCATGAACTAAGGCGTGCGGTCCGCGTCCTTGAACGGCTCGCCGAAGAACTCACGGTCCGGCTCAGCAGAAGCGATACAGCCCGGACACCGATTCTCGTGGTGATCGCAGGGTGGGGCTCTTGGGCTTCCGCCTTCCGCGCGGGACCGTATTCCTGGGCGGAAGACCTGGTGCATGATCTGGTCCGCGACGGGCATGCCGCCGGCATCTTCCTTCTCCTCGCGGGTGACCGTGAACTGGTCACCGCCAGGTTCACGGCTGCTGTACCCAACCGGATGTATTTCCCCGCCGGTTCCACGGAAGAGAGCCGGCTCGCCTGGCCTCGACTGCCCGCCACTGAAGCGGTCAAGGGACGTGCGGTGGCGGTGGGCCCGATCGTCGGTGCGGCGCCGTCCGTCTGCCAGCTCTACTCCGGTGAACGGACGGAAGACTCTGCCGGAAGCAGGATCCCGCGCCCTTCGGGGCTGGCCAGCGTGCCCGCGCCTGCCTGTCCTCCTTTCCGCGTCGAGCCGCTGCCGGTCGTCGTCGCAGCGGAAGATTTACGGGCGGTGCACCAGGCCAGGAATCACCGCCCGGCTGAAGCACCGGGAATACTTCTCGGTGTCGGCGGCGATGAGCTGTCCCCCGTATCGATCCGGCTGACGGCTGGCAGTGTTTTCGCGGTCCTCGGCGGACCGTCAGCCGGAAAGAGCAATCTCCTCCGCGCCGTCGAGGAGCTCAACCCGGGCCCAGGACGGTGGTTGCTCCCGGACCCGGGGCCGGGCGGGTCAGAAGACCCGGCCGCGTACTGGAAGCGGTGCCTCGAAGCAGCCCGTGCCGGAGAGCTGAGCAAGCAGGCGGTTCTCCTGGTTGACGATGCCGACCGGCTGGCACCCCGTGCGATACGGGATGTGGCAGACCTTCATGGGCTGGGCCATGGGGTCGTGTTCACTGCCTCAGCAGGGCCGCTGCTCAGCCAGCGGATGCCGCTGGCCATGGAGGCGCGGTCCTCGGGGGCAGGACTCCTGCTGTGCCCGAGGTCGCAGTCGGACGGTGACCTTTACGGCATTCGCTTCGACATCGAACCCCACCCTCCCCCGGGGCGTGCAGTCCTTATTGACTCCGGCCGCAGCCGCGCCCTTCAGGTGGCTTTGGCGAGTTACAGCGCCGGCGTGCCGCCGCCGGTCCGCGACGCGTAGCCGATCACCCGTGGGTGGAAGAGAAGCACCAGCGCCAGGACGGCGGGCACCACCATGGCCGCTCCTGCGGGGATAAGTCCTCCGGTCAGCGTTGGGAAACCTATCGTCAGAACAAACAGCTGGGCCACCAGCGCCGCCGCGCGCGTCCATCGGTAGCCCCGGAAATGGAAAATGGCTACGGCAAACAGCCAGGCGGCAGAGGCCAGCAGGAGGCCCAACGTGAACACCGCACCCCAGAAAGACAACACGGGGCTTCCGCTGAGCAGGTTGTAGCCATACCAGGCTGCCGCCCCAAGGAGCGCCGTTGCTTCGGCGCCCACGATGGCCGCAATAATGGTGACGCCCCCGGGCCTGCCGCGCGCCGGAACCTCGTCATCCGGACTGTGGCCGGGGACGCGGTCTGGGGAAGGATCGGCAGGCTCTGCGGGGGGTCTTGACACACTGGCACCCTACCGGACATAGTCGGGTACTGGTGAGGGCCAGCGCCGGCGGTGTGATGTATCGCTCAGAATTACGGGGATTTCGAGGGTTATTACCCCTTGTTTACACAGCGTTAACATGACAGGCTTGATTCAGATGACCAAGGGGGCCCCGCAGGGCCCTTTTCCTTTGTAGCCACTAGTGAATAATTTCACAAAGAGCACTTCCCAGAAATGGAGCAACTGATCAGCATGGATTGGCGTAATCGCGCGGCGTGCCTCGATAAGGACCCGGAACTGTTTTTCCCTGTGGGAAATACGGGCCCAGCCCTCCTGCAGATCGAAGAGGCCAAGAGCGTGTGCCGGCGTTGCCCCGTGGTGGACACCTGCCTCCAGTGGGCCCTTGAGTCCGGCCAGGATGCCGGCGTCTGGGGCGGGATGAGCGAGGACGAGCGCCGAGCCCTTAAGCGACGCGCGGCCCGTGCCCGCCGCGCGTCCTAGCACCGGTAAATGCGCCAAACCCGCCCGGCGCACACGACTTAAATAGCGAAAGCCTCGCACTCCCCGAAGGGATTGCGAGGCTTTCTGTATCCGACCTTAAACGTGATTCGTGGATTACTTTCCGGCCAGGCTCAGCCTGATCTGCACGGCCGTTCCGCCACCCTCGCGGGGCCGCCACTGAATCGTGCCGCCCAGCTCACTGGTCACCAGAGTGCGCACAATCTGCAGGCCCAGTCCCTCAACGTGCGGGGTGTCAGGGAGTCCGACGCCGTCGTCGGCGATAGTCACGGTCAATTCCTCGCCTTCCTCGCCCTCGGAGCGGTCCGCAAGCAGCCATACGGTTCCAGCCCGGCCCTCCAGTCCATGCTCCACTGCATTGGTGACCAGCTCGTTGATGACCAATGCCAGCGGGGTGGCGAAGTCGCTGGGCAGCTCGCCGAACTTGCCTGAACGTTCGGTCCGTACTTGCTGTGACGGTGACGCCACCTCGGCAGACAGCCGGAACTGCCGGCCGATCAGCTCATCGAAGTCAACACTTTGGGCCAGCCCTTGCGACAGGGTTTCGTGGACCAGGGCGATAGTGGCCACGCGGCGCATGGCCTGCTCCAGGCCTTGCTTGGCTTCTTCGCTGACCATGCGGCGGGACTGCATGCGCAGCAACGCCGCGACCGTCTGGAGGTTGTTCTTGACCCGGTGGTGGATCTCCCGGATCGTTGCGTCCTTGGTGACCAGCTCCATCTCGCGGCGCCGCAGCTCGGACACGTCGCGGCACAGCACCAGGGCGCCGAAGCGCTGCTGCTCATCCCGCAACGGAATGGCACGCAGTGAAAGGCTGACCCCCCGTGACTCGATTTCGCTGCGCCACGGCATCCGGCCCGTCACCACGAGGGGAAGCGTTTCATCCACCATGCGCCGGTCCTTCAAAAGACCTGCGGTGACCTCCGCCAGGGAGCGGCCCTCGAGCGACTCTCCGTCGCCCAACCGACGGAACGCGGAGACGCCGTTCGGGCTTGCGTACTGGACGATGCCTTCGGCATCCAGCCGAATCAGCCCATCACCCACCCGGGGAGCACCACGGCGTGAACCGGTGGGAGAGGCAAAGTCCGGCCAAAGCCCCAGCGTGCCCATGCGAAGCAGGTCATAGGCACACTGCCGGTAGGTCAGCTCCAGCCGCGAGGGCATGCGCGAACTGGAGAGATCCATGTGGGTGGTCACCACCGCCAGGGTCCGCCCGTTCCGGACCATCGGCACGGCTTCAACGCGGAGCGCCATGTCGCTGCTCCAGTTGGTTTCGCTGGAGCGCTCAATGACCTTGCTCTCCCACGCCTTGTCCACGAGCGGCTTCAGGTCCGACCTGATCCCTTCACCAACGAAGTCCCCGTGGAACACGGTATGCGTG
Organism: Pseudarthrobacter sp. NPDC092424; assembly: GCF_044754925.1. Lineage (NCBI taxonomy): Bacteria > Bacillati > Actinomycetota > Actinomycetes > Micrococcales > Micrococcaceae > Pseudarthrobacter > Pseudarthrobacter sp. NPDC092424. The sequence continues at coordinate 306,630 of NZ_JBIVQC010000001.1, read as the reverse complement.
GTCGAGGGCCGGACGTGTGCCAGGGCCACGTAGCCGAAGTCCGGATGCGGAAACCACAGCGCGAGGTCGGCAAACGCCAGGTCCGCAACCATCTGCCAGTCCCCCACCAGCAGGTGCAGCCACTCGGCATCGCCGGGCCCGAAATCAGCGTGTTCCCTGATGGGGTCCGTAAAGATTGCCACTGCACCTCCAGTTGCGACGCCGGACTGGCTAGCGTCGGACGATTGACCTCAAGAGCCTCAATGCTACCGACAGCGACGCCATATCGTCCGCTTCAAGCGAGTTGACCTCGTCAAACATCGTCTTGGCACGGCCCAGCTGCTCTGCATTTTGGGCTTCCCAGTCCTGGAGCCGCACGTCCGGCGGGTCGGCCGGCCCGGTGGCGTCCAGCACCGCCGTCGTCATGTCCGAGATGGTGGAGTACAGGTCATCACGCAGCGCGGCCCGGGCAAGCGCCTGCCAACGGTCCTGCCGCGGCAGGCTGCTGATCCGCTCCAGCAGCGAATCAACGTGGAACCGGTTGAAGACGGTGTAGTAGACGGCGGCGATTTCCTCCACCGGCTCCTTACGGGCACGGGCGATCTTGGCGATGTCCAGAAGCACGTAGCTTTCAAACAATTCCGCCCAGCGGTAAGCGAGGTCTTCGGGAAGCTCCCACTCGCGTGCTTTCTCCAGCCAGCCGGCAACACGCTCACGGTCATCGCCCTTGAGGTAGTCCAGCAGCCGGGCGCGCATCGGATCCATGAGCGGCTTGAACTCGTCCACCACCTCGGCGATGGGACGTGAGGCGCCCCCCTGGCCCAGGAGCCAGCGGACTGCGCGGTCCAGGAGCCGCCTGATGTCAAGGTGGACGGCACTCCAGTGTTCCGTGGGGAAGGACGCCGGAAGGCCGTTGAGCTCCGCCACCATGATGTCCAGCTCGTAGACCTCGCGGAGTGCCACGAACGCCTTGGCCACAGCCACCTCGCTGGCGGACGTTTCCTCCATGACCCGGAAGGCAAAGGTGATGCCGCCGAGGTTGATCATGTCGTTGGCCACGACGGTGGCGATGATCTCGCGGCGCAGCGGATGGGTATCCAGTTCGGCATCGAACCGTTCGCGCAGCTGGTGCGGGAAGTAGCCGCGCAGCGTCTGCCGGAACCAGGGATCATCCGCCAGGTCGCTGTTCCGCAGTGCGGTGGCGAGCTCGATCTTCGCATAGGCGGCCAGCACCGAGAGCTCAGGCGAGGTCAGCCCCTGCCCCTGATGCAGTCTTTCCCGCAGCTCTTCGGTGCTCGGCAGAGCTTCCAGGTCACGCTTTAGCCCGGCCGTCTTGTCCAGCCAGTCCATGAGCCGCTCGTAGCTGGGGCTCCACTCTGCAACGCGGGTCCGGTCATTGAGCAGCAGGATGTTCTGGTCGATGTTGTCCTCGAGCACCAGGCGGGCCACTTCATCGGTCATGGACGCCAGGAACCCAGGGCGCTCATCGGCGGAAAGCCTGCCCGCGGCGACCATCCGGTCAACGAAAATCTTGATGTTGACCTCGTGGTCAGAGCAGTCCACTCCGGCCGAGTTATCGATGGCGTCCGTGTTGAGGATGACTCCCTGGAGGGCAGCCTCGATGCGCCCGCGCTGGGTGAGGCCCAGGTTTCCGCCTTCGCCGACCACTTTGACCCGCAGGTCCTTGCCGTCCACGCGAATGGCGTCGTTGGCCTTGTCGCCTACGGACGCGTGGCTTTCGGTGCTGGCCTTGATGTAGGTGCCGATGCCGCCGTTGTAAAGCAGGTCCGCCGGTGCCAGCAGGATGGCACGGAGGAGTTCCGGCGGGCTCATCTCCTTTGTCCCCGCGGGCAGCCCCAACGCGGCGCACACCTCCGGCGAAACCGGAACGGATTTGGACTGGCGGGAGAAGACTCCCCCTCCCTCGCTGATCAGGGTCTTGTTGTAATCGTCCCAGGAAGAGCGCGGCAGCTCGAAAAGCCGTTGCCGCTCGGCGAATGAGGCTTCCTCGTCCGGCGACGGGTCCAGGAAGATATGGCGGTGGTCGAATGCCGCGAGCAGGCGGATGTGGCGGGACAGCAGCATGCCGTTGCCAAAAACGTCACCGGACATATCCCCCACGCCCACCACCGTGAACGGTTGGGTCTGCGTGTCCAGGTCCAGTTCGCTGAAGTGCCGCTTGACCGATTCCCAGGCGCCGCGTGCGGTGATGCCCATTGCTTTGTGGTCGTAACCCACCGACCCGCCCGATGCAAAGGCGTCGCCGAGCCAGAAGCCGTATTCGGCGGCGAGCCCGTTGGCGATGTCGGAGAAGGTTGCCGTCCCCTTGTCCGCGGCCACCACCAGGTAGGAATCGTCGTCGTCATGGCGCACAACGTTCGACGGCGGCACGAGCCTTTCGCTGCCGCCTTCCGTGAGCAGGTTGTCGGTGATGTCCAGCAGCCCGCGGATGAACGTCTTGTAGCTTTCCACGCCCTCCGCCATCCAGGCGGCACGGTCAACGGTGGGGTCCGGCAGCCGCTTGGCGAAGAATCCGCCCTTGGCGCCGGTGGGAACGATTACGGCGTTCTTTACGGTCTGCGCCTTGACCAGGCCCAGGACCTCGGTGCGGAAATCCTCACGCCGGTCGGACCAGCGCAGGCCGCCGCGGGCCACCTTGCCGAAGCGGAGGTGCGCACCCTCCACGCGCGGGGAGTAGACCCAGATCTCAAACATCGGCCGCGGGAAGGGCAGGCCCTCGATCCGGGCCGGATCGAGCTTGAAGCTCAGGTGCGGCTTGTCCTGGTAGAAGTTGGTCCGCAGGGTGGATTCGATGAGGTTGACGAAGGTGCGGAGGACCCGGTCTGCGTCGAGCGTGGGAACCTTCTCGATGGCGGCTGTGAGGCCGGCGCGTACCTCATCTTGTGCGTGCGCCCGTTGTTCGGCATCAAGAGCCGGGTCGAACCGGGCTGCGAACAGCGCGGTCAGACCCTTGGTCACCTCGGGGTTGGCCAGAAGGGTGTCGGCCATGAACCCGAACGAGTTGGTGTTGCCCATCTGCCGCATGTACCGGGCATATGCGCGCAGCATGGTGATCTGCCGCCACTGCAGCCCTTCCCGCAGCGCCAGCCGGTCGAAGCTGTCCGATTCCGCAGCGCCGGTGACCGCGGCGCCGAACGAATCGGCAAGCAGCGGCCCGGTGGTCACCGGATCCACCCCGGCCGGATACTTCAGACCGAGGTCGTAGAGGAAGAAGTCCCGGCCGTCCGCCGTCTCAATTTCGAATGGACGCTCATCCAGCACCTCGAGGCCGAGGTTGTGGAAGAAAGGAAGGATCTGGCTCAGGCTCTTGGGTTCGAGCATGTACAGCTTGACGCGCGCATCCTCTTCCAGGGTGGCGCCGGCACCTTCGGGCAGGTAAACATGCAGGCCGGGCCGGTCCTGCCGTGCGCCCTCGATCCGTTCGGCCGCCGCGCCGTGTTCTTCGAACCGCGCGATGTCCTCCAGGGCGTCTTCCACTTCGTAGTCCACCCGGTAGCTTGCCGGGAATGCCTCGGACCAGATGGCGGCGAGTTCCTTGGCGTTGGGAATGTCCGTACGCTGACGCAGGACTTCGGCGATGCCTTCGCTCCACGACCGTGCCGCCAGGACCAGCCGCGCTTCCAGTTCATCCGTATTAACGTGGCTGAAGTCCGCGTTCTTGGGCAGGCGGATGCGGAAGAACAGGCGGGCCAGCGCCGACTCTGTCATCCGTGCTTCATAGTCGATGGATACCGCCTGGAACGTCTCGCGCAGTTCCTGCTCGATCCGGAGCCGGACGTTGGTGGTGTACCGGTCGCGCGGCAGGTACACCAGCGCGGACATGAAGCGGCCGTAGATGTCCGGCCGGAGGAACAGCCGGGTGCGGCGGCGTTCCTGGAGCTTCTGGATGCCCAGGGCCGTGGCGGCCAGATCCGGAATCTCGATCTGGAACAGCTCATCGCGCGGGTAGGTCTCCAGGATGCCCAGGAGGTCCTTTCCGGAGTGGGAGTCCGGCGGGAAGCCCGCGCTGCGGAGGACGGCGTCAACCTTATCCCGGACAATGGGGATTTCCCGGACGGACCCGGTGTAGGCGCTGGTGGCGAACAGGCCGATGAACCGGCGCTCGCCGTTGACGTTTCCGGCCTGGTCGAAGCTTTTCACCCCGATGTAGTCAAGGTAGGCAGAGCGGTGCACCGTGGAGCGGGAGTTCGCCTTGGTGATGACCAGGGCGCGCTTTTCGCGCGCCTTCTTCCGGCCGGTGTCGGTGAGGTGCTGGATATGCGGCGACTCGGTAGAGGGCCGCAGCAGCCCCAGGCCGCTTTCCTCCCGCAACTCCAGGACGTCTTCGCCGTCCACGTTGACCAGATCGTATTCGCGGTAGCCGAGGAAAGTGAAGTTTCCGTCGTCCAGCCAGCGCAGCAGGTCCTGGGCCTGGCGCAGTTCGGCAATCTGCGCGGGGTGGGCAACCTTCTCCAGGCTCTCGGCGATGGAGAGAGCCTTGTGGCGCATCTTGGGCCAGTCCTCCACGGCGGCGCGGACGTCCTCGAGCACGCTCTTGAGGCCTTCCCGGAGGGATTCCTTGGCTTCGTCGGACACCCGGCTGATTTCGACGGCGATCCACGACTCCATGTGCGACGCATCCTCGCCCTGGGCAATGAGGTGCGAGATATTCGGCATGGCGGCAGTGTCGCCACTGGAGGTACCAAGGTGGGCCGGGACACGGCTCACCTCGACCAGCGCACCTGTGGCCCGGTTGCGGCTGGCGACAATGAGGGGGTGGACCACCAGACGGATCGCTGCATGCTGGCGGACGAGTTCGGCGTTGACGGAGTCAACCAGGAAGGGCATGTCGTCCGTCACGACGTAGACGATGCTGCTGTCTTCCTCGTCCACGATGGAGATTTTTTCCTGGCCGGGCATGCGCTCCGCGGCGACGGCCCGGTGATTCTCGGCCCGGTTGACCAGCACTTCCCGCGGGTAGCTTCGTGCGTCTTCTTCAGCGAGATGCTGGTAGTAGTCTCCGATAAACCCTCCCTGGTCTGCCGGGGACAAGGGCTGATCCTCCACGCTGGATCCAGACGACATCGACAAACGCCTCCATATGAGATACCCGCTGCACCGTCGCAGCTCATAGGTCGAGCCTAGTCCTTTGCCCTCCGGCCTGCTGTGGAAGAAAATACAGAGGATTTGCGGTTCTGCTGGGCAGGTGCACAAACCAAATTCCGGATGGCGTGGCGCAGGTCTGATTCCGGGGCGCACTCCAGCAAAAGCGATCCCCCGAGCAGGGCGGCATCGGCCGCCTGGCCGTCGAAAGGGAGGAACGCGTGAATGGCGGATTCCGGCCCGTAGCGCTGCCAGGCATCCCGCAGCTGCCGTTCCGGCCCCCGGCCCACGGCAGACGCACGCACTTTGTTCAAGACCACCACCGGAGAGGCCTGCGGGACGGCCGCTTCCAGCTCTGCCAGTCCGCGGACCAGACGCGGAACACCCACCGGGTCGGCAGCACCCACAGCGAACACGGTGTCAGCGAGTTCCAGCGAGCGGAGGGTGGCAGCATTCCTGCGCGGAGCCATGGTATCGAAACTGAGTTCCTCATCCGCTTCAAGGCAGAACCCGGCGTCCACCACCACGACGTCGGCCAGTTGGCGGGCGCGCTCCAGAACCTTGGCCAGCGCAGGTGCCCGCAGCTCGGTCCACCGGTCTGCCCGGGTGATGCCCGTCAGGACCCGGAACGTGCCCTGCGCTGTGGCGACGGATGCTGCAACCCTGGCGAGCGCTGCCGCGTCGAGAACCCCTTGGTCCGCCAGGCGGCAGGCCTGGGCCAGCCCGGCGGATTCGTCCAGCAGGCCAAGCACCGCAGCAACGCTGGCACCGTAACTGTCGGCGTCGACCAGGATGACGTCTTTGCCATCGGCAGCCAGCTCCCCGGCAACGTTAACCGCCAGCGTGGTGCGGCCCGGGCTTCCGGCGGGACCCCACAGGGCAATGATCCGTCCCGGACCAGGATCGTCCGGCCCCTCCCCCGGACCAGCAGGGACTGCCGTCAATAATGCCGCGGTATCCGCCATCGAACTGCGGGAAGCATGCCCCTGGCCGGTCAGGTGCTCCACGGCCTCCGCGATGCGGTCTGACAGTTCTGCCGGTTCCACGCCGGTCAGGGCCGATGCTACGCCGATGCCCAGGAGCCGCGCGGCTTCGTCCGGGCTGTCCGTCAGGGCGATGACCGCGACTCCAACGGCTCCCAGCCGGTCAACGAGCGACGCCGTCAGCCCCGCCGTCCCCTCGGCCACCACCGCCGCCCTGGCCAGGCCGCTCTGGCATGCGGCCAGAAGCTCGGGAAGTTCTGAACAGCGCCGGACCACCGTCACAGGGCCATGGAGGCGTTCCAATCCGCCCACCAGGTCCCGGTCCTGGCCCACGGTGACGACCGGAATGCTCACCGTGCACCACCGCCAGGATTCCACACCACGGAGATCCTGGCATCGTTGGCCTGCGCGCCGAGGAGCGCAGGCATCCTACTGTCCTCTACCAGGACCATAATCACGGTGGTCTTTGATGAACCGAGGGCCGTCGCACCCTCCGCCACCTCTGCGATTTCGGCGCCTGGGAGCAGAAGCGTAGGTTCGCTGAAGCCGTTCCGGGCATCGGGCTGCGCCACCCATACATCGACGCGGGCTCCCGCCACGGCCTGGGCGGGCAGTGCCTCGGAAACAGTCAGCGCCACAGGCTTCCGGTCCAGTGCATCGACAGTGCCAAGGCTTGTCCGCGGCACCAACTGCTCCTTGCCGATGCGCTGGATAGCCACGGCATCTTCCGGCAGGCCGGATGCCGCCGTGATGTAGTGCTGTTCAACATCCCCCAGCCGCACTTTGGTGCGGACCACGTTCTCCGGGGTCAACCGCTCCCCCACGGCGATGCCGTTCCTGGCGGCGAACACCTCAGTGGTGCGGTCCGCTGCGGCTAGCAGGGAAATCACGCCGGCCACGCTGGCGAGAACCAGCAGAATGCCTACGACCAGACGCGGATCCTTCCACGACGGCCGTTTCAGCCTGGACACAGTGACGGACGAATCAAGACCCATGACGTTCTTCCCCCTCCAATGCGCCGGCATGCCATCCTTCGCCGGCACCCTTATTGTTGCGGCAAGGACGAGAGAACAAAAGTCACGATGGAAAATATTGCCAATCTGTGGATAACACCAGCATCCAGGGTCTATTGATGGCAAAATGGGTCTATGCCCAGGTTCCTAACACTCGCGGATGTAGCCGAGCAGCTCCAGATCAACGCGCCGGCGGCTTACGCCCTGGTCCGCAGCGGCGAGCTGAAGGCTATCCAGGTTGGCGGAAGGGGCCAATGGCGGGTCGAGGAAAAAATGTTGGAACAGTACATCGAAGAGCGTTACGCGGAAGCCAGCCGCATGATCCAGGAGTCAAAGGCGAAGTCAGTCTGACGGCCCCGGCCCGTGACGCCGTTTCCTAGAGCGCCCCGGTTCCGCTCGATCTCACCAGGGAGATAGCCGTAAACGGAACGGTGGAGACCTGCCGCACCTGGGCGTTCCGGCGCACTTCGCCGGGTGCCACCAGTGCCAGATCGAGGAAGTCCGCGCCCACCCTGTCGATGACACCGGCCAGCCGGACTGACGTCGCACCCGCGCCCACAGTCATCGACAGCTGGGCCCGGTCCCGGGCCAGACCCCTCAGGGCGTGTGCCAGGCCAAGCCGCCGTTTCACGCTGGACACCTCTCCAGGAGCCAGCCGGCCCAGCCCCGTGTAGCGCGCCACCGACGCATACGGGACGAGCGCCTGGTGCTGCTCTTCGTCAAGAACCAGGGCATCCGCACCTACGTGGCACAGTACCCCGTGCACCGTTTCTCCGCAGAGCAGGTGCACCGAGAGCCTGCAGTCCATGGAGCCGCGCAGCCGATCCGCCATACCGATCCCCACCAGTTCGGCACGTACGCGGTCGCTGATGTCCGCGTCCAGAACCAGCCGGTCCTGTTCGCTCATTTGGCTTTCCAAGTCGTCAAAAAGGGCATCCCAGCGCATCCGGACAGCGTAGGTTCCGGCAGGCCGGAGGTCAATGGACCGAATTATTTGAGCAAATCTATAGACAAAGTTGCTTTGCCACATTCAAACTGAGCCTAACAGCATCAAACTACATCAAATCGCATCAAAGGGGCTTGTAATGAACGACTCCGCTCCACGGACCTCCGTAGTGACTGACACGGCCATGACCTCCGGCATCCTTCTTCTTGGCGCTGCCCTGCTGCTCTCGGGCAAGTCGGCCGTGGACAGGTTGGTGCGCGGTGCAGCGGCGGACGCGAAGGACGTGCTGCAAGGCCTCGCTGCAGCAGACCTTCTGGGCGCCCTCGCCTCAGCCGCTGGCTCTGCCGTGGTGGCCTGGTGGTTGTTGTCGCTGGCATGCTCCGCAGCCGCGGTCGCCCTGGACCGTCGCGGCAACCGCCGGGCGGCGGCAACCGCCCGCCGATTCTCACCGGCATTCATGCGCAGGCTCATCCTTGCCGTACTTTCGCTCCAGCTTTTTTCCGGCCCGGCGGCGCATGCCGTCATGGCGCCGGGACCGGAGTGGATGCCCACACAAACTGAAGCCTCCGCGCCGGCCGGCCCCGCAGCTTCCCATCCGGAAGGCATCCCTTCAGGAGTCGAACCCCGGTGGCGACCACCGGCACCGGTAACGGGCCCCGGCCTGCTGGCGCGCCCGAGCGTCCGCGCCGGCGTTCAGGCGGACACGGCGCCACAGGGGCGGACCGTAGAAGTGACCGTGCTGGCCGGGGACACCTTATGGGACATAGCGAAAAAAGACCTGGGCCCGGGAGCTTCCGACGTGGAGGTGGCCCTTCACTGGCCACGCTGGTACCAGGCAAACCGGAACCTCATCGGCCTGAGTCCGGATGTGCTTCTACCGGGGCAGGTCCTTCAGGCTCCGCCCGGACGCTGACCCAACCACACGCCGCAGCAATAGCACAGACAGATATTCCTGAACTACCACGATCGACAAAGGGGAACCCCATGACCGCAGCAACACCGATCCAGACCGCGCAGGAACTGCGGAAGGAACCCCGACAGCACCCAGGGGCGGGGCCGCACCGGCAAACGGGAACTCCCAGGGACGACTCCTCGGACATCCGCGCCATCACGCGTGGCACCGTCCAGGCCGCCATGGAAGTGCTGGCCGGCATCCGCCCCGTTCACCAGCTGGCACGGCGGCTTGACCCAAGGTGCCTGGCCACGCTGCAGCACAGAGCGGCCCTGATCCGCCGGGAGGCAACGCGCACGGCCAACCCGGTCCTTGCCCGGCTTCACCGGAACTCAAGCGTCGGGTCGGTCCGGGTCTGTGAAGTGTCAGAGGGAATCTACGAAGCCAGCGCCGTGGTGGTTGACGACGTCCGGGCCCGCGCCGTCGCTGTCCGCCTGGAGCGGAGCAAGCAGGTTTGGCGGGTCACCGAACTCGTCATCGGATAGTCAGGTCAGTTCCGTTTTTTCTTCGCCCGCCTTGCGGCATCCTGGGCCGCAGCCTTCGCAGGGTTGCCGGAGCGGCCAGGGCCAGAGGAGCGGGTCTCCACCCTGGTCTGCGCTCCACCGCTTTCGCTGGGCGCTGTGTACTGCAACTGGGCAGGTCTCTCAGGGGCTTCCAGCCCGGCCGCTCGAACCTGCGGTTCGACATGCTCTGTGTGTGCCCCCGCGGCGTCCTGCACCACAACATCGCGGGCCGGGGTCACTTCGACCTCCAGATTGAACAGGAACCCGACGCTCTCCTCGCGGATGGCCTCCATCATGCTCTGGAACATCACGAAGCCCTCGCGCTGGTACTCCACCAGGGGATCGCGCTGAGCCATGGCCCGCAGCCCGATTCCTTCCTTCAGGTAATCCATCTCGTAAAGGTGTTCCTGCCACTTTCGGCCGATGACCGAGAGCACAACCCGGCGCTCCAGTTCGCGCATGCTTTCCGAACCGAGGGCCTCTTCGCGGGCCTGGTACACCAGACGGGCGTCAGACAGGATTTCCTCCTTGAGGAACTCCGCCGTCAGCCTGGATTTGCCGCCGGCTTCCTCGATCAGGTCCTCGGGCGTGATGCTGACCGGGTAGAGCGTCTTGAGGTTGGTCCAAAGCTGCTGGAAGTCCCAGTCGTCACCGTTGCCCTCTGCCGTGGCGGAGTCGATGAGCGCCGTGATGGTGTCCTCTACGAAGAACTGCACCTTCTCGTGCAGGTCGTCGCCTTCCAGGATCCGCCGGCGGTCGCTGTAGATGGCCTCGCGCTGCCGGTTCAGGACGTCGTCGTACTTCAGGACGTTCTTGCGCTGCTCGGCATTGCGTCCTTCGACCTGGCCCTGCGCGGAAGCGATGGCGCGTGACACCAGCTTGGATTCCAGTGCCACGTCGTCGGGAACGGAGCTGTTCATTAGGCGTTCGGCGGCGCCGGAGTTGAAGAGCCGCATCAGGTCGTCGGTCAGTGACAGGTAGAACCGGGACTCACCGGGGTCGCCCTGGCGTCCGGACCGGCCGCGGAGCTGATTGTCGATGCGCCGGGACTCGTGGCGCTCGGTGCCCAGAACATAGAGTCCACCCAGGTTCAGGACTTCCTCATGCTCGTCCTTGACCGACTGCTTCGCAGCCTCCAGGGCCGCCGGCCAGGCGGCCTCGTATTCTTCGGAGTTCTCTTCCGGGTCCAGCCCGCGCTTGGCAAGCTCAGCAACGGCGGTGAATTCAGCGTTGCCCCCCAGCATGATGTCCGTTCCGCGGCCGGCCATGTTGGTGGCCACGGTCACGGCGCCCTTGCGGCCGGCCTGGGCCACGATTGCTGCTTCCCGGGCGTGGTTCTTCGCGTTCAGGACCTCGTGGCGGACGCCTTCCTTGGCAAGCAGCCGGGAGAGGTATTCGCTCTTTTCGACGCTGGTGGTGCCCACCAGGACCGGCTGGCCCTTTGCATGCCGTTCGGCGATGTCGCGCACGACGGCGTCGAACTTCACGGTCTCATTCTTGAACACCAGGTCCGGCTGGTCGATCCGCTGCATGTCACGGTTGGTCGGGATCGCCACCACGCCGAGCTTGTAGGTGCTCATGAACTCGGCGGCCTCGGTCTCGGCCGTACCGGTCATGCCTGAAAGCTTGTTGTACATGCGGAAGTAGTTCTGGAGCGTAACGGTGGCCAGCGTCTGGTTCTCCGCCTTGATCTCCACGCCTTCCTTGGCCTCGATGGCCTGGTGCATGCCCTCGTTGTAGCGACGGCCGGCCAGGATGCGGCCGGTGTGCTCGTCGACGATCAGGACCTCGCCGTCCAGGATGACGTAGTCCTTGTCCCGCTTGAAGAGCTCCTTGGCCTTGATGGCGTTGTTAAGGAACCCGATGAGCGGGGTGTTGGCGGACTCGTAAAGGTTGTGAATGCCCAGGTAGTCCTCGACCTTTTCGATGCCGCTTTCCAGCACACCCACGGTGCGCTTCTTCTCGTCCACCTCGTAGTCGGTTCCGGGCTGGAGGCGAAGCACCACCTTGGCGAACTCGCTGTACCAGCGGTTGGTGTCGCCCGGTGCCGGTCCGGAGATGATCAGCGGCGTCCGTGCTTCGTCGATCAGGATCGAGTCCACCTCGTCGACGATTGCGAAGTTGTGGCCGCGCTGGACCAGTTCGTTCTTGTCCCACGCCATGTTGTCGCGCAGGTAGTCAAAGCCGAACTCGTTATTGGTGCCATAGGTGATGTCCGCGGCGTACTGCTGGCGGCGGACGGACGGGTCCTGGTTGGAAAGGATGCAACCGCTGGTGAGGCCCAGGAAGCGGTAAACGCGGCCCATGAGGTCCGACTGGTATTCAGCGAGATAGTCGTTCACCGTGACCACGTGCACGCCCTTGCCGGTGAGTGCATTCAGGTAGGCGGGGGCAGTTGCCACCAGGGTCTTGCCTTCACCGGTCTTCATTTCCGCGATGTTGCCGAGGTGGAGGGCGGCGCCACCCATCAGCTGGACGTCGAAGTGGCGCATGCCCAGTGTTCTTGACGAGGCCTCGCGGACAGCGGCAAAAGCTTCGGGAAGCAGGTCGTCCAGCTTCTCACCGTCCTGGTGCCGCGCGCGCAGCCGGTCGGTCTCGGCACGGAGTTCGGCATCCGTGAAGGTCTTAAAGGAATCTTCAAGGGCATTAATGGAGTCGGCATAGTTCCGCAGCTGCCGGAGTGTTTTCTTGTCACCCGTGCGGAGAAGTTTTTCGATAAGTGATGCCACGTGAAGATGCTCCCAGTCTCATGCCGCCGAATTCTGGCGTTTTTAGTCTACGGGAGAGATACGCCGCACATACCACCGGTCCGGGGCCGGTTTCCCTGAGAGCGAATACCGGGCTCAGGCCTTCCCCACAGCCCCGGACAGGGCACCGGCAAGGTCCCCCACCGGGTAGACCTCCACCCCGTCAAGTCCCAGCCAGCCTGCCATCAGCGCCAGTTCGGCAGCGAGTTCGACGGCGGTGTCGGCCGGTGCTTCCGGCTCGGCGAACGCTGACCTCACCAGCAGCCGTCCGCCCTGCCGGTCCGCTTTGAGGTCCACCCGGGCCACCATGGCGTCCCGCAGCAGGAACGGCAGCACGTAGTAGCCGAAGCGCCTTTTGGGCCGGGGCGTGTAGATCTCGATGCGGTAGTGGAACCCAAACAGTTCCTCGAGCCGGCGCCGTTCGAACACTGCGGAATCGAACGGACTCAGGAGCGCACGCCCGTCCGCGCGGCGGGGCAGCCGTGCTTCGCCGTGACGGAAAACGGTACGGTTCCACCCGTCCACCGTCACGGGTTCCAGGACCCCGGCGCCCACCAGGTGGTCCACGGAATCCGCGGTGGCCTTCAACGGAGTGCGGAAATAGTCGGCGAAGCAACGGACCGTTCCTATGCCATGGGCCCGGGCGGCGGCCTCCACGAGCCGATGGAGGGCCTCGGCGCGGACATCCTGGGCGGCAGGGTCACTGGGCCCGCCGTCGGGTACCGGCAGGATCCGTTCCGCCAGCGTATATCTGCGCTCAAACTGTTCCGTCCGGGATGCGGCGCCCACCACGCCTGCTTCGAACAGGTGCTCCAGGACCCTTTTGACCGTATTCCAATTCCACCCCCATCCGCCCGCCTGTTCCGGCTCAACATGCCCCATCCGGACTGTCAGTTCCGAGGCCGTCAGGGGCCGCGACCGCTCCAGGATGTCCAGGACGCGGCGGGCGACGGCATCCCGCACGTCCGGATCAAGCCGCCCGGCCCCCACCCACTCCCGCTTCTGCCACAAGAGCAGATCCCGGTAGTGTCCCGGCCGGATGAAGCTGGCTTCGTGCGCCCAGTACTCCATCATCCGGCGGGGATGGCTGCTGGCCATCCGCTGCAGGATGGACCGGTCGTACGGTCCCAGCCTGGAGAAAAACGGCAGGAAGTGGCTGCGCGCCAGGACGTTGACAGAGTCAATCTGGACCAACTGAAGCCGGGCAAAGGTGCGGCCCACCGCCCGTGCTGTCACCGGGCCGGCGGGCCGTACCTTGTCGAGTCCCTGAGCTGCCAACGCGATCCGCCGTGCCTGGTGCAGGCTCAGCTTTGCGGGCACATCAGTCCTCTCTGGAGATCGTTACGCCATCCTAGGCGTTCGCGGCGGCATCGTCCGAGCGGTACGCGAGGATCTTTTCCTCCACCACGGTATCCCCCGGCTCGCATTCGTGGTCCAGCGTGATCACGCCGTAGGTCCAGCCGCGGCGGCGGTAAACCACTGAAGGAGTGTTCGTGGCCTTGTCCACAAACAGGTAGAAGTCGTGACCGACCAGTTCCATGTTGTCCACGGCGTCATCCAGGGACAGTGAGGCGGCCGGAAAGACCTTCCGCCGGATCAGGACAGGCGAGTCACCGGCGGGGATGTCGTTGTCCACGTCATAGGGCGACTTCTCCGCCGTAGCCGCAGCTGCGTCGTTGCGGTGGCTCGCTTCAAGGTAGAGCGGCTCCTGCGTGCTGGCCGGCTCAAGGGAAGCAGTTGCCTCGCGGACGGCCTTGGGCGTGTGGCGTCCATGGTGGACCTTCTTGCGGTCCTTCGCGCGGCGAAGGCGCTCCAGCAACTTGTTATAGGCCAGGTCGAATGCTGCGAACTTGTCAGCGGCGCTCGCTTCGGCGCGGATCACGGGCCCCCTGCCCAGCACCGTCACTTCGACAGTCAGCTGGTCGCCGGTCTGCCGGGCATTGGTCTCCTTGGACACTTTCGCGTCGACCCGCTGGACCTTATCCCCCAGCGATTCGATCTTTGAAATCTTTTCCCCGGCGTATTCACGGAACCGGTCTGAAACCGTCAGATTTCGTCCGCTGATCATAAACTCCATGGTGCCCTCCAAATGACTTCGGTGACACGACGGCGGAACATCCCTGGGCCGATCTGACTGACAGTCGAGCCCCTCTCCGAGCCGCCATCGAAAGGTACATTCTGTTCTTTGTACCCACCACCGACGTTAGTTCATCGCCACGCGTTATTCATCTTTTCTTGGTTTATTTTTTTCCAGGCCGGGGCCCCTGACGGGAGGGGCTACAGCGGTACCGCAGCTCCACCTGCGAAGGCGGCATCCGGCGGGCGCGCAGCGGCCAGGACCACGGCGCCGGCCACTTTCGCCTCTCCGGCGCGCAGTGCCCGGGCGGCCTCGGACAGGGTAGCCCCCGTGGTCAGGACATCGTCGACAATGATGCACCTGCGCCCGGCAACGTCCGGCCGGCGCACGCGCATGGAACCCCGGACGCGGCTGGCCCGGGCTCCCCGCCCGAGCCCCTTCTGGCCCCCGCCGGAGGACCCGTGCGGCCGCCCGGACAGCCAGCCCTCCCTGCCCCCGCCGGCCAGCACATCGGCCACCACCGCGCCCGGAAGGTGCCGTACCGCACCGGAAAGGAGGAGATGGACGGGACTGAATCCACGGCTGAGGTACGCGGCCGTGCCGGTGGGGACAGGCACGAGAACCACGCCCCCGCCGTCGTCCGGCATTGCTGCCCGCACCGCCCCCGCCAGAGCGCCGGCGAGGCATTGCCGCAGGTGCTGCTGGCCGTGGCGCTTAAAGGAAAGGAGCGACTGTGCCAGCTCCTCCCGGTAGACGCCTGCGGCAACCACGGGCAGCAGCACGGAACCATCGACGTCCATGAGGGCGGGTGCGCCGCTCTCCGCCCGGAACGGTTCCCTGGTCAGGAACCTGAGGCGCCGTTGGCACTGAACACACAGCGCCCGGTCCTCCGCCCCGCAGCACACGCAGTCAACGGGGACGGCCAGGGCCATCAGGTCCTCCCAGGCACCGGCGACCTGGTCTGCAAACCGCAGCACGCCGGAAGGCTGCGCCGACCGATGGCGGCCTGCATGTTCGGGCGGGGGTTGAAGGTCCGGGTCACGGCCGGGCGGCCGGCTGTGCCGCGCTGCCCGGAACCTCAAGGTGCTCATAGTCCCAGCCTGCCCGGCCTGTCCGGCCTAGGCACTGCCAAGGATCCCTATGTGGATAACGCCGGGTCCTCAGCCGGGGAATGCCGGGTCCAATGGCCCTGAGATCTGCGGCGACCAGCCATTGCCCAGGCGCTGGAAGATGCCCTCGGCCGACTGTCCATATATGTCGTCCGCCCCGTTGCCCGCGCTGAGGGCAACGAGTCCCGGCCAGGGTGCCAACGGCTGGGGCTCGCCGGACGTCAGTGACAGCAGCTCCGCAGTCACGTTCGCTGCCTTGGAACCCTTCATCACGGCCACCGTAGTGTCCGTAACCCAGACTCCCTGATCCGGCTGGCCGGAGGCCGCAAGCGTCACTGGCGTGGTCAGCTCCCGCGGAGTGCCGTCCCTGCCGCGGATGACGCCTGTAATCTGGACCCGGGTCTGGCCGTTCTGCTCGGAAATCACCAGGGCCCGCACGCCCTCGCGCGACATCCGGAACTCCTTGACGGCCCGTCCGGCCAGCCACGCTGGTTTGAGCGACACGGTTGGCACGGTCACGCCGGCCGCCGTTCCGGCAGGCCGGAAGGCTGCCACCTCGCTTGCCCCGGAGGCGCCTGGCCCGGCGGTCCACACCCAGTCGTGGAGGTCGAAAGAGGGCCTGGTCAGCGTGCTGCGCGTGGTGAGAGCGCGGGCGGGCTGTCCGGGAAGGATGCTGTAGAGCGTGGTCCGGCCGGCGTTGAGGAAGGCGGCGGCCTGGGATACCGGCGACTCCGCCGGATAGCGCGGATTGAGCGACGAGACGGGCTGCATGTCCGGCAGCGGCGAGATCCGGTTGTTCTCGTAGCGGACCAACTCCCTGTCACTGATGGCAATCTGGCGGGATGGAACGCTCTTGTTCTGGACCGGCGGCAGGACCGTCCCGTCGTCCTCCACCCGGACCAGGTCCTGGTTGGCCCGCAGCTCCACGTTGACCACGTCCGGCTGGCTGCGGAAGGTGAGCGTCAGCTGCATCTGCATCCGCAGGCGGTCCTCCGCGGAAGTGGCCATGAGTTCCTTGGCGGTGAGGTCCACCTGGGCTGCTCCGGACACCACCGGGACGGATTCGCGGGCCAACTTGATCCCCGACGGGAACGCGCTGGCCACGGCGCCGCGCAGGTAGGGCGCGGGCCCGGCCAGCAGGGCACTGGTCATTGCCTTGACCGTCTTGTTCTTTATGAACCACCGGACGTCCGGAACCGCGTAGGTGAAGGTGGGGTCGTAGAAGTAGATGGGGTAGGCGCCGTAAATGACCTTGAAGGTCTCCTCCGGGATGGCCGTTCCATCCGGAATGTCGGAGATCCGCCATTCGCCGTCCACCTGAGCCACCGTGACCGGAATCCTTTCGACGGTTCCTTCGGGTGACTGCGTGGCGATGCCATCCGCATCAACCATGTAGGCCACGTCCAGCTCATAGTTGTAGACGTTTTCAGTCCTTGTCGGCACCACCCGCGCGTCCCTGTAGACGAGGGCCCGCTGGTCGGGCCGCCAGGACACGGAAGAGGCCTGCGTCAGGTACTGGCGCGCCACGGCGTAGTCGTCTTCGTAGCCGCTGCCGGCCCGGTAGAAGTAGTCGATGATGGCTTCCGGCGCTGCCCCCTGCTGGGGTGCGGCAGGCAGGAAGACGGGTGCGCTGACGTTTCCGGCGCTGCCCTCGCTGCTCTTGCCCACGGGCCCGGAGGTTGGGATACGGGCGCAACCGGGCAGGACCAGGACCAGCAGTACGAGCATGAAGGCCACCAGCGGCGCCTGCCTCGGTGCGGGGCCGTTCATTCCTTCTCCTTCGTCGTGGCGGCGGGAGCCAGCGATCCTGGCTCCAGCAGCACCATGGTGCGTGATTCAGGTCCCCCGGGAAACACAATGTCCCCCGGTTCCAGCTGGACCGGCGAGGCCTCGATTTCCTCGCCCTGGCGCAAGGGCAGGGTCAGCCGGAAGTTCGCGCCGCTGCCCTTCCTGCCCCACGCCTGCAGCCAGCCATTGTGCAGCTTGGTGTCCTCCATGGCGATTGAAAGGCCCAGGCCGCTGCCGCCGGTAGTGCGGGCCCGGGCAGGATCAGCACGCCAGAACCGGTCAAACACCCGGGCCGCCTCGGCCGGTTCCATGCCGATGCCATGGTCCCGTACAGCCACCCCGACTGCGTTGCCGTTGGCCGCCACAGTGACCGTCACGGATTTGCGTTCCCCGTGCTCCACCGCGTTTAGGATGAGGTTGCGCAGGATCCGGTCGATGCGGCGGGCGTCCATGTCCACAATGATGGGCTCCGCGGGCGCGCGGAGGATGATCTCGGAACCGTATTGGGCGGCCACCGGCGCGGCACCGTCAATCACGTGCGAAATGACCTGCACGATGTCCTCCGGCTCGGCATCGAGGACCGCCACGCCGGCGTCGAACCGGGAAATCTCCAGGAGGTC
Organism: Pseudarthrobacter sp. NPDC092424; assembly: GCF_044754925.1. NCBI lineage: Bacteria > Bacillati > Actinomycetota > Actinomycetes > Micrococcales > Micrococcaceae > Pseudarthrobacter > Pseudarthrobacter sp. NPDC092424. The sequence continues at coordinate 288,810 of NZ_JBIVQC010000001.1, read as the reverse complement.
GGAGAGCAGGGACTGGAAACGCTCCACTTGGTTGTACAGCAGCTCCGCCGAGCGCTTGTTGATGGGGTCGAAGTCTTCCCGGGCGTCGTACAGGACCTCGGCGGCCATCCGCACGGTAGTCAGCGGCGTCCGCAGCTCGTGCGAGACGTCCGAGACGAACCGCTGCTGCATCTGCGACAGCGTGGCCAGCTGCGTGATCTGTTCCTGCAGGCTCGCGGCCATGTGGTTGAAGGAGGCGCCGAGGCGGGCCACCTCATCCTCGCCGCGGACCACCATGCGTTCCTGCAGCTGGCCGGCGGCGAGTTTCTCCGAGACGGTGGCCGCGTGGCTGACAGGGCTGACCACATTGCGTGTGACGTACCAGGCAACTGCGCCGATCAGCAGGACCAGGACCGCTCCGCCGGCCCACAGCACGCCCTGGATCTCGTCCAGGGTCTGCTGTGCGGTGTTCAGGTCATAGATCAGGTAGAGCTCGTAGACGGTGCCGTTGAAGGTCACCTTGTTGCCCACGGCGATCCCAGGGCGGTCCTCGGTACCCACGGGGATGACGGTGGATGCCCAGTACTGGTCCTTGCCGGACTGCTGCACGGCCTTGCGCAGTTCGGGCGGAATGACGCTGACGGTCAGCTGGTCCGAGGCCCGGGACTCAACCCACCGGTTGCGCGGCTTGGTTTGCTCCGGAACCGCTTCGAACACGTACCGGCGCTGGATCACCGAGCCGCGGCCCTCCACCGCGTTCAGCGTGTCGTAAACCAGGGTGATGACGCTGGACTGGTCGGTGACCTGTGCGCCGTCGAAAGTTTCCTGAACCTGTTTGACGTGGTAGCGGGTTTCGGATTCGGCCTGGGTGAGCCGTTCCTGGAACAGGTTGTGGGCGATCTGGTTGGACAGGTACGCGCCCACCACAGCGAAGGAGGTGACGGCGAGCAGGAGGGTTGTGAGCACCGTGCGGAACTGGAGGGACCGCCGCCACCGGCGGTGCAGCATGCGCCCCACAGAACGGACCGCGGGCAGTAGGCGGCGGAAGCCCATCCGCACCAGGCGCCATACGCGCAGGCCCACGATGAGCGCACGCCGCTGCCAGATCCGCGATCGGAAGGAGAGGCGGTGAAGGCGGTTCGTCACCGAGTCGGGGTGGTCCGGCACGGGCCGGGGATCAGGCCCCTGCTTTGTAGCCGACACCACGCACCGTCAAAACGACCTCGGGAGCTTCGGGGTCCTGTTCGATCTTGGACCGCAGCCGCTGCACATGGACATTGACCAGGCGCGTGTCCGCGGCGTGCCGGTAGCCCCACACCTGCTCAAGCAGCAGCTCCCGCGTGAACACCTGCCACGGCTTGCGTGCCAGCGCCACCAGGAGGTCGAATTCCAGCGGGGTCAACGAGATCCGCTCGTTGCCCCGGCTGACGGTGTGGCCGGCGACGTCGATGGTGATGTCTGCGATCCGCAGGGTCTCGGGCGCCTTCTGGTCCCCGGGCCGGAGCCGGGCACGCACGCGGGCCACAAGCTCGGCCGGCTTAAACGGTTTGGGCACGTAGTCGTCTGCACCGGACTCCAGTCCACGGACGACGTCCGACGTGTCCGACTTGGCGGTGAGCATCACGATCGGCACATCCGATTCAGCCCGGATTTGCCGGCAGACCTCGATGCCGTCCGCGCCGGGAAGCATGAGGTCCAACAGGACCAGGTCCGGCCGGGATGAGCGGAATACGTCAAGGGCCTGTGCGCCGTCCGCGCAAAAGACCGGTTCAAATCCGTCGTTACGGAGGACAATCCCAATCATTTCGGCCAGCGCTTCGTCATCGTCAACAACCAGAATGCGTGCCTTCATAGTTATATATTCCCTTATGAACCAGGCTTTGTCGTGCTGAGCGCCGCCCGGCATGGCGCGGGCGGGAACGTACGACGCCGGAACTATAGGCTGGGGGCACGCGCATTTCCGTGCCGCGCCGGCCAGTCCGTACCCGGCACGTGCGGGCAGCCCCGGCCCCAACCGGCAGCGCTTCACCAGCAGGAGGTCAACGATGAACATTCCCATCTACCGGCAGGCGCTGGGCGCGGACTTTGCCCGCCTCCAGCCCGAACTCCAGGAATACTTTTCCCTGGTTCCCGGCTCCGGCAAGTACGGCGTGGGCGAAGGAACCTTCGATGTGGTGGGGTGCCGGCAGGAGTGGCTGCGTCCCTTGCTCCGGCTGGCTTCCGGGGAGGAGGCGTTCTTCCCGGAGTACGGCGAAAACATCCCGTTCCGGATCGAGAACCATGCACACCAGGATCCGTTCGGCCGGTCCAGCCTGACGGCCCGCCGTGAGATCCGGTTTCCCGGCAGGACCCGCATCTTCCAGGACACCACCAGCGCGGTCAGGGACCATGGCAGCGGGGTCCCCCGGCCGGAGACGCGGCTGGTGGACTATGTGGGCCGGCACCGGAACATGGTCACCGACCTGAACCTGAGCGTCACCCGGGAAGGCCGGCTCCGCGGCGTATCGGAGGCTGCCAGGCTCTTCGCCGGTCCGCTCAGGATCGCGCTCCCGGCGGCCCTGGACGCCAAGGCCTACGCGGAACAGTGGTGGGACGATGCGGAGGGCAGGCACCGGATCCAGGTCAAGGTCATCCAGCCCCAGGCCGGCCTGGTGCTGGTCTACGCCGGAAGCTTCGACTACCGTCTCCGCTTCTACACCGGGGCAAGCAAGGCCCGCAGCTTCCTGCCGCGCTACGCGCAGCCGGACCGCTGGGAGAACCGGGTCTGACGCCGCGCAGGCCGACCCGGACGCGCCAGGCCGATCCGGACGCGGCGGGGCGGCGCACGAACGCCGGGGCTATTAGTGCGCCAGCTGGTTGAGCCCGTCCGCCACCTGCGTGACCCTGCCCAACACGGCCGTGGCCTGTGCCGGCGTATGGCCGGCAAGACCGGCCGAAGGGGTGACCCGCAGCGAAGCCAGGCCGGACGCGCGAAGGCCGAGCTCCCGCCACGGGCGCCATACTGAGTCCACCGCAGCCGCCGTGGACTGAAGCTGCGGGCCGGAGACGTCCAGGGCACCCAGCCACAGCCGGTGCCCGGCCTCCACGGCCCCGGCCAGCTGTTCCCACTGCCGGAACGTCAGGGCTCTGACCGGAACCGCTATCCCGTCTGCCCCGGCGGAAAGGATCTGCTCGAAGGGTGCTTCGATTTCGGGCACTGCAACCACCACTTCGTCGGCTCCGGCCGCACGCAGGGCTGCGGTGACCACCCGCCAGGCTTCGCGGGCTTCCGAGCCCGGGACGGCCCGCAGGGTCCGGTAACCGCTGGAGGTGGGTATGGCGCCGGCCAGGATGGCGGCAATATCCGGTTCATCCAACTGCACCACCAGGCGCGCACCGGGCACTGCCGCCCCCACCCGCGCAAGGTAGCGGCCTACGCCTGCGGCCAAGGATTCAGCCAGGTCGCGCCGCGCCCCGTAATCGAGCAGTGCCCGCTCGCCGTTGTGGAGGTGCAGTCCGGCGGCAAGGCTCAGCGGGCCGACCAGCTGGATCTTGATCTCGGCGGCGGGCACGTCCTCGGCCCCCGCCACGTCCGCCAGGATATTAATGTCCGTGGAGAGTGCCGACGCCGCCCGCCGGAGGTCCTTGCCCGGCCGGTCCACGAGCCGCCAACCGTACGGCTGCACATCGACGGCCAGCTCTTCAAGGAGGCAGGCCGTCCGCCCCAGCGCATCGGAGCCCACGCCGCGCGCGGGAAGTTCGGCGAGGAAGGGCAGGTGCGGCCTGCCCAGCTCCCCGCGGATGATGCGTGCCGCCTCGAGCGGGTCCTCCCCCGGCCACGACCCGAGCCCGGTGGCTGTCACCTCAGCCGGCGGTGCCTGCCTGCCCGGTCCGCCGCCGTCGTGCCGTTCTTCCACACTCACGCGCGGGCCGGCGCCTGCGGCTGCTGCCCGGCTGCCGCCTGGTGGTCCTCGGCGATGGCCTCATGATGGCGGATGACTTCGCCGATGATGAAGTTCAGGAATTTCTCGGCGAACGCCGGGTCAAGATGCGCGTCCTCGGCGAGCCTGCGGAGCCGGGCAATCTGGGCAGTCTCCCGTCCCGGGTCCCCCGCGGGCAGCTGGTGGGCGGCCTTCAGGAAGCCAACCTTCTGCGTCGCCTTGAACCGCTCCGCCAGGAGGTACACCAGCGTGGCGTCGATGTTGTCGATGCTGGAACGGATGGACAGCAGTTCAGCCATCACCGAGTTGTCCACATGGCCTGCCAGCGAACTGGCGGAGGGGTCGTACTCGTCCGGCGCGGGAGAGAGGGGATTGTGCTGCGTCATACTCCCAGTCTATGGGCAGCCGAAGAACCGCCGCCGGTGTTAAGCGCCGGCCCGCAGACGGGTCCGGCGCCGGCGCTTAACACCGGTCGGTCACCGCGCCAACAGCGCCCGGTGCGCTTCCCGCCGCCGTGCCTGCTCGTCAGGATCGGGGACCGGCAGGGACGCGATCAGGCGGCGCGTGTAGTCATGCTGCGGATTTCCCATGACCTGGCTGCCTATCCCCTGCTCCACCATCCGCCCCTTGTACAGGACGCCAACCCACGTGGACAGGATGTCCACCACAGCCAGGTCATGGCTGATGAAGAGACAGGCGAAGCCGAATTCCTGCTGGATCTCCCGGAACAACTCCAGTACTTTCGCTTGAACCGAAACGTCCAGGGCCGACGTCGGCTCATCCGCGATCAGCAGGCGCGGGCTGAGGCTCAGTGCCCGCGCCAGGGATGCCCGCTGCCGCTGCCCGCCGGAGAGTTCGTGCGGGTAGCGCGCAGCGTACGACGCCGGCAGCTGGACTGATTCCAACAGCCCGCCGACGCGTTTACGCGCCTCCGGCGGGGATGGCCGCGTGTGGATCAGCATGGGTTCGGCGATGCACTCGCCGATGGTCAGCTGCGGGTTGAAGGACGCCGCGGGATCCTGGAAGACGAACCCGATGTCTTTGCGGAGCGGCTTGAACGTGCGTTCCTTCAGATTGAGCATCTCGTACCCGAGTACGTTGAGGCTTCCCCCCGTGGTGCGGGTCAGCCCGGCAATCGCCCGGCCGATGGTGGTTTTACCGGAACCCGACTCCCCTACCAGGCCGAAGACTTCTCCGTGTGACAGCGTAAAGCTGACGCCATCAACGGCCCGGAAGGCCGGCGTTCCCAGCCTGCCGGGGTACTCGATTACCAGGTCCTTGGCCGAGACCACTACCTCCGCGTCCTGGTGTGCGCGTTCCGTCAGGCCCTGGGATGCCGAGTTCCGGCCCAGATGGGGTACGGCCGCGAGGAGTTGCCGGGTGTAATCCTGCCGCGGCTCGGCGAACAGCGTGCGCGCCGCCGCTTCTTCCACGACGTCTCCCTGGTACATCACCACCACGCGGTCGGCAAGGTCCGCCACCACCCCCATGTTGTGGGTGATAAGCACAATGGAGGTGCCGTATTTGTCCCGCAGGTCCCGGAGGAGCTCCAGGATTTCGGCCTGGACGGTGACGTCCAGCGCGGTAGTGGGTTCGTCGGCCACGATGAGCCCCGGGTTCAAGGCCAGCGCGGCCGCGATGACCACGCGCTGCTTCTGTCCCCCGGAGAACTGGTGCGGGTAGTAGTCCACCCGGTGTTCAGGGTCAGGGATACCCACCTTGCGGAGTGCTTCAACCGCCCTGCCCCTGGCTTCCCTTGCGGTGACGCGCTTCCCGCCGTCCTGGCCCGAATGCGCCCTGATGCCCTCGGCGATCTGCCACCCAACGGTGAACACGGGGTTCAGTGCCGTGGACGGCTCCTGGAACACCATCGCCACATCCCGCCCGCGGATCTGCCGGAGGCGGGCCGCGCTGACGCTGATGACGTCCGCGCCGTTGATCAGCACGGCACCGGTACTGGTGGCGGTTTCCGGCAGGAGCCCCAGGATCGTTTTGGCCGTGACTGTCTTGCCTGATCCGGACTCTCCGACGATGGCCACCACTTCACCGGCCCCCACTTCCAGACTGACGTCCTTGACGGCCCGGACCGGGCCGCCGTCAGTGGCGAATGTGACCTGGAGGTGGTCGATGTCCAGTACGGGACGGACGTCCTTCGACGGTTGCTGTGCTGGTACGGCCTGGGTGCTCATGATGTTTCTCCTTCTGCCGCGGAGCGCTGCGGAGACCGGGCCGCCGGGCCGGCTCCGCCTGGCGCGCTGCGGGCGCGTCTGCGTCCCCGCAGCCGCGGATCGTTCAGGTCATTGATGCTCTCGCCAACCAGGGTCAGTCCCAGCACGGTCCATACGATGGCCAGACCCGGAAACAGCCCGGTCCACCAGATGCCCGAGGTGGTGTCCGCGAGCGCCTTGTTCAGGTCGAAACCCCATTCGGCGGCGGAGCTGGGCTCGATGCCGAAGCCCAGGAAGCCAAGGCCGGCCAGGGTAAGGATGGCCTCTGATGCGTTCAGGGTGAAGATCAGCGGAAGCGTCCTGGTGGCGTTGCGGTAGATGTGGCGGCCCATGATCCTGATGTTGGAAGCGCCCACCACCTTGGCCGACTCGACGAACGGTTCGGATTTGAGCCTGATGGTTTCGGCACGGATCACCCGGAAGTACTGGGGGATGAAGACCACGGTGATCGAAATGGCCGCGGCAAGGATGCCGCCGGCAAGGCTGGACTGGCCGCCGCTGATGACAATTGCCATCACGATCGCGACCAGCAGCGACGGGAAGGCGTAGATGGCGTCAGCCGCCACCACCAGGATGCGGTCCAGCCAGCCGCCGAGGTAACCACTGACCAGGCCCAGGACCACACCGGCGAAGATGGACAGGATCACTGCCACCACGATCACCATCAGTGCCGTCTGGGTACCCCAGATCACGCGGGACAGGACGTCGTAGCCGCCCACCGTGGTGCCCAGAAGGTGCTTGCCGCCCGGCGCCTGCTGCGTGGGGAAGCTGCCTTCGGCGTCGGATAACTGGGCGAAGCCGTAGGGTGCGAGAAGGGGCGCCGCCAGGGCCGTCACCAGGAAGATGCCTGTCAGCGTCAGACCGGCCACGAGCATGGCCCGCTGGAGCCCCATGCTCTTGTTGAAGTGGGACACGACCGGCAGTCGCCGGATAAAGGGGGCCCTCGGGTTGGCGACAGGTTCGATTGCGGAGTCTGTGCTCACGTCAGTACCTCACTCGGGGGTCGATCAGGGCGGCAACGATGTCCACCACGAAGTTGGTTACTGCAACGATGACCGCGAGCAGGACCACGATGCCCTGGACGGCCACAAAGTCCCGCGCGGTCAGGTAGTTGGCCAGCTGGAAGCCCAGGCCCTTCCATTCGAAGGTCGTTTCGGTCAGTACTGCACCGCCCAGCATGACGGCGATCTGCAGTCCCATCACCGTGATGATGGGAATGAGCGCGGGCTTGTAGGCATGCTTGGTCACCAGCCGGAATTCACTCACTCCGCGGGACCGCCCCGCTTCCACATAGTCCTTGCCGAGGGTTCCGATGACGTTGGTGCGCACCAAACGCAGGAAGATCCCGGCGGTCAACAGGCCCAGGGCGAGCGCGGGCAGCACAGCATGGGCCAGCACGTCGGCCAGGGCAGCCATGTTGCCGCTGCGCAGGGAATCCAGCCAGTAGATTCCCGTCGGCGCCTGGAGCGCCGTAAGGGCGAGTTCACTGGACGTGTTGGCCCGGCCTGCTACCGGCAGCCAACCCAGCCAGACTGAAAACACCAGCTTTAGCAGAAGACCGGCAAAGAACACCGGCGTGGCGTAACAGAGGATCGCAAAGATCCGCAGGGCCGCGTCCGACAGATGGTCACGGCGGTGGGCGGCCAGCATGCCGAGGGGAATGCCCACCGCCAGGGCGACGACCAGGGCGTTGATGCTCAGCTCCAGCGTGGCAGCACCATAGGTGGTCAGCATCTCGGTGACTTTGCGGTTGTCCGACAGCGTGGTGCCGAAGTTGCCGGTGGCGAGTTGGCCAAGGTACTCGAAGTACTGCAGCAGCAGCGGCCGGTCATAGCCGGCCGCATGGATCCGCTCCTGCAACTGGTCTGGAGGGAGCCGTCCGCCCATGGCGGCAGTAATGGGATCGCCGGTGATGCGCATGAGGAAGAACACCATGGTGACGAGGATGAGGACGGTGGGGAAGATAAGCAGGAAGCGGACCAGGATGTACTGGCCCAGGCCGCCGCCTGCGGATTTCTTCTTGGACGGGAGGATCCCGTCCGCATCGCTGGGCGGTGCGTCTATCAATGTAGTCATTGGTACCTAAGTTCGGGAGGACGGGCGGTGGCCCTGTGTGTCCGGTGTAACGGAAGGAGGCGGGACGCCGGTCCGGCGTCCCGCCTCAGACTCCTGGGAGCCGCTCGCGGTTGCTGCTACTTGGAAAGTACGCCAAGCCGCGTCTTGAAGGACGGATCAAGCGTCTTCTCGACGCCCTTGACTTCCGAGCCTGCCACGAGCAGTTGCGCGCCCTGGAGCAGCGGCAACGTGGAGAGGTCCTTGGCCACGGCTTCCTGTGCCTCGCCAATGAGCTTCTCGCGCTCTTCCTTCTCGGGAGTCAGGAGCTGTTTCTTGATCAGATCCGTGACTGCGGAGTTTTCGTAGTGGTTCTTCAGGAAGTTGCCCGGGATAAAGAAGGGGGTCAGGTAGTTGTCAGCGTCTGAGTAGTCCGGGAACCAGCCCAGCTGGTAGACGGGGTACGCGTCCGCCGTACGAGCCTTGGAGTAGGTCACCCACTCAGTGGACTGCAGGTCAACCTTGAACAGGCCGGACTTTTCGAGCTGCTCCTTAACCATGGCGTACTCGTCGCCCGAGGATTTGCCGTAGTGGTCCGGGTTGTACTGCAGTTTGATGTTCACCGTGCCGGATACGCCGGCGTCCGAAAGCGCCTTCTTTGCCTTGTCCAGGCTCGGCTTGCCGCTGCCTTCGCCGTACAGGTCCTTCATCGGCTGCGTGGCGCCGGGGAGCCCGTCCGCCACGACGGAATAGGCGGGCACGTAGGTGCCCTTGTAGACCTGGTCCGAGATGGCCTGGCGGTCCACCAGGTGCGCCATGGCCTGGCGCACTGCCAGGGCCTTCTTCGGGTCAGCCTGTGGGGTCTTGGCGCCGAACGGCATGGTGTCGAAGTTGAAGACGATGTAGCGCAGTTCACCGCCCGGTCCCTTGTAGACCTTGACCTTGGAATCCTTCTCCAGGTCGGCAGCGTCGGTTGCGGTCAGGCTGCGGCCGGCCACATCCACATTGCCGCCCTGGACGTCCAGCTTCAGGTTGTTCGAGTCGGCGTAGTACTTGATGACAGCGCTGTCATTGGCCGGCTTGCCGAGCAGCCCCTTGTATTCAGAGTTCGCTTTGAGGCTGACGAGCTCGTTCTTCTTGTAGCTGTCGATGGTGTAGGGCCCGGCGAACGGCTTCCCCGCCACGATTTCGTCGTCCCCCAGGATCTTGTCGGCCGGAAACACTTCCTCGTCGATGATGGGACCGGTGTTGGTTCCGAGGATGCTGGGGAATACCTGGTCGTTGGCGGCATTAAGCGTGAACACCACCGTGGTGTCGTCCTTGGCTTCGACGGATTTCAGGTTGGACAGCAGCGAGGCGGGACCGTTCGGGTCAGCGATCTTAACCACGCGGTCATAGGAGAACTTCACGTCCGAAGCCGTCAGGGCGTGGCCGTTGGCGAACTTCAGCCCCTCCTTCAGCTTCACGGTGTACTCCGTGGGTGAGGTGAACGACGCCGATTCAGCGATGTCCGGGCTGGCTTCGGCCGAGCCCGGGTTGGAGTTCATGAGGAATGGATAGACCTGGTTCATCACGAGGAAGGAGCCGGCGTCATAGGAACCGGCAGGGTCCAGCGTGACTACCTTGTCCGTGGTTCCGAAGGTAATGGAGCTGCCGCCGGCACCGCCGGTTGAGGTCCCTCCGCCGCCGGCCGGGCCCGTGCAGGCCGTCAGGGCGAGGGCGGAAATACCTGCCAGCGCGATGGCGCCGTGCAGGACTTTGTTGCTCTTGGTCATCTGTGAACTTTCTGTCCGATGAATCGTGCACCCGCCGACCGTCTGAGGGTTCATTTGCACAGGCGGGAAGCATTCGGTGTTGATGCTCCCGATTCAATCAGAGAGTCAACCCTCAGGACGGGACATCCTGTGAGTTGAGACACAAACTTTACCTGCCGGCTATCAGCTGGCAGGCAGTCCTAGAGCTCGGCGCGCTGAAGCGACCGCGCAGCATCGATGGTTGCCTGCCCCAGCACGCGCGTGCCCTGGTAGAGCACCACCGTTTGTCCGGGGGCCACACCACGCAGGGGCGTATCGAGCCGGACCACGAGGCCCTCGGCGGTCCCGTCGGTTCCGGCTTCCATCCACGCACGGGCAGGCACGGGATCGCCATGGGCACGGACCTGCGCGTGGCAGCCGAACTCCGCGCCGGTGGCAACCTCGGCGATGGGCAGCCCCGCCCAGGACACCTTGATGCCCTTGATCTCGTCAATGGCCAGCAGCGCCTCAGGGCCCACCACCACTTTGTTTTCCTTGGGCCTGATCTCCAGGACGAACCGGGGCTTGCCATCGGCTGCGGGGGTGCCGAGCTTCAGGCCGCGGCGTTGGCCCACGGTGAAGGCATTGGCGCCGGCGTGCTCACCCACTTTGGTGCCGGATTCATCCACGACGTCGCCGGTGGACATATCGATCTTCTCCGCCAGCCAGCCGGCCGTGTCGCCGTCCGGAATGAAGCAGATGTCGTGGCTGTCCGGCTTGTTGGCCACGGACAGGCCGCGGCGTTCGGCTTCCGCACGGACCTCGGCCTTGGACGGGGTGTCGGCCAGCGGAAACATCGAGTGCTTGAGTTGTTCATGGGTCAGTACGCCCAGAACGTAGCTCTGGTCCTTGGCCCAGTCGGCGGCGCGGTGCAGTTCCCGGTTGCCGTGGGCGTCCTCGATGACCTTGGCGTAGTGGCCGGTGCACACCGCATCGAACCCGAGGGCGATGGCCTTTTCAAGCAGGGCGGCGAACTTGATCCTCTCGTTGCACCGCATGCACGGGTTGGGGGTGCGGCCGGCGGCATACTCATCGATGAAGTCCTGGACGACGTCTTCCTTGAAGCGCTCCGAGAAGTCCCACACGTAATAGGGAATGCCCAGGACATCGCAGGCGCGCCAGGCGTCGCGGGAATCTTCGATGGTGCAGCAGCCCCGGCTGCCGGTGCGCAGGGTTCCGGGCATGCGGGACAGCGCCAGGTGGACGCCGACGACGTCGTGTCCCGCCTCGACGGCGCGGGCGGCTGCGACGGCGGAATCCACGCCGCCGCTCATTGCTGCTAGAACTCGCATACTGGCTTTCTGTTGGGGGCCGGCCCTGTGGCCGGAAGGGACGGACCGCCGGCTGTCTCCGGAAAGGTCCTCGCCTCTCTATTCTACGGACCGGCGCAAATCCCCGAACGGCAGAACTCTTCGCCCGACACCCGGCCGCGGTCAGCGCGGTGGTTCAGAGCTGCGGTTCAGAGCTGCCGGCCCGGCGGGCGACCGTAGCCGCTGTCTGGATGGAGGATTCGTGCCCGGCCATTCCGGCCTGCCTGGCCCGGGCGTAAGCGTCAGGCAGGGCTGCAAGGAGGGCATCGACGTCGGCCGCCACCGAAGCGTGCCCCAGCGAGAAGCGCTGCGCACCCCGGGCGGCCTCCTCGTCCAGCCCCATGGCGAGCAGCACGTGGGAGGGCCGCGGCACGCCAGCGGTACAGGCAGAGCCGGTGGAGGACTCGATGCCGGCAAGGTCCAGGAGGAAGAGGAGGGAATCGCCCTCGCAGCCCGGGAAGGTGAAATGCGCGTTGCCCGGCAGGCGCCGGCTGCCGGGGGCACCACGGAGGACCGCCTCCGGAATCAACTCCCGCACCCCGTCAGTCAGCCGGTCACGGAGCGCGCTGAGCCTGGCTGCTTCGGCCTCCAGGCCCGCCGTCGCGGCCTGGGCAGCCGCGGCAAAGGCCGCGATGGAGGCCGTATCCAGCGTGCCGGAACGGACATCCCGTTCCTGTCCTCCGCCATGCAGGAGCGGGGTCAGTTTGACGGCACGGCCCAGAAGCAGGGCGCCGACGCCCACTGGACCGCCGATCTTGTGCGCGGATATGGACATCGCGTCCAGCCCGGAGGCCTTGAAGTCCACCGGCAGCGACCCGAAGGCCTGCACGGCATCGGAATGGACGGGGACGGACACGGCGTGTGCCAGTTCCACGATCCGGCCGGCGGGCTGGATGGTGCCCACCTCATTGTTGGCCCACATGACCGTGACCAGGGCTATGGTTTCCGGTTCCCGTTCGAGTTCGGCCTCCAGGAACGCAAGGTCCACTGTGCCCTCGGCGTCGACGGGCAGCCAGGAGACCTCGGCACCCTCGTGCCGCTCCAGCCATTCCACGGTGTCCAGGACGGCATGGTGTTCGACGGCGGAGCACAGGATCCGGCGCCGTGCCGGGTTTCCGGCCACCCGGGACCAGTACAGGCCCTTGACGGCGAGGTTGTCCGCCTCTGTGCCGCCTGACGTGAAGACCACCTCGGAAGGGTGCGCGCCTGCTGCCGCGGCGATCGTTTCCCGCGCATCCTCCACGGCGCGCCGAGCCCTGCGGCCGGAACCGTGGAGCGAGGAGGGGTTGCCGGGGCGGGCGAGCTCCCTGGTCAGCGCGGCGAGCGCCTCCGCCGCAAGGGGCGTGGTGGCTGCATGGTCGAGGTAAACGGACACCCTGTAATTCTAGCCGCCCGCGTCCCGGCGGGCCGGGCCGGGAACCCGGAGCCGGGCGGGAATCGTTGTCTGGAGTGACCCATAAACTGGGGTCACGGCCGGCCCCCGCACGGCGCCCGAACAAAGGATGAGTGCTTGACCCAGAGCAGCAGCCACTACCAGGTCCTGAAGGTGGCGGTCACCGCCACCGACAAGGAAATCAAAGTGGCCTACCGGCGCGCTGCCCGTGCCGCCCATCCGGACCATGGCGGGGATCCGGCAGCGTTCCGCAGGGTCACTGCCGCCTATGAAACGCTGATCGATCCGCAACGGCGCAAGGCCTACGACCGTTCCTATGCTGCCGGTGCAGGCGCAGCCGTGTCCGAGGAGCCGCACTTCGACGCACCGGCGGCGGGAAGCCGGGCCTCGGCCACGGTCCACCGCCCCGGAAAGCAGCGCAACACCGCCGGCGATCCGCCGTCGTACCTTCCTCCGTACGAAAGGCTGGCACCGGGAACGGTGCCGCTCATCCCTCTGGCGGTGGCGGCGCGGCAGGTCCACGGGGAGCCCCGCAAGCGCGGAATCTTCGGCGCCGAAGCCCGGATCCAGCGCGAGCTGCGGACCGTGCAGCTGATCACCAGGCAGGTCCTGCCCGCAATACCCGCGGCGCGGCTGATCAACGGCCTGCAGTCCCCCGCCGACAACAGCCACATCGACCACGCCGTGCTTTCCGGGTACCGGCTGGCGCTCATCGGCTCCATGCTCCTGCCTAAGGGCGCGTACGCCTGGAACGGCCAGACCCTGAACCATGGCGGCCGGTCCATCCCGCCGCCGCGGCTGGCAGGAGTGGTGCGGGCCATGCAGGACGTCTTTCCCGAACTTAACGTGACCGGCTGGACCGTGGTGCTTAGCCCCGGGGGCAACCTGCACGAGCCCGTGATCGACCAGCACCGCAGGGCCGCCGGTGAGCTGGAAACCGTCAGGGTGGTCAACGCCGCCGGGATGGTGCGCGGGGTTAAGGACTTCCTTTCCTCCGGCCCGGCGCCCAACACAGTGAACGTTCCGGTCCTGGCGCGGCTCCTGCGCGGGATGCACTGATTCCCCCTGCGCAGCCCGTTTCCCGCGCGGCTAGGATGGGATGGTGTTCCGCATCCTCTTCCACTCCCCTGAAATCCCCGGCAACACGGGAAACGCCATCCGGCTCGCAGCCATCACCGGCGCCGAGCTGCACCTGGTGGAACCGCTGGGCTTCGACTTCTCGGACGCCAAGCTGAAGCGGGCCGGGCTCGATTACCACGACCTCGCCGTCGTGACCGTGCACCGGAACATCGAGGACGCGTGGCAGCACCTGCAGCCAGGGCGGGTCTATGCGTTTACGTCGGACGGTTCCGCCAGCTACACGGATATCAACTACCAGCCCGGGGACGTGCTGATGTTCGGCCAGGAATCCGTGGGGCTGCCCGCGGAACTGAAGTCCGATCCGCATGTGACGGCCACGGTACGGCTGCCCATGCGCCCCGCCCTGCGCTCGCTGAACCTGGCAAATGCGGCGTCCATCGCCGTCTACGAAGCCTGGCGCCAGCACGGCTTCGCCGGCGCGCGAGTCTGACGGCACCGGCAAAACCCCGTCCCGGGGCGTGGGTGGAATGCCCACCCATCCGCCGGGCGCTGCGCACCGAATGACATTCGAGGACATTCCACAATGGAATGTTCCACGGAGACGCAGGGAGGTGCACGTGACATTGCTGGGAACGGATCTGCGTGCACGAACCCGTCGCGCCGGACCAACTGCCCGGGAATCACCGCCGGGAGACTTATGCTTGGTAGTAATGGAAACTCCCAATGCTCCCAATTCCGAGGCCGCGGCCGCGGTGACCGAGCCTCCGGCTGATCTCAGCCAGCGCCTTACCGTCCTGCTCGAACGCACGGGCCGCGGTGACCAGGCAGCCTTTGCGGAGTTCTACCAGCTGACCTCACGCAGGGTCTTCGGCATGGCACGCCGCGTGCTCATCGACCCCGAGTTGAGCCAGGACACCACACAGGAGGTGTTCCTCCAGGTGTGGCAGAACGCGGCCAAGTTCGATCCCCGTGCCGGCAGCCCGCTCTCCTGGCTGATGACCATCTCGCACCGCCGCGCCGTTGACCGGGTGCGTTCGTCACAGTCCGCAACGGACCGCGAAGCCAAGTATGGGGCCACCACCCAGGAAATCGACCATGACTCGGTCTCGGACGAGGTTGGCAGCAGGCTCGAAGCCGAAGCCGTGGTCCGGTGCCTGGGTACCCTGACCGAAACCCAGCAGGAGTCCGTGCGCCTTGCCTACTACGGCGGGCTGACCTATCGGGAAGTCGCCGAAAAACTGAACGCTGCAGTACCGACCATCAAGTCCCGCATACGCGACGGGCTGATCCGATTGAAAACCTGTTTGGGGGTGAGTTGAGATGACAGACATGAACAAGGGACGCTCCACCGGATCCTTCGGGGACGCCATAGCCGCGGACCTCGCGTCCGGACGTGCCGTGGACCTGGCCGAGCTCTACGCCCTGGACGCGGTCACGGAGCAGGAGCGGCAGGCCATTGACGGTTATATCTCAGCCGCCCCCGAGGCCGAACGTACGGCATTCTTCGAGCGGGTCCGCGGGGCCAGGGAAACACTGGCACTGACGTTCCGGGCCGAAGAAGAGCCGCCGGCCGAACTCTTCGACCGTATCGTGGCCCAGCTTCCGGCCACCATGCCGGCCCCCGCGCCCGGGCACGCGCCGGCTACGGACGAGCTGTCCCTGGCCCGGGAGCGGAAGCTCCGCCGGCCCCCTGCCACGCGCCGCTGGCTGGCAGGCGTGGCGGCAGCAGCTGCCATCGCCCTGGGCGGCGTGGGCGTCGGCTCCTACCTCGCTGACCAGAACGACCCCATGAACCAGGTGGTCCGTGCCCAGGATGTCCGCGAGGCCTCGGTACAGGTTGCCGGCGGCGGCACGGCCACCGTCCTCATCTCCTCCGAGAAGGACGCCGCCGTGGTGAAGATGAACGGCGTTCCGGCTCCGCCCGAGGGCAAGGTCTACCAGATGTGGCTGATCCCCAAGGACGGTTCGGCGCCGGTGTCGCAGGGGCTGATGGATGCCGACGCCCTCTCCAAGCCGGCCATGGTCAAGGGAATTTCGTCCGCCGCGGCGCTTGGCATCACCGTTGAGCCTGCCGGTGGTTCCGCATCCCCGACGCTTCCCACGGTCGCTGCGGCGCCGCTGGGAGCGTAGGTAAGCTGCGCGCGCAGGCGCCTCCTCTCCGCGGCCGCTAGAACCCGGCGATGGTGCCGGGGCCGTTGACTTCCACCACGTGAAACGCTTCGGCGCTGGCGCCGGCCGGCATTCCGGCCCGCGCCGCGTTGCGGCGCATGCCCTGCCGTACGGTGGTTTCCATGGCGGCCACGTCCGGGTGCTGGCTCACGTGGACGTGGATGGCCTGCAGCTTGGCCTCAACGTTGCCGGTCACGTCCACGAAGTGGTTTTCCCGCTCCTCCGGCCCGGCGTATAGCCACAGCCAGGGCAGCTTGTACGCAGCCAGCCCGGCCTCCGCAAGCTCGGGGTAGGCGAACGGGTTCTCCAGCGCCGGATACACGGCACGGGTCACCGCTTCCCCCACAGCCAGGTGGTCCGGATGGCTTTTCTGGATCCGCTGCCAGTTCCGTTCAGGGTGCATGGCGAGCACGACGTCGGGACGGACTTCCCGGATGAGTTTCACCACGGCCTTCATCACCTCGTGCGAGGGCTCGAGGTAACCGTCCCGCTGGTGCAGGTAATGAATTTCGCTGACGCCCACCAGCGCCGCGGCGCGACGCTGCTCGGCATCCCGGAGCGCGATGATGTCCGCGCGGTGCGCGGGATCGAAGCCGCCCGCGTCGCCGTCGGTCATGATGCAGTAGCTGACCTTCACGCCGGCGGCGGTCCAGGAGGCGATGGTTCCCGCAGCGCCGAAGTCGATGTCGTCCGGATGGGCGGCGAAACAGAGCACCCGCCCAACCCGGTGGATCTCCGGGTTGAACGGGCTCTGTGCGCCGGCCGCAGAATCAGCCAACAATCAGCCTTTTCGCTTCTTGATCTCGGCAGTGGCCTGCGGCAGGACATCGAAGAGGTCGCCCACGATACCGAAGTCGGCAATTTCGAAGACGGGCGAGTCGGCGTCCTTGTTGATTGCAACGATCACCTTGGAGGTCTGCATGCCGGCCTTCTGCTGGATGGCTCCGGAGATTCCTGCGGAGATGTACAGCTGGGGCGAGACCGTCTTGCCCGTCTGTCCCACCTGCGCGTCGTGGCTGATCCAGCCGGCGTCGGTGGCTGCGCGGGAAGCACCGACGGCTGCGCCCAGGGCGTCGGCGAGTTCCTCCACGGGTCCGAAGTCCCCGTCAAGGCCACGGCCGCCGGCCACCACGATACGGGCGTCGGTCAGGTCCGGGCGTCCGCTGGCCACTTTTTGTTCCCGGCCGGTGATGCGGGCTGCCGCGGCTGCGGCGTCCGCCGGGACCTCCACGGTGGAGACGGCCGGGGCCGCCGCCGGGGCGGGCTCCGGGATGACGTTGTTGGCCTTGACCGTGAGGACGGTGACGGCGGTGGTGGCCTTGCAGGCTGTGTTGTAGGAACCTGCCAGGACCGACTTGTGGGCGGTGCCGTCCGGGTCTACGGCCACGACGTCCGTGATCACGCCCGCGTTAAGGCGGATGCCCAGCCGGGCCGCGATTTCCTTGCCTTCCGGGGAGTTGTCCAGGAGGACTGTGGTGGCGCCTGCGCTTTCGGAAGCGGCGGCGAGGAATGCCGCCTTGGGTGCCACGAGGAAGTCGTCGAGGTCTGCCGACGAGGGGCGCATGACCGCACTGGCGCCATATTCGGCCAGGGTGGCGGCGGCTGCGTCGGACAGTTCACCGTTGACGGCCACTGTGCTCTCACCCAGGGTACGGGCCAGGGTGAGCAGTTCCAGGTGGGCCTTCTTCAGCGAGGCGCCGGGGTTGTCAATGAATACGAGTACGTTTGCCATGTCAGTGATCCCTCTTAGAGCAGCTTCTGGGCGGCAAGGAAGTCGACCAGCTTGATGCCGGCGTCGCCTTCGTCCGTGATGATGGTGCCTGCGGTGCGCGGAGGGCGCTCCTCCGCGTTGGCCACCGTGGTCCAGGAGCCGGCACGGCCTACCTGGGCTGCGTCGAGCCCGATGTCCGCGAGGGACAGCGTGGTGATGCTCTTGCGCTTGGCGGCGATGATGCCCTTGAAGTTGGGGTAGCGGGGCTCGTTGATCTGGTCCGTCACGGACACGACTGCCGGCAGCGGCGCTTCCACGGTTTCCGAGAAGGTGTCCGCGTCCCGGCGTGCGGTCAGTCGGCCGCCGTTCACTTCCAGGGAGGACGCAAACGTCACCTGGGGCAGGCCGAGGCGTTCGGCGAGCTGCGCCGGAACCAGGGAGGTCTCGCCGTCGGTGGAAGCCATGCCGGTGATGATCAGGTCCGGCTGTCCCACGTGGCGCACTGCCGCTGCGAGCGCCAGCGACGTGGCGGCGGCATCCGAGCCCGCCAGCGCGTCGTCGCTGAGGTGGATGCCTTCGGTGGCTCCCATCTGCAGGGATTTCTTGACGGCATTCACGGCGCCGGCGGGACCCATGCTCAGGGCGATGACCTGGTTGCCCGCCTTGCTGCCGCCGCGCGCCTCGGCCAGCTGCAGTGCGGCCTCCAACGCGTACTCGTCGAGTTCAGACAGGATGCTTTCACTGCGGTCCGCGGTGAAACCCTCTCCGTTGAGGTGCCGGTCGAACTGGGCGTCCGGGACATGCTTGACCAGGACGATGATTTTCAATGTCTCTTCCACTGTATTTACAGCAGCCTTCCATGCTTGTGGTCAGCCAGCCGGGTAAGGTCATGGCCGCGGAAACGCCCGGCGTACGGGTAGCTCCTAGCTAACCATATAGGCCCCTGCGGGCGCCCTCTTCCGTTAACCCCCGTGTCAGCGCTCCGTGTACCCCGGCGGGCGGACGCAAGGCGGGAACGCGCGACGGCGGGGTCCCCGCCCGCGTGGGGGCCCCGCCGTCGTCCTCCCCTTCTGACTCGAAGAACGGGTGAAGGGTGCGAGCCGGTCAGCTTGCCGCTTTGCCCAGGGTGACCTCCAGCGTCCGCTCCTGGCCGTTGCGGAGGACAGTGACGTCCACCTTTGTGCCCGGGGCCTGCTCGCGCACGGCCGCCGTCAACTGGTTGGGTTCGCCGATGGGGCGGTCGTTGAACCGGGTGATTACGTCGCCGGTGCGGATTCCTGCCTTGTCCGCGGCGGACCCCGGCTCCACGCTGGCCACATCTGCTCCGACGGAGAAACCGGAGGACGATCCCGTGGCGGTCTTGCCCTTCACGCTGACGCCCAACTGGCCGTGCGAGGCCTTTCCGGTGTCGATGATCTCCTGCGCAACGCGCTTGGCGTGGTTGATGGGGATGCTGAAGCCCACGCCGATGTTTCCGCTGCTGGAGGAGGCCTCGGAACCGGCCGACGCGATTGCCACGTTGACGCCGATTACCTCGCCCTTGGTGTTGACCAGGGCACCGCCCGAGTTGCCGGGGTTGATGGCCGCGTCGGTCTGGATGACGTTGATGGAGATTGAGCCCTGCCCGGAGGACTGCCGGCTTTCTCCGCCCCCCGGAGGGGCGAACTGAAAGCCGCCCTCGTCGTCCTCCGCATTGTCCCCTTCCTCCGGGGCAGCGGAAGAAGCGACGCTGATGGTCCGGTTTAGCGTAGAGACGATACCGTCCGTCACAGTGCCCGTCAGGCCCAGGGGCGAGCCGATGGCAATGGCGGTGTCACCGACATTGAGCTTGCCGGAGTCCCCCAGCGTGGCAGGGGTCAGGCCTGAGGGATCCTCGACCTTGATCACCGCGAGGTCGGACAGCGGGTCCGTGCCCACCACCTTGGCAGCCAGGACGCGCCCTTCGCTGGTCCGGACTTCCAGGGAGGCGTTGGCCGTCTGGCCGTCCAGGGTGACCACGTGCGTGTTGGTGAGGATGTGGCCCTGGTCATCAAGCACGATGCCCGAGCCGGTGCCGCCTGCGCTGCCGCTTGAGGCGCTGATGGTGACCACGCTCGGCGTTGCCTTCACCGCCGCTGCCGTAATCGCGTTGACCTCGTCCTGGTTGTTGACGATGACCGTTCCGGGCTGGCTGCTGCCGCCTGCAGAGGACTGTCCGGCATTGCCGAACAGTTCCGCCGAGCCCACGGTGGCTACGCCGCCGCCCACCAGGCCTGCGGCGAGGATGCTGGCGATGAGGGTTCCGACGCCGAACGTTGCCTTCCGTCGCGGCGCATCCTTGGGGTTGGGTACGTAGCTGCTGCCCGCCTGCTGCGGCCCGTGCTGGCCGGAGAAATGGCCCTGCTGGCCGTAGAACGGCTGGTGCTGCGGATAGTCCGGGCGGCCGGCAGCAGGAATTTCCTGCGTTGGCTGCGGGCCGTAGGGCTGGTCCATGCGCCGGGTGGGATGCTGGTCCGCCGGCTGGTGCTCCGCACCGCTGCCCTCGGGTGAGCTCCCGGGCGTATGGTTCTCAGTCATGGGACTTCCTTTCATCCTCGTCTGCACTTAACTATGGACCCCGCGGCTGGAACAAGTTCGGATGTTTGCTGAGAGCTTGCTGAAGGGCCGGAGGCGTCGCTCCGGCGTTTCGCTGGTGGCATATTCGCCCCGATGGACGGTGCCTGCGGTGCACCATAGAATCAACATGAATTGCCACAGCGACCTGCGGCTTCACATTGACGCTTGGGGGCGCTGCTGCATTCCGGGAGCCTGATTCGGCCCGAATCAGCGTGAAGCGTGCTGAAGGGTTGCACATGCGGTCAAAGTTCAAGAGTTTCCTCGCCGTGATCGGCCTTGCCGGACTGCTGGCCCTGCCCGCCGGTGCGGCCCACGCCGAAGATCCCGTGGAGATCCCGTCAGGCACCAACGTCGTAGACCAGGCCAATGTCCTGGGCGCGCGGAAGGGCGAAGTCCAGGAAGCCGTCCAGAAGCTCCTGGAAGACCACAAGTACAACCTGTACGTGGTGACTGTTGATTCCTTTGAAAACCCGTCTGATCCCGCGCAGTGGGGTGCCGCCGTTGCCAGCCAGAAGGGCATGGGCACGGCCGACGTCATCCTGGCGATCGCCACCGAAGGCCGTTACTACTTTGCGCCCAACTCAGCCAGCCCCATCTACTCCAAGCGGACCAACATCACGCAGAACGCGGTGGTGGCAAACCTCGCCGGCGGAAAGAAGGACTACGCCCAGGCAGCCATCGATACCGCGGCCGCCATTGGCGACGCCGCCGGCGGAGGCAGCGGCTCCGTGCCGTCCGGTGACGGTGCCGGCGCCGCTGTGCTGGTGGGAACGGGCGTCGTGGCAGCAGGCGGAGCAGGCGCCTACCTCTACTTCCGCAACAAGCGCCGGAAGGCCCAGGCGGCCGGCGCTGCCAACCCCCAGGGTGCACCGGCTGACCCGTTGGCAGGACTCAGCATCCC
This sequence comes from Pseudarthrobacter sp. NPDC092424, assembly GCF_044754925.1. Taxonomy (NCBI): domain Bacteria; kingdom Bacillati; phylum Actinomycetota; class Actinomycetes; order Micrococcales; family Micrococcaceae; genus Pseudarthrobacter; species Pseudarthrobacter sp. NPDC092424. Next base: position 267,679 of record NZ_JBIVQC010000001.1, on the reverse strand, counting down.
CGACCTCCGCAAGAAGAGCGGCTCACTTCTGGTGGAGGCGGACGACGCCATTACGTCCAGTGAGCACGAACTCGGCTTTGCCCAGGCGCAGTACGGTGACGCCGCCACCGGAAACTTCACCAAGGCCCTTAGCGAGGCCAAGGCCCACATGTCGGAGTCGTTCAAGCTCCAGCAGCAGCTGGACGACCACATTCCTGATACCGAAGAACAGCAGCGCACCTGGCTTACCGAGATCATCCGCCGCTCCGAGGCAGCCCTCGCGTCCCTGCAGGAGCAGAAGGCGGACTTCGATGCGCTGCGCGAACTGGAGAAGAACGCGCCGCAGGCCCTGGCTGCAGTGCAGTCCGGCGCCCGGGAAGCGGACGCGAAGATCGCCCAGGCGGACCAGACCCTCGCCGCCCTGCGCGCCAAGTACGCCGACAGCGCCCTGGTGCAGGTTTCCGACAACATCATGCAGGCCAAGGAGCGCCTGGCTTTCGTGCAGAACGCCACGGAGACGGCCAGCCAAAAGCTCGCCGACGGTGAACCGAGCCTGGCTGCGGTGGCGGTCCGTGCCGCGGAGGAAAGCCTGCACCAGACCAACGTCCTGTTGGATGCCATCGCGAGGGTTGCAACACACCTGGACAAAGCACGGACCGGCCTGGACACCGCCGTAGTGGACACCTCGCAGGACCTGGCCCAGGCACGTGCAATCCTCCAAGCAGGTTCACATCCGGAACTTGCCGGTCCCGTGGCCGGTGTGGAAGCCGCCTTGGCACAGGTCAAGTCCGAAATCCAGGGCGGCAAAATCGACCCTATCCGGACCCTCGAACGCGTTGAGGCAGCCCACCAGTCCCTGGACCAGGCACTCAGCGGGATCCGGGACCAGCAGGAACAGGCCCGGCGGGCCCAGGCTGCCCTCCAGCAAACCATCATGTCGGCCCAGGCACAGATCAGCGCCACGTCGGACTACATCGGCGCCCGGCGCGGAGGCGTTGGAACCGAAGCCCGCACAAGGCTGGCAGAAGCCCAGCGGAACCTCGACTATGCCCTGTCGATCTCGCGGCAGGACCCGGTGACCGCACTCACCTACGCCCAGCAGGCCCACGGGCTCGCAGCCCAGGCGGCCCAGCTGGCGCAGGCGGACGTGGACCATTTCGGCGGATATGCCCAGCAGGGCTATGGGCGTGGCGGAATGTTCGGCGGCGGTGGCGGCGGCGGGTTGGGCGGTGCCATCCTGGGCGGCATCCTCATCAATTCCATCCTCAACGGTGGCGGCAGCGGCTGGGGCGGCGGCCACAGCGACGGCGGTGGCTGGGGCGGCGGGGACTTCGGCGGCGGCGACTTTGGCGGCGGCGACTCGGGCAGTTTCTAGCTGCCGGACCGGCCGGCGGCCGACCGGGCACAACATTTTGGAAGTTCGACACGGAGCAGGATGAAAGGTATCACCATGGTTAAGCAGTCCATTTTCGGCCGCATTGCACAGTTGGCGAAAGCAAACATCAACACGTTGCTGGACAATGCCGAGGATCCGCAGAAGATGCTGGACCAGATGGTCCGCGACTACACCAACAATATCGCGGAGGCCGAATCCGCCGTCGCACAGACCATCGGCAATCTGCGCATGCTCGAGGACGACTACAACGAGGACGTCCGCAACGCCCGTGACTGGGGCAACAAGGCGCTGGCCGCGTCCCGCAAGGCGGATGAGTTCCGGTCCAACGGCAACACCGCCGACGCCGAAAAGTTCGACAACCTCGCCAAGGTGGCACTGCAGCGCCAGATGGCAGCCGAGAACGAGGCCAAGGGCGCAGAGCCCTCCATTGCATCCCAGCGTGAAGTGGTGGAGAAGCTGAAGACCGGCCTGGAACAGATGAAGGGCAAGCTGAACCAACTGACCAGCAAGCGCAACGAACTGGTGGCGCGGTCCAAGACAGCAGCTGCCCAGTCCCAGGTGCACGATGCCATCAAGAGCATCGACATCATGGATCCCACCAGCGAAGTGGGCCGGTTCGAAGAGAAGATCCGCCGCGAGGAAGCACGGGTCCGCGGCCAGCAGGAACTCGCAGCGTCCAGCCTGGACGCCCAGTTCAACCAGCTCGAGGACCTTGGGGAGCAGGTGGAAATCGAGGCGCGCCTGGCCGCCCTCAAGTCCGGAAACGCCGCGCCGGCCCTCGGCGCGTCCGGCACGTCCGCAGCCGGCACCACGGTGGACGAAGTGGATTACGACAAACTCTGAGACAAGCACACTGCCCGCTGCAGGGCATTCGGGGCCGGGGCCCGGAAGGCATGTCCTTCGGGGCCCCGGCTCCTGCTGTTCAGCGCTGGTGTGTAGCGTGGAGCCATGCCCTCTTCAGCTTCCCTCGTCTGGTTGCGCGACGATCTCCGCCTCGACGACAATCCGGCGCTGGCGCAGGCCGCCAGGCTGGACCAGCCGCTAACGGTGCTCTTTGTCCTGGACGAAAACTCGGACGGGATACGACCCCTGGGCGGCGCGGCGCGCTGGTGGCTGCACCACTCGCTGGCCGCCCTGGGCGCCTCCCTGGAAGCGGCCGGATCCCGGCTGCTCCTCCGCCGCGGACCCGCCGCCGCCGTCATACCCGAAGTCGCGGCCGCCACGGGAACCAGCCACCTCTTCTGGAACCGCCGTTACGGGCTGCCCGAACGCACTGTGGACGCCGCCATCAAGGCCTGGGCCGTAGAACAGGGCCTGGCTGCAACGAGCCTGCAGGGGAACCTCCTCTTCGAGCCCTGGACCATCCGCACCGGCGCGGGCGGGCCATACAAAGTTTTCACCCCGTTCTGGCGCGCCTGCCTGGCAACGGATGGCATCCGGGAGCCGATGGCGGCCCCGCCCACGCTGCCTCCTCCCCCGGCGGGTGCCGGCGCCGGCGACGACTTGGACACCTGGGGCCTGCTGCCCGCCGCACCGGACTGGAGCGGCGGGCTGGCAGCGGAGTGGACGCCGGGAGAAGAAGGCGCCCGGCACCGGCTGGAGGATTTCCTGGCCGGGCCGGCACAGGAGTACGGAACCGGACGCAACCTTCCGGGCATCGAAGGAACCAGCCGGCTCTCGCCGCACCTTCGCTTCGGCGAGGTGAGCCCATTCCGGGTATGGCGGGAAATCAGCCGCCGCTTCCCACGGCAGGTACCGGCCGACGTCGGGATCTTCCGTTCCGAACTTGGCTGGCGGGAATTCTGCTGGCACCTGCTGTACACGAACCCGGACCTCGCCACCCGGAACTATCGCGCCGAATTCGACCGCTTCGAATGGAACAGGCCGGGCCCGGAGGAACTCGGTGCCTGGCAACAGGGGCTCACGGGTTATCCGCTGGTCGATGCGGGCATGCGCCAGCTGTGGACTACCGGCTGGATGCATAACCGGGTCAGGATGGCGGCCGCCTCGTTTTTGGTCAAGAACCTCCTCGCCGACTGGCGCACGGGCGAGGCCTGGTTCTGGGACACCCTCGTGGATGCCGACCCTGCCAGCAACCCGGCGAACTGGCAGTGGGTGGCTGGATCAGGTGCCGATGCCTCGCCGTACTTCCGGATTTTCAATCCCGTAACGCAAAGCAGGAAGTTCGATGCCGCCGGAACCTACCTGCGCACCTACCTCCCGGAGCTGAAGCAACTGGACGCCAAAGCCATTCACGAACCGTGGAAGTCCGGCTCGCACGGGTACCCGGTTCCCCTGGTGGACCTTTCCGAGTCCCGGCAGCGCGCCCTGGATGCCTACCAGCGGCTCAAGGACGGCTGAGGCCGCCGGCAGGGGCCGGTGGGACGGCTGGATGATGCCGGGTCAGCGGCTGACCTTGCCCATGAGGGACGCAATGGGCCGGAGGAACAACGGGCGTGCCAGGAACCAGGCAGCGGCCATGACCGCCACCGAGGCCAGGAACACCCAGAAACCGAACCAGTCGTCGGCGTCCCGGACCCCATACATGTGGTTCAGGTTCCGCAGGGCCCCTGTTGCCAGCACCAGGAACACGTGCACGGCGATGAAGGCCACGAAGTAGATCATGACCGGGAAGTGCACGGCGCGGGCCCATTCGATCGGGAAGGCCTTGTTCAGGGCGGCCGCCTTCTTAGGCCACGCGCCGGACATCCGCAGGCCCGTTATGAAGGCCAGCGGGGCGGCGATGAACACGGTGGCGAAGTAGGCCAGCAGCTGGAGGGCGTTGTAGTTGACCCAGCCGTTTTCGGTGGGCCAGTTGAGTGAGGCGTACTGCAGGGCCGCCGAAAGGGCGTTGGGGAAGATATCCCAGCTGGTGGGCACGATCCGCATCCATTGGCCGGTGGCGAAGAGCAGCACCGCGAACACCAGGCCGTTGACGATCCACAGGACATCCAGTGCCAGGTGGAACCAGAGTTCCAGGGTGATCTTGGTGGGCGCGTTGCGGGTCCGGATGAGGCCCTTGTTGTTGCGGGTCCAGTGTCCGCTGGGCTTGGTGGTGGTCCGCACCTGCCAGCCGCTGCGGATGATCAGCAACAGGAAGAAGGCGTTCAGGAAGTGCTGCCAGGCAAGCCATGCCGGGAATCCAACGGGCGCGCCTTCCGGCAATTCCGAATGGCCGGGAAATTCCGCCACGAATGAGGCCACCGGGCCCAGGCCCATGAGGAGCTTTGCCAGGAGAACCAGGACCACCAGCGCCGCCAGGACCGCCGGCACGGCCCAAAACAGTTTGGACCTCTGGCCCGCCGCGCCGCCGGGCTTCTTCGTGGGTGTGGACATCGATCAACATTCCTCTCGAGAATGACTGGCCAAGTGCTCACGGACGCGTGAGGCTCCGCGAAAGAGAATACTAGGAACCGCAAGTATATCCGGACAAGGAAAAGCCCCGCCCGGCTGTGCCGGTCGGGGCCTTTGCATAGTTGCGGGGACAGGATTTGAACCTGTGACCTCTGGGTTATGAGCCCAGCGAGCTACCGAACTGCTCCACCCCGCGTCGCTTGACCAACACTACCCTACTTTGGCCTCGAAATTTTCCACCTGGCAGCAGGACCCCGCCAGACCCGGGCAGAAAGCAGGGTGATTCCGGAAACAGGAAAGTCCGGACACCGTTTCCAGTATCCGGACTTTCCGTTTCAGTTGCGGGGACAGGATTTGAACCTGTGACCTCTGGGTTATGAGCCCAGCGAGCTACCGAACTGCTCCACCCCGCGTCGCATGAACTACTTTACCGGGCGGTGAACATCAGGCCAAATCGGGAGGCCGTGATGTCCGTCTCCCCCCGCGCCCGGCACCCGCTCCGCAGAGGAGCAGGCGCCGGGTGCCGCCGTCGTCCCTAATTTCCCGCGCTCGTGGACGGCGTGGGTTCGGCAGTGGCGGTCGGGGCTGCCGGGGCGGCCGCCGGGATCTTCGCTTCGGCGCTGACCGCCTTCTGCAGGGCCGCTGCCAGCTTCTTCTGCGCCTCGCCGTAGGCCGCGAAGTCGGCGGCCGCCAGCGCGGCCTGTCCATCCTTGATGGCCTTATTGGCCTCGTCGAGCGCAGCCTTCAGCTCCGCCTTGGCGTCCGTGGCTGCCGGCGCCCCGGGGGTCGGATCCGCAGGCGCCTGGCCGTTGTTGTCCGAGTCGCCCGCAGCCGCGCCCGAGTCGCCGCCGAACAGTTGCTTGAGTGCGGCGTCGAGGGTGGGAGCGAAACCGACCTTGTCGCCAAACGCCACCAGGACGCGCTGGAGCGTGGGGTAGGACGTTTCGCCCGTGGACTTCAGGTACACCGGCTGCACGTAGAGGATGCCGCCGCCCACGGGAAGCGTGAGCAGGTTGCCGCTGAGCACGTCGGAGGCGCCCTGGCGCAGCAGGTTCAGCGCCTGGGACACAGTGGGGTCGGAGTTGAACTTGTTCTGCGCCTGCCCGGGACCCGGGACCTGGATTTCCGGCGGGATCTGCAGGAGCCTGAGCTTGCCATAGCTCTCGGCTTTCACGCCGGCCTCGTTTCCGGCGTCCGAATCGGCGGCCAGGAAGCCGTAGAGGACGTTGCGGGCCGTGCCGTTGACAATCTGCGGAATGAACGACGACGTCAGCTGGAACGCCGGCTTGTCCTGGTCCGGCATCTGCAGCGACATGTAGAACGGCGGCTGCTTCACGTCGGTGTCCACAGTGGGATCCGCCGGGACGCTCCATGCGTCATTCGTCTTGTAGAAGCTGGAGGGATCGGTGACGTGGTAGCGGCCCAGGAGTTCCCGCTGGACCTTGAACAGGTCCTCGGGGTAGCGGACGTGGCTCATGACCGCCCCCGACATCTCCGAGTACGGCTTCAGGGATGCCGGGAACACCTTCTGCCAGGACTTCAGCAGCGGGTCCTGGTCATCCCAGGCGTACAGCGTGACGCTGCCATCGTAGGCATCCACCGTTGCCTTCACGGAGTTGCGGATGTAGTTGACAGTGCTGTTCGGCAGTGCGACGGCGCGTCCCGAGGTGGTCTGGGAGTCCGCAGTGGCGTCCGACAGCTGCTGCTGCTGGGAGTACGGGTAGAACTGGGTGGTGGTGTAGCCGTCCACGATCCATTTCACGCGGCCGTCCACCACAGCCGGGTAGGCGTTCCCGTCGACGGTGAGGTACGGGGCCACCTTCTCCACGCGTTCACGCGGGTTGCGGTCGTACAGGATCTGCGACTCCGGATTCACGCCGTCCGAGAGCAGCAGGTCCGAGGACTGGAACTTGATGGCGTAGAGCACCTTGTTGAAGAACGTGCCGACATTCGGTCCGCCGTTGCCCTCGAAGGTGTACTGGGTTTCGCCTTCCCCGGACGGCCGGTCCTGTTCACGTTTGGGGGCCCCATCCGGGGCGCCAACGATCGAGTAGTCCGGCGAGAACTCACCGAAGTAGATGCGCGGTTCGTAGCTGGAGTCATCCCCGAGCACGCCCGTGGAGGGGATGCCGGACTGGAGGAATTCAGGCTTGCCGTCCACGGTGAACTTGTTGCCCTTGGCCGCCACCACGCCGTAGCCATGGGTGTACACCACGTGCTCGTTCAGCCAGCCCTGCTGGTTCGTGGCCACGTTGTCCGGGTTCAGTTCACGGACCGCGATAACGGTGTCCTGGATTTTGCCGTCCACCTCGTAGCGGTCCACGTTGAGGGCCTCGGGGAACTGGTAATACGGACGGTACTGTTCCAGCTGCGAAAACGCGTCGGAGATCAGGTTCGGGTCCAGGAGGCGGATGTTCGCGGTGGTCTGGGCGTCCGGGGCCAGCGCGCCGGTGGTGGCCGTGTTGGTGGCGTCGTAACGGTCCACCTGGATGGTATCGAGGCCGTACGCTTTGCGGGTGTAGTCGATGTTGCGCTGGATGAACTGCTTTTCCAGGGTCTCCTCGGACGGCCGCACCTGGAACTGCTGGATGACCCAGGGGTAGACACCGCCGGCCAGGATGGAGGTGATCACCAGCATCGCGGTGCCGATCATGGGCAGCCGCCAGCGGCCGATCACGGCCGCCACCACAAACAGGATTGCCACCAGCAGCGCCGCTACGGCCAGGATGGCCTTGGTGGGGATCACGGCGTTGACGTCGGTGTACAGCGCGCCGGCCCAGCGGCCGTTGCTGCCCTGCAGCGCCGCGTAGCGGTCCAGCCAGAAGTTAATGCCGAGCAGCAGCAGGAAAGCCGCACCCGTGACCGCAATGTGGATCTGGGCTGCCCTGCTCGTGAAAACGCCCCGCTCCATGAGCCGGATGCTTCCGTAGAGGTAGTGGGTCAGGATCCCCGCGATGCCGGCAATGACCACAACGCTCAGCAGGAAGCCGGTGACAAAGCCGAGGAACGGGAGGGTCATGACGTAGAAGCTGATGTCCAGCCCGAACTCAGGGTCCGTTTGGCCGAAGGGTTCCTGGTTGAAGAACAGCAGCACCTTCTGCCACTGGCTGGCAGCGGCACTGCCGGCGAAGAGCCCGAAGAGGACCGGCAGCCCCACCATGACCACGCGGCGGACAGGCTCAAGCTGGGCCTGGTACCGGTTCAGGTTGTCGCGGATGTCTGAGTCCGGTGCGTAGACCGGACGGGCGTTGTAGGCGATCCGGATCGCGAAGTACACCGCCAGGAACATCGTTGCGAACCCGCCTGCGAAGATGCCGGCCCGTGAGAGGTTTTCCGTGATGAAGACTTCGACGAAACCGAGCTGGCGGTACCAGAGCACGTCCGTCCAGACATTGGCAAAGAAGATGAAGCCCACCACAACCAGCGCAACAACCACCAGGGTGGGTGTCAGGGTACCGCGTGATGACGGGGGTCTTCCGGTGGGCATGGGGCTGGCAGGACGGGACAAACTCGATACCTCATAGCTGCTGGTCAGAAATGCTTAGTTCCTGCCAGTCTAGTTGCTCGAACAGGCAGGAAGAGCGGCCGTGTCCAGGCCGTTACCTGCGCGTTCCACGGCGGCGCGTGCCTCCGCCAGCGTCTCTACACGGACCACCTGCATACCGTCCGGGACGTGCTCCGCCACCTCCCCGCAGTTTTCGGCGGGAGCCAGGAACAACGTGGCACCGGCCTCCCGCGCGCCCTGCATTTTCTGGCGGATGCCTCCGATGGGGCCCACCTGCCCGTCCGGCGAGATGGTTCCGGTGCCGGCGATGTGCCTGCCGCCGGTCAGGTTGCCCGGCGTGATGGTGTCGATGATGCCCAGCGAAAACATCAGGCCGGCGCTTGGCCCGCCCACTTTCTCAAGCGAAATCTTCACGTCAATGGGAAAGGTGAACAGGTATTTGAGCATGACGCCAAGAATGTGGCGGCCCTCCACTTCCTGCGGAGTGACGCTCACGGTGACCGGCTTTCCGTCCCGCTCCAGCACCACGGTGGCAGGCGCCCCGCCGCCGGCAGCGAGCTCCTTCTGGATGACTGAGAGGGCGGTGACCGCCTTGCCGTTGATGGAAGCGAAAATATCCCCCGGCAGAATCTTGCCCGCCGAAGCGGAGCCCTCCGGGATCTCCGCGGCCTGGAGCTTCTCACCGAACGGGATGTCCAGCTCATTCAGTGCGGATGCCAGGGCGTTTTCCTGGGAAGAGGCCATTGCCATGGAACTTTGCTCATCGGCTTCCTCTTTGGTGGTGCCGGTGGGATATAGCAGTTCCACCGGGTGGATGCTCCTGGCAGGATCCAGCCAGGCCGAGAACGCGCCGAGGATGCTCACCGGGCTGTTGGGTCCGCCGTCGACGTAGACCGTGGTGAGGTCCAGGTTTCCCTCGGCAGGGTAAGCCTGCCGGCCGCTGACGCTGATGACCGGGGCGTCGTTGATCCTGCCAAGGGTGTTGTAGGTGGGCCCCGGAGATTCGATGACGTACGGCACCGGAACGGTCCCGACCGCAATCCCCAATCCGAGGGCTGTCATGCCCGCCAGCATCATGACGGACACTTTCCCGTCCCCGGGCTCCTTGTCCCTGGATTCACGGTCCCTGGGTTCGGCTATCAACGTCACCCACCAAGAGTACGCGCTGACCCGGGGCGGCGGTCTTTGCCGACAGCGAACGGTGCCGCCGGCCGGCAGACAGCCGCTTCCCGCGGGGGTACCGTGAAGGTTGATCAACAGTCACACCGACGATCGGCAGGACCATGACCTCCAATCCACTTAATTCGTCCAACGGCGATGACACGCCCAAGGATCCACTGGCAGAAATGCTGCAGAACCTGATGGGCGGCAAGGGGATGGAGAACTTCGACCCGGCCGAGCTGGCCAAGGCTGCGGGCCTGCCGAACGATCCCAACCTCCTGGCGCAGATGTTCGCCCAAGTCCAGGCCATGATGAGCGCCCCGTCAGAGGGGCCGGTGAACTGGACCCTGGCGCATGAGAACGCCCGCCGGGTGGCCGCCGGCAGCGCTGACCCGTCCGTGACGGCCCAGCAGTCGCGGGAAGTGGACGAGGCCCTGCGGCTCGCGGAGCTGTGGCTGGACCCGGTGACTGACCTGCCCGGTACGGGGCTGATCGGCCATGCGTGGTCCCGCGCCGAATGGGTCGAGGCCACACTGGGCACCTGGAAGCGGCTCACCGAGCCCGTGGCCAACAGCATCGCAAACGCGCTGTCCTCAGCCATGACTGAACAGATGCCGGAGGAAATGAAGTCCATGATGGGCGGCGCTTCCTCAATGCTGCAGAACATGGGTGGCGCCATCTTCGGCATGCAGCTGGGACAGGCCATCGGCGCACTGTCCACGGATGTGGTCAGCTCCACCGACATTGGCGTGCCGCTGGTGGATCTGGAGATGGCACTCCTGCCGGCCAACGTGGCAGCCTTCGGTGAAGGCCTTTCGCTGCCGGCAAACGACATCCGGCTCTTCCTCGCGGTCCGGGAAGCCGCCCACGCACGGCTCTTCGTTCAGGTCCCCTGGCTCCGCGGCCACCTGCTCGGCGCCATCGAGGCGTACGCCCGCGGTATCCACATCGATACCTCCCGTATCGAGGAGCTGGCCAGGGAACTTGACCCCGGCAATCCGGAAGGAATCCAGGAAGCCCTCTCGCAGGGCGTCTTCATGCCGCAGCGCACCCCGGCGCAGGACCAGGCCCTGGAGAAGCTGGAGACAGCCCTCGCCCTGGTGGAGGGATGGGTGGACGAACTGACGGCCGCCGCCACGGAAAATGTCCTCCCCTCCGCTGCCGCCCTGCGCGAAACGGTCCGGCGCCGGCGTGCAACCGGCGGTCCGGCGGAACAGGCCTTTGCCTCGCTGGTGGGGCTGGAACTGCGGCCGCGCCGGCTTCGGGACGCCGCCACGCTGTGGGCGACCCTCAAGGAGGAACGCGGCATTGAGGGCCGCGACGCCATCTGGCACCACCCGGACCTCCTGCCGACAGCCGAAGACCTGGACGATCCCCGCGGCTTCAGCGGCCGCCGCAAGCTCGCTGAAGCCAGCGGCAGCGAAGTGGATGACGCCCTGCAGAAGCTGCTGGACGGCGGATTCGACGACGCGCCGGACTCCGACGGCAAGTGACCGGCCGGCTTATTGGCAGGAGCCGGGAGGTTCGGGCAGGGACCTCGATGTGGCAAACGCCACGCCTTCCAGGAACGCCTTGGCCCGCTGTGTCTCCGGGTAAGGCTCCAGGAGGCGCCAAAAGGCGGCGTTGTGGGAGGGCACCAGCAGGTGTGCAAGCTCGTGGAGCAGCACATAGTCGATGACCCACTGCGGCATGGGCCGCAGCTTGTCCGACAGCCTGATGCTTCCGTCCGACGGCGTGGCCGAACCCCAGCGCGAGTTCTGGTTGCCCACCCACCTGACGGAGGAAGGAACGGCGCGCCCTCCGAGGTAGCGGGCCGAAAGCGCGGTGGCGTGTTCCGCCAATGCGGCGTCGCTGGCGGGACGCCGGCGGCCGCCGACAGCGCGCTTCTCCCCCTGCCGCTGCAGTTTGGCCAGCATCCGGTGCACCCACTCGGCCTCCTGCGCTGCGGAGAAGCGTGCCGGAATGGCCACCACGGCGGTGCCGTTTTCCCAGAAGGCGGCCACGGTGCGGGTGCGCCGGGCTGAACGCCGCACCTCCACGGGGGAACCGTCCGGGGTGCTGAGGGCAGCCGCAGGTATAGTGCCCTGTGCAGGCGCACGCCCTGTCCGCCTGCTGTTCACAGTGCCTGGCTTTCGGCAAGCACCCGCAGGACCTCTTCGCCGTAGCGTTCCAGCTTGGATGGACCGACGCCGGGCAGTGCGGCGAGGTCTTCCAGCGCGACAGGCCGGGCTTCGGCAATCGCCGTGAGCGTGGCATCCGTGAAAACCACGAAGGCCGGCACGTCCGCGGCCTGGGCCACTTCCAGGCGCCAACTCCGCAGCGCATCGAAGGTCTGTTCCTCATAGCTGGGCGGGCAGTTGTTGCATCGGCCCACCTTGCGCTCCGCGCCCGTGGCCAGCATGCTTCCGCAGACGCGGCAGACGGCGGGTGCCGCAGCTTTTCGGCGGACGACGGCGGTCCTCCCCCGGGTCCCGGAGCCTGCCACGGAGTCCGGCCGGAGGCCATCGAGGAAGCGCGAGGGCTTTCGGTTGGCCCGGCCGCCCGGAGTGCGGGCCGTGGACCACGAGAGCGACAGGTGTTCGCGGGCACGTGTGATGCCGACGTAGAGGAGGCGGCGTTCCTCGTCGACCGCTTCGGGGGTATCGGCGAAGGAAATGGGCATGAGACCTTCGCTGAGGCCCACCAGGAACACGGCATCCCATTCCAGGCCCTTGGCGGCGTGCAGCGAAGCAAGCGTGACGCCCTGGACCGTGGGTGCGTGCTGGGCCAGCGAGCGTTCCTGGAGCTCGCTCACGAAGTCCGCGAGGCCGAAGCCGGCACCGCGGGCCTGGACCAGGTCATCGGCCAGTGCCACAAGGGCTGCCAGCGACTCCCACCGCTCGCGCAACGCCCCACCGCTGTGCGGGGCCGCCTCCGTATAGCCCAGGGACGAGACAATGTCCCGCACCAGCTGCCCCAAGGGCTCCGGGGCATCCTCCGGGGCCACGGCGCGGGTGGCGGCGCGCAGTTGGAGGATCGCGTCGCGTACCTCCTTGCGGGCAAAGAACCGTTCACCGCCGCGCAGCTGGTAGCCAATGCCCGCGGCTGCGAGCGCCTGCTCGTAGGCTTCGGACTGTCCGTTGGTGCGGAAGAGGATGGCCACCTCGCTGGCGGGCGTGCCGGCTTCGAGGAGCTGCCTGATTTTTTCCGCCACCGTGGCGGCTTCCGCCTCGTCATCCGTGCACTCGATGAAGCCCGGTACGGGACCTGGGGGCCGCTGCGCCACCAGCTGGAGCGGCGAAGCCCAGGCGGCGTCCGCTACGGAGCCGCCGCTGCGGCGGGCGGCAAGGAGATCATTGGCGAGCTTGACCACCTGCGGAGTGGACCGGTAATCGCGGATGAGCTTGACCACGTTGGCCTGCGGATACCGGGCCTTAAAGCCCAGCAGGTGCTTCGGGGAGGCCCCGGTGAAGGAATAGATGGTCTGGCTGGCATCGCCCACCACACACAGTTCATCCCGGCCGCCCAGCCAGAGCTCCAGCAGCCGCTGCTGCAGCGGGGATACGTCCTGGTATTCGTCCACCACGAAATGCCGGTACTGCTCGCGCACCGTGGCGGCAACCTTCTCGTCCTCCTGCAGGATGCCCACGGTGATGAGCAGGACATCCTCGAAGTCGATGACGTTGCGGTCTGTCTTGACGTCCTCGTAGGACTGGAACACCCGGGCCACCGCAGTGGGGTCGAATCCGCCGGGTGTTCCGCGTCCCTGGGCATTCTCCAGGTAGTTGGCAGGAGTGAGCATGGAGACCTTGGCCCACTCGATCTCGGATGCGAGGTCGCGGATGGATGCCCGGTCCGTGCTGAGGCGGAGCCGGCGGGCGGCCTCGGCCAGCAGCTGGGCTTTGTGGTCCAGGAGGTGCGGCAGGGTGCCGCCGACGGCCTGTGGCCAGAAGAACTGAAGCTGGCGCAGTGCCGCTGCGTGGAACGTCCTGGCCTGCACGTTCCCGGCACCCAGGTCGCGCAGGCGGCTGCGCATTTCCGCTGCCGCCCTGGCCGTGAAGGTCACCGCAAGCAAACGCTGGGGAGTGTAGACACCCGAATGGACCCCGTATGCGATTCGGTGCGTGATTGCCCGCGTCTTGCCTGTTCCGGCTCCGGCCAGCACGCACAAGGGCCCGTTGAGGGTACTGGCGACTTCTCGCTGTTCGGCGTCCAGGCCCCCAAGGATCCGGTCCTCCAAGGATGCTGCACCGTCAAAATGTTCTGGAGTCACTTCTGCTGTTCTTTGTCTCGAGTGCCGCGTGCCGGAAACCGGCGGGAGGGACCGCTAGGCCCCGGTGCGGTCCTGGATGGGTCCGCCGAACCAGTGTTCGATCAGTGCCCGGGCAATGGAAAGCCTTCCCGGAATGGTGATTTCACCGTCCAGGATGGCTTCCTGGAGTCCGGCGCGGCTGAACCAGCGCGCCCTGGTGACCTCCACGCCGTCGGGCGTTGCTTCCGAATCTTCCGTCACGGCGGTAAATCCAAGCATAAGGGAGGCAGGGAACGGCCACGACTGGGAGCCGAGGTACTGGCACGCGGTGACCCTCACCCCAACTTCCTCGAAGATCTCGCGCACCACTGCCTGCTCAAGTGATTCTCCGGGCTCCACGAAACCGGCCAGCGTGGAGTAGTTGCGGGCGTCCAGCGGGCCGCCGCCGCCCAGGAGCAACCGGCCGTCCGGGCCCACCACCGTGACGATGATGGCCGGATCCGTCCGCGGGTAGTGCTCCGTGGAGTCCGCGGGGCAGCGGCGGATCCAGCCGCCGGCTTCCACCTGCGTGGGCACTCCGCAGCGCGGACAATGGGTATGGCCGGCATGCCAGTTGGCAATGGCGCTGGCCTCGACGAAGAGCGCGGTGTGGGTGGCGCTGAGCCCGGCGGCAACGTCACGGAAGCCCCGCCAGGCAGCATCGGCCGGAATTCCTGCCGTGCCGGGTTCTGCCGGCGCGGACAGAACGAACAACAGGAGCCGGGTGCCGGGGGGCAAGTCCGAGCCTGCCAGCGCCGCGCCGAGGTAGACCACCAGGTTTGGTTCGATGCCGGCGGCGGCCATGCTCTCCCGCAGGTCCCTGGCCCCCGTGAGGAACAGGGCGCCGTCGCGGACCAGCCCCTCCCGGCCCGACAGGACCACGGCAAGGGTGCCGTGGCTCTCCAGCAGTTCGTTCACCATCCCGGGGCGGATGCGGACTGCGGACCCGCGGTCCACCATTGCGGGCGGGACCGGCAGCACCGTGTCCATCAGGTGGTTGGCGGGCATCCGCGCCGGGTGGTCCCGGCGGGCCGGTGCAACAGACTCCGCGTGGCTCATGGATCCACCGTACTGACTGGAGCCGACAATTGACATTCTCGGCCGCGGGAGGACCAGGCCCGGGTGATTTATACCTATCTGGAGACTCGCCGCCGCCACATCGGGCTCTTGGCGGGCGGGCAATCTACCGTGGAACGGTGAGAAGAGAACCGATGGAACTGGCAGCCGTCGCTACCGCGGCTGTCCCCGGACTGACCCCTACGGCTGTCAGTGCTGCCCCGGACGATCCGGCGGACTTCGATTCTGCCCTGCTGCTGGATTCGGAGGGCAAGCGCTGGCGGGTCAGGTCCCCGCGCCATGCCGAGGCGAGCGCCCGGCTGGAGACCGAATTCCTGGTACTGAGGGCCTTTGCCCCAGCCGTCCGCGCCGAGCTGCCGTTCCTGATGCCTACGGTGGCCGGAAGTGTCCGCCTTGGAACGCTGAGTACGTTTGTCTACTCGCACCTGGGGGGCTCCACCCGCAGCGTGGAGGAACTGACCGGCGGTTCCCCGGCCCTCGCCAGGGAAATCGGTACCGCCCTGGCTGCGATCCACGACCTTCCGCTGGACCTGGTCAACAACGCCGACCTGCCCAGCTATACCCCCAACGAGTTCCGGCAGCGCCGGCTGAACGAACTGGACCAGGCCGCCACCACCGGGAAAATTCCGGCCGGCCTGCTCCTGCGCTGGGAGCACGCCCTCGAAGACGTCTCACTGTGGCGTTTCAACCCGTGCGTGGTGCACGGGGACCTGCACGAGGACAACCTGCTGGTGGATGGTGACCGTGTGAGCGCCGTGACCGGCTGGACCGACCTGCGGATCGGCGACCCCGCAGACGATTTTGCGTGGCTCGTTGCGTCTAACGAACAGGACTTCGTGGATGCAGTGCTGGCCGCCTACACGTCCGCACGCCGCGACAGCACCGACACCCATCTCCTGCGGCGGGCGGCGCTGTCAGCAGAGTTTGCACTGGCGCAGTACCTGGTCAAGGGCATCGCGGCCGATGATGCCGAAATGGTCGCCGAGGCGGAGGACATGCTTACGTCGCTCGACGAGGATATCCGGCGCCATGGCGGCCAGCCAATCTCGGTGGAGCCGGTGGTCACTCTGGAGCCGTCCGCGCCGCTCCCGCCAGTGCAGCCGGCTCCGCCCGTCCAGCCGGTTCCGCTGAAGGCCGTGCCTGCAGTGCACGTCACCCCGATTCCGCCGGAGCCGGGCCACGGTGCCGGCGACGGCGTCGGGCCCTCCGCGAACGCGGAGGACACGTCCACGGCTGCCCTCTCCGTGGTGGAGATCAGGAAGAACTGAACGCGGCAGCCACCATCTCCTCCAGCTGCGCAGCGGTCCCGAGGTCGTGGGGGCGCACCACCTGGTTGTCCGCAACATAGAAGAACGCCGCCCGGACGTCGTCCAATGGGACGCCCTTGAGCCGTGCCCAGGCGAGCCGGTAGACGGCCAGCTGCACCGCGCGGGTCTTGAGCTGGCCGGCGGACGGCCGCCGCCCGGTCTTCCAGTCCACCAGGTCCCAGCGGCCGTCCGGGTCCTGGAACACGGCGTCGATGCGGCCCCGCACCACAACGTCGCCCACCCGGGTTTCCACGGGTACCTCAACGAAAACCGGGGAACGTTCCGCCCAAGGTGAGGCCTTGAAGGTGGCCACCATTGCGTCGAGGTCGTAGGCGGCATCGATATGGTCGTCCGGGCCCGGGGCCTCGCCCAGGTCCAGCATCCCGCTGGTTCCGTAGTACTCTTCCACCCAGGCGTGGAAGGCGGTCCCCTTGCGGGCGGACATGCCCGGTTCACGCGGGACGGGCCGGCGCAGGCGCGCCAGGACCGCTGCCGGATCATCACTGAGTTCCACGAAAGTGGACGCCGAGATGTGGCCGGGAAGATGGACGTCCTGGCCGTGTGACCGCCGGGCCCGGCGTTCCAGCAGCAGCGCGGCTTCCTTCGCCCAGACCGGCGGAGTGGTTCCGGGATGGCCTGTCCCGCCTGTCTCAGGCAGCAGGGACTCCTGCGGGACAGATTCCAGCGCTGCCCGGACGCGCGCCGCGGCAGCTTCCATGGCGGCCCGCCGCCCTTCAACGGACCGCAGGCGAGCTCCCGTACGGGGATCTACCGGCCCCTCAAGCGGATCGTAGGGCCAGGAGGCGACCTCTGCGTCCAGCGTCAGCGGACTGGAGTCGGGCAGGGCGGCCTCCTCAAGGGACGCCGGGTGGACCGCTGCAGCGGCCTGCGCACCGTCCCTGCCCTGCTGGGCGAGCGCTTCGAGTTCGGCGAGGAACGGAGACATCTCGGCCCGGCCGGCGCGGGAGCCCACCCACGCGGCGCTGGATACCCACAGGACGTGTTTGGCGCGGGTATAGGCCACATACGCCAAGCGCCGTTCCTCGGACACTCCGTGTGCCTGGACAGCCGACTTGAAATCCTTCTCCGCGTCGATCCAGCCTTTCTGGTCCGGCTGGTCCAGATCCCATTGCGGCAGGTCCGCCCGGTCCCCGCGCAGGGGCCAGGGAAGTGCTGCCGCGCCGCTGCTCCACCGCGAGTCGCGGTCGCTGGGAAAGGCGCCGGCGTTCAGGCCCGGTACGAACACGACGTCCCATTCCAGGCCCTTGGATGCGTGGACCGTGAGCAGTTGTACCGCCTCCCGGTTGACTTCGCTGGGCGGGGATTCCAGCCCGTTCTCTTCTGCGGCAGCGGCCTCAAGCCAGGCCAGGAAGGCAATGACATCCACGCGCTGGGAGGTGCGCAGGAATCCGGCGGCCGCGTCCTGGAACGCGTCGAGGTTGCGCCGGGCCTGGTGGATGCTGGTGCCGGGACGGGCCGCCACCTCGATATCCAGGAGCATGGCCCGTTCCACCTCGCCTAGGAGGGTGGTGAGATCGTCGCCCAGGTAGGTGCGCAGCTGGCGGAGTTCGGCGGAGAGCCGTGCCATCCTGCTGCGCGCCTCCGGGGTGAGGGACCGCCCGTGCGTGGACGTCCAGCCGTCGCGCGGCAGCCAGTCCAGGGCCTCCACCAGGCTGGCACCGTCGGTCAGGTCCCCCTCAAGGACCGGGCCGCCGTCGTCGGTTGCGTCCACTGACTGGCCAGGGCCCTGCTGCTGTTGCGGCAGGAACTCCCCCTTGGTGCCGTCCGCGGGCTGGGAGGCCCTGCTGCGCCGCCCCGCCAACTGGCCGGACCAGTCCCGCAGCGCCATGAGGTCTGCCGGGCCGATCCGCCAGCGTGCCCCTGCCAGCAGGCGCATCAGGGCGTCCGACCGGGTGGGATCGGCGAGGACGCGCAGGGTGGCCACGAGGTCCACGATTTCCGGCGTGTCCAGCAGCCCGCCCAGGCCGACGATCTCATAAGCGATTCCGCGGGCGTCGAATTCCCGCCGCACGGCCTCCATCTGGGAACGGCGGCGGCACAGGACCGCGAGCGCGGGCGGCACCGGTGAACCGTCCGGCTTCGTTTCGAAGACCGTCAAGCGATACTTCAGCACGTCCTGCGCAAGTGCCTTTGCCTCGGACGCGTCGCTGGCGAACCGGCCAAGGACCACAGTCCCGTCGGCCGCGAACGGGCTGGGCTGCAACGGAGGAACCTCGGGAACCCCGGTGGCGGCACCTGCCGGCGCGCCTGCGTCGTCCGGTTCTCCCCTACCGGGCCCCCGCTGGGCTGCTTCCCTTGCCAGCGCCTGGGACATGACGTTGGCCGCGGCCAGGATGTTCCGGCCGTTCCGCCACGCCGTGGTGAGGTACGACGTGGGCGCGGGAGACCAACTGCCGGGCGCCCCGTCCGGGTGGTTGCGGACGGGAAACTCCCGCACAAAGTGGAAGAGCTGGCCGGCGGACGCGCCCCGGAAGCCATAGATCGACTGGTTGGGGTCACCGACCGCCGTCACGGCGTGCCCGCCGCCGAACAGGCGGGAGAAAAGGACCAGCTGCGCGTGTGAAGTGTCCTGGAACTCGTCAAGGAGCACCACTTTATAGCGCTGCCGTTCAAGGGTGGCCGCCAGCGGAACGTCCCGGGCCACCTGCGCGGCCAATGCCACCAGGTCGCCAAAGTCCAGGGCGCCCCGTGCCCGTTTCGCGGCTGCGTACCTGGCCACCATGTCCGCCACGCTGGCTCGGGTACGCAGCATGGTTGCCAGATCGCCCGCAGCCTGCGGCGGGTTCTTCGGTTTGCCGTCCAGGTACGGCAGGGCCTGGAACTCCGCCAGCCGGGCCATCAGCCACGCCTCGACGTCCCGCGGGTCCTGGAGGTGCTCGGCGCACTCACCGGCAAGCTGGATGACAGCCTTAACCAGCGTGGACTTGGCAGTACGGAAGTGGGCGTACTCGCCGTCGTAGGCTTCCACCACCTCGCTGGCCAGCTGCCATGCCTGCGCGCCGCCCAGCAGGACCACGTCCCGTTCCACACCGAGCCGGAGCCCGTAGTCGGAGACGATTCCGCTGGCGAAGGAGTGGTAGGTGGATACCTTCGGCTCGGGCGCCTCGCTGCCTGACAGGCCTTCCGGGAAGCCGTGGCTGCCGTCCTGCCGGGCCAGCTGCTGCAGCGTGGCCAGCTTGGCCCTGATCCGGGATGCCAGTTCCCCGGCCGCCTTCCGGGTGAAGGTGACACCGAGGACTTCTTCGGGCCGCACCCAGCCGTTGGCCACCAGCCACACCACCCGGTCGGCCATGGTTGCCGTCTTGCCGGAACCTGCCCCGGCGATGACCAGGCGCGGAGCCAGGGGCGAAGAGATAATGGCGGATTGTTCCGGAGTGGGCACGTTCTTCTCGCCCAGCAGCCCCGACAGCTCTTCCGGTGTGAACCTCGGTTCCGGCACGCCGGGATGCTGGCCGCTCATTCGGTGACCTGCCGTCCGCGGACGCAGAGCGGGCAGACTTCCGGAAGCCGGCAGCCATGACCGCCGTGCCCTCCCTTGGCAGGATCGTGCCGTGCTTCAAACGTGCTGCCTGCCATCACGGCCGCTGCCTCCTTCACCATGTCCATGGCCCAGTTCTCCTGGGGGTCCAGCGCGTCCTGGTGCTGGATGGCGGGCCCCTTCGCCCCGGTTCCCAGTTGTGCGAGGACTGCACCGCCAGGTACGCTGCCGCTGCCGTCCTCAGCAGCGAACCCGCCGGCCACCACCGCCGCCTGGTAGGCGCCGAGCTGGGGATGGCGCGGAACATCGCCCTTGCCCGGCTGCCGTTTGCCGGTCTTGAGGTCCACAATCACCAGCCTGCCGTCGCCATCGATTTCCAGTCTGTCCACCTGGCCGCGCAAAACGCCGAGGCGCCTGCCGCCGTCGTCCGCTGTGACCGAACCAAGCGGAACCTCGAAGTCCTGTTCCACGCCCACCAGGCTGCGCCCTTCGGAGCGCATGGCCAGCACGTACAGCGCCAGCTTGCGGACCATGGCCTCCGCCCGCTGGAAATCCAACTGTCCTTCCCAGTTGTCCTTCATTCCCAAGGCCGGCCAACGCTTAACCAATTCGGCAACGTACTCGGAGCCGGAGGCCTCCGGAAGCTCCTGTGCAATGGCATGCACCAGCGTGCCCAGGCTGCGGGCAAAATCGGTGGCCGCCTCGCCCCCGGCCGCCTGGACGAACCAGTCCAGGGGCGATTTCTGCACCGTTTCGACCTTGGAAGGCGAGACAAAGACAGTACCGTCCGGCGGCACTACGGCCTGGTCGGAACTGAGCGGCGCAAGCCCCCACCAGGAATCGGGGTGGGCGCCGGGTATCGGCGGTTCCGCCGCGGCGAGGTGCGCCAGCACCCGCGTTGCTTCGTGACCGGCGTTCCCGCCGAGCTGGGCATGCTGCCGCAGTTCGGCCACCAAGGCGCGAAGGGTGGTGGGACGGTCAACGGGGGTATAGCCACGGCCAGTGCTGCCGGCGGGCAGCGGCGCAATGTAGTCCAGGAACGAGGAAGGCTGGTCATCCTCGGAGGAAACTGCTGTGCAAATGAGCAGGTCACGTGCCCGGGACACCGCGGTGGAGAAGCTCCGCAGCTCGTCGTAGCGGATGTCCCGCAGCCTGCTCAGCGGGTCGCGCTGAAGGGCATAGGGAACCCCATGCTCCACAGCGTCGGCGTAAAGCGTGCTGCCCAGGAGTTCACCGCGGAGCCTGGTATTGGGCCACACGCCTTCCTGGAGGCCCGCGACGATCACCACCGGCCACTCCCTGCCGGCGGCACTGGCGGGCGTCATCAGCTCCACGGCGTCGTCCACCTGCGCCCGTGCCGCCAGGGTGTCCATGGGGAGTTCCTGGTTCAGGAGGTACTCCAGGAACTGCTCCGGGCCGGCTCCCGGCATCTGGTCAACATAGCGTTCAGCGGTGTGGAACAGGGCCATCATTGCGTCCAGGTCCCGGTCCGCCCGGGCGCCGTGGGGGCCGCCGGACAGGGCCGCCCGGGTCCACTCCGCTGCAAGGCCGGTTGCGCTCCAGATAGCCCAGAGCACTGATTCGGCATTGGCGCCAGGCTCCAGCGCAGCCACCTGGCCTGCCTGGATCATCCGGGCCGTCCTGCGGGCCGAGCGGCCCTCGATGCCGAGGGTGGACAACGCCCCGGGCTGCAGCAGGGCTTCGACGAGGAGCGAGTCGCTGGTCCGGCCGCCCCCGCCCTGAAGTTCCTCCCGCCGAAGCGACTGCCGGAGCCGGCGCAGTTCGATGGACGTGGCTCCGCCAATCCGCGAAGTAAGCAGCGATACCGCAGCCTCGGGCGTGAGAAGGGAGCTGTCCAGGGCTATGGCAAAGGCGTCCAGCAGCGGCCGCACCGCGACCTCGTCCCGGACGGCGGACTCCGCCACGGGAACGCGCACGGGTACGCCCTGCCCGGCCAGGTAGCGCTGGAGTTCCGCAACCTGCCCGCCGTTGCGGACGATGACGGCCATGTGGCTGAGGTCCCGTCCGTGGTTGATGTGCTGGTCCAGGATCCGCTGCGTGACGTACCGGAGCTCATGCACGGCCGAGGGGACGAGGTGGGCCTCCACGGCTCCGGCCTCGTTCCCGTCGCGGTGGGGTTCGAGGCGGCGGGCCAGCTGCCCGCCGGCGCGCCGGGAGATCCTGCCGGCCACACCCTGCCACGCCCTGGCCACGGCGGGCGCATGGCGGTGCGCGAACCGCAGGGGACGTTCCAGGATGACAGCCTCCGGGGACAGCAGCCGCGGAAGGTCCGCCACCAGGTCCGGGCGGGCACCCCGGAAGCCCTGGACCACGGTGTCCGGCGAGGAAGTGATGAAGGCATCACGTCCGGCGGCGATATCTGCCAGCAGCTCGAACACGGCGGGGCTGCCTTCCTGAATGTCGTCGGCCAGGACCAGCTGCAGGCGGTCCCGTTCGGCGGCCAGGAAATCCGGCGCGTCCTGGAAGACGTGCCGCGCTGCTGTCAGGATCCCGGCCGGGTCGAAAGCCTCCGGCATCCTGAGGTCCAGGACGTCGCGGTACTCGGCGTAAAGCCGCGCGGCGGCAACCCAGTCCGGCCGGCCGACCTGCCCGCCGAGCAGCGCGAGGTCCTCGGCGGTCCGGCCGGACTCGATGATCCGGTCAAAGAGCTGCCGGACCTCCTGACGGAAGCCCCGGGTTTCCAGGGCCAGGTCCAGGTCCCGCGGCCAGGGCAGTTCCAACCCGGGCAGGCGGTGCCCCTCGAGGAGTTCCTTGATGATGAGGTCCTGCTCAGGCCCGGATAGCAGCCGCGGCGGCCGGGACAAGGGAAGGATTCCTTCAGCCTTGGCACGGCGCAGCACATCGAAGGCATAGGAGGCCCAGGTCCTGGCCGGCGTGGTGCTCAGGCTCCGGTCCAGCCGGGCCGTGAAGCTGTCCCGCAGGAAGTCTGCGGCCAGCCGCGTGGGCGCCAGGATGAGCATGCGTTCGGGATCCACTCCGTCACGGACCGCGCGCGTAACGGCTGCCTCGATGAGGACGGTGGTCTTTCCGGTCCCCGGAGCGCCGGGTACCAGTACAGGACCGGAACCTGCCGGCACGTCCACCACGGCCTGCTGGTCCGGAGTGAGGACGGGTGCGGCGGCGTGGATCCTTGCCGGGGGAAGCAGGCGCAGCCCGGGGCCGGCGTCGCGTGTCTGCGCGTGGCCCGGGTCATGGCCCTGCGCCTGGTCCGGGAACCCTGGAAGCGAAGCAGTTAATGTCACCCGGACATTCCATCATCAGCTACTGACAATTCCGGCAGCGGCACCGGCCGATCCCGGATCACTGCGTCAATCCTCCGGAAATCCGCCTCGCTGGGCGCCCAGCGCGCGGCCGCCAGGTCCACGCGCCAGTTCCCCTCACCGGTCCGCAGGTATCCGGCGTAGTCCCCGCGCAACGCCGTTCCCTCCTCGAGGTAGTGCTGCAGCGCCCGGGCCCCGTGCGCTGCGGGCGCGTGGCCGCTGGCCGTCACAACGCGCCACCATGGCACCGTGCTGCCGAAGTGGCTCATCACGGCGCCCACTTGGCGGGGGCCGCCGCAACCCAGAAGTTCTGCAACGTCGCCGTACGATACGGCGGAGCCTGCCGGGACCAGGTCGACGACGGCCAGGACCGCCTCCACGTAGTCACTCCGCATTGATCCAATGTAGCCGCAGTGGCGTTCAGCCGGATTGTCGGACGCTCCCGATAGCGTTGGAGCATGAGCACCTGGAACACCCTCCCCCGCGCGGCATTCGATCTCGAGACCACCGGGCGCAATTCCCGCGCGGCACGGATCGTGACGGCGTCCGTCACGGTGGTGGACCAGTACGGCGAGCTCGTGGCGGAGCATGAGTGGCTGGCGGATCCCGGAGTGGAGATCCCTGCGGAAGCCAGCGACGTCCACGGCGTCACCACAGAGCAGGCCCGCAGCCAGGGCCGCCCCGCCCACGAAGTCACCCGCGAGTTGGCAACAATCCTGCAGGACCTTTTCGACGCCGGCGTCCCCGTCATCGCGTTCAACGCCAGCTACGACTTCACGGTCCTGGCGGCGGAATCCGCCCGCTACGGCGTTCCGCAGCTCACCCGCTTTCCGGTCCTGGACCCGTACATCATGAACAAGCAGGTAGACCGGTACCGCAAGGGCAAGCGGACTCTGACAGCGCTGTGCGAGGAGTATGGCGTGGTGCTGGACAACGCCCACACCTCCGCGGCGGATGCGCTGGCAACCTTGAAGGTCCTGGATGCCATGGCCGGCAAGTTTCCCAAGCTCGTCATGCCCGCCGGCCAGCTTCACCAGCTTCAAGTGGACTGGGCCGTGAGCCAGGCCGAAGACTTCCAGGGGTACCTGCGAAAGACCAAACCCACGGCCGTCATCGAAGGCGACTGGCCCGTCCTTCCCCCGCAGGACGCCACAACCGGAGGCTTCTAGCCGGCATGCCGGGGGCCTGCGCCGGGCACCGCGGGATCGTGTTGGCCGGACAGCCGGGCTGGGACCAGGATCACACCCTGACGCGCGAACCACACGGCCGGGTGCACCAACCGCGCCTTCCCCGAAATGTCTGCCCGACCGCAGCGCGGACTGCAGGCACACTGAAGAACGAAACGATATTCGGGATAATGCGATATTGGCAAAATATTCAGCAGAGGTGACGGCGCGAAACCCCCACTGACATAATTAAGTTCAAACGGGCGCCTGTGCTATGCCGCCGCCCCATGCCAATCTCCTGAGGATAAATGATCACTGTTACTGACCTGCGCAAGGTCTACCGCCAAGGGAAAAAGGAAGTGGTGGCCCTCGACGGCGTCTCGCTTTCGGTTCCCAAAGGCTCGATCCACGGAATCATCGGCCACTCCGGCGCCGGCAAGTCGACCCTTGTTCGCTGCCTCACGCTGCTTGACCGCCCCACGTCAGGATCGGTCAGCATCGACGGCACCGAGCTCAGCTCGGTCAAAGACTCGGAAATCCGTGCGGCCCGCCGCCGCATCGGCATGGTATTCCAGCACGCCAACCTGATGGACTCACGCACGGCCGCCGGTAACGTGGCCCATCCGCTGGAATTGGTCAAGACCCCCAAGGACAGGATCCGCGCCCGCGTGACCGAACTGCTGTCGCTTGTAGGGCTCGCCGGCTTCGAGAACGCCTACCCGTCCCAGCTCTCCGGAGGCCAGCGCCAGCGCGTAGGTATTGCCCGCGCCCTCGCCGCGGACCCGGACGTCCTGCTCTGTGACGAACCCACTTCGGCCCTTGATCCCGCCACCACGGACGAGATCCTGGACCTCATCCAGGACCTCACCACCCGGCTGCAGCTCACCGTGCTCATCATCACCCACGAGATGAACGTGGTGAAGCGCGTCTGCAACTCCGTCTCCCTCCTGGCCAAGGGCCGCATCGTGGAACACGGCGCCCTGGAGGAGGTGGCCGGAAACCTGGAAAGCCGCCTGGCCAAGGCGCTGCTGCCGCTCCCTGCGGCCGAACCCCTGAAGGGCGCACTCCAGGGCGGCCCGGTCCTGGAAATCCTCTTCTCCGGCGAGAGCGCGCGGGAACCCGTGCTCACCGGCGTCGCACGGCATTTTGATATCGACCTCAATGTCCTGGCCGGCAGCGTGGAAACCCTGGGCGGGCAACAGTTTGGCCACCTCCGCGTCCAGCTTGCCCGGGAGGCGGACCGCGACGCGGTCATGGCCTACCTCACCGAACGCGGCATCGGCGTCAGGGCAGCAGCCCCGGGTGAGGATAACACCGGCGTCGCCAGCCAGTCGGGAGAACTCCTGTGAACGAACTTTTCAGCAACCCGGTCCTGGCCAAAGCCCTGCCTGAGGCGATCGTGGAAACCCTGCAGATGGTGGGCATTTCCGCCTTCTTCACGGTCCTGGTGGGCCTGCCCCTGGGCGTCTTCCTGCATGCCACCGCTCCCGGCGGCCTGCGGCCCATGCCGGTGGCCAACCGGATCATGAGCGACGTGGTGGTCAACATCACCCGGTCCATCCCGTTCGCCATCCTCATGGTGGCGCTGATCCCGCTGGCGCGGCTACTGACCGGAACCAGCCTGGGGCCCGTGGCGGCATCGGTTTCCCTGTCCATCGGGACCATCCCCTTCTTCGCCCGCCTGGTGGAAACCGCATTGCGTGACGTCCACCATGGCAAGATCGACGCCGCCCAGGTCATGGGCTCCACCCGGATGCAGGTCATCAACAAGGTGATGCTGCCCGAGTCGCTTCCCGCACTGGTAGCAGCCACCACCACCACCGTGGTCACCCTGGTGGGCTACTCGGCCATGGCCGGGCTGGTGGGAGGCGGCGGCCTGGGCAAGCTGGCCTACAACTACGGTTTCCAGCGCTTCGACGTCACCGTCATGATGGTCACGATCGTCCTCATCATCGTCCTGGTCCAGGTCATCCAGGTCCTGGGCGAATGGATCTCCAGGCGCCTGGACCACCGCTAAGCCGGACCGCCAAGAGGCTTCTCCGGCCCCACATTCCCATTCAGCAGTTGAAAGGAACGCATCCCATGCGTAAGAAACTCTCCCTCCTGGCCACGGGCGTCGTCACTGCGCTGACGCTGGCTGCGTGCGGTGGTTCTTCCACCCCCAGCGCCGATGTTGCTACCCTTGACCCGGCCAACCCGGCAACCCTTACCGTCGGCGCCAGCCCCGTGCCCCACGCCAAGATCCTTGAGTTCGTCAACGAGGATCTTGCCCCCAAGGCCGGCCTGAAGCTCGAGATCAAGGAAATCGAGGACTATCAGACCCCCAACACGGCCCTGAGCGACGGTTCCCTCGATGCCAACTTCTACCAGCACCTTCCCTGGTTCGAAGACCAGGTGGAGACCAAGGGCTACAAGTTCGGCCACGGCGAAGGCGTCCACATCGAGCCCTACGCCGCGTTCTCGGAGAAGGCCACGGACATCAAGGACATCAAGGACGGCGCCAAGGTGGCCATCACCAACGACCCTTCCAACCAGGTCCGCGCGCTGAAGGTCCTGGAAGTTGCCGGCCTGGTCAAGGACATCGAGGATGACTCCGCCGTCCTGACCCTGACGGACGAGCAGAACTTCAAGAACCTGGAGTTCTCCGAGAACCAGCCTGAACTGCTGATCAACGACCTCAAGGATCCCTCCGTGGACCTGGCCCTGATCAACGGCAACTTCATCCTCAAGGCCGGCCTCAGCACCGAGGACGCCCTCGCCGTGGAGTCCGTGGAGGGCAACCCCTACGCCAACTTCCTGGCCTGGCGCGAGGATTCCGCCGAGGATGCGCGCATCCAGAAGCTGGAAGAGCTCCTGCACTCCCCCGAGGTCAAGGCCTTCATCGAGAAGGAATGGCCGAACGGTGACGTGACCCCCGCCTTCTAAGGCAGCCGGGACCAAAATCCCCGCCACCTGGACGTTTCCCCCGCGAATGCGGCGGGGAATGGTCCGGGAGGCGGGGATTTTTCGTTAACGTACGACGCCGGGCCTAACCTTGCGCTGCAGCCGCCGCCTTCGCAGCGGCCGGCAGGGCGTCGAGGATCCGGTTCATCGCGGCGTCGTCGTGCGCTGCGGACAGGAACCAGGCTTCGAAGACCGACGGCGGCAGGTAGACGCCAGCGTCCAGCATGGAGTGGAAGAACGGGGCGTACCGGAAGGCCTCCTGGGCCTGGGCGTCGGCGTAGTTGTGGACGCCGCGTGCCGAAGTGCCGAATGCCACGGAGAACAGGTTGCCGGCGAACTGGATGGAGTGGTCCACGCCGGCCGCGTCCAGCGCGGAGGACAGCGCTGAGGACAGTTCCAGGGAACGGGCGTCGATGGCCTCGTACACGTCCCGCGTGGCGTGGGTCAGGGTGGCCACGCCCGCGGCCATGGCCACCGGGTTTCCGGACAGCGTGCCCGCCTGGTAGACCGGCCCGGTGGGGGCGAGGTAATCCATGACGTCGGCCCGCCCGCCGAGTGCCGCCGTCGGCATACCGCCGCCGATGACCTTTCCGAAGGTGAGCAGGTCCGGCGTCCAGGGATCCGCGGCGTCCGGGGCGCCGCCGGTGAGCCCCCAGTAGCCGGAGTAGCCGGTCCGGAAGCCGGTGAGGACCTCGTCCATGATGAGCAGGGCGCCGTGTTCGCGCGTGATCCGTGACAGCCCCAGGTTGAACCCTTCGGCCGGGGTAACCACGCCCATGTTGGCGGGCGCAGCCTCGGTGATGACGGCCGCAATGTCCTGCCCGTGGGCGGCAAAGGCTGCCTCCACGGCGGCGAGGTCGTTGTAGGGCAGCACCAGCGTCTCTGCGGCGGTCGCCGCGGTGACGCCTGCGGAACCGGGCAGGGCGAGGGTTGCCACGCCGGACCCGGCGGAGGCCAGCAGGCCGTCCAGGTGGCCGTGGTAGCAGCCGGCGAACTTGATGATCAGGTTCCGGCCCGTAAACCCGCGGGCCAGGCGAACTGCGGTCATGGTGGCTTCGGTGCCGGTGGACACCATCCGCAGCCGTTCTACAGCCGGCACCCGCTCCTGGACGATGGCGGCCAGATTGGCCTCGTCCGGCGTGGAAGCGCCGAAGGACAGGCCCCGATCCACCGCGGCGTGCACGGCCTCGAGGACGGCCGGGTGCGCATGGCCCAACAAGGCGGGACCCCAGGAGCAGACCAGGTCAACGTATTCATTGCCGTCGGCATCGGTCAGGTAGGCGCCCTTGGCCGAGACCATGAACCGCGGAGTTCCGCCCACGGAGCCGAAGGCCCGCACGGGAGAGTTGACGCCGCCGGGCATGAGTTGCCGCGCGCGGTCGAAGAGTGCCTCGTTACGAGTGGTGCTGGAAGTCATGGTCCCTATTCTCTCAGTTGGCCGGCCGGTCACTGGCCGAGCAGTTCAGCCACGCGGGGTGCCACGGCGGTCCCCATCAGCTCGATGGAGCGCATCATCGCGGAATGCGGAAGCGGGCCGCTGCTGTACTTGAGGTCGAACCGATCCACGCCAAGGTTCTTTTTCAGCGAGGCGATCTTGCGGGCCACCGTCTCCGGCGAGCCGACGTACAGCGCCCCCTCGGGTGAGCAGAGGGCGTCGAATTCCGGCCGGCCCGCGGGACCCCACCCGCGCTCGGCACCAAGCCGGTTCCGCACCTTGAGCCAGTGCGGGAAGAACTCCTCGCGGGCCTGCTGGTCCGAGTCCGCCACGTGGCCGGGAGAATGCGTGGCCACCTGCTGCGGGGCGTGCCCGTACTTGGCCATCGCCTCGCGGTAGAGGCCGGCCAACGGAGCGAACGCGGCAGGCTGCCCTCCGATGATGGCGAAAATGATCGGATAGCCATACTGGGCGCAACGCAGCACGGACTCGGGCGTTCCGCCCACGCCTATCCATGCCGGCAGCAGGTGGTGTTCCAGGGGCGGGTACACGCTCAATCCATTTAGGGAGGGCCTGGTGCGGCCCTCCCAGTGCACGGGTTTCTGCGCGCGGACCTTGTCAAACAGCTCCAGCTTCTCCTCGAACAGGACCTCGTAATCCGCCAGGTCCAGCCCGAACAGCGGGAAGGACTCCACGAACGATCCGCGCCCCAGCATCACTTCGGCACGGCCGTTGGAGATGGCGTCCACGGTGGCGAACCGCTGGAAGACCCGGATGGGATCATCGGAGCTCAGCACGGTGACGGCCGATCCCAGCCGGATTTGCTGCGTCCGGGCCGCAGCGGCCGCCAGGAACACTTCGGGGGCCGAGATGGCGTAGTCCTTGCGGTGGTGCTCCCCAACGCCAAAGGCGTGAAGCCCGACGGCGTCCGCCAGTTCCGCCTGTTCCAGCACCTGCCGCAGCACCTGGGCGTGGTGCTGCGGGGTGCCGCCGGGGTTCTCCCCCACGTCGCCGAAGGTGTTCAGGCCCAGGAGGATCCGGTCCCCGCCCACGGGTGCCGTGGGGCCCGGGGCCGGCGCGGCGCTCAGCG
Organism: Pseudarthrobacter sp. NPDC092424; assembly: GCF_044754925.1. NCBI lineage: Bacteria > Bacillati > Actinomycetota > Actinomycetes > Micrococcales > Micrococcaceae > Pseudarthrobacter > Pseudarthrobacter sp. NPDC092424. The sequence goes on along the minus strand of NZ_JBIVQC010000001.1, from coordinate 238,216 downwards.
GGACTCCTTCAGCCAGCCGGCCAGCTCGGCGGCCCAATAGGTGAGGACCATGCCGGCGCCGGCACGGCGGATTCCCAGCACGGATTCGGTGATTGCCGCCCGGCGGTCGATCCAGCCGTTGGCCGCAGCCGCCTCGATCATCGCGTACTCGCCGGAGATCTGGTAGGCGGCCACCGGCACCGGGCTCATGGCCGCGACGTCGGCAACGATGTCCAGGTAGCTCATGGCCGGTTTCACCATCACGATGTCCGCACCTTCGGCAAGGTCGAGTTCCACCTCGCGCAGCGCTTCGGTGCGGTTGCCGGCATCCATCTGGTAGGTGCGCCGGTCGCCGGTGAGCTGGGAATCCACGGCTTCCCGGAAGGGCCCGTAGAATGCGGACGCGTATTTGGCTGCGTAGGCAATGACGGAAGTGTTGACGTGCCCCGCAGCGTCCAGCGCCCTGCGGATCGCGGCGATCTGGCCGTCCATCATGCCGGACGGGCCCAGCATGTGCGCCCCCGCGTCTGCCTGTGCCACGGCCATCTGCGCGTAGATTTCCACGGTGCGGTCGTTGTCCACGTACCCGTTCGAGTCGAGCACCCCGCAGTGCCCGTGGTCAGTGAATTCGTCGAGGCAGACGTCGCTCATGATCACCAGGTCATCGCCGACCTCGGCCCGGACGTCTCGGATTGCCATGTTCAGCACGCCGTCCGGGTCCAGGGATGCCGACCCTTCGGCATCCCTGGTTTCCGGAATTCCGAACAGCATGATGCCTCCCAGGCCGAGTTCCACGGCTTCGGCGGCGGCCCGCTTGAGTGTGCCGGTCGTGTGCTGCACAACGCCGGGCATGGAACTGATGGGGTGGGGTTCCGTGAGTCCTTCGCGGATGAACGCCGGCAGGATCAGCTCGGCAGGCGCCAACCGGGTTTCAGCGGTGAGGCGCCGCATGGCCGGTGTGGTGCGCAGGCGGCGGGGGCGTTGGTTGGGGAAGCTCATGGTCCTGTCCTTCACATGGTGGGATCGGTGGCTGGGGCGCGGTGGCGTCAGGGCGGGTTGAGGGCGCGTGCTACCGCGGCGACCAGCCCGGCGGGGGTGGGCTCAGCCGCCACCCCTGCAACCCGGAGGTCAAGTGCGGCCGCCTGTTCCGCCGTCGACCGCCCGATCACCACCAGCCGGCACGCGCCGTCGGGCAGCAGTTCCGCGAGGCGCCGGACGGCGCTGGGTGACGCTGCGAGAGCTGCGTCGATACGGCCGGCGGCAAGTTCGGCGCGCGCCCCTTCCGGAGTCAGCAGGACGTACGACGGCGGCGCATCCCCGCCTGCCCCGGCCTCCGTCCCGACGGCGAGCCTGCGTTCGGCGGCCGCCGGGTACTCCACCGTACTGTAGGCGGTCACGGCCGTGACGGTGCTGCCGGCGGCCGAGAGCCCTTCGGCCAGGAACGGCGCGGCGATGTCCGCCTGCGGCAGGAGTACGGTGCCGCCGCCAGGCCATACTTCCAGGAGGCCTGCGGCGGACTGCCCGCCGGCCGGGACCAGGTCCGCCCGCAGGCCCTCGGACTCGAGTTGGCGGCGGGTGGCCGGGCCGATTGCGGCGATCCTGGTGCCGGCCGGTACCAGCCGGTGCAGGGTCAGCCCGCGTTCACGCGCCTTGCCCGCGAGGGCATGGACGGTGGTGGCGCTGGACACGACCAGCCAGCCATAGGCACCGGCGCTGAGGGCGTCGCAGGCGACATCGAGGGCGTGCTGGTCCGGTGCACGTTCGAAGTCGATGAGGGGCAGCAGCAACGGTGTCGCACCGGCCTCCTGCAGCGCTGCGGCGAGCGGCTGCGCACGCTCCGGACTCCGGGTGATCAGCACCCGGGCACCGTTCAGCGGTGTGCCGGGCGCGGATCCACCGAAAGGCTCCTCCATCGCCGCGTCAGGAAGCCTGGAGGTCGGCGATGTCCGCGGCGCCGGCAGCCAGCAGCGCCTCGGCCAGTTCGATGCCCAGGAGGGTTGCACCGACCTCGGTGAGTCCGTCAGTGGCCCGCTTGTCCCGGACCGTTGCCGTGCCGTCCACCGCGCAGACCACGGCTTCAAGATGGAGCATGCTGCCCTTGCGGTAGGCATAGGCGCCCACCGGTGCGGCGCAGCCTGCTTCCAGGCGGGCCAGCAGGGCGCGCTCGGCTGTCACGGCGAGCCGGGTGTCGGCGTCGTCCAGTGCCGCCAGTGCCTGGGCCAGGACAGCCTGGGAACCTTCCGTGGAACCGGCCTTCCGCGGCGCGTCGGCGGTCCGGCATTCGATGGCCAGGGAACCTTGGCCCGCGGCGGGCAGCATGACGTCGGTTTCCAGGAATTCGCTGACCGCGTCCAGCCTGTTGATCCGCTCCAGGCCCGCGGCGGCGAGCACCACGGCGTCAAGGTCGCAGGATTTACCGGGAACAACCTGGTCCGTGCTGTTGCCCGGAAGTCCGGGAACCCGGCCCAGGCGGGTGTCCACGTTGCCGCGGATGTCCAGGATCTGCAGGTCCGGCCGGGCAACCCTGAGCTGGGCGGCACGGCGGGGCGAACCGGTGCCCACCGTCGCGCCGGCGGGGAGGTCTGCCAGTTTCAGCCCGTCCCGCGCGCAGAGCACGTCCCGGACGTCAACGCGGCGGGGCGTTGCCGCCAGGCTGAGCCCCACGGCTGCCCCGGTGGGAAGGTCCTTCAGGGAATGCACGGCAACGTCACATTCATGACGCAGCAGGGCGTCGCGGAGCGCGGCCACGAAGACGCCGGTGCCGCCCATCTGGGACAGCGGGCCGGTGAGGACGTCGCCGTCGGTCCTGATGTGGACCAGTTCCACGGGGAACCCGCCCACTGCGGCCAGTTGGTCGGCAGTGTGCTGCGTCTGGGTGAGGGCGAGCTTGCTCGCGCGGGTGCCGATCCTGACCGTCACTGCTGCGTGGCTCCCGCCGCTGTCTCGGACCCCGCGGGGTAGGGGTCGTGTCCTGTCCCCACAGTGGTGTCCGCACCCGCAATGGTGGGCTTTTCGCCGCGGAAGTTGGCGCAGCAGCCGGGGCGGCAAACGTCGTACCAGGGGCCCAGGCCCGTCACTGCCGGACGGTCGCTGATGTTGTGGTCCACGGTCCGCTCGGAAATCAGGTCCACGATGCCCTGGACGAACCTGCGGTGCGTTCCGGGGGTGGGAACGCGGGTGGCGGCGAGGCCCAGGTTGGCACAGGTTTCGAGCGCTTCGGTGTCCAGGTCCCAGACAACCTCCATGTGGTCGCTGACGAAACCGAGCGGCACGATGACGATGCCCTTGATGCCCTTGCCGGCCAGTTCCTCGATGGCGTCATTGATGTCCGGCTCGAGCCAGGGCACGTGCGGGGCGCCGGAGCGGGACTGGTACACCAGCGACCACGGTGCGGTGAGGCCGGACTCCTCCTCCACCCGGGCCATAACAGCGGCGCCGGTGGCCAGATGCTGCGCCACGTAAGCGGAGCCCTCCTCGAATTCGCGGGGCTCTGCGTCGGACTTGCCTGCAGCTTCGGCATCCCGGGTGGGGATGGAGTGCGTGGCGAAGAGGATCTGGACGGGAGCATCCGGGGTGCCGGCCTCAGCCAGCTTGGCACGGACCTCGGCCAGCCCGGCGGCGGTGCCTTCCACGAAGGGCTCCACGAATCCGGGGTGGTCGAAGTACTGGCGGACCTTATCCACTTCCAGGCGTCCGTCCAGGCCCGTCTCGGTCAGGGCCATGCCGATGTCCTCGCGGTACTGGCGGCAGCTGGAGTAACAGGAGTAGGCGCTCGTGGTGACCATCAGCAGTCGGCGGTGCCCGGCGTCGTATGCGTCCTGGAGGGTCTGCGGAATGTAAGGGTCCCAGTTGCGGTTGCCCCACAGCACCGGAAGGTCGATGCCGCGGGCGGCGAGCTCCGCCTCCATGGCTGCCTTGAGTTCGCGGTTCTGCTGGTTGATGGGGCTGATGCCGCCATTGGCGCGGTAGTGGTGCGACACTTCCTCGAGCCGCTCGTCCGGGATGCCGCGGCCGCGGGTGACGTTGCGGAGGAAGGGAATGACGTCCTCCTGGCCCTCCGGCCCGCCGAAGGAGGCAAGCAGCACGGCGTCATACCGCTTGGGAGCCATCCGGCCGGCCTCGGTGACGGGGTTGACGGGGGTCATGCCAGAACCTCGGCGATCTCCGCGGCGGAGATGCGGCGTCCGGTGTAGAACGGAATCTCTTCGCGGACATGGTTGCGGGCCTCGGTGGCGCGCAGGTGGCGCATCAGGTCAACCAGGTCCACCAGTTCGGGAGCCTCGAGGCCCAGGATCCATTCCCAGTCGCCCAGGGCGAAGGAGGACACGGTGTTGGAGATGACCTGCGGGAAATCGCGGCCCAGCAGGCCGTGGTCGCGGAGCATCTTGCCACGCTCGGCTTCGGGAAGGATGTACCACTCGTAGGAACGGACGAACGGGTAGACGCACAGCCACTCGGCGGGCGCGACTCCGCGGGAGAAGGCCGGGGTGTGGTTTTTGGCGAATTCCGCCTCACGGTGCACGCCCATGGCGGACCACACGATGTCAGTGCCCGCGAAGAGGGTGCTGCGGCGGATGTCGCGGATGGCCTGTTGCAGGGCCTCCGGCCTGGGGCCATGGAGCCACACCATGACGTCCGCGTCGGCGCGCATGGCGGAGACGTCGTAGCTGCCGCGGTGCGTCACGCCACCCTCGGCGAGCCGTTCCAGGAGGGCTTCAAAGTCGGCGGCCGCCTGGGCGCTGCGGGCAACCGTTTCGGAGCGCTTGAAGACCGTCCAAAGGGTGAAGAACTGCTCGGCTGATTCTTCGGTTTTAGTGACAGATTCGGCAGAAGTGTGGCTCATGGTTACCAGTTTGCCCCTTAAATGCGCCAAGCCGAAACCCAGAACTTCTACAAGACGTAGAAGTGATGAAGATCACTTCCATGCGGGGTCTGCCCGACGTTTTGCCTCGGCCCCCGCCTCCGGCAGGCGCGGCTCACGGCTGCGCACCGCGAAGCCTCGCGTACGCCACGCCGGCTGCTGCGGCGACGGCCAAGAGGGCCAGGCCGGACCCTGCGAGCACCAGGTTGGGCGCCTGCCCCGCCGCGCCGTCCCGGCCGCGCTCCGGGGCGGCCTTGTTGGCCCCCGCTGCGGCTTCCGCAGTGCCGCTTTCCCGGGTGGCTGCCGCGCTGGCGGGACGCACGGCGGCAGCGGACGTGTCGGCCGAAGCTGCCGGGGCCACCGCAGGAGCGGCGGAAGGAGCGGCGGTTCCGGAACCAGGGACAGTCGCAGGCGTTGTGGGAGCCGGGACCGGGGCCGGGGCTGCCGGGCTATCCGCCGTGGGGGCAGGCCTGGGCGGCATGACGATGCCGAGGGGCGGCTGGATGAGTCCGCCCGGCGGTGTGGCCGGAACGGTGGGGACGGGGATCAGGGTGCCCTTCGCTGCCGGTGCGCCGGCGGCGAAGACCAGCACCGCGCCGATGGCCGCGGCTGCGGCGCCGCGCCCAACTCCCCCATGGATACCGGTCCGCAGCTGTGCGGGTGCGGACCTGTGTTGAGTCATAGTCATCGACCCTAGCCATACGCGCTCATTGCTGGCTATTCGGAAGTCCCGGGAAAGAAGGAAATTCAGGCGGCGAGCCGGCGGATCTGCTCCCTGGTGTCCGCCACCACCGCGGCCAGGCCGTTTCCGGCAACCCAGCCGCCCACCAGCGCAAGGCCCCCGGCAGCGGCGCACGCCCCGCGGATAACGGACACCCGGGCGCGGTGACCCACTGCGGCGAAGGGAAGGGAGCCCTGCCACCGGACCACGTCCCAGTCCACTACGTCGGCGCGGGAGAGCGGCACGCCCAGCAGGTTGGCCGCGTCCCGGAGGGCGGCTTCAAGTAGATCCTCCTCCGTGGCCGGACCGTCACCCTGCCGGCCAAGGCCGTCCACCCTGCCGTAGGAGAGCCGGACCACGTGCCGGCCGGGCCCCGCGGCCGCAGCGAGCCAGTCCCATTTGCCGGTGGCGTGCGTCAGCGCCTTCGCTTCGATGCCGGGGGTCTGCGGGGCCACCAGGACGCCGGTGCCGCGCGGGCGGGCGTCGAGCCGGGGCTTGTCCAGCACCAGCGTGACCAGCCTCACGTCCGGCCCGGACAGCGGGGCGGTGCCGGAAATCCCCGGTACCGCGCCCTCAAGCAGCCCGACGGCGGCGGGACCTTCCACCGCTACCGCCAGCAGGCCGGCGTCGTACGTTTTTCCTCCTGCGGTGACGCGCCATCCCTCCGGGGTGCGCGCAACAGCTGTGGCGGCCGTCCCGGCCAGGAGCCGGACACCCCGGGAACGGAGGTCGGACACGAGCGCGGAGACCAGGGTATGCATGCCGCCTTCCAGGCCGGCCACGGCGGAACCCGCCTTTGCCGGAGACGTCCGCGCAGCGTCCGGCCCGGCAACTCCGGCCGCGCCCCGGCGCTGGGCGGAAACCGCGGCAGCGAGGGAACCGTGCTTCCGCAGGCCCGCACGAAGCCCGGGCGCCACCATGTCGACGTCGAGCATCCCGGGATCGGCCGAGTGGACGCCACCCACCACGGGCGCCACCAAGCGCTCCAGCACACGGGAACCCATGCGGGTCCTTACCAGGTCCGAGACGCTGGTGACCTCCGCCGCCCCGCCGATTGAAGCGGGCAGGAACCGGTCCAGGGTGGCGCGCAGCGAGCCCGCGAGGCCCAGCGAACGGCGGACCTCCGGCTCCCACGGATTGGCGGGAATGCCCAGGACGCCGGTCCGCGGCAGTTCACGCGGCCCTTCCGGCAACTGCACCCAGGCGCCTCCAGGGCGCGGGGCCACGATGCTGCCGGCCAGCCCGAGTTCGGCAATCAGGCCGGACACCGCATCCGTTCGGGTGGCGAACGACTCGGCGCCGCTGTCCAGGGTGAGGCCGGCAAGCGTGTGGCTGCCCACGCAGCCGCCCCAGCGCTCGGAGGCTTCCAGGACCGTGACGGCATGCCCGGCGGCGGATAGTTCCCGCGCGGACAGCAGGCCGGAGATCCCGCCGCCCACCACAAGTGCCGGGGCGGATGCAGCCTGGGGGGCCGGGGTGCCGTCCATCGCTGTTACTCGGGTGAGATGGAGTGGATGAGGCTGACCACCCGTGTGAGGACGTCGGGGTCGGTTTCCGGCGGGACGCCGTGGCCCAGGTTCAGGACGTGGCCGGGCGCCGAGGAGCCGGCCGCGATGACCTCGCGGACGTGGGCTTCAAGGACGTCCCACGGAGCGGAGAGGAGTGCCGGGTCGATGTTTCCCTGCAGGGGGCTGGATCCGCCCAGGCGGCGGTTGGCCTCATCCAGCGGGAGCCGGTAGTCCACGCCCACCACGTCAACGCCCACGTCCCGCATGGCCACCAGAAGCTCCGAGGTGCCGGTACCAAAGTGGATCAGCGGGGCGCCAAGGTGGCGGACATGGTCCAGGGCGCGGCGCGAGGCGGGGGCAACGAACCGCGTGTAGTCTGCCAGGCCCAGGGAGCCTGCCCAGGAGTCGAAGAGCTGGCCTGCCGAGGCGCCGGCCTCGAGCTGGGCCTGCAGGAACATTCCGGAGGCATCGGCCGCCCAGTTGGCCAGGGCCGTCCAGGTCTCCGGGTCAGCGTGCATCATGGTGCGCGGGCCCAGGTGGTCGCGGGAAGGCTTGCCCTCGACCATGTAGGCGGCCAGGGTGAAGGGGGCGCCGGCAAAGCCGATCAGCGGCGTCTTGCCCAGCTGGGCGACCGTGAGGCGGACGGCTTCGCGGATGGGTTCCAGGGCTTCCCAGGTGAGCTGTGGCAGGGCCGCGACGTCCGCGGCCGTGCGCACCGGCTTGTCCAGCACCGGGCCAACGCCCGGGACGATGTCCACGCCGACGCCGGCGAGCTTCAACGGGATGACGATGTCCGAGAAGAAGATCCCGGCGTCCACGTCATGGCGGCGGACCGGCTGGAGGGTGATCTCCGAAGCGAGTTCCGGCCGCAGGCACGAGTCCAGCATGGCGATGCCTTCCCGGACCTTGAGGTATTCCGGCAGCGACCGGCCGGCCTGGCGCATGAACCAGACTGGGCGCCGGGACGGCTTCCCGCCGCGGTAAGCCGTGATGAGCGGAGAGTCCGCGGTGCGGCCATCCATCAGCGGATGGTCTGCGGCGAGCATGCCGGCAGCGGAGGTGGCGGGGCTGGAAGTCATGCCTCTGATTGTGCCGAAAATCCGCCCCAAAAGATAACGACGGACTGTCATTGGCACAGGCCCGAAGCGGTGGGTGGCAGGAATCACAGCCGCGGCCGGCGCCCGGCCGCTCCAGGGAGTTGTTCTACGGTGCTGCGAAAAAGCTATGATTGGTCTGCTGTGGTTCTTTTTTCTCTGGTGGCTACACACGCCGACATCGACCTTGAGACTGTTGCTCACCTGAGCAACGGTTCCTCCGGGATTGCCACATCCGCACTGTCCGGATCGCCGGCAGTGACGGGTGCCGTTGTCCTTGCCACCTGCAACCGGTACGAAATCTATGGCGAAGCCCCCAACCCTGATGACGTGGAGGCCGCCCGCGCTGCGCTCGTGGCGCAGATCAGCGAGGCCAGCGGACTGAGCGAAACCATGGTGTCGCGCTCCTTCAGCACCCGCGTCGGCCCCGAGGTGAGCCAGCACCTGTTTGCCGTAAGCGCAGGACTGGACTCCGCCGTCGTCGGTGAACGCGAAATCGCCGGGCAGGTCCGCCGCGCCCTGATCACGGCCCAGCACGAGGGAACCGCCAGTTCCGGCCTGGTCCGGTTGTTCCAGGCGGCTTCGAAGACAGCCAAGGATGTCGGCGCCCAGACCGCCCTCGGTTCCCGTGGCCTCTCCATCGTTTCCGTCGCGCTGGACCTGGCCACGGACCTGTCCGAGAACCCGGACTGGTCCACCAAGAAGGTAGTCGTGTTTGGCACCGGCGCCTACGCCGGCGCCACCATGGCGCTGCTGCGGGAACGTGGCTGTACCGACATCTCCGTTTTTTCCTCCTCCGGCCGCGCTGAAGGTTTCGTGGCCACCCGCGGAGGCACTGCCCTGGACGCCGGCTCCCTGCACCCCGCCGTTGCCGCCGCGGACGTCATGATCGGCTGCAGCGGATCTGATACGCGCGTCGAGGCCAGCGAACTTGCACAGGTCCGCGCCAACTCGCCGCAGCCGCTCATCGCCATCGACCTGGCACTCACCCACGACTTCGACCCCGCCGTCGGCGAGCTGGACGGCGTGGAGCTGCTCACCCTTGAGTCCGTACGGCTCGCCGCGCCGCAGGAACAGGCCGAATCCCTTGCCCAGGCCAGCGGCATTGTCACCGGAGCGGCCAACGCGTTCGAACAGGAGCGCGAAGCGCGGTCCATGGACTCCGCCATCGTTGCCCTCCGGCGCCACACCATGAACGTGCTGGACGCCGAAATGGAAAAGGTGCGTGCCCGGCACGGCTGCACCGCCGCTGCCGAGGAAGTGGAGTTCGCGCTCCGCCGCATGGTCAAGCAGCTGCTGCACGTGCCCACGGTCCGGGCCCGCGAACTCGCCGCCAACGGGCAGCAGGACGACTACATCGCAGCCCTCGAAGCGCTCTACGGGATCACCGTGGAACAGCCTGCGGCACCCGCGGCCCCGCTGGCCGAATGCCCGGTGGACCACCAGGGCCTCGAAAGCGCCTGACCTGCCTCCCCGGCAACGCTCTCTCACATCCTGCGCAATTTCCGGCGACGCTCTCTCACATCCTGCGCAATTTCCGGCAACGCTCTCTCACTAACTCCGGAGAAGTGAGAGAGCGTCCTTCAATATGCCGCGTTAAGTGAGAGAGCGTCCGGGGCGGGCGTTCTGGGGCGTTCAGTAGACCGGCTTGGTCGGTTCCACTTCGCGCACCCAGGCCAGGATGCCGCCGTCGAGATGGCTCACCCGCTGGTACCCCGCCTTCCGCGCTGCCGCGAGTACGTTGCCGGACCTGGTGCCTCCCTTGCACAGGAACACCACGTCCCTGTCCTGCGGGATCTCCTGCCAGGCCTCCCCCGCGAGGATCCTGCCCTGCGGAACCAGGACAGAACCGTCGATCCGCACGATGTCGTATTCCCCGGGCTCCCGGACGTCCACCAGCTCAAAATCCTTCAGTCCGGCCTTCCGTGAGGCCAGCATGGTGGCCAGCTGCGCCGCGGTGACGGTGTGCTCGGTGTCGGTTTCCGGCTCCGGCGCAAGGCCGCAGAATGCCTCATAGTCAGTGAGTTCGGTGATGCGCGGCGCCGCGGGATCCTTCGCGACGCGGATTTCGCGCCAGCTGCCGCCCAGGGCGTCGAAGAGCGCGACGCGCCCGAGCAGGGAACGCCCGACGCCGGTAATCAGTTTGACGGCCTCCGTCACCATCAGCGACCCCACCGCCGCGCACAGCATTCCGAAGACGCCGCCCTCGCCGCAGGAGGGTACCGAACCCGCCGGGGGCGCCTCGGGATAGAGGTCGCGGTAGGTGGGCCCGTGTTTTTCCCAGAAGACGCTCACCTGTCCGTCGAAGCGGAAGATCGAACCCCAGACGTAAGGCTTGCCCAGGATGGCGGCAGCGTCGTTGACGAGGTAGCGGGTGGCAAAGTTGTCCGCACCGTCCAGGATCAGGTCGTACCCGGCGAACAGTTCGAGCGCATTTGCCGCGTCGAGGCGGTCCTTGTGCAGCCGGACCTCCACCAGCGGGTTAAGGGCATGGACCGCGTCCCGCGCTGATTCGATCTTGGGGCGTCCCACATCCGCCACGCCGTGGATGACCTGGCGCTGGAGGTTGCTGAGTTCCACCGTGTCGTCGTCGATGATTCCCAGTGTTCCCACCCCGGCCGCGGCGAGGTACAGCAATGCGGGGGACCCCAGCCCGCCTGCACCGATCACCAGTACTTTGGCGTTCTTGAGCCTCCGCTGCCCCACCGCGCCTATCTCGGGAATGATGAGGTGCCGCGAATAGCGCTCCACTTCCGCCGGTGTGAGTTCGCCTGCCGGTTCCACCAAGGGTTCCAGGGAAACATTTGCAACATTTGCGGTCAGAGACGAGGCCATACTTCAATGTATGCCCCGGGATACCGCCCGGTCATATTACCCCGCAGTAAAGTGGGTGTAACCGCAACGGAAAGAAGGACAACCGTGGTCCCAGAAGCACGCGCAGACCGCCCGTCCGCAGCACCGGAATCAGTCACCCGCCCCGCAGGCCAGCGCTCGGCACGGCTGCCGCGGGATGAACGCCGTGCCCAGCTCCTGGCGGCAGCCCAGGAAGTGTTCGTTGCCAACGGTTACCACGGGGCCGCCATGGACGAAATCGCGGAGACGGCGCGGGTCAGCAAGCCGGTCCTGTACCAGCATTTTCCGTCCAAACGTGAGCTCTATCTTGCCCTTCTGGACAGCCACCTGGCGGCCCTGACTGAGCTGCTGCTGGGAGCATTGAACTCCACCACGGATAACAAAGAGCGCGTCCAGGCCGTGATGCGCGCCTACTTCCGGTTTATCGCCAGCGATGACCAGGCGCACCGGCTTGTTTTCGAATCCGACCTTATTAATGACGCCGATGTCAGCTCCCGGCTGGAGACTTTGAACCGCACCTTCGCGGATGCCATAGCCCGGGTCATCGCAGAGGACACCAAGCTTCCTCAGCTGGAAGCCCAGCTGCTGGGCCGCGGCCTGGCCGGAATGGCCCAGGTGAGTGCACGCTACTGGCTGGAAACGGACGGGAATCTGGACCTGGATGTGGCCAGTGACCTCATTTACCGTTTAGCTTGGCGCGGAATCTCTCGTTTCCCCAAAGAGTCCTAGACTACAAATAAGAGAACACCTCGTTGAGGTCCCTGAACATTTGACCGGCTGGGAGGCCCCTGTGGAAATTAAGATCGGCGTGCAGAATGTTGGCCGCGAAATCGTACTGGAGTCCGCTGAGGACGCAGACTCCGTGGCCAAGGTCGTCGGCGAAGCCATCAACACGGGCAGCGAACTGCGCCTGAAGGACGACAAGGGCCGCCTGATCATCGTTCCCGGAAACGCCCTGGGCTACGTCGAAATCGGGGCCGAAGAAGTCCGCCGCGTAGGTTTCGGCCAGTTCTAGAACCCTTTGCCCGCGGCGGCCGCCTGGCCGCCGCGGCTTTAAGTTAAAGGAGATCCATGCTCTCGCTCACCATTGTCGTGCTCGCAGCGGTTGCCGCAGGATTCCTTGTGTGGGCCAATGACAAGCGCCATGCCAAGTACGGCGCCGGCCTCCCCGCGGGGGTTGCCGTTGCTGTGGCATCGGTGACCTGGACCATCCTCATGGCCGCAGGATTTGGCTACCTGCCCGGTTTGACCTGGCTGCCTTGGGTTCTTCCTGTGCTTCTCGGAACCGGCGCAGCCATCGCCGCGGTGGCCTACCTGGGCCGCACGCGCGCCCGGCAGGACACCGAGCGCCTGACCGCGGCCCTCCGCCTTTAGCGTTACAGGAACTCGGCCCGGCCCTCCATGGCGGATGACGCCAATGCATGTTCGCGCCGCGGTATACGCCCCGCAACCCTGGCCATCCTGCCGGCAGCCACCGCGTGTTTGAAGGCCGCACCCATCAGCGCCGGGTTCTGTGCCCGCGTCACCGCTGTCGCCAGCAGCACCGCGTCGCAACCCAGTTCCATGGCCAGCGCAGCGTCGGAGGCCGTACCGATCCCGGCATCCAGCACCACGGGAACGGAGGCGCGGGAAACAATCAGCCCGATATTGTGCGGGTTCAGGATGCCCAGACCCGTTCCGATAGGGGCACCCAGCGGCATCACGGCGGTGGCCCCGAGGTTCTCCAGCCGCAGCGCCAGGACGGGGTCGTCGTTGGTGTAGGCGAAGACCTTGAAGCCCCGGGCCACCAACTGTTCCGTGGCATCGACGAGCTCCACCGCATCCGGCAGGAGGGTCTGCTCGTCGGCAATGACTTCCAGCTTGATCCAGTCCGTCTCCAGGGCCTCGCGGGCCAGTTCGGCGGTGAGGACGGCATCCCGGGCCGTGAAGCAGCCCGCCGTGTTGGGAAGCACCCGGATCCCGTGGTCCACGAGCAGCTGGAACAGCGAGCCGGTCTCGGCCGGTGAATAGCGCCGCATGGCCACGGTTGTCAGTGCGGTGCCGGAGGCCAGGAGTGCGGCACCGAGACCCTCCAGGCTGGGCGCTCCCCCTGTCCCCATGATGAGCCGTGAGTGCAGCGGTATGCCGTCGATAACCAGGCCGTCAGCCGATGCTGTTTCCATGGCTGATGACGGGCGGCTTGTTTCGGTCACGGTGTCAGCCTCCCTGCACTGCGGTTACGAGCTCAACGTCGTCGCCCTCGGCGAGCGCCGTAGCGGACCACTGGCTGCGCGGAACCACGTGCGCGTTCTGCGCCACTGCCACGCCAAGCTTGCGCCCGTCGGCGGCCTGGCCGTCTGCTGCCAGCGGCCGGCCGGTGATGTCGCTGACCAGCGCAGCAACGGAGGCGCCGTCCGCCACGGCGCGCGGGCTTCCGTTCAGGATGATGTTCATGCTCTCTCCTTGGTGTCGTGGCGTGATGCGGCTGCGGAAAACCGGGCAGGGTCGAACGGCGCCCAGCGGGGGTCACGGGTGCCGTCCAGCAGGGCGCGGCAGACGGCCGCGGCCGCCGGCGCCAGCAGGACGCCGTGGCGGAAGAAGCCAGTGGCGACGACGAGCCCGGGGACGTATCCTCCGGCGGCGTCGGGCAGCGGTACGCGGCCCAGCAGGGGCGCGTTGTCCGGGGTTCCGGGGCGGGCCCGGGCGGTGCACTCGAGCAGTTCCAGTTCGGCGACGGCGGGGACCAGAGTCTGCGCGTCCCGAAGGAGCTGGTGAACCCCGCCGGCGGAGACGGCACCGTGCGCCGCTCCGGCCTCCGGACGGGCCGCCCCGCCCAGGGCGTCTTCGCGCTGGGTGGCGCCGATGACCACGGTTCCATCCTGCCGCGGCACCAGGTAGACCGGCACGCCATGAACCAGGCCCCGTACCGTCGCCGTCACCAACGGCCGGAGTTGCGTTGGCACGGCGAGCCGCAGGATGTCGCCGTACACCGGGCGCAGCGGCAGCGCCAGGCCCTCGGGCAACCCGCCCAGCGCTCCGGCGTGCAGACCGTTGGCGACCACGGTCTCCCGCGCAAGAACCTTTCCGCCGCCTTCCAGCAGGACTCCGGCCACGACGTCGTCCGCCCACGCCAGTCCCGCTGCCCTGGCCATTACCGCGTAACCGTCGACGGCGCCGGCAACCCTGGTGCCTGCCCCTCCCTCTCCGTCCGCGTGCCGGGAGAGCGCCAGCCGGAGGCAGGCCACCAGCTGCCGCGGATCCACCTGGTGGTCGGCGGGGGTGTCCAGGGCGCAGGCGATCGATGGGCTCAGGAGCGGTTCGCGGCGGCGTGCCTCCCGGACCGTGAGTGGCTCCACGTCGAGGCCGTTGGCCTTCTGCACGGCCCGAAGGTCAAGCAGCGCCTGCCTGTCCGCAGCGTCCGCGCCGACGGCGAGCGTCGGCGTCTCGAGGTATCCGGGGTCCGCGCCCGCGGCGGTTTTGAGGGCGGCCGCGAAACCGGGCCACCGGGAGGAGGATTCCAGCATCAGCTCCAGGAGGGCTTCCTCCTGGTAGTGAAGTTCGCTGACGGGGGCGAGCATTCCGGCCGCCGCCCAGCTGGCGCCGGTTCCGGGGGCATCATCCACCAGCACCACGGATCGGCCGGAGCGGCGGGCCTCCCACGCGATGCTGTGGCCTATCACCCCGCCTCCGACGACTGCCACGTCGGCACGCATTACGCCGTCGTCGGCCGCGCCGGATCCGCTGGTGGGGTTGCCCATATGGTTCCTTCCCTACGCCGGTATTAGCCGGATCAGGTCAAGCGGTCGGCTCTGACGCCCTCTCAGCCCGGCGCTTTTGTGACAGCTGCCGCAGGCTCCCGCAGTACGAGGCCAGTTTAGAGGAACTAGGCTTGCAGCCATGAATGTGTCCCCCGCTGCCGCCCTGGCGTCCGCGCGCCTGTACCTTTGCACCGACGCCCGCCGCGCCCACGGCGATTTTGCCCGGTTTGTCGATGCCGCGTTCGCCGGCGGCGTGGACATCATCCAGCTCCGGGATAAGGCCCTGGAGGCCGCGGAGGAGTTGGAGCTGCTCGAGGTGCTGCGCGAGGCTGCCGTCCGGCACGGCCGGCTGTGGGCCGTCAACGACCGGGCGGACATCGCGTCCCTTTCCGGGGCGCCCGTTTTCCACATCGGGCAGAAGGACCTTCCCCTCAAGGCAGCGCGCAGCCTCCTGGACGGCGCCGCGATCGGGCTTTCCACGCATTCGCCGGACCAGGTTGACGCGGCGGTGGCCGCGGCGCCGGGGCCGGCGGGCCTGGACTACTTCTGCGTGGGTCCACTGTGGGCCACGCCCACCAAGCCGGGGCGCGCCGCCGTCGGGCTGGACCTGGTCAGGCACGCCGCGTCCGTGGCGCCGGCCGGCCTGCCCTGGTTTGCCATCGGCGGAATCGACCACGGCAACGTGGACCGGGTGGCCGCTGCGGGTGCCCGCCGGATCGTGGTGGTCCGCGCCATCACGGAGGCGCCGGACCCGGCCGAAGCCGCTGCGTCGCTGCTCGCCGCCCTCGACGCCGCGGGTTAGCCCGGCTGTTCCTCGTTCCGGGGGTTTCGGGCTAGGCTGATTTTCGTGTCGCATCATCGGTTGGCTCCCAATGTCCACGAGCACAGGAACGCGCTCGAGGAGGCGTTGAGCGCGCTGCGTACCGAGCTGGAATTGCCTGCCGGATTCCCTCAGGAGGTCCTGGCGGATGCCGAAGCGGCCGTGGCCTCGCTGGACATGCCGGACTATGACCTGACGGACGTCGGATTCATCACCATCGACCCGGAATCCTCCACGGACCTGGACCAGGCCCTCTTCATTGAACCCGACGGCGGCGGCTACAGGGTGCTGTATGCCATCGCCGACGTGCCCGCTTTCGTCCGGCCGGGAGGCCCGCTGGACGCCGAAACGCGGCGCCGCGGACAGACCTTTTACGCGCCGGACGGCCGGATTCCGCTGCACCCGCAGGTCATCAGCGAAGGTGCCGGCAGCCTGCTCCCGGACCAGGACTGCCCGGCGTTTGTCTGGGACTTCCGGCTCAACAGCGCCGCGGAAGTCACTGCCGTCAACGTGCGGCGGGCACGCATCCGCAGCCGCGACAAGCTCAGCTACAAGGGCGCCCAAAAGGAGCTCGACGCGGGCACGGCGCCGCCGGTTCTCCAGCTGCTCAAAGAGGTAGGCCTCAAGCGCGTGGCGCTGGAGCGTGAGCGCGGGGGCGCCAGCCTGAACATGCCGGACCAGGAAATCGTCCAGCTTCCCGACGGCGGCTACCGGATTGCCGCCGCACCGCAGCTTCCCGTGGAGGACTGGAACGCACAGATTTCCCTCATGACCGGCATGGCCGCGGCCCGGCTCATGCTGGACGGTAAGGTGGGGATCCTGCGCACCATGCCTGCGCCGGACAGCCGCTCCCTGGACCACTTCCGGCTCCAGACCGAAGTCCTGGGCAAGCCCTGGAACGGGAAGATCAGCTACGGCGAATACCTCCGCACCCTGGACCCCACGGAGCCGCGCCAACTGGCCATTCTGCATTCGGCCGGGATGCTGTTCCGCGGCGCCGCCTACACCGCTTTCGACGGCACTGTCCCTGCGGATGCGATCCAGTCGGCCATTGGTGCGTCCTACGCGCACACCACCGCTCCGCTGCGCCGCCTTGTGGACCGTTTTGTCCTGGTGATCTGTGAAGCGCTGTGCAGCGGCGGCGGCGTGCCGGTCTGGGCGCGCGAGGCGCTGCCGCTCCTGCCAGGAATAATGGCGGGCTCCGACCAGCTGGCCAGCCGGATGGAGCGCATGGCGCTGGACACCGTGGAAGCCGCCCTGCTGGTCAACCATGTGGGGCAGGAATTTGACGCCATTGTCATTTCAGGGTCCCGGCCGCCCAAAGACAACGGCGGGACGTCCAACGGCAGGGACGGGAACGGGAAAAACGGCAACGGCAACGGCACCTCCGGCATTATCCAGATCGCGGAGCCGGCGGTGACGGCGCGCTGCGCCGGGGAGCTCAAACCGGGCACCAAGGTCCGGGTCCGTCTGGTTTCCTCGGACATCGCTGCGCGCCACGTGCATTTCGAACTCGTCCGCCAGGAGTCCGCCACCAGGGAACACGGCTAAATCCGGGGTTCCGGGCGTTTACGGCTAGACTGGTGCCTGTAGAAATGGATGCCCGGTCGTTGATTTCCTTTTTGAAACCAACAAGCCCGCCCCTACGCGATCTTGAGATACACCCGCCGGTCCCCAGTGCCGGCATTAGATAGCCCGCGATCGGCTTCCACTGGACTTGCTTGTGCGCCTGAGCGTGCTCCGGCCCCGCCCCCGGCGGAACCGTTGAGCAGGCAGCGCCATTGCCCAAATGAATAAGGAAACTCCACGTGAGTGAATTGCACACCCACCAGCTCTTGACGGACGAGTCCGGCACCGAAACCATCGAGCCGGAAGAGACCATCATCTCGGACGAGAAACCGCACGAGATCGAGGAGAAGTCCTTCGCCGACTTCAACGTCCGGGAGGACATCGTCGCGTCCCTGGCTGACGCCGGGATCACGCATCCCTTCCCCATCCAGGCCATGACCCTGCCCGTGGCGCTCTCCGGCCACGACATCATCGGCCAGGCCAAGACCGGTACCGGCAAGACCCTCGGCTTCGGTATCCCGGCCCTCCAGCGCGTTGTGGGACAGGACGATCCCGGCTACGACAAGCTGGCTGTTCCGGGCGCCCCGCAGGCCCTGGTCATCGTCCCCACGCGCGAACTTGCCGTCCAGGTGGCCAATGACCTGCAGACCGCCTCCAGCAAGCGCAATGCCCGCATCGCAACGATCTATGGTGGCCGCGCCTACGAGCCGCAGGTGGAAGCGCTGAAGAACGGCGTCGAGGTCGTCGTCGGCACCCCGGGCCGCCTGATCGACCTGTACCGGCAGAAGCACCTGAGCCTGAAGAACGTGCGGATCGTGGTCCTGGACGAGGCAGACGAGATGCTGGACCTCGGCTTCCTGCCGGATGTGGAGACCATCATCGCCGGCACCCCGGCAGTACGCCAGACGCTGCTGTTCTCCGCCACGATGCCCGGACCGGTGATCGCCATGGCCCGCCGGTACATGACGCAGCCCACGCACATCCGTGCCGCCGACCCCGACGACGAGGGCCTGACCAAGCGCGACATCCGCCAGCTGATCTACCGTGCACACAGCATGGACAAGATCGAGGTAGTGGCCCGGATCCTGCAGGCCAGGGGCCGCGGCCGCACCATCATCTTCACCAAGACCAAGCGGACGGCCGCGAAGGTGTCCGAGGAGCTGGTGGACCGCGGGTTCGCCGCTGCCGCCATCCACGGCGACCTGGGCCAGGGCGCCCGCGAGCAGGCCCTGCGTGCCTTCCGCAACAACAAGGTGGACGTCCTGGTGGCCACGGACGTGGCCGCCCGCGGCATCGACGTTGAAGACGTTACCCACGTGATCAACTACCAGTGCGTTGAAGACGAGAAGATCTACCTGCACCGTGTGGGCCGCACCGGCCGCGCCGGAAACAAGGGCACGGCCGTCACCTTCGTGGACTGGGACGACGTCCCCCGCTGGGCGCTGATCAACAAGGCCCTGGGCCTGAACGTGCCCGAACCGGTGGAAACCTACTCCTCCTCGCCACACCTGTACACGGACCTTGACATTCCCGAGGGCACCAAGGGCCGCCTGCCCCGCGATAAGCGCACCCTGGCCGGCGTGGACGCAGAAGTCCTGGAGGACCTCGGCGAAACCGGCAAGAAGAACGGCCGCGGCGGCCGCGACTCCGGCGCACCCCGTGACCGCGACCGTGAGCGCACCCGTGGTGGCCGTGGCCGCCCGGCACGCAGCGGTGAGTCCCGCAGCACCGAAGGGGCGGGCCGCTCCGGTGAGCGCCGCCGTCGTACCTCCGATGCCGTGGAAGCAGCTGACAGCGGCGCGCAGGCGCCCCGCTCCGAGGATGCCCAGCCGTCCCGTGCCCGCCGCACCCGGACGCGCACCCGCCGCCGCAACGGCGAAGTGGTGGCCGGCGACAAGGGCATGCAGCCTGGCGCCGAGGGCTAACAGCGTCGATGACTGACGCTGTTTGGGCGCCGGACGGCGGCAGCCTGGTGGTACACGCGGACAACGCGGACTACCTCCCCACGCTGCCGGACGGCGCCTTCACCCTTATTTATGTGGACCCGCCGTTCAACACGGGCCGGGTGCAGCGCCGCCAGGAGACCCGGATGGTGGCCAACTCCGGTGGCAGCGGGGACCGCGTAGGCTTCAAGGGCCGCTCCTATGACACCATCAAGGGCGCGCTGCACCGCTACGACGACGCGTTCAGCGACTACTGGTCCTTCCTGGAACCGCGACTCGTGGAGGCCTGGCGCCTGCTGGCCGACGACGGCACGCTGTACCTGCACCTGGACTACCGCGAGGTCCACTACGCCAAGGTCATGCTGGATGCGATCTTCGGCCGGGAGTGCTTCCTGAACGAGATCATCTGGGCCTACGATTACGGCGCGCGTGCCAGGACCCGCTGGCCCACCAAGCACGACAACATCCTCGTCTACGTAAAGAACCCGGCGAAGTACCATTTCGACAGCGCCGAAGTGGACAGGGAACCGTACATGGCTCCCGGCCTGGTGACACCCGCCAAACGCGAGTTGGGAAAACTTCCCACGGACGTGTGGTGGCACACCATCGTCTCTCCGACGGGCAAGGAAAAAACGGGCTATCCCACGCAGAAGCCGGAGGGGCTGGTCCGCCGCGTGGTGGCTGCGTCCAGCCGGCCCGGGGACTGGTGCCTGGACTTCTTCGCAGGCTCCGGGACACTGGGCGCCGTGGCCGGCAAACTGGGGCGGAAGTTCGTGTGCGTGGACCAGAACCAGCCGGCCATCGAGATCATGGCCAAGCGCCTCGGGGCGCACGCCACGGTAGCGGCTTTCCCGCCCAGGTAGGCAGCGCCTGGTGCCCTTTCGGGCCCTGGAAGGACGCTTCGCGCTACCCGGTCGGGAGGGCGGGGCCGGGGCGGACGACGGCGGTCCCGGTCCCCAATTCCTCGATCCTCGCCAGCACCTCCGGTGCAGTCAGGTTCTCGCCGAGCAGGTTTGGCTTACCGGTCCCGTGGTAGTCGGAGGAGCCGGTGACCAGGAGACCATGCCGGGCCGCGAGCCGGCGCAGGTACTCCCGGCCCTCCTCCGGGTTGTCCCGGTGGTCGATCTCCAGGCCCGCCAGGCCGGCGTCGATCATCTCCTGGTAGACGCGCTCCCCCACGATGCGTCCCCGGGAAGACGCCACGGGATGGGCGAAAACCGGAACGCCCCCCGCAGCCCGCACAAGTTCGACGGCAGTGGTGGGGTCGGGAGCGTAGTGCTGGATGAAGTAGCGGGACCTGGAGGTCAGGATCGAGGCGAAGGCTTCCGAGCGGTCCTCCACCACGCCCGCAGCGACCAGCGCATCCGCGATGTGCGGGCGGCCGAGGGTAGCGCCCGGGGCGACATGGTGGATGACGTCGTCCCAGGTCAGCGGATAGTCCTCCGCGAGCAGGGTGACCATCCGCTCCGCGCGGGTGTGCCGCGCGTCCTTGGCCTTGGTGATTTCCTCGAGCAGGCCCGGGTGCTGCGGGTCGTGCAGGTAGCTCAGGAGGTGCACACTGATGCCCTCTTCCGTCCTGCAGGAAACTTCCATGCCCGGCACCAGAGCAACGCCAGACTCCTGCACGGCGGCGGTTGCCTCCGCCCAGCCGTCCGTGGAGTCGTGGTCGGTCAGTGCCACCACATCCAGGCCGGCCCGGGCAGCGGAGGCCATGACGTCGGCGGGTTTCTCCGTACCGTCGGAGACATTGGAGTGGGCATGCAGGTCGATCCTCACCTGTCCAGCCTAGTTGACCCCTCCCCCGCACGGACGCAAGCGCTGTCCACGCCGTTGTTCGCATTCGCCGTGGAGCTGGTGAGACGATGGTGCCGTGAACCATCCCGAAAACACTCCCGCCCCTGCCTCCCAGCCGCTGGATGAGCGCGTCAACAACCGCTCGCAACGGCCCAGTTCCGATGCGTTCAAGGCTTTCATGGCCAGCAACTGGGCCCCGTCCGGCCAGGAGCTGCCTGCGCGCGACGCCGTTGCCGCACATGCCGCGAACCGCCGCACCGCCATTTCCGCCCAGTTCAAGGGCGAACGCCTGGTCATCCCCGCCGGTCCGCTGAAGGTCCGCTCCAATGACTGCGACTACCGCTTCCGACCTCACTCCGCTTTCGCACACCTCACAGGCCTGGGCCTGGACCATGAACCGGACGCAGTCCTGATTTTGGACCCCGTGGCAGAAGGCACGGGCGACGGCGGCGCGCACCACAGTGCCACGCTGTACTTCCGGCCCCTTGCCGGCCGGGACACGGAGCAGTTCTACGCCGACTCCCGGTCCGGTGAGTTCTGGATCGGTGCCCGCCCCACGCTCGCCGGGTTCGCAGCCCGGCTGGGCCTGAAGACGGCGCACATCGACCAGCTGGAAACGGCCATCACCAAGGACGTCGGAGCGCCGGAAATCGGCGGCATCCCGGTCCGCCTGGTGCGCAAGGTGGACGAAAACATCGACGCCCTGGTGGACACAGCCCGTTACAACACCGCCAAGGACCCGGACAACCTGGATTTCGGGGTGTTCGACGCCCTGGACGAAAAGCTCAGCGAAGCCCTGTCCGAACTGCGTCTGATCAAGGATGAGTGGGAAATCGAGCAGATGAAGCTCGCCGTTTCCGCCACCGTGGAAGGTTTCGAGGAAGTTGTGCGGTCCCTGCCGCGGGCACTCACCCACAGCCGGGGCGAGCGCGTCGTCGAAGGCGCCTTCTTTGCCCGCGCGCGCGAAGTGGGCAATGAGCTGGGATATGACACCATCGCCGCCTCCGGCAACAACGCCACGGTGCTGCACTGGACCCGCAACACCGGCAGGATCAACGCCGGCGAACTGCTGCTGCTCGATGCCGGCGTGGAGGTGGACTCGCTGTACACCGCCGATATCACCCGGACCATCCCTGCCAACGGAGTATTCTCGGACATCCAGCGCAAGGTTTATGAGGCGGTCCTCGAAGCGGCCGACGCCGGCTTCGCCGCCGCGCAGCCCGGCGCCCGCTTCCGGGACATCCACACCGCGGCAACCACCGTGCTGGCGGAACGGCTGGCTGAATGGGGCCTCCTGCCGGTAAGCGTCGAGGAAGCCGTCAGCCCCGAGGGCCAGCAGCACCGGCGCTGGATGCCGCACGGCACCAGCCACCACCTGGGCCTGGACGTCCACGACTGCGCGCAGGCGAAGCGCGAACTCTACCTCGACGGAATCCTCACCGCGGGAATGGTGTTCACGATCGAGCCGGGCCTGTACTTCAAGCGGGAGGACCTGGCGATCCCGGAGGAGTACCGCGGCATCGGCATCAGGATTGAGGACGACATCCTCATGACCGCAGACGGACCGGTCAACCTCAGTGCGGCCCTCCCCCGTGAAGCCCAGGACGTGGAGGACTGGATGGCCGGAATCTACCGCGAGGCCGAAACCGCCTGACCGGTGCAGTTTTTGTCCATTTGGAGGCCGTAAGACAGCCATTCCAAATGGACAGAAACTCCGGGGACCGGGGGTTAGGGGCGGGGTTCGTCTTCAGGCTTGGTTGGAGCGGGCTCCTGCCCGGGCTGCTCGTCGCCTGCCTTGCCGGGTTCGGCGTGCTGCGGCAGCCTGATCCCGTACTGGGGACGTCCGTCCGGAAGGTCCGGGAACCTGACCTTCCGCACAGGTGCGGAAGGCTGCTGCTGCTGCGCGCCGCCGTCGTTCTGCGGCTGTGGCTGCTGCGGCGCCGGCGGTTCCGGCTGCTGGCGCTGGCCATAGGGGTCGTTCCAGCCCGAGGGCCGGACCGGGCCCTGCTGGGGGCCCTGCTGGTACGGTCCGGGCTGCTGGTACGGTCCGGGCTGCTGCCGCGGATCCGGGTGGCCGTACGGCTGGTACGGCTGGTTCTGGTGCCCGCCCTGCTGGAACGCGGCGTCCGAGCGGTTCATGGGCAGCTGCTGCAGGAGGCGGCGGGCCTCGTGCGCCGCCTCCGGGGAAACGATGACGTCATAACTGGTGGCCACCACCTGGCTGGTGGACGTGAAGTCGCGCTTGCCGCGCTGCATGGCGTAGGTGACGATTCCGAACAGCATGAAGAAGGCCGCACCCATGAGCACCGAGGTCAGGATGGAGAAGTAGCCGGGAGACGGTGCGAAGAAGGACAGCAGGACGCCCACGAAGAGACCGAACCACATGCCGCTCAAGGCCCCGGACAGGGCGACGCGGGGGTAGCTCAGCCGCCCCGTGACGCGCTCGACCATCTTTAGTTCGTTGCCCACGATGGAAACCATGTGAACCGGGAACTGCTGGTCCGCGAGGTAGTCCACGGCCTTTTGGGCATCAAGGTAGGAATTGTACGAACCCACCGTATCGCCGGTGGGAACCGCCCGGGCGTCGTCCATGCCGCCGGGGCCGCCGGCCTTGGGAGCACCAAAAATGTTTGCCATGGTTCCATTCTTGCCCATGGGGATGTGTGCTGCCTGTAAATTCAGCTAAAAGAGAGCAGACTCGGTAGCCTGTAGGAATGAGCACAACTCCCACACGCGTCTTCGTGGCCCGGCTCCTGGGCCTGGACGTCTTCGACCCCCTGGGTGACCGGCTGGGCCGCCTTCGGGACGTGGTTGTGCTCTCCCGCGGGGCCCAGGGAGCGCCGCACGTCGTCGGCATCGTGGTGGAAGTTCCCGGCAAGAAGCGCGTGTTCGTCCCCATGACGCGGATTACCTCCATCGACCAGACGCAGATCATTTGCACCGGCCTGGTCAACCTGCGCCGGTTTGAACAGCGCGGCGCGGAAACCCTGGTGGTGGCCGAGATGTTCGACCGCCGGGTCACCCTGCGCGACGGCAGCGGCGATGCCACCATCGAGGACCTCGCGATGGACCAGCACCGTTCGCGCGACTGGTTCGTGAGCAAGCTGTTCGTCCGCCGCGGCCACTCCCTGTCTCCCCTGAGCCGGCTGCGCCGCAACGAGACGCTGATCATCGACTGGGCTGACGCCCTCCAGGGGCCGCGCACGGAGCCGCAGGCCGCCACCCAGTTCGTGGCGAACCATGAGGACCTGAAGCCTGCGGACTTCGCCGAAGCGCTCCAGGAGATGAGCGACAAACGCCGGTTCGAGGTGGCCAGCGAGCTCCAGGACGAACGCCTGGCGGACGTCCTGCAGGAACTCCCCGAAGACGACCAGGTGGAGATCCTCTCCGCCTTGGACGTCCAGCGCGCCGCTGACGTGCTCGAGGAAATGGATCCGGACGACGCCGCAGACCTCCTGGGCGAGCTCCCCTCTGCCCAGGCGGAGGAGCTGCTCCAGCTGATGGAGCCTGAAGGCGCCGAGGACGTCCGCCGCCTCCTGGAGTACGACGAGGACACCGCCGGCGGCCTCATGACGCCCGTACCGGTGATCCTGCCGCCGGAGGCCACCGTGGCCGAGGCTTTGGCCCACGTCCGCCGCGAGGAACTGTCCCCGGCATTGGCCTCCTCCATCTTCATCGCCAGGCCCCCGCTGGAAACCCCCACGGGCAGGTTCCTGGGTGTGGTCCACATTCAGCAGCTGCTCCGCTTCCCGCCGTTCGAACCGCTGGGCAACCTGGTGGATAAGAACCTGGAACCGCTCTCGGACCAGGCCCACATCAGCGAAGTGGCCCGCACCCTGGCCACGTACAACCTGAACTCCTTGCCCGTGGTCAATGACGCCGGCCGGCTGGTGGGGGCGGTGACTGTTGATGACGTCCTGGACCACCTGTTGCCGGATGACTGGCGCGCCCATGATGGCGAAGCCCCGATAAGAAAGCTCGGTGGCCGCATTGGCTGACAACAGCGCTCCCAAGAACCCGAACCAGCGGCCGCACTCCCGCGCTTCAGGCAAGGGCAGCCTGGACACTCCGCTGGCTGGCCGTCAGCGGCTGTTGCCCAAGTTCTCCCCGGACCCGGATGCGTTCGGCCACGCCACTGAAGGCTTCGCCCGTTTTATGGGCACCCCGCAGTTCCTGGTCTACATGACGGTGTTCTGCATCTTCTGGCTGGCCTGGAATACCTGGGCGCCTCTGGAATGGCAGTTCGACTCCCGTGACCTGGGTTTCACCCTGCTGACCCTGATGTTGTCCCTGCAGGCCTCCTACGCCGCCCCGCTGCTGCTGTTGGCCCAGAACCGGCAGGATGACCGGGACCGCGTCTCACTCCAGCAGGACCGGCAGCGCGCTGAACGGAACCTCTCGGACACCGAGTACCTGACCCGCGAACTGGCATCACTGCGCATCGCCCTCCGCGAGGTTGCTACCCGCGACTACGTGCGGGCGGAGCTGCGTTCCCTCCTTGAGGACATGCTGGAGGCGCAGGAGGAACTCCGGACGCACGATCCCTCCGGCCCCGGCTCGCACGAGTCCCCCAAGGACAAGGTCAGGGAAAAGCTCAAGGAGCAGCGGGACCGGCAGCGCCAGCCGCGCACGCAGCAGATTCCACGGGTCAAACCCGGACATTCCGCCCAAGACCGTTAATTCCGCACGCTGCCCAATCCGCCGCGTCCACACCGTGAAAGCCGAGCCGCGAACCCCATGAGCTCCTCCGTGGATCCCGCCCCTTCCGAGGCCATCAGCCTGGCGGTCCAGGCCGCGCTGGCCACAGTGATCGACCCCGAGCTCCGCAAACCGATCACGGAACTCGGCATGGTGGAGTCGGTCTCAATTTCCGCCGACGGCCGCGTCTCCGTCGCTGTCCTGCTCACCATTGCCGGCTGCCCGCTCAAGGACACCATCACCGCCGATGCCGGAAAGGCGCTGTCCGCGGTACCGGGCGTGACCGCCGTCGACGTTGAACTGAAGGTGATGAGCCAGGCCCAGCGGGACGCCCTCAAGGAGCAGCTGCGGGGCCCGGGGGGACAGCGCGGCATCCCGTTCAACGCACCCGGATCCCTGACCAAGGTCTTTGCCGTCGCCAGCGGCAAGGGCGGCGTGGGCAAATCGTCGGTCACCGTGAACCTCGCGTGCGCGCTGGCAGCGCAGGGCCTCCGGGTGGGAATCGTGGATGCGGACGTCTACGGCTTTTCCGTGCCCGCCCTGATGGGCATCACCAACGCCCCTACCCGGGTGGACGACATGATCCTGCCGCCGGTCGCCTACGGGGTCAAGGTCATCTCCATCGGCATGTTCGTCAGCGGGAACCAGCCGGTCGCCTGGCGCGGTCCCATGCTCCACCGGGCACTGGAACAGTTCCTGACGGACGTCTACTTCGGCGACCTTGATGCGCTCTTCCTGGACCTGCCGCCCGGGACGGGGGACATAGCGATTTCCGTGGCGCAGCTCCTGCCCAAGGCTGAAATATTGGTGGTCACCACCCCGCAGGCCGCGGCTGCGGATGTCGCGGAGCGTGCCGGTGCGATCGCCACCCAGACGGGCCAGAAGATCGCCGGGGTGGTGGAGAACATGTCCTACCTGGAAATGCCCGACGGCGGCAGGATGGAATTGTTCGGCAGCGGCGGCGGCGCCGTGCTCGCCTCGCGGCTGGCCGGGATGGTGGGTACCGACGTGCCGCTGCTGGGCCAGATCCCGCTGGACATCCAGTTGCGTGAAGGGGGCGACGCCGGCGTCCCGATTGTGCTGGGGCAGCCTGCGACTCCCGCCGCCGCAGCCCTGACCGGGATTGCGGGCCGGCTGGCCGCTCGGCCGCGCGGCCTGGCGGGGCTGAACCTGGGGGTCCAGCCGCGCTGACGCGCGGAACCGTTCAGGTTGCTTCGGTGTCGAAGGGCGCTGCTTCCCCGGCTGCCAGCCGCTGGACCACGCGTTCAGGCCGCCGGGACGCGGCCTCGGCGGCTGCCACACCGGAGGCAGCCGCCACCGCGGCAGGCGCGCCTGCGCTCATGGGCTTGGAATCGTCCTCGAGCAGTGCTTCCTTGATGATGCGGCGGGGATCGTACTGGCGCGGATCGTACTTCTTCCAGTCGACGTCATCGATGTCGATGCCGACCTCGTCCTTGATCTGCTCCCGCGCGCCGGAGGCCATGCGCCGGACTTCCTTGACCACGTTCGCCAGCTTCTGGGTATATTCGGGCAGCCGCTGGGGGCCGATCACCAGGATGCCGATGAGCAGCAGGAGGATGAACTCCGGGCCGTTGATTCCAAACACCCTAGGAAGATTACCCTCTCCGGGCACCGGGCGGCGATTCGATTGCCGGGCGGCTGCCGGCAGCCTAGCGGGCGGGTGCCAGGAGTGCCGAGACCTTCGCCATTCCGCGCTGCAGCCGGGCACCCAGGGAGTCCTCCCCCGGGCCGCCGGGGGACGCATCCGAAGCCGCCCCGGCACCGCCTGAAGCCCGGGCATCCATGACCCTGAGGATGGGCACGGCGTCATCCGCGCGGTCCGCCGGAAGGTCCGACTCGTAGGTAAACGTCCGGCCGTCCGCACGGTAGGTGGCGGTCCACGGTGAGGAGTCCAGCACATGCAGCCTGGCAGTTGCCTGGCCGCCCTGCCCGAAGCCGCCCGGCCCGGGGCCGCGCTGCTCGGTGATCGCGGCATAGTGCGAGCCGTCGCTCAGGCGCAGTTCCACCGCGGGGCGGCCGTCAACGATGACTGCCCGGGCGGACTCCACGTGAAAGCCCATGGCTGCCAGGTCCGGGCAGGCCCAGCCGTCAGAGCGCAGCCGGGATAACTCGACGGCGCTGAGCGTCCGTCCGTCGGCGGGCGTCTGCGCGGAGGCGTGGGACAGCGCTGCAATTGCGGACTCATCGGCGGGCGGTTCTCCCGCCATGACGAACGCACCCGCGGCCAGGAGGCCCGACGCCGCCACGGTGCCCCCGGCGGCGATGGCAAGGACGCGGACCACCGGGCGCTGTGGCCGGGCGCGCTTCCTGGGTTCCGCGGCGAGTTCGTGGGTCCGCTCCAGCAGGCGCGCGGTCAGGTCATGGCTGGCGGGCGGGATGGGTGCCTGGCGCAGCCGTTCGAGGTACTGCCGTTCGCGGTGCACGGCAGCCGCACAGTCAGCGCATGCCGACAGGTGGCTGCTGGTGCGCTGGTGCCTGCCGAAGGGGAAACCGGGCTTCATGCGCCGTTCAGAGGATGCCGGCGATGCGCGGCATCGAGAGCTTGCGGCGGGCCTGCTGTGGACGCGGATCACGGTGCGCCAGCTTCTCCCGGAGCATGGTGCGCCCCCGGTGGATGCGGGAGCGGACCGTGCCAAGCTTCACGTCCAGGGCTTCCGCCACCTCGTCATAGGAGAGCCCTTCAAGATCGCAAAGTACGACGGCGGCACGGAAGTCCGGGGGGAGCTCCTCCAGCGCTGCCTGCACGTCGAGGTCCAGGTTGTTCAGCTCGAAGCTCAGTTCGGGGCCGGGTTCGCGGCCGGGCAGGCGGGACTCGGCGTCCTCGGCGAGTGCATCGAACCGGATGCGCGTCCTGCGTCGGGCCTGGTCCAGGAACAGGTTGGTGGTGATGCGGTGCAGCCAGCCATCCAGCGTGCCGGGCTTGAAGTTCTCCAGGGAGCGGAACACCCGGACGAAAACCTCCTGGGTGAGGTCCTCGGCGTCGTACTTGTTGCCGGTGAGGCGGTAGGCGAGCCGGTAGACCTTGGCGGAGTGGTTGGTCACCACTTCCTCCCAAGTGGGACGGACCCACTCGGTTTCATGTTGGTTTACTGCAGGGACAGGTGCCACAACTGATGATGACATCGTCCACTCCCCTCGTGGAATGCTTTCGCCCGGATACTGTTGACATCTCTGATTCGGCGCCGGCCACCTTTTGGATGAGCGGATATTCATCATGTCAAACCTGGCTGGGAATTTCCTGACCGCAGCAGGCACCGCGCCGCCGCCGGGACACCCTGCAGGTCCGAGGGTCCACGGCCGGAACCAGTAGGCTGTAGGAGACATTCCCCTGCCGCCCAGAAAGCGAATTCCCATGAGCGCCGACAAATCCACCAGCTGGTCCTTCGCAGAGAATCTGCCCGCTGAGGATGAGGTCATGCTGCGCGCCCGGGAACGGTCCTTCGAACTGGGCGTCAACGCCGTCAGCCCCGGCGTGGGTGCGGTCCTCACCGTCCTCGCGGCGGCGTCGAAAGCCCAGACCGCCGTCGAAATCGGCACCGGCGCCGGCGTTTCCGGCGTCTGCCTCCTGCGCGGCCTTGGCCCGCAGGCGGTCCTGACCACTATCGACGTTGACGTAGAGCACCTGAAGGCCGCCCGGGAAGCGTATGCGGAGGCCGGGAGCCCCGCCAACCGGACCCGCACCATCTCCGGCCGGGCCGGCGATGTGCTGCCCCGCCTCACGGACGGCGCCTACGATCTGGTGTTTATCGACGCGGACAAGCCGGGTGTTCCCGGCTATGTGGAGCAGGCCATCCGGCTGCTCAAACGCTCCGGCATGTTGATTATCAACGACGCCCTCGACAAGGACCGGGTGGCCAACCCCGCAGGCCGTGAGCCGAACACCGTGGTGCTGCGCCAGGTAGGAAAGGCCATCCGGGACGACGAGCGGCTGGCGTCGGCCATGCTTCCTACCGGCGACGGGCTGCTGGTGGCCGTCAAGAAGTAGCCTGGAAACAGGACAGGGCCCGCAGCCTGCTGGCCGCGGACCCTGTCCGGCATGATTATTCGGTAACGCCCACCAGGCATTCCTTCAGGTTCGCCGCTTCCGCAGCGTTGAGCTCGACCACGAGACGCCCGCCGCCTTCGAGCGGGACGCGCATGATCAGGCTGCGGCCCTCCTTGGTGACTTCCATTGGGCCGTCGCCGGTGCGTGGTTTCATAGCCGCCATGAGGAATTCCCTCCAATTAGTCCCAGGACTGATCAGCCCGGGCGGGCTGTGTCCGCATGTCGATCATGCTTGCTCCGGGGACGTGGTCGCCACGTGCCGGGGCTGCGCGTACTCTGAATGCTTTTTGTCCTTGCTTGCTTATCATTATCCCGGAATTACCCGCCCGTAGCTAATCGATGGATATTTTCGGGAGCACCGCACCGCGGCCTTGACACCGGCTCCCGCAGCGGTCCATGTGGCGGCCCTTACGGCGGATAGTCCCCCCCGCCGGGCAGTTGGGCCCATGCCCACAGCCACACGATCCAGACGGTCTGGAGCAGCACGAACATGAGGACCACCGTCCACCGGTACGCCCGGGACCGCGACACCAGGGCGGCGGCCAGCGCAAGCGGGAAAAGCGGCAGCAGCATGCGGAAAGTGCTGGTCTGCGGGTGCAGGAACACCAGCAGGTAGCCCATGTAGCAGGCGCACCAGAGCCGGAGTTCGGCGCCGAGCCGGACCACCGGAGCCAGGAACAGTGCTCCGCCAAAAAGGGCGGCGAAGACAAACGGCGCGGCCAGTCCCAACACGGGGCCAAAAAGGTCGACGCCGGTGTCGAACCAGGGCTTGAACGGCACCAGGTCGTGTCCGCGCCAGACTGTTTCGGTCTTGGTGTAGGCAACCGGGTCTCCGGTGGTCAGCCAAGCGATGGCGGGCCAGGCCAGAGCGGACACAGCCGCGACGGCGGCAAGCACCGCGAGCTCCGCCAGGCTGCGGAAGGTGCGGGGTGCTCCATCCCCGCCGCGCCGCCGTCGAACGTACTCAATGGCGCGGGCGGCGACGAGCAGCCCCAGCATGGCAGCAAAAGGAACCCCCACCGGCCGGGACAGGCAGAGCAGCACCACCACCGGCACCGCCCGCAGGTACTGCCCGCGGAGGACCAGGAGCAGGGCTCCTGCGAGCAGGAGCAGCGAGAGCGGCTCCGCGTAGGGAACCTGGAGCACCGCGGAGACCGGGAACGTTGCGAAGAACGCCACGCCCCACAGCGCCGCCCCGTGCTGCGCCCGTTGCCGGAACAGCGCGTAGGCCGTCAGCGCGGCACCCCAGCCGGCCAGCATGGCAACGAGCGTGAGGGAAGCCCCCGTGGCGAGGCCCGTGAGCTGGCTGAGGCCACCGGCCAGGAGCGGAAACAGGGGATAGAAAGCCCACGCATTTTCCTGGACGTTGCCGGACTCATCCGTGGGGAGGACTCGGGGGTAGCCGTTGGTGACCACTTCGCCGTACCAGCGGGCGTCCCAGATATTGATGAAGTTCCAGTAGTCCGGCCCGGCGGGAAACCAGGGGCTGGTCCCCTGCTGAAGGGCCGCTGCCATAAAAATGCAGGCGGAGGCCAGCCTGGCAGCCACATAGAGGACGGTGACCTGGAACCACCACGGCCAGCCCCGCGCCGCCTCCACCGCCCGCCGGGCGAAGTGGCGCAACGGGGCGGCCGGTACCGGCCGCCGTTCCTGGCCCTGTTCCACGGCGTCCTGCTCCACGGCTCTCACGCGGAATCCTGCTCCGCGGGGCGCCGGCTGCGGAGCTCTTCGATCTCGGCCTCCCTGGCGGCGAGCTGGTTCCGCAGGTCGTCCAGTACCTGGTCCACCTGGTCCATGCGGTAGCCGCGCAGGCCCACGGAGAACCGGACCCGGTCCACATCCTCCGGAGTGGCGTGGGACGGCAGCAACACCGGAGGGAGGTTGGCAGGCGGCTGGGGCAGGCCGCCATCCAGCAGCACGGGCAGGGGCCGGTCGGCAGCACGGCCGGCACCGGCCTCACCTACTGCGCCCGGCCGGCGGCCCAGGCCGGTCCACAGGACGGCGCCCACCAGCGCGATGGCCAGGAAAACCAGAAAGAAGCTCACGGCTCCATCGTGCCAGATGCTGCCCCCGCCCCCGCGTCCGCCGAAACCTACTCCGGGCGCTGTTCACCGTTCGGCGAGGGCGTGACGGCCTCGTTCAGCACGCGCTCCACGGCTTCTGCCGGATCGTCAACAAGCTGGATGAGATCCAGGTCCTTCTCGGAGACCATCCCTTCAGCCACCAGGGTTCCCCGGATCCACTCGATCATCGGCCCCCAGAAGTCGACGCCGAGGAGCACGATCGGGAAGGACGTGACCTTCCGTGTCTGGACCAGGACCATTGCCTCAAACAACTCGTCCAGCGTCCCCAGGCCGCCCGGGAGGACGATGAAGCCCTGCGCGTACTTGACGAACATGGTCTTGCGGGCGAAGAAGTACCGGAAGTTGATGCCCAGGTCCACCCACTGGTTGAGCCCTTGCTCGAAGGGAAGCTCGATCCCCAGCCCGACGGATACCCCGTTACCCTCCACCGCACCGCGGTTGGCAGCTTCCATGGACCCCGGACCTCCGCCGGTGATGACGGCAACGCCGGCCTCGGCAAGCTTGCGGCCCACCTCCACGCCCATCTCGTAGTAGGCACTGCCCGGTTTGGTCCGGGCGGAGCCGAACACACTGACCGCCTTGCCGACGTCCGCCAGCGCACCGAACCCTTCGACGAACTCGCTTTGGATGCGCAGGACCCGCCAAGGGTCGGTGTGCACGAACTGTCCCGGCCCCTTGGTATCGAGGAGATGCTGGTCCGACATTTCCACGGCGGCCTGTTTGCGTCGGAACTCCAAAGGGCCCTTGCGCCGGGGCTGGAAATTCCTCGTCGGATCTGCATCGATGCTCATTCCCCTAGGCTAGCCTCCCCCGGCAGGTATCTCTTGAATCACGATCCCCGCCAGGATGGGGTGATAGCCGTCATAAACGGCGAATGTTCGCTAGATTCGTCTTATGACTACTCATGTGCCCGGCGATTCCCTCGTCTCCCTGAACGCCGTAAACAAGCATTACGGCCAGCTGCACGTTTTGAAGGACATCAATCTTCAGGTCCGCAAGGGCGAAGTTGTTGTGGTCATCGGTCCTTCGGGATCCGGTAAGTCCACGCTTTGCCGCGCGATCAACCGTCTGGAGACCATCGAGGGCGGAACCATCAGCATCGATGGGAAGGTGCTTCCCGAGGAAGGCAAGGAACTCGCGCAGCTCCGGGCCGACGTCGGAATGGTCTTCCAGTCCTTCAACCTGTTCGCGCACAAGACCATCCTGGAAAACGTCACCCTTGGCCCCATCAAGGTCAAGGGCGTGTCCAAGGCCGAGGCGGAGAAGGACGCCATGGCCCTGCTGGAACGGGTGGGCGTGGGCCACCAGGCCCCCAAGCTCCCGGCCCAGCTCTCCGGCGGCCAGCAGCAGCGTGTTGCCATTGCCCGTGCACTGGCCATGAAGCCCAAGGTGATGCTTTTTGACGAGCCCACCTCGGCCCTGGACCCGGAAATGATCAACGAAGTCCTTGACGTGATGGTCCAGCTCGCCAAGGAAGGCATGACCATGATCGTGGTTACCCACGAGATGGGCTTCGCCCGCAAGGCCGCGGACCGCGTGGTCTTCATGGCAGACGGCCAGATCGTTGAGGACGACACCCCGGAAGAGTTCTTCACCAACCCGAAGAGCGACAGGGCCAAGGACTTCCTGTCCAAGCTCCTTACCCACTGATTCACCCAAGAACAACCACAC
Organism: Pseudarthrobacter sp. NPDC092424; assembly: GCF_044754925.1. NCBI lineage: Bacteria > Bacillati > Actinomycetota > Actinomycetes > Micrococcales > Micrococcaceae > Pseudarthrobacter > Pseudarthrobacter sp. NPDC092424. Next base: position 204,818 of record NZ_JBIVQC010000001.1, on the reverse strand, counting down.
TCCCGTTCGCATCACGGCCGTGACCCACGGCCACCAATGAAAGGAATGTCAATGAAGGCATTTATGAGCCGGCGCAAGTCGTTCATCGTGGCAGCCACCGCTGCCCTCGCCCTGTCCCTGAGCGCCTGTGGGGGCGGTGACTCCGGCAGCGCCCCCAAGGTTGAGGACAAGCCGAGCTTCGCCGCAGGCACCACCATGGAGAAGCTCTCCAAGGCCGGCACCATCAAGATCGGCACCAAGTTTGACCAGCCGCTGTTCGGCCAGGTCGGCCTGGACAACAAGCCGGTCGGTTTCGACGTTGAAATCGGCAAGCTGATCGCCGCCAAGCTGGGTATCCCGGCGGACAAGATCGAATGGTCCGAAACCGTCTCCGCCAACCGCGAACCGTTCATCGAACAGGGCAAGGTTGACCTGGTCATCGCCACCTACACGATCAACGACAAGCGCAAGAAGGTTGTCAGCTTCGCGGGCCCGTACTACGAAGCCGGCCAGGCCCTGATGGTGAACAAGGACAACGACTCCATCAAGAAGCCCGAGGACGTCAAGGGCAAGAAGGTCTGCTCGGTCACCGGCTCCACCCCGGCCGCCACGATCGTGGAGAAGTACGGCGCAGTGCTGGTTCCGGCCGCCACCTACTCCGCCTGCCTGGAGCCGCTGCGCAACAAGCAGGTTGAAGCCATCACCACCGACAACGTGATCCTCGCCGGTTTCGTTGATAAGGAGCCGGATGCCTTCAAGCTCGCTTCCGACGAGACCTTCACCAAGGAGCCCTACGGCATCGGCCTGAAGAAGGACGACACCGAGTTCCGCAACTGGATCAACGACCAGCTGGAAGGGTTCGAAGAGGACGGCTCGTACAAGAAGGCCTGGGAGGACACCGCGGGCGCTGTCATCAAGACTGCCCCCGAGCTGCCCGAGCTTGACCGTTACTAAGTCACCCTGGTCTTGCCGGGGCCGGTCCGCCGGCCCCGGCAACTTTCCGTCTCCACACCCGTCCACTCCCAGAGCCGAAGGATCCTATGGACGTCATCCTTGAAAACCTGCCCCTGTATTGGGAAGGTTTTCTCCGCACACTCTTCCTCTCCGCCGTCTCCGGCGTCATCGCCCTGGTACTCGGCACCCTGCTCGCAGCGGCCAGGGTCTCTCCCGTAGCGGCGCTCCGGGGCTTCAGCATGATCTACGTCGAGGTTCTGCGGAACACCCCGTTGACCATTGCCTTCTTCTTCGCTGCGATCGTCCTCCCCAGGCTCGGGGTCAAGTTTGAGCAGTTCGAAGTCGCCGCGATCATCGCACTGAGCACGTACACGGCAGCCTTCATCGCCGAAGCCGTGCGCTCCGGCGTCAACAGCGTGCCCGTTGGCCAGGCTGAGGCCGCCCGCAGCATCGGCATGAAGTTCGGCCAGGTACTGAACCTGATCATCCTGCCGCAGGCGCTGCGGACGGTGATCCCGCCGTTGATCAACATCCTGATCGCACTCGTCAAGAACTCCTCCGTTGCCGGCGCGTTCTTCGTCCTCGAACTGTTCGGCTACGGCCGCCAGCTGGCGAACGCCAACGGCGACGCCGTTATCGCGGTGCTCCTGGGCACGGCCTTCTTCTATCTGCTCCTCACCGTTCCGCTCGGCATCCTGGCCAGCACGGTGGAACGAAAGGTGGCGATCGCCCGATGAGCTCCGTCCTTTACGACGTTCCGGGTCCCAAGGCCCGCCGTGTTTCCCTGATCGGATCGATTGTTGGTTCGGTGCTGATCCTCGGCCTGCTGGCCTGGATCATCATGACCCTGGCACAGCAAGGCATCTTCGAGGGCCGCCGCTGGCAGATCTTCACGCGTGGCGATGTCTGGACCCTCCTGGCCAACGGCATGGGCGCCACGCTCAGTGCCGCCGCGCTTGCCGCTGTCATCGCCTTCCCCCTGGGTCTGGCGCTGACGCTGCTGCGGATCTCCGACGCGGCCTTCCTGCGGGTGCCCACCCGTATCGTGCTGGAATTCCTGCGCGGCATGCCCGTGGTCCTGATGATGCTGTTCGTCCTCCTGGGCTTCGGCACCTCGCCGTTCATCGCCGTCGTCACCGGCCTGGTGCTGTACAACTCGGCGGTGTTCTCCGAAATCATCCGCGCGGGCATCCAGTCGCTGCCCAAGGGGCAGCGTGAAGCGGGCCTGGCCATTGGCCTGACGAGCTTCAAGTCCCGCATGCTGATTGAACTCCCGCAGGCGATCCGGCGCATGATGCCCTCGCTCGTGGCACAGCTTGTAGTGCTCCTGAAGGACACCTCGCTCGGCTACATCGTGGCGTACGGCGAACTGCTCCGCGCCGTCCAGGTCATGGCGGACTTCCTGGGCACGCAGTACCTGTTCCCGGTCTTCTTCGTGGCCGCCGCGATTTACATCGCCATCAATATCGCCGTCTCGCGGCTGGCGGTATGGATCGAGCGCCGCGGCTCCAAGAAGGCGGCAGGCGGTACGGCTCCGGCCGAGCCTGAGGCCATCGAGGCAGCCGCGCCTTAGCGTTGCAGCGGAAAGGTCCGGAACCCTTCGGGGTTCCGGACCTTTTTCGTTGCCGGATCAGGCGGCGTTCCCGGCCGGGCGTTGGCCTAGGCTGCGAGCCACTTCCGCAGGGCGGCAAGGCAGGCGCGGATGGCATCCGCGTGGACGTGTTCGTTGTCCTTGTGGGCGAGCAGCGCATCGCCAGGTCCAAAATTCACCGCGGGGACGCCCAGTGCGCTGAAGCGCGCGACGTCGGTCCAGCCGTATTTGGGTTTAGGCTCAGCTCCCACGGCGTCCACGAAGGACGCGGCGGCAGGATGGTTCAGTCCCGGCCGGGCGCCGGCGGCGGCGTCGGTGCGTACCAGCTCGAACCCCTCCAGGAGTTCGCGCACGTGAGCCTCGGCCTGCTCCGGAGTTTTGTCCGGCGCGAACCGGTAGTTGATCTCCACTACGCAGCGGTCCGGGATGACGTTTCCGGCGGTGCCGCCCTTGATCCTCACGGCGTTCAGGCTTTCGCGATAGTCCAGCCCGTCCACGGCGACGGTCTTCGGCTGGTACTCCGCCAGCCGGGCGAGGATGGGGGCGGCCGCATGGATGGCATTGCTGCCCATCCAGGCGCGGGCCGAGTGGGCGGACTCGCCCACGGTGATGGCCTCGAACCGGCTGGTGCCGTTGCAGCCGCCCTCAACGGTTCCGTCCGTCGGCTCCAGGAGAATGGCAAAGTCGCCGTGCAGCAGGGCGCCATGGTTACGGACCAAGCGTCCCAGTCCGCTCTTCGAGCCTTCCACCTCCTCGTGGTCGTAGAAGACGAAGGTGACGTCCCGCCCCGGCTGCCTGCCGTCGTCGAACATTGTTGCTGCCAGCGCGAGCTGGACCGCAACGCCGCCCTTCATGTCCGTGGCGCCCCGCCCATAAAGGATGCCCTCCCCCGGTACACCTGACTCCCATGTGGATGGCACAGTGCCCTTGGACCCCGGGGCGAGCGGAAGGGGTACGGTGTCCAGGTGTCCGGCGAGGATGACCCGCTCGGAAAGCCCCAGTTCCGTGCGCGCGACGATGGCGTCACCGTCCCGGAGAACCGTCAGCTGCGGTATCTTCAGCAGCGCCGCCTCCACCGCATCGGCCAGCCGGCGCTCGTTGCCCGAGACACTCTCTATGTCCATCAGGGCCGCAGTCAGCAGCGACACATCCTGCCGCAGGTCCAGGGCAATGGAGCCGGAAAGGTCAGGAACGGGCTGGGGCGCAGTTTCGGCAGTCACGAAGCCAGTCTAGTTCGAACGGCGCCCCGGCCCATCGATAGACTGGAGAACATGACTGAGACCGCTTCCTCCGCCGTGCCCGAAACCTCGAACCCTGCTGCTGACCGCTCCGCCTGGGGCTTCGGTATTGCCACTATGGCCACCGCTGCCGGGGGCGCCACCATGCTGGATGCCTGGTTCCCCGCGCCGTCCCTTGGCGTGGCCGCCGATAACCTGCGCGACGTGGAACACGCCGACGAGGTGCTCACGCAGATCGCCGAGGGCGGCGCGGACGCGGACCGCGGGACCGAGCAGAAGGTGGTGTTTGTCCAGATCAACCTGGACGAGGCACCCGCTGACACCGCTGATGCCTACCTCCGCCTCCACCTGCTTTCGCACCGGCTGGTCCGGCCCAACACCATCAACCTGGACGGCATCTTCGGAAAGCTGCCCAACGTCGTCTGGACCAACTTCGGCCCCGCAGCGGTGGACGGTTTTGAACTGACGCGCGCCCGCCTCCGCCGCCGCGGCACCGTCACCGTCTACGGGGTGGACAAGTTCCCGCGCATGGTGGACTACGTGGTGCCCACCGGCGTGCGGATTGCCGACGCCGACCGGGTGCGCCTCGGTGCACACCTCGCCGAAGGCACAACCGTCATGCACGAAGGCTTCGTCAACTTCAATGCCGGCACCCTGGGCACCTCCATGGTGGAAGGCCGCATCTCGGCGGGCGTGGTCACCGGGGACGGCAGCGATGTCGGCGGCGGCGCCTCGATCATGGGCACCCTCTCGGGCGGCGGCAAGGAAAAGATCACCATCGGCGAGCGGGTCCTGCTCGGTGCCAACTCCGGCGTGGGCATCAGCATCGGCGATGACTCCGTGGTGGAAGCCGGGCTCTACGTCACCGCCGGCACCCGGGTCCGTGTGCCCGGTCCCAAGGACGAGGTGGGCGAGGACACCACCAAGATCGTCAAGGCCGCCGAGCTCTCGGGCGTTCCCAACCTGCTGTTCCGGCGCAATTCCACCACGGGCGCTGTTGAGGCGCTCCCCCGCAAGGGACAGACCGTGGAGCTGAACGACGCGCTCCACGCCAACTGATCCCGCGGTGGCACGAAGACGCGGTCTGCGCCGCCTGGCGGTACTGGTCCTGACGCTGGCCCTGGTGGCGGGCGGAATCTATGCAGCTGTGTTCTTCCTGCAGCGTTCCGAGACGCTCGTTTCGGAACGCTGCACCGCCGTCGTTGGCGATGTGTCCGGGGAACTGGCGCCGGACCAGGCCGCGAACGCCGCCCTGATCACCGCCGTAGCGGTCCGTCGTGGCCTGCCGCCGCGCGCGGCCACCATCGCGCTGGCCACGGCAATGCAGGAGTCCAAGCTCCGAAATATCGGGCACGGGGACCAGGCGGGACCGGATTCGCGCGGCCTGTTCCAGCAGAGGCCATCACAGGGCTGGGGCACCGAGGAACAGATCATGGACCCCTACTACGCCGCCGGTGCCTTCTACGATGCGCTCGAGAAGATCCCGGACTACGAATCCCTGGACATTACCCAGGCCGCGCAACGCGTGCAGCGCTCGGCCCACCCACTCGCTTATGCCCAGCACGAGAGCATGGGCCGGTCCTTCGCGTCCGGCCTGACGGGCCAGGCCCCCGGAGCAGTACAGTGCACGCTCCGCTCCCCTACCGGCGGCGGGGACGCTGCACGGGCGGCTGCAAGCCTGGACCAGGCATATGGCGGGCTCCCTGCGGCCGTTGACGGGGACGCCATCATGGTCGAAGCCTCCGGCAGCCTGGCCTGGTCCGTGGCCCAGTGGGCCGTGGCCAACGCCAAGGTCCTGGACGTGGTGCGGGTGGAAGTGGCCGGGCGCAGCTGGGACCGGGCAGCGCGGAACGGTTGGCAGGAGTCTCCGGGGAATGACGCCGGAGTGCGGATCGTGCTGGCCCCGGCGGAAGGCTGAGCAGGCCCCGGCCTGCTCAGCGGCTGGTCCTCCGGCTACACCATGATCTCCACCACCGGCTGGACATAGCTGCGGAACAGCTCGGGCTGGCTCATCAGGTGGTGGCTCATGATGATCTTGTCCGGCTCCAGGAACCAGGCGCGCTGTTCGTTCAACGGCAGTTCGATGATGGTCAGGTTGAAGTCGCGTGCGTCCCGGCCCACCTCCATCAGCCGGTCATCAACCATGTCTTCGAGCAGTTGGTCAGCCCCGGAAGCGGCCCGTTCCGCTTCCAGCTCGGCATATTCGCTCCGGCGTTCCCGCGCCCACATGAGCGCCGAACCAAAGTGGGCCTGGAGTACGCGCTGCAGCGCAGGCGAGTTGCCAAACGCCTCAAAGTCCGGTGGAGTCAGCTCCGTGGCAGTGTGCGGATGGGCTTTGAGCAGCTGGGCCCACCATGCCTCCCATTCGGTCTTCAGCGCAGCCTCTCCCCCGACATCGGCAGTCAGGTGTGAATGGTCCGCGGGCCTGACCTTGGGTTTAATGTGCGAGAGGGCTGGGTGGCCGGCGCCGTTGAGGCCGGCGGAGTCCCGAACATACAGTGCAATCATCATGGGCCCGGATGTGTCCGTAGTGATGTGCCACCCGGAACCGCCTGCGTGATGCATCCCAAGTCCTTCCCTGGCGCGCTCCGGCCGGGTCTGCTGATCCGGGCGGGTGCCCTCCGGTTACCAGTCTATTCCCGCCCTGTCCCTACGTTAACGGCCGCCCGGACCCCAGCCCGTCCAAGTGGCGGTCCAGCACGTCGCGGCACATGCCGGCAGTCAGCCACTCGGGCTGGAGCAGGGCGTGCAGGCAGAGTCCGTCCAGGGTGGCCAGCAGCCGTTCCGCTTCCACCACCATCCGTTCCTGGGGCTCGTCTTCCGGGAGGAGCTCCATGACAACCTGTCCTACAACGGCGGCCACTTCCCGGTAGCTGCGGTCCGCCTCCGCCGCAAGGAAGGGCCGGATCCGGGCGGCACTCCGGAATTCCAGCCAGGCACAGGCTTCCGCCGCTCGCTGGCCGTCCAGGGGAAGGATGGCACCCAGCAGGGTTAAAACAGCTTCCCTCCGCGCCGTGCTCCCTGGGTCGCTGGAGCGCACTGCCGGGATTCCGGCCTGCAGCCGGCCCACCATCCGGTCCACCACTGCAGCGAATGTATAGCTCAGCAGTTCCTCGCTGCCGGCGAAGTAGTGCCGGACCGAGCCGACGGCGAGCCCCGCCTCGTCCGCCACCTCCCGGAGGGAGGCCCGTTCCAGCCCGTCCACGGCGATGATGCGCAGCACCGCTTCCACTACATCCTGGCGGCGGGCATGGGCGTCGACGATTTTAGGCACCTCACTTATTTAGCACAGGCGTGCTCCAAAACCGAACCCACGCCCCGGGTAAGGCCTCAGGCACTGCCATTCGAATCGCGGCAGCGGCGGTGCCTGCTGCTGGGATAGCGTGGAAGCATGAAGATTCTGGTTACCGGGGGCACCGGTTACATCGGTTCCCACACTGTTTTGTCCCTGCAGGAAGCCGGCCACGAGGTGGTGGTCATCGACAACCTGGTCAATTCCAGCGAGGAGTCGCTGCGCCGCGTGGCCGGGCTGACCGGCAAGGCCGTCGAGTTCCACCACGTTGACCTGGTGGATGAGGCAGCCGTGGAAAAGGTCTTCGCCGGCGCCGGGATCGACGCCGTCATCCACTTCGCAGGCCTTAAGGCCGTGGGCGAGTCCGTTCGCGAACCGCTGATGTACTACCACAACAATCTGGTGGGCACCCTGAGCCTGATCCGCGTCATGGACCGGCACGACGTCCGCTCCATCGTCTTCAGCTCCTCCGCCACCGTCTACGGCGAACACAACCCCATCCCCTACGTCGAAAAAATGGAGATCGGGGCCAACAACCCCTACGGCCGCACCAAGGAACAGATCGAGGACATCCTCTCCGACCTCGGCGCCGCAGACCCCCGCTGGCACATCGCACTGCTGCGCTACTTCAACCCCGTCGGCGCGCACCCCTCCGGACGGATCGGCGAAGACCCGCAGGGCATCCCCAACAACCTCGTCCCGTTCATCGCCCAGGTCGCCGTGGGCCGGCGCGAGAAACTCATGGTGTTCGGCGGGGACTACGACACCCCGGACGGAACCTGCCTGCGCGACTACATCCACGTCGTGGACCTCGCCGACGGCCACGTCGCAGCCCTGAACCACATCGCAGAACGCACCGGCGTCTTCCGCTGGAACCTCGGCTCCGGCAAAGGCTCCTCCGTCCTGGAGGTCCTGCGGTCCTTCGAGAAGGCCGTGGGAAAGCCCATTCCCTACGAGATCACCGACCGCCGCGCCGGCGACCTGCCTGCATTCTGGGCGGACGCCTCATCTGCGCTGGCGGACCTTGGCTGGTCCACCACTAAGACCGTGGACCAGATGTGTGAGGACCACTGGCGCTGGCAGAAGAACAACCCCCAAGGCTACACCTCCTGACCGCCCGCATCGATTGCTCCGTACTTGTCGTTCTGACTCCCCAAAACGACAAGTACGGAGCACTGGATGATTAACGCAAACGGCCGCCCACCTGTGAGAGGGGGCGGCCGTCGTCGTACTAGCGGACCGGGTAATCGCGCTCCGGCTCGCCGATGTACAGCTGGCGCGGGCGGCCGATCTTGGTGTTGGGGTCGCTGATCATCTCCCGCCACTGGGCAATCCAGCCCGGCAGGCGGCCGATGGCGAACAGCACGGTGAACATCTTCTCGGGGAAGCCCATGGCCTTGTAGATCAGGCCGGTGTAGAAGTCCACGTTCGGGTAGAGCTTGCGCTCGATGAAGTAGTCATCATTGAGCGCCTTCTCCTCGAGGCGCAGCGCGATGTCCAGGAGCTCGTCGTTGCCGCCGAGCTTGGTGAGGATCTCGTGGGCCGTGGCCTTGACGATCTTGGCGCGCGGATCGTAGTTCTTGTAGACACGGTGCCCGAAGCCCATGAGGCGGACGCCGTCTTCTTTGTTCTTGACCTTCTCCATGTAGTCCTCGGGCTTGAGGCCCTCGGCCTGGATCTGCCGGAGCATCTTCAAAACCGCTTCGTTGGCGCCGCCATGGGCGGGACCGAAGAGCGCGTTAATGCCGGCGGAAACGGAGGCGAACAGGTTGGCGTTGGACGAGCCCACCAGGCGCACGGTGGAAGTGGAGCAGTTCTGCTCGTGGTCCGCGTGCAGGATGAGCAGCAGGTCCAGGGCCTTGACGATGACCGGGTCCAGCTCGTACTGCTCGGCGGGCAGACCGAAGCTGAGGCGCAGGAAGTTCTCCACCAGGTTCATGGAGTTGTCCGGGTACAGCATGGGCTGGCCGATGGACTTCTTGTGCGCGTAGGCGGCGATGACCGGAAGCTTGGCCATCAGGCGGATGGTGGAGACCTCCACCTGTTCGGCGTTGAACGGGTCCAGGGAGTCCTGGTAGAAGGTGGACAGCGCCGACACTGCCGAGGAGAGTACGGGCATCGGGTGCGCGTCCCTCGGGAACCCGCCGAAGAAGCCTTTGAGCTCCTCGTGCAGCAGGGTGTGGCGGCGGATCTTCTGGTCGAAGGCGTCCAGTTCGGTGGGGGTGGGCAGGTTGCCGTAAATCAGCAGGTAGGACACCTCAAGGAAGCTGGAGTGCTGCGCCAGCTGCTCGATGGGGTATCCGCGGTAGCGCAGGATGCCCGCATCGCCATCGATGTAGGTGATTGCCGAGGTAGTGGCAGCGGTGTTCATGAAGCCGGGGTCAAAGGTGACTGCGCCGGTCTGCTTCAGCAGCTTGGAAACGTCATAGCCTTCGTTTCCTTCAATAACCTGGATGCGCGGGAGCTTGAGCTCGCCACCTGCATGGAGCAGGGTCGCCGCGTTGTTGGTCTCAGTCATGGAGTCCCCTTCATGAGGCTCTTGGGCCTCTGTCGAAAGCTTGATCCAACATCAGGTGCGCCGCGCACTGACCCTGAGAAGACAGGTTCCAACACCCGGACTGCCTTCTTGTAGAAAGCCACCATTGATAGTCACTTAAAAAGTACCGCTCCTTGGCGGGTGTCACTAATCCGCGACGGCCAAAGGACCCCCAAACCGCGCCGGATGTGGCGCGAGTCACAGGATTATTACGGGGCGTGCCCCAACCTGGACACTGCCGCGTCAATGCGTTCGTCAGAACCGGTGAGCGCAACGCGGATATACCCGTTGCCGGCCTCGCCGTAGAACACCCCCGGTCCCACCACGATTCCGCGTTCGGCAAGCCTGGCCACCGTTGTCCAGGTGTCCTCCCCGGCCGTGGACCACAGGTAAAGCCCCGCGTCCGAGTCCTTGATCTCCAGGCCGAAGTCCTGCAGCGCCGGAAGCAGCCGTTCGCGGCGTCCACGGTAGAGGTCCTTCTGGGTCTCCACGTGCGCATCGTCGCCCAGCGCAACACGCATGGCCTCCTGGACCGGGTACGGCACGATCATGCCCGCATGCTTGCGGCTGTTCACCAGGTTGGACATGAGGTCCGGGTCGCCCGCCACGAAGGCCGCGCGGTAGCCGGCCACATTGGACTGCTTGCTCAGGGAGTACACGGCCAGCAGGCCGTGGTGCGAACCCCCCGCCACGCGCGGGTCCAGGATGCTGGGTACCGCCTCGCCTCCGCGCTGCACATCCCACGCGCCCCAGCCGAGTTCCGCATAACATTCATCGGACGCGACCACAGCGCCGAGGTTCCGCGCCTGGTCCACCACGGCCTTCAACGAGGCGGCGTCCCGCACGCTGCCCGTAGGGTTGCCTGGTGAGTTGACCCACACGAGGCGCACCCGGGCGAGCGTTTCGCCGTCGAGTTCTGCAAGGTTGTCCGTGGCCACCGAGGTGACGCCGGCCAGGGTGGCGCCAATATCGTAGGTGGGGTACGCCACCTTCGGGCGTATGACGACGTCACCCGGCTTGAGCCCCAAAAGCAACGGCAGCCAGGCCACCAGTTCCTTCGAGCCCACCGTTGGCATCACGTTGCGGGGGTCAAGGCCTGCCACGCCGCGGCGGCGCTCAAACCAGCCGGCCACCGCCTCCCGGAGTGCCGGGGTGCCATGGACCGTAGGGTAGCCCGGGGCGTCGGCGGCGGCCTTCAGCGCGTCCTGGACCAGCTGCGGCGTAGGGTCCACCGGCGTGCCGATGGACAGGTTGACGGCGCCGCCGGGGTGCTCCGAGGCCTTCGCCAGGTACGGAGCCATCGCCTCCCAGGGGTAATCGGGCAGGTCCAGGCCAAACCGCTTCACTGCTGCACTCACTGTTGCTGCGGTCAGTGGTCTTGGTTCTGCGGGGGCAGGGCGGCGATCATTGGGTGGTCCTTGCCGGTGTTGCCGATCTTTGCGGCACCGCCCGGGGAGCCCAAGTCATCGAAGAACTCGACGTTGGCCTTGTAGTAGTCAGCCCACTCGTCCGGGGTGTCATCCTCGTAGTAGATCGCCTCGACCGGGCAGACGGGCTCGCACGCGCCGCAGTCGACGCATTCGTCCGGATGGATGTACAGCGAACGCTCACCCTCATAGATGCAGTCGACCGGGCATTCTTCGATGCATGCCTTGTCCTTGACATCTACACACGGCTGCGCGATTACGTACGTCACGTCCCTGGCCTCTCCACGTTGGTTCCGGCGACCCGCCGGTTACTGCATCCGGCAACCTGGGCCGGACTCTTGACATCTGAGCCTATTATCTCCCAGCCGGTTCCCGCGAACCTAGCCGGCAGACCTAGTATGAACTGGTGAGTCTGCCCAGCCCCTCCCCCGCGGCTTTCCTGGCCGCCGCTGCTCCCGGCACCCGCGTGGTGGTGCGGTACCGGATCGAGGGCGGCCTCACGGATGCGCTGGGCCACCTGGTGGCGCGCGACGCCGGTGCGTGCACCATCCGCACGCGGCAGGCCGACGTCGTCATCCCTTTGGAACGCGTGGTGGCGGCCAAGGAGGTCCCGCCGGCGCCCCCTCGCCGCGCCCCGCGGGCCTGAACCCGACGCGCTGCCTGGGTGCGCCAATCCTCGTGCCGGCGCGGGCGCACCAAAGAAAAGCCGGAACGACGGCGGTTTCCCGCCTGTCGTCCCGGCTCCCCCGATGGAGTTCCTGCCCGCCTAGGAGCCTTATAGGCCTTCTAAGTGGACAAGACTCCTTAGGCCTTGGCGCGGGCGCGGTTGGCCTTGGCGCGCTCGTTCGTGTCCAGGATAACCTTGCGGATTCGGATGGATTCCGGGGTGACCTCGACGCACTCGTCCTCGCGGGCGAATTCAAGCGACTCTTCGAGGGTGAGCTCGCGCGGCGGCGTCAGGTTCTCGAAGCTGTCGGAGGAGGCCGCACGCATGTTGGTGAGCTTCTTTTCCTTGGTGATGTTCACGTCCATGTCGTCGGCACGGGAGTTCTCGCCGACGATCATGCCCTCGTAGACCTCTGCGGTGGGCTTGACGAAGAAGGAGCCACGCTCCTGCAGGTTGATCATGGCGAACGGGGTGACCACACCGGCGCGGTCGGCAACCATGGAGCCGTTGGTGCGGTACTCGATGGGGCCGGCCCACGGCTCGTAGCCCTCGGAGATGGACGCGGCGATACCGGCGCCACGGGTTTCCGTAAGGAACTTGGTGCGGAAGCCGATCAGGCCACGGGCGGGAACGATGAATTCCATGCGGACCCAGCCGGTGCCGTGGTTGGCCATGTTGGTCATGCGGCCCTTGCGGGCTGCCATGAGCTGGGTAACGGCGCCGAGGTATTCCTCGGGAACGTCGATGGTCATGTGCTCCATCGGCTCATGGATCTTGCCGTCGATGGTCTTGGTGACAACCTGCGGCTTGCCGACGGTCAGTTCGAAACCCTCACGGCGCATCTGCTCCACGAGGATGGCCAGGGCGAGCTCGCCACGGCCCTGGACTTCCCAGGCATCGGGGCGCTCGGTGGGGAGCACCTTGATGGAGACGTTACCGATCAGTTCCTTGTCCAGGCGGTCCTTCACCTGGCGCGCGGTCACCTTGGCACCCTTGACCTTGCCGGCCAGCGGGGAGGTGTTGATACCGATGGTCATGGAGATGGCGGGATCGTCCACGGTGATCAGCGGAAGCGGCTGAGGGTTTTCGACGTCGGTCAGGGTTTCACCGATGGTGATGTCTTCGATGCCGGCGACGGCGACGATCTCGCCCGGGCCTGCGGAGTCGGCCGGGACGCGCTCCAGGGCCTTGGTGGCCAGGAGTTCGGTGATCTTGACGGTCTTCAGTTCGCCGTTCTGGCGGGCCCAGGCAACCTGCTGGCCCTTGCGCAGGGTGCCGTTGTAGATGCGGAGCAGCGCGAGGCGGCCCAGGAACGGGGAGGCGTCCAGGTTGGTGACGTGCGCCTGCAGGACACCTTCCGGGTTGTAGGTGGGCGCCGGGATGTGCTCAATGATGGTCTTGAAGAGCGGTTCCAGGTCCTCGTTGTCCGGAGCGGAGCCGTTGGCGGGCTGCTCCAGGGAGGCGCGGCCAACCTTGGCAGCGGCGTAGACGACTGGAACCTCCAGGACCTTGTCCAGGTCCAGGTCCGGCACCTCGTCCGCGAGGTCGGAGGCGAGGCCCAGGAGCAGGTCCATGGACTCGTGCACGACCTCGTCGATGCGGGCGTCGGGGCGGTCCGTCTTATTGACCAGCAGGATCACCGGCAGGTGTGCAGCCAGGGCCTTGCGGAGCACGAAGCGCGTCTGCGGCAGCGGGCCCTCGGAGGAGTCAACCAGCAGGACGACGCCGTCAACCATGGACAGGCCGCGCTCCACCTCGCCGCCGAAGTCGGCGTGGCCAGGAGTGTCGATCACGTTGATGGTGATGGTCTCGCCGTTGGAGGACGGGCCGTTGTAGGCCACCGTGGTGTTCTTCGCCAGGATGGTGATGCCCTTTTCGCGCTCCAGGTCACCGGAGTCCATGACGCGGTCTTCAACCTCCCCGTGCGAGGCAAAGGAGTTGGTCTGCTTGAGCATGGCATCGACCAGGGTGGTCTTGCCGTGGTCAACGTGGGCCACGATCGCGACGTTGCGCAGGTCACTGCGCGATGCAGTGGCTACCGCTGTGTTGGTGGTGGTTTCAGACATGCGTAATGGCTCGATTCAGTGGAGTCAGCTGTTGTATCGCGCCATTTCCTACCGGAACGCACGAAGGATTCGGCCCTTTACACAGGGCACCTGTTCCTATTCTAGCGCCACTGCCATTTATTGGCCTAAAACGGGGGCGGGCGGTTGGGCCCCGGTTGGCGGTTTTCCGTTGCCAAGATGTCACCAAATCAGGACGGGATGGCTCTGGATTTATGCCCGGCCATGCCCCATTATTGCTGGGAACGCAGCGATAATCCCGGAGAAACCACATGAGCCACACCCCGGCCCTGACCCGATTTATTGTGCTGGGGATCACGGCAGGGTTACTGCTTACGACGCCGGGACAGCCCTTGGGAGGGATACCTTCCGCGCCGGCGATGGCGGCCGCGTCCCCATCGGCCGCCGGCGGCAGGCCGGCCGCCAATGCCCCGGCAGTTCCGCCTGCGCCCGGCGAGCCGGCAGCAGCCCCTTACTCGCCGCAGCTGGATGCTGCGCCCGGTTTGTACGTGGCCGGCGGGCAGGCCCTTAACACAGTGGCGCCGGGATCCGTCGTTTTCAACCCGGTGTTCGGCCGCGACGAGGTGGTGGTCGCTGACCCCCACCGCACCGCACTGCTGATTGGTGATTCGCAGTCTTCGCCGGCCAACGGCTGGCCGCGCCAGGCTCTTTCTGCACTCGGCTACAGCGTGCATTTCTGCGGCTTTGGCGGAACGGGGTTCGTCGCGTCCGGACGAGCAGTTGGAAACTACATCGATGCGCTGGAGCGGGGCGACTGGCTGCTGCCCGCCCAGGCTCCGGCGCTGATCGTCGTGGAGGGCGGCGGCAATGACGCAGCACAGGGAGCGGCCGACGCCGACATCAGGACGAACGCGGACCGCCTCCTGATCGCGCTGAAGTCCCGCTTCCCTACTGCCAGGATCGTGATGGTGGGTACCCTCGCCCGCGGGGAACGCGACGGAGGCGGCCGGCGCACCGAAGTGGACGCCCTGGTGGGTGATACCGCCGCCGCGCACGGCCTGGAATTCGTCAGTGTCGGCGACTGGTTGACGCGGTACAACCTGGAACGGCGGCTCATGGACTCCGTGCACATGGACGACGAGGGCCGGCGGATCCTGGGGAACCTCTTGGCCCGCCGGTTCAGGGACATGGGCATTCCGGACCTGAAATCCCCGGCAGGACCGGCTGCGCAGGATCGCGCTGCAGGGCGCCAACTCGGCTGACCTGGGCCCGCCGTGGCCGGCACGCGAAAGGGCCGGTACCGGCGCTCCCCCAGGGGCGGCCCGGTACCGGCCCTTCACTGCCGGCTGTTTCGCGACTAGGCAACCTCGGGCGGCAGCATCAGGCGCGCACCGGGAATCGCGTTCAGCAGGGCCTTGGTGTAGTCCTGCTGCGGCGAGTCGAAGACCTCGTCCGTTGAGCCAGTCTCCACCAGCTTGCCCTTTTCCATGACGCAGACGTGGTCTGCGATCTGCCGGACCACGGCAAGGTCATGGGTGATGAACAGGTAGGTCAGGCCAAGGTTGGACTGCAGCTCGGCCAGGAGGTTCAGGACCTGCGCCTGCACCAGGACGTCCAGCGCGCTGACAGCCTCGTCACAGATGATGACCTCGGGATCCAGCGCCAGTGCACGGGCGATCGCCACGCGCTGGCGCTGGCCGCCGGAGAGCTCGTTCGGGAAGCGCTGCATTGTGGACTGCGGCAGTGCCACCTGGTCCAGCAGCTCCCTGACCTTCTTCTCCCGGCTGGCCCTGTCGCCGATCCTGTGCACCCGCAGCGGCTCCTCGATGGTCCGGTAGATGTTGTACATCGGATCGAGGGAACCATACGGATCCTGGAAGATGGGCTGGACCCGGCGCCTGAACTTGAACAATTCGGCGGGTTTCAGCGTGGATGTGTCCACCCCATCGAACACGATGGTTCCATCCGTGGGCTTTTCCAGCTGCAGCACCATGTTGGCCACGGTGGACTTGCCGGAGCCCGACTCCCCCACAATGGCCGTCGTGGTTCCGCGCTTCACGGCGAAGCTTACGGAATCCACAGCCTTGAAATCGGTGGACTTCCCCAGGCCCTGGCGCAGCTTGTAGACCTTGGTCAGGTCCCTGATCTGCAGGACCTCGGCGGTCTTGTCCGGCACCGCTGCGGCCGCGGTGGGGGCCAGGAGGTCTTCCGCGGCAACACCGGCTTCCTTGCTCGCCTGGATGCGGCGCGAGGCCAGCGACGGGGCCGAAGCAACCAGCCGCTGGGTGTAGGGGTGCTGCGGGTTACGCAGGAGTTCCAGGGACGGTCCGGACTCGACCACCTGTCCGCGGTACATGACCACCACCTGGTCCGCACGTTCGGCGGCGAGACCCAGGTCATGCGTGATCAGGAGTACAGCGGTGCCCAGTTCCGACGTCATGCTTTCCAGGTGGTCCAGGATCTGCCGCTGCACCGTGACGTCCAGTGCCGATGTCGGTTCATCCGCGATCAGCAGGCGCGGCTGGCAGGACAGGCCGATGGCAATCAGGGCCCGCTGGCGCATGCCGCCGGAAAACTCGTGCGGGTACTGGCCGGCACGGCGGTGCGCATCAGGCAGGCCGGCCTGGGACAGCACTTCGGCAATGTCCGCCGGCCCGCTGGGCCGGCCGTTTGCGCGCAGTGTCTCCTTGACCTGGTAGCCGATTTTCCACACTGGATTCAGGTTGGACATGGGGTCCTGGGGGACCATGCCGATGGTGTTGCCGCGCAGTTCGATCATCCGCTTTTCGCCTGCGTGGGCGATGTCCTCGCCGTCGAGCAGGATCTGCCCGCCGGAGACGCGCCCGTTGGCCGGGAGCAGGCCGATCGCTGCCAGTGCCGTAGTGGACTTGCCGGATCCGGACTCGCCCACGATTGCCACCGTTTCGCCGGGCATGATGGTCAGGTGTGCGTTGCGCACGGCCTTCACCTCGCCGCCCCCGGTGGCGAATGTGATGGCGAGGTCCTTGATTTCCAGCAGTGGCCGGTCGGCCGGCCGGCCGGCTTCCTCGATGATGACGTCCGACGTGTTCATGTATGCCTCTTTCATCGCTGCCGGCTCTTCGGGTCAAGGGCATCGCGCAGGGCATCGCCGAGCATGATGAAACTCAACACGGTGATTGACAGGGCTGCTGCGGGGTAGAGCAGCACTGCCGGGTTGGTGCGGATACTGGACTGGGCCGCGGAAATGTCATTGCCCCAGGACATGATGCTGCCCGGAAGGCCGATGCCCAGGAAGGACAGCGTGGCTTCCAGAACGATGAATACGCCCAGTTCCATCGTTGCCAGGACGATGATCGGGGCGGCCGCGTTGGGCAGCACGTGCCGGATCAGGGTCTTGATGGGCGAAACCCCCAGCGAACGCGCCGCCGTGATGAAGTCAGCGTTCCGCACTTCGATCACCGCGCCGCGGGTCAGGCGGGCCATCTGCGGCCACGCCAGCAGGAGGATCACCGCGATCACGGTCCACACGCTCTTGTTTTCCCGGAAGAACGGAAGCTGCGTCACCACGAGCGCTCCGAGGACCAGGGGAAGGGCAAAGAAGATGTCGCCAAGGCGGGCGATGACAGTGTCAATCCAGCCTCCGAAGAAGCCTGCCAGCGCACCCAGGGTGACACCTACCAGCAGGACACCGAGGACCGAGAACACTCCCACCATGACAGACGCCTGCGTACCGTAGATGACGCGCGCGTAAACGTCGCAGCCCTGGAACGTGAAGCCCAGCGGATGGCCGGGAGCGGGCGGGCCGTCAGAATTGGCCAAGAGGCAGTTCTCATTCGGCGGAGTCTGGGTGAACAGTCCCGGGAAGGCCGCGATCACTACGATCATGAAGATCATGATCGCCGCTGCGATGAACAGCGGGCGGCGGCGGAGCTTCTTCCAGGCATCCGCCCACAGGCTCAACGGGGCTTCGTCAGTCTTGACCGCGTCCGTGGCCAGCAGCGGGGTCTCCTCCAGCGGCGCGACGAAGTGGGTGATTTCTCGGTTACTTTTCATAGCGAATCCTCGGATCAAGCCAGGCGTAGAGCAAATCCACCAGCAGATTGGAGATAACGAAGACCAGCACGAGCACGCTCACGATGGCCACGATGGTGGGGCCCTCGCCGCGAAGGATCGACTGGTAGAGTTTCTGGCCCACGCCGGGGACATTGAAAATGCCTTCGGTCACGATGGCGCCGCCCATCAGGCCGCCGAGGTTCGCACCGAGGTAGGTGACCACCGGAATCATGGAGTTGCGGAGGATGTGGGTCATGACCACGCGCGGCCGGGACAGGCCCTTGGCCGTGGCAGTACGGACGTAGTCGGCCGTGGCGTTTTCGATCACAGATGCCCGGGTGAGGCGGAGGACGTAGGCGAAGGACACCAGTGCCAGCGCAAACGCCGGCAGGAGCAGCGTGCCCCAGTCGGCGTTTGTTCCAACGGTGGGTTTTGCCCAGCCGAGGTAAACACCGAAGACCAGTTGCAGCACGAAGCCGAGCACGAACACCGGGATGGCGATGACGACGAGAGAGGCCAGGAGCACGGTGGAATCGAAGATCCCGCCCTTGCGCAGGCCTGCGACCAGACCGAACCCGATGCCGAAGACCGCCTGGATGACCAGGGCCTCCACGGCGAGCATCGCCGTCACGGGGAACACCCGGCCCAGCGTGGCCGCGATGGGCTGGCCGGTGAAGTCGACGCCCAGATTGAACGTCACGAGGTTCTTGATGAAGAGGCCGTACTGGACCCAGAACGGCTGGTCGAGGTTGTATTGCTGCCGCACGGCGGCGATCACTGCCTCGCTTGGTGCGCGGTCGCCGAAGAGCGCCCGGACGGGGTCCCCCGGCAGCGCGAACACCATGAAGTAAACCAGGAGCGTGGTGCCCAGGAACACCGGAATGACCTGGAGCAGTCGACGGAGGATAAACCGGATCACAGCGGACCCTCCGAAGCGTGGCGGATAAGTGAAATATTCATTGGGGACAAGCTTCCTGCCGGTATCAAGGCTATGGGGGCCCGGCTGTTGGCCGGACCCCCACTAGCTATTTGAGTTGGACGGTCTCAGTACTACTTTGCAGTGATGTTGTAGTACTGGATGACGCCGTTCCAGCCGGTGTCCACGTTGGCAACGTTCTCGCTCCAGACAACCTGGCGTGCGGCGTACCACAGGGGAATGTTCGGCAGGTCCTGGAACAGGATTTCCTGGGCCTGGGTGAACTTGGCATTTGCGTCGTCGGTGGACTTGGCGCCAAGGCCCTCCTTGAGGAGCTTGTCGAACTCGGGGTTGGAGTAGCCCTCGTAGTTGGAGCTGGCACCGGTGCCGAGCAGCGGGCCGAGGAAGTTGTAGAGCGACGGGTAGTCAGCCTGCCAGCCGGCGCGTGCCAGGCCCGGGAGGGTCTTGGACTTGCGCAGGTCAAGAAGTTCGGCGAACTTGGCGAAGGCCTGGCCTTCGGCCTTGATGCCGAGGTTGTTCTTGAGGTTGTTTGCTACGGCGTCGATCCATTCCTTGTTGCCGCCGTCGGTGTTGTAGGCGAGCTGCAGCACCTTGTTGGCGGGCCAGGGGCTGATCTCGTTTGCCTTGTCCCAGGCTTCCTTGGCCTTCGCGGCATCGAACTTGGTGACCTCTGAACCTGCAACGTTGTCGTTGTAGCCGCCTACCGACGGCGAGGTGAAGTCGTTCGCCGGAATGCGGGTGCCGCTGTAGATGACCTTGGTGATCTCTTCGCGGTCAATGGCCATGGAGATTGCCTGGCGGCGCAGCTTGCCGGCCTCACCCTGGAACTCCTTCAGGTAACCGGGGATGTTCAGGGTGGAGTTGCCTGCGTACGGCTTGTTGAGGTGGTTCTCCGGGAAGTCCGTGGTGTAGGTCTTCAGGGCGTTCGTGGGCAGGACGTCGGTGACGTCCAGGTTGTTGCCCTGGATGTCCGTGTAGGCCGGTGCCGGGTCGGTGTAGAACTTGAAGGTTACGCCGCCGTTCTTGGCTTCACGGCTGCCCTTGTAGTCCGGGTTCTTGACCAGTTCAATCTGGCTGTCGTGCTGCCAGGCACCTTCCTTGGCCATCTTGTACGGGCCGTTGCCGATCGGGTTTTCGCCAAAGGCTTTCGGGTCCTTGATGGCCTCTGACGGCAGCGGCATGAAGGCGGAGTAGCCCAGGCGCAGCGGCCAGTCAGCCTCGGGCTGGCTCAGCTTGACCTCGATGGTGTAGTCGTCCTTGAGGACCAGGCCGGACAGGGTTTCCGCGGTGGGCGCGGGAACCTCGGTCTCACCCTGCTTCTTCACGGCGCTGACGGCGTCATAGCCCTCGATCGACTCGAAGAAGCTGCTGTTGGTCTGTGCGTTGGTGCTCAGCGCTGCAAAGTTCCAGGCATCCACGAAGCTCTTGGCGGTGACTTCCTCGCCGTTGGTGAACTTGGTGCCGCTCTTGACCTTGATGGTGTAGTTCTGGCCATCGGGGGATTCGATGGATTCGGCGAGTGCGTTCTCGGACTCTCCATTGGGGTTGTACACGGTGAGCCCCTCGAAGAGGAGTTCCACCACGCGGCCGCCGTAAACTTCGCCGGTGTCAGCCGGCAGCAACGGGTTCTGTGGTTCGTTGCTGTACGCGGTGATGATCTTGTTCGGATCTCCGGCAGCGTCTCCGCCGCCGTTGTTGCTGCCGCCACCGGCACCGCATCCGGTCAGGGCAAGTGCGGCGATTGCCACGATGCCCAGTGCTTTGGAAGTGCGCGTAAAACGCATTCCGCCTCCTATGAGTAGTGGAAGTGAGGCGGGGAATCGAATGTTTCCCCCCGCAGGCCCGGCACAGGTTTCTGTGACGCAGCCTACATATGCCTGTAGCCTAACCGCGCAAAGTCCGGATACTGGTACACCGTTGCCAAACCGTAATAGTGAAGGCGGGGCGCCATGCCCAGCCCGTGAAAGTTGCGCAAGTCACATGCTACTCCCCGGTAGCTCCATTCTTGCCTAGCTCGTCGTGTCGTTTTAGACGAGCCGCCACTCCCAGGCATTCCACCACACGCCAAGGGGGCCCGGGCTTGTCTTGACGCCGGTGATCCTGGCGCTGAATGCCGTAGTGCCCACGGTCTGGTAGAGCGGCAGCCCGTAGGCGTTTTCCCACACCCGCCGGTCGATATCCGCGAGAAGCTCGTCCTGCCGCGCCAGGTCGGAGGTGCCTGCGAGCTCTTCCATCAGCCGGTCGGCGCCGGCGTCGGAAAATCCGTTGAAGTTGCTGCCTGCGCCGGTTCGGAAAATCTGCGGGACCCGGCTGACGCCCAGTCCGCTGCCGATCCAGCCGAGCAGGGCGGCGTCGTGCCCGTTCCCGGCAAGTGCCTCGGCCCAGTCTGAGCTCCCGCGGCCGGCGTCCACCACGGTGAATCCGGCCCTTTCCGCTGAATCACGGATCAAGGCGAATGCCTTGGTCCGATTGGGGTTGTCACGGTTGTAAAGGATCCGGATGGCCGGCCGGGCCCCTTCCAGGAGCTCCTTCGCGCCCTCAATGTCCACGCCGCCGTATCCCGTGGATCCGTTGTCCTGAGCGGTCTCGTCGTACTTGGGCTGGCCCGGCAGGAAGACGTGCGAGTTGAGCGGCGCGGCCCCGGGCACCAGCCCGCCCACAACTGCGTCGACGATCTCCTGCCGCGGTACGGTCTTCAGGAATGCCTCGCGAACGTCCCGGTCCGCGAATGGCCCGGAAAATTCAAGGTCCAGGTGGTCGTAGCCGGACTGGCTGTACCGTTCCACCGTGTTGCCCTGCCGCTCGAGGCCGGCGAACAGTTCCTGGAGACCGGCGGCCGGCTGCGGAGAGATGATGTCCGCGCGTCCGTTGCGGAGGGCCTGCACGGCTTCCTCCGCATTGCCGGTGTAGCGGACGTTGATCTCGTCCAGCCACGGTTCCGGACCCCAGGTATAGTCCCGGTTCCGGACCAGCCGGAGCGATACGCCGGGCACCATGTCCTGCACGATATATGGGCCGTTGGACAGGTAGAGCGCCGGGTCCTCCGGCAGCGATCCGGCGTCGAATCCCGTGTTCCAGAAGTCGGCGACGCGCTTGAGTTCGGGATTCGGCCTGGGGTTCCCGGGATTCCCGCGGGGCGAGTCCCGGATGAGGTCCACGAGGTCCTCTTCGTCGTTCAGTCCGCTTTTCGCGGCCACCACGTGGGCGGGAAGCCCGACGTCGAACGCCACTTCCCAGTCCGCGTACGGCCGGGTGTATTCCAGGGTGATAGAACGCCCGTCGTCGCCCAGTTCGGGCAGCATGGTGCCGGCGAGCCCGCTGGTGTCCGACGCCGGCGAAAAGTACCTGGTACCGGTCCCGGCGGCGGCGTCAGCGTCGTCGAAATAACCGGACCCTGCCGCCCAGGCCAGAAGAAGGTCCCCCGCGTCGACCGGCGCACCGTCTGACCAGCTAACGCCCTCGTTGACGGTGTACCGGACCCTCAGCGGATCGTCGGAGACCTTCTCGAACTTGCCGAACTTGTCGTTCCGCACCACCACGGAGTTGTTGTCGAGGTAGAAGAACCCCGAGTGCGTGATGTAGCCGATCTTGGAATTGATGTCGGTGTTGCCCGCAGTGCTGTACGGGTTAAAGGAGGAAAATGCATTGGCCTCGGCAACGGTGGCGGTGCCGCCACGGGCTGTCTCACCGACCACCACAGGGACGCTGCCATCGCCGCCGGAGCAGCCTGTCAGGACCAGCAGTGCGCACAGCGCCGCCGCGAAAAACTGCCTTATGCGCCTGGCCGGCATGCCGCCTCCTAGGGTTGGTGCTCCCGGCTAGACGTTGAAGCGGAACTCCACCACGTCGCCGTCAGCCATGACATATTCCTTGCCCTCAATGCGGACCTTGCCGCGGGACTTGGCCTCGGCCATGGAACCCGCTTCCACCAGATCCTCGAAGGAGACCACTTCGGCCTTGATGAACCCGCGCTGGAAGTCCGAATGGATGACGCCCGCTGCCTGCGGCGCGGTGTCACCCTGCCTGATGGTCCAGGCGCGCGCTTCCTTGGGCCCTGCCGTGAGGTAGGTCTGCAGGCCCAGGGTGTGGAAGCCGACCCGCGCCAGCTGGTCGAGGCCGGACTCGTCCTGGCCGTTCATTTCCAGCATCTCGCGGGCTTCTTCCTCGTCCAGTTCCACGAGGTCGGCCTCAAGCTTGGCGTCCAGGAAAATGCAGTCTGCGGGGGCAACCAGGGCGCGGAGTTCCTCCTGCTTTTCCGGGCTGCCCAGGATTGCCTCATCCGCGTTGAAGACGTAGATGAAGGGCTTGGCCGTCAGCAGGCCGAGCTCCTTGAGGTGTTCCATCTCCAACTTGTCGCTCTTGATAGAGGAGTAGATGGTGTCGCCACGTTCCAGGACCGCCTGCGCAGCCTTGATGGCCGCCAGCTCCGCAGCCTCCCGCTTCTTGATCTTGACCTCTTTTTCGATCCGGGGGATGGCCTTCTCGATGGTCTGCAGGTCGGCGAGGATGAGCTCGGTGTTGATGGTCTCCATGTCAGAACGGGGATCCACCTTGCCGTCGACGTGGACGACATCGGGATCGTCGAAGACGCGGACCACTTCGGCGATGGCTTCGGCTTCACGGATGTTGGCAAGGAACTGGTTGCCGAGCCCTTCGCCTTCGGATGCGCCCTTGACGATGCCGGCGATGTCCACGAAGGAGACCGCTGCGGGCAGGATGCGCTGCGAACCGAAGATTCCAGCCAGCTTGTCGAGGCGGGGGTCGGGCAGGTTCACGACGCCGACGTTAGGTTCGATGGTGGCGAACGGATAGTTCGCGGCCAGGACCTGGTTGCGGGTAAGCGCGTTGAAGAGGGTTGATTTGCCGACGTTGGGCAGTCCGACGATGCCAATAGTAAGAGCCACGAGCATTGATTCTACCCGCAGGGCGTCCCCCGGCTGTACCCGTGGATGTCACTGCCCTCGATTGTCAGACCCCCGTGCAAAAGTGGGGGCATGGATGCTTTTGCCTTGATTCTGGCTTTGTTCATGCTGCTGCTCGGCGCATTTGCCGGCGCCGCGGCCACCTTTGTTGCGTTCCGCCGAAAGTCCCATGCGCTGGAGCAGGACTTTGACGCGGTCTCCTCCCGCCTGGCGGAGGTCAGTTCGCAATTTGCGGCGGCCGACGCCGAGCGGCGGCTTTTGGCTGCGCAGAACCGCGAGCTGGGCCAGGCCCGGGCACAGGACGGCAGCGTGCTGCGGGCGCTGGCACCCGTCGCTGAGAAGCTCACCGCCGTACAGCAGCAGGTGGCCCTGCTGGAACGTGACCGTGTGGAGCAGTACGGCCAACTGGCCCAGCAACTCCAGGAGGCCAGGCTTTCGGACGAGCAGCTGATCCGCTCCACCCACGCACTGGAGTCGGCCCTACGGTCCAACAGCGCACGCGGCCAGTGGGGTGAAGTCCAGCTCCGCCGGGTGGTGGAGGCTTCCGGAATGATCCGGCACGTGGATTTCGTCGAGCAGCTGCACAGCTCCGGAGGGGACTCTGCGGTGCGCCCGGACCTGGTGGTTCAGCTTCCCGGCGAAAAGCAGCTGGTGGTGGACGCCAAGGTCCCGCTGACCGCCTACCTTGAAGCCCAGGAACTTGGCGGGGTTCCGGATGCGCGCGGCGGGCAGCCCGGCGGCGCCGTGTCCGGCCTGGACCGGAGGCACCAGCAGACTCTCCTCACCGCCCATGCCAAGGCGCTGCGGGTGCATGTGGATGCCCTCAGCAATAAGAAGTACTGGGATATCCCCGGAAACTCCCCGGAGTTGGTGGTCTGCTTTATCCCGGCCGAATCCATCCTGGCCGCGGCACTGAATGCCGATCCGGAACTGCTGGACCACGCCCTTTCACGGAACGTGGTCCTGGCTTCCCCCAGCACACTGCTCGCCGTGCTGAAATCGGTGGCGTTCACCTGGCGCCAGGATGTGCTGACGGACAGCGCGCGGGAGCTGTTCGAACTGGCCCGGCAGCTCTACGACCGCATGGGAACCCTCGGCGAAAATGTCACCAAACTGGGCTCGTCGCTGAAGTCCTCGGTGGACCGCTACAACGCCATGGTGGGAACACTCGAGGCGCGGGTACTGCCCACTGCCCGGAAACTGAACACGCTGGACGAATCGGGCCTGGTGGCCCCTCCCCCGGTGGAAGCCACGCCGCGTGCCCTGGCCGCGCCGGAATTGCAGGAGGACGGGGCCGCCGCATGAGGCAGGCCGGCCCGGTACCGGGCGGTCAGTCGCGCGGCCTGCGTCCGCCCAGTGCGCGGCTGACGTCCCCGGCCTGCTTCAGGGTTGCCCGGAGTTCCTTTGGCAGGGAGAACAGGAGGTCCTCCTCGGCCGTGACCACCTCTTCGACGGTGCCGTAGCCGTACTCCGCCAGCAGCCGGAGCACGTCCTGGACCAGCACCTCCGGTACGGAAGCGCCGGAGGTCACGCCCACGGTCGCCACTCCTTCGAACCAGGACTCGTCCACCTCGTTGGCAAAGTCCACCCGGTAGGAGGCCTTGGCGCCGTATTCCAGTGCCACCTCCACCAGCCGGACGGAGTTGGACGAATTGGCTGATCCCACCACGATCACCAGATCGGCCTGCGGGGAAATCTTCTTGATGGCCACCTGGCGGTTGGTGGTGGCGTAGCAGATGTCGTCGCTGGGCGGGTCCTGCAGCGTCGGGAAGCGTTCCTTCAGGAGCCGCACGGTTTCCATGGTTTCATCGACGCTGAGCGTGGTCTGCGAAAGCCAAATGACCTTTTCCGGATCCCGGACCGTGACCTTGTCCACCTCGTGCGGGCCGTTGATGATCTGGATGTGCTGCGGTGCTTCGCCGGCCGTTCCTTCAACTTCCTCATGGCCGTCGTGGCCAATCAGCAGGATGTCGAAGTCGTCCTTGGCGAACCGGACCGCTTCCTTGTGCACCTTGGTCACCAGCGGGCAGGTGGCATCGATGGTCCGCAGCCCGCGGTCCTCTGCGGACTGCACCACCGCAGGGGAAACGCCGTGCGCAGAGAATATGACCAGGGCACCCTCGGGCACCTCATCCGTCTCGTCGACGAACACCGCGCCCTTTTCCTCGAGGGAGGTGACCACATGGACGTTGTGCACGATTTGTTTGCGCACATATACCGGTGGACCGTAGTGCTCCAGGGCTTTCTCCACTGCGATGACAGCGCGGTCCACTCCCGCGCAGTACCCACGGGGGGCAGCCAGCAGGACCTTCTTGGCCCCTGCCACCGGTGCTGCGGCAGCGACTTCCTCAGGAGAGCGGCGCCTCCGCGGGACAGTTGGCATCGAAAGGGAAACAGCTGAGGAGGTCATTTCTCCATGCTACCGGTTGCCCGTTCGCGCTTCCGCGCCGCCGAGCGGCCCAGGAGGCCCGCTGCCAGGGCCACCGCTCCGGCAACGGCGGCGGCCAGCGTCCACGGCTGGAAGTCCCGGGATGCCGCCGCCACGAACTCATCGCGGAACATGTTGGCCACTTCACTTCCGGCGTCAGTGCCCAGGGCACGGTCCCGGCCGATCCGGCCCGCCGCGGTCCAGCACCCTGCCGCCAGGAGGGCACCCAGGCCGACTCCGGCCAGCAGGGTCCAGCGCCGCCGGGCAGCCACCACAGCGAGGAGAAGAGCGACGGCGGATCCCGCCGCCAGCAGGTAGCCCGCCGGAGCGTAGGCGGCAAGGCGTTCGGCCCATTCCTTCTGTTCCGGACCCCCGGCGTTCAACAGGGTCCGGGCGGGCGGATCCAGGGGAAGACCGGTGGCGCGGGAGATTTCCCCGGCGCCCAGTGCCACAAGCGGTGAGACGTCCAGGGTCAGCGACGACGCCGACGCTCCTTCCGCTTCGGCCTCGCCTTCTGCCGCGAGGCTTAGCCGGTGGCTCTTCCGGAGGGTGTCCTCCCATGCCTGCCGGTATTCGGGCAGGCCGGTCAGCGATGCCGCCGCATCCTCCAGCACGGGCTGGACCAGGTCCGCCAGGAAGCCCGGCACAGCGCTGGTGTCGATGGTGCCTACAGCCGCCGCCGCAAGGCGTTCCTGGAATGCCGGGTCATTGCCCAGGGGTCCGGCCAGCGCGACGAAGCCGTCTTCCCGGACGATGGCGCGGTCCAGCCAGATGGCCGGAACCGCGGCGGCGGCCAGCAGCATGCCGAGGATGGCGGCAGCCGCGGAAACAACAGTGCGCACAGTGGATCCTTCACATTGGGGGCGTCCATCCATCCTAGGCAGGATCTCCGCGGCCGGTCCTGTCGGACCGCGGGGGTAGACCTTATGGATAAGGTTGAAACACCGCCCCGCCCGGCCCCGGACCGGCCTTGGATCAGTAGACGAAGGACACCATGCCCGCAGCTTCATCCCCGCAGGAGCCGTGCCATGTCTGAGCAGGCGCTGCCCGGCACGGCACCCACCACCCTTCCCGCCACGGCCGCGGAGACCACTCCGGACAATCCCTGGCCGCTGCAGCTGCTGTCCCGGAAGCTCAAGGCCCATATCGACCGGACCCCGTCGGCCTGGGTGGAGGGCCAGGTCATCGAGCTGAACCGCAGAGGCACCAACGCCTACCTCACGCTGCGCGATGTGGACGCCGAAGTGTCGCTTCCCGCCTCGGTCTGGACCAAGGTCCTGGAACGCCAAGACCTCCCACTGGAGCGCGGGTCCCGGGTGGTTGCGCTGCTAAAACCGGAATTCTGGCTGAAGACCGGGCGCTTGAACATGCAGGTCCGGGACATCCGGCCGGTGGGCCTGGGCGACCTCCTGGCCCGCATCGAGCGCCTGCGCCAGGCACTGTCCGCGGAAGGTCTGTTCGCAGATTCCCGTAAGAAGCCCCTGCCCCTGCTCCCCCACCGCATCGGGCTCATCACGGGCCGGGACTCGGATGCCAAAAAGGACGTCCTGCGGAACGCCGCGCTGCGGTGGCCGGCTGTGGAATTCGAGATCCGCGAAGTGGCAGTGCAGGGCAATACTGCCGTCACCCAGGTGGTGCGCGCCCTGCGGGAGCTGGACGGCCGGGCAGATGTGGATGTCATCGTTATTGCCCGCGGCGGCGGTGCCCTGGAGGACCTCCTGCCGTTCAACAGCGAAGAACTTATCCGGGCCGTGGCCGCCGCGGTAACTCCCGTGGTCAGCGCGATCGGCCATGAGGCGGACCGGCCACTCCTGGACGATGTGGCGGACCTTCGCGCTTCCACCCCGACGGATGCTGCCAAGCGGATCGTTCCGGAAGTCTCCGAAGAGCTGGCCGGAGTGCGGCAGGCGCGCGAACAGCTGGAGCGCTGCATCGGGCGCCTGGTGGACCGCGAGTCCGACCGGCTGGCCTCCCTGCGCTCCCGGCCAGTGCTGGCTGCCCCCGAGGGCCTGGTGACCGTCCGCGAGGACGAAGTCGAGCGCCTGCTCCGCCGTTCGTCGGCCGCCATCGGGTCCACCGTGGTCCGTGCGGCAGACCAGCTTCAGCACCTCAAGGCCCAGGTCCGCGCGCTCTCACCGCAGAAGACCCTGGACCGGGGCTACGCCGTCGTCGAACTTGTCCGGGAGTCCCCTGCCGCCGCCCACGCCGTGGTCCGGCGCCCGGCGGAAGCCCCCGCGGGGGCTCCGCTTTCCATCCGCGTGGCCGAGGGCCGTTTTGGAGCCACGTCCACCGGCACAACCACCACCGCCAAGGAGAACTGAATGACCGAGCAGGAAACCACCGGGCAGGCCACCGCGCAGCCGGCCGATGTCGCGGCCATGAGCTACGAGGAAGCCAGGGAACAGCTGGTGGCCGTCGTCGGCCGGCTGGAAGCAGGTGGCGCCAGCCTCGAGGAGTCGCTGGCCCTTTGGGAACGCGGCGAAGCATTGGCGGCCCGCTGCGAGGAATGGCTCGAGGGTGCCCGGAAGCGGCTCGCCGCCGCCCGCGACCAGCCGCTGTAGCTAGGTCTTCAGGATCAGCTGGCGCTCCACGTCCACGTCGAACTCCGCCTTGGGCCAGGCCAGGTCCAGCTCGTTCAGGGCGTTGAGCAGCAGCTGCTGGACAGCAATCCTCGCGTACCACTTCTTGTTCGCCGGAACCACGTGCCACGGCGCGGATGCGGTGTTGGTCGCCTCGATGGCGGCCTGGAAGGCGCCCATGTAGTCTGACCAGAACGCCCGCTCGTCCCGGTCGCCCTTGCTGTACTTCCAGTGCTTGGCCGGGTTGTCCAGCCGGGCCAGGAGCCGTTCCTTCTGTTCATCGCCGCTGATGTGGAGCATCACCTTGACCAGTTTGGTCCCGGATTCCGTGAGACGCTCTTCGAATTCATTGATAGCCAGGTACCGGCGCTGGATTTCATCCGGGCTTGCCCAGCCATGCACCCTGTGGATGAGCACGTCTTCATAATGGGAGCGGTCGAAGACCCCCACCATGCCCGCTGCCGGAACGGCCTTCTCGATCCGCCAAAGGAAGTCGTAGGACTTTTCCTCATCCGTAGGGGCCTTGAACGCCTTGAACTGGACGCCCTGCGGATCCATGGCTGCCATCACGTGGTTCACCACGCCGCCCTTGCCCGCCGTGTCCATACCCTGGAGGATCAGCAGGACCCGCTTGCGGCCGCCGAACCGGGATTCGGCGAAGAGCTTTTCCTGCAGTTCCGCCAGTTCGTCGTCCATCTCGGCCAGCAGTGTCTGGCCGTCCTCCTTGGTGCCGTTGTAGCCGGGCGTGGAGTCCGGATCCACGCTGTCCAGCGAAAAGCCCTTCCCCACACGCAGGGTGTCAACCGGATGCTGTTCGA
Source organism: Pseudarthrobacter sp. NPDC092424 (assembly GCF_044754925.1). NCBI lineage: Bacteria > Bacillati > Actinomycetota > Actinomycetes > Micrococcales > Micrococcaceae > Pseudarthrobacter > Pseudarthrobacter sp. NPDC092424. The sequence goes on along the minus strand of NZ_JBIVQC010000001.1, from coordinate 175,391 downwards.
ACTCGACGACGTCGGTCATGGGGCGTCCTTTCCGGAGCAGTCAGCGGGCACACAACCCGTGAACCACAGGCTAGTTCCCCTGGTACCTGCTAAGGAAGTCCCCCATCCGGCCGATGGCCTCTTCGATGTCCTTCACGCTGGGCAGCGTGACCATGCGGAAGTGGTCCGGACGGACCCAGTTGAATGCCCGGCCATGGGAGACCAGGATCTTTTGCTCGCGCAGGAGGTCCAGGACGAACTTCTCGTCATCACGGATATGGAAGACCTCCGGGTCCAGTTTGGGAAACAGGTACAGGGCTCCCCTGGCCTGCTGTGTGCTGACGCCGGGAATGGCATTAAGCAAGTCGTAGGCCTTGTTCCGCTGCTCCAGCAGGCGGCCGCCCGGAAGAATGAGGTCGTTGATGCTCTGGTAGCCGCCCAGGGCAGTCTGGATGGCATGCTGCGCCGGAACGTTGGCGCACAGGCGCATGTTCGCCAGGAGGCTGATGCCCTCGAGGTAGTCCGCGGCGTCCTTCTTGGGACCCGAGATGGCCATCCAGCCGGCGCGGTAGCCGCACACGCGGTAGGCCTTTGAGAGGCCGCTGAATGTCAGGCAGAGGACGTCGTCCCCGGTCAGGCCGGCCATGTTGATGTGGACGGCGTCCTCGTACAGGATCTTCTCGTAGATCTCGTCCGCGAAGATGACCAGGCCGTGCTTCTCGGCGAGCGCCACGATCTTCTTCAGCGTCTCCTCCGGGTACACGGCACCGGTGGGGTTGTTCGGGTTGATCACCACGATGCCCTTGGTCCGCGGGGTGATCTTGGCTTCCATGTCCTCAAGGTCCGGCTGCCATCCGGTGTCCTCGTCGCACAGGTAATGGACGGGCCTGCCGCCGGCCAGCGCCACGGAGGCGGTCCACAGCGGGTAGTCAGGGGTGGGGATGAGGACCTCGTCGCCGTCGTCAAGGAGTGCCATGAGGGACATGGTGATGAGTTCGCTGACGCCGTTGCCCAGGTAGATGTCGTCCACGTGGATGTTCTGGATGCCGCGGGTCTGGTAGTACTGCGAGACCGCGGTCCGGGCAGAAAATATGCCGCGCGAGTCGCTGTAGCCCTGGGCGTGCGGCAGGTGCCGGATCATGTCCACCAGGATGGCGTCGGGGGCTTCAAAGCCGAACGGCGCCGGGTTGCCGATGTTCAGCTTAAGGATGCGGTGCCCTTCCGCCTCCATTTGCTGGGCGGCCTGCAGGATAGGTCCACGGATGTCGTAAAGGACGTTATTGAGTTTGGTGGACTGCCTGAATTCTGCCATTCATCAAATATGCCACATGAGGGATAGGTCACCGTTGAGACTTCGGACACACGGACGACGGCGGCCGCCGGACTCCGCAAAGTCCGGCAGCCGCCGTCGTGGTCACCTGCGTGCGCGGGCTTCCGCCCGCGGGTTTCCTACTTCAGGATGCCCTTGTCCTTGAGCCAGGCTTCGGCAGCTTCCTTGGCGCCCTGCTTCTGGCTGCCGCTGACCGCACGGTTGAGGTTGATGAGGTCCTCGGTGGTGAGGATGCTGGAGACGTTGTCCAGCGCTTCCTTGGCCTTGTCGGTCATTTTCGCCGTGTTGTACAGCGGGATGACCTGCTGGGCGATGAAGTTGTTCTTAGGGTCCTCGAGGACCACCAGGTCGTTGTCGGCGATGGAGGGGGTGGTGGTGTAGATGTCAGCCACCTGGACCTTGTCCTCCAGCAGCGCCTTCAGGGTCACCGGACCGCCGCCGTCGCTGAACGGTTCCAGTTTCTTGGGCTCGCAGTTGTAGTTCTCCTTCAGCCCGGGCAGGCCGTACGCACGCTCGGCGAAGGTGGCCGGGGCCCCCACTACGATCTCGCTGCAGACCTTGGCGAGGTCCTCGATGGACTTCAACTGGTATTTTTCCGCCGTGGCCTTGGTGACCACCATCGCGTCCTTGTTCTCTGCCTTGGACGGGGCCAGGACCGCCAGGCCTTCCGGCAGCTTCTCCGGCAGAGCAGCGGCGATGTCCTCGGCGGACTCCTCCTTGGCTCCCTTGTCCACATGCAGCAGCAGGTTGCCGGAGTAGTCCGGAACCACATCCACCGAGCCGTCCTGGACAGCCTTGATGTACACCTCGCGGGAGCCGATGTTCGGCTTGGTTGTGGCCGTGATGCCGGCGGCGTTCAGCGCCCCGGCGTATACCTCCGCCAGGATCTGGCTTTCGGGGAAGTCCGCGGAACCCACCACCAGCGAAGTTGCGCCGCCGGACGCTCCGCCGGTGGGTGCCTGCGACTTGCTGAGCGGATCGGAGGACCCGCCGCAGGCAGAGAGCGCCATGGCCAGGCCGAGGCCTGCCGCCAGGCCGCTGAACGTGCGCCGGGCCAGGCGCTGGGGACGGCTATTTTTCATGACTTTCCTCCTTGTGACACAGCTTCCGCCACGGCGGGGTCTGTGAGATCGACCGCGGCCGGCCGGCCGCGGCGGGACTGTTGCGAGGCGCCCCGGGACAGGAACAGCCTCTGGATCAGGGACAGGACTAGGTCGACCGCGATGGCAAGGGCGGCGATCAGCAGGGACCCGCCAAGCATCTGCGGGAAGTCGCTGAGGACCAGCCCGTCGAACAGGTACCGGCCCAGGCCACCAAGGTTGATGTAGGCCACCACCGAGACGGTGGCTATCACCTGCAGCACACCGGTGCGGAAGCCGCCGAACATCACTGTGAGGGCGTTGGGCAGCTCGGCCCGGAACAGCACCTGAAGCTCAGTCATGCCCATGGCCCGGGCGGCGTCCACCACGTTACGGTCCACGCTGGAGATGCCCGCGTAGGTTCCTGCCAGCAGCGGCGGGATGGTCAGGATGACCAGCGCCCATACCGGCGGCATCAGCCCGATGCCGGCCAGCAGCACGAACAGCGTCAGCAGCCCCAGCGTTGGCAGGGCCCGCAGAGCCCCGGCGAGCGCAACGATGGCCACCTTGCCCTTGCCGGTGTGGCCGACGAACATCCCGATGGGAACCGCGATGGCTGCGGCGATGGCCATGACCAGCCCCGTGTACTGCAGGTGTTCGGCAAGCCTGGCGGGGATGCCTGCGGACCCGGTCCAGTGCAGGGGGTCGCCCAGCCAGGCGAAGGTATCGGAGAAGATGCTCATGCCGCTGCCGCCCGTCCGGCGGCCGGCGTTTTCCTGCCGGCCCGTTCCCACGGTGTGAGGATCCGTTCCAGGAGGACCAGGAGCGCGTCCATGAACAGCGCCAGGACCAGGATCGCCACGATGCCAACGAGCACCTCGGTGATGAAGCCACGCTGGAGACCGGAGGTGAAGAGCATCCCCAGGTTGCCCACGCCCAGCAGGGCAGCGACGCTCACCAGTGAAATGTTGCTGACGGAGACCACCCGCAGTCCGGCGAACAGGACCGGCAGGGAAAGCGGAAGGTCCACCCGCAGGAACCTCGCCACAGGTTTGAATCCCATGGCGACGGCGGCCTGGCTGACATCCGCCGGCACCGAATCAAACGCATCCAGCGCCGCACGGACCAGCAGCGCCACGGCATACAGCGTCAGGGCCACCACCACATTGAGGGGGTCCAGGATCCGGGTGGCGAGGATGGTGGGAAGGATGATGAACAATGCCAGCGACGGGATGGTGTAGAGGAGCGAGGAAGCGGTCAGCACCACGGACCGCAGTGCGCGGTGCCGGCGGGCAAGCTGCGCCAGCGGCACGGCAACCAGCAGTCCCAGGACCATGGGAATGATGGCCAGGACCATATGCTGGCCGGCCCGCTCCAGGACCATGCTGCTGTTGGCCAGGAACCACTCCATCAGCGTGCGGCCTGGCGAACGGCGGCCTGGCGGGCCTGCCGGGACTCTTCGATGAGGGCCAGGACCTCCCGGCCGCGGATGGCGCCCAGCACCCGTCCTTCAGCGTCCACCGCCACGCCAAGGCCCGATGGCGAGGACAGCGCCGCGTCGAGGGCGCGGCGGAGGCTGTCGCCGGGGTGGAACAGCGAACCGCCGGGGATCAGGTCGGCGTCAGTCCCGGGCGTTGCCCAGCCGAGCGGGCGCATGTCGCCGTCCACCACCAGTTGCCAGCCGTCCGCGGCGTCCGGGTCCGAGCTGCGCCCGTCCGCGCCCCGGATGACCGTGGGCACGGGATGGAAGGTGACGCCGTCGGACGCGGTGAAACCGAGGTGGCGGAAGCCCCGGTCCCTGCCCACGAAGGCGGCAACGAAGTCGTTGGCCGGAGCCCGCAGGATCTCCTCCGGCGTGGCGTACTGGGCCAGTTTCCCGCCCACGGCAAACACGGCGACCCGGTCCCCCAGGACGGTGGCCTCATCGATGTCATGGGTGACGAACACGATGGTCTTGGCCAGGTCCTTCTGCAGCCGCAGGAGTTCCTGCTGCAGCTCGTCGCGGACCACGGGGTCGACGGCGCTGAACGGCTCATCCATGAGGAGGACCGGCGGATCGGCGGCGAGCGCCCGCGCCACCCCCACGCGCTGCTGCTGCCCGCCGGAAAGCTGCGACGGATAGCGGTTGCCCAGGGCCCGCGCCATGCCCACCACGTCCAGCAGCTCTTCCGCGCGTTTGCGGGCTTCCCGCTTGGACATCCCGTTTAATCGCGGAACGGTCGCGATGTTGTCCAGGACTGAGCGGTGCGGGAGGAGGCCGGCGGACTGCATGACGTAGCCCATGGATCGCCGCAGCTCGGCGGCGGGAACCGAGGTGACGTCCTTGCCCGCCACCGTGATGGTGCCGGAGGTGGGCTCCACCATGCGGTTGATCATGCGAAGCGTGGTGGTCTTGCCGCATCCTGATGGCCCCACCAGGACGGTGATGGTGCCCTCGGCGATGGACATGGTCAGGGCGTCCACGGCAGGCTGTCCGCCCTGGTACTGCTTGGTTACCTCGTGGAACTCGATCATCGCCTGGCCCATGGTGCGGACATACCCTCTTCTGTTGGACAGCTTCTGGAGCACCGCGACTTTGTCATCAGCACGCTGCTTGTTAACGTAGCCCAAACCTTTGCCGCGTTCACCAGGAGCGCTCCCAATGCGGGCAAAGGAATCCCTACCGTAACCATTCGGCGCCGGCACCCGGGCCGGATGGGTCGGGACGGGAATAGAGTGTTGAGATGACCAACCTGGAAGTCTCGCCCCAACAGGAAGTCTGTCCTGCTGCCGCTGCGGGGGGAACCGCAGGCCCGTGCCTGGAACTGTGGCCCGAACGCGAGGTGCCGTTGGGCGGAGTTCGCGCCATGAACGTCCGCCGCACGCTCCCGCAGCGCGGCCTGCCCACCGTCGGGGCGTGGTGTTTCCTGGACAGTTTCGGCCCGGACCGGACCGCGATGTCAGTCCTTCCGCACCCGCACATCGGCCTGCAGACGGTCACCTGGCCTCTGGCGGGCGACATCCGGCACCGTGACAGCGTGGGCAGCGATGTGGTGGTGCGGCCGGGCGAACTGAACATCATGACCGCGGGGCTTGGCGTGTCGCATTCGGAATTTGCCGTCCTTCCAGGGGGTGGCGAACTGCCGGTGCAGCGAGGGCTCCAGCTGTGGGTGGCCCTGCCGGACAGTGAGCGGCGCCGCCCGCCTGCCTTTGAGCAGCACCGTGAACTGCCCCGCGCCGCCGGGGACGGTTTTACCGCCACGGTCATGGTGGGCACCTTCGCCGGGGCCGCTTCCCCGGCCACCATGTACACGCCCATCGTGGGCGCCGATATTGCCTGCGGCGGTCCGGCTGTGCTGCCGCTGGACCCGGCCTTTGAGCACGGCATCCTGGTGCTCGACGGCGGCCTGGCGGTGGATGGGCACGATCTCGGCCCGGGGCCGCTGGGTTACCTGGGGACCGGCCGCAGCGAACTGGCCGTCACCGCGGAGCCCGGCACTCGTTTCCTCCTGATCGGGGGCGAACCGTTCCGGGAGGAGCTGCTGATGTGGTGGAACTTCGTGGGGCGGACCCACGACGAGGTTGCCGCCGCACGCGCCGATTGGGAGGCGCAGGCGGAACTGCCGGACACGGCCGCCGCCGGGGCGCGCTACGGGCTGGTACCCGGGCATGGCCCCGACGCCGGAGCGGAGGCCGGGCGCATCCCGGCTCCGCCGCTGCCGACAGTACGGCTCACTCCGCGCAAACGTGCCGCCGGAGGCTAAGCCGGGATCCAGGTCGTCGTAAAGCGTCCCGGTGCCCTTGAAGGTGGCCTAGGTGTCCTCCGCCAGCAGCTGAAGGACGCCGAAAACCGGTTCCCGGTCCAGGATCCGGACATCCGTAACGCCGCCATCCGCCAGGTGGCCGCGGAAGGAGTCCTGCAGCGCGGACACATGCATGCCCAGCCCGCCGCCCAGGATCACCGGGCCATTGATGCCCAACTGCCCCAGCACCTCCAGCGCCAGTGCGGCGAGGTCGGCCCCCGCCTGGTCCAGCAGGGCGCGGCTTTCCTGGTGGCCGGCAGTGGCTGCCTCCACCACCAGCCGGGCCTGTTGCGCCCAGAAGCGGCGCCCCGTCTCCGGCGAGTGGAACAACGCGATGAGCCTGTTGGGGTGGTCAACGCCGCAGGCCTGCAACAGGGAAACGGTCAGCCGGTCCGGCTGCAGGCCCTGGTTCATCCGGCGCAGGCTGTGCCGCACCGCTTCCCGTCCCAGCCAGTAGCCGCTGCCTTCATCCCCCAGGAGGTAACCCCAACCGCCCGAACGGGCCTCGCCGCCGTCGCGGTTCCTGCCCCAGGCGGCCGAGCCGGTCCCCGCGATCACCGCCACCCCCGTGTCCGCGCCGCCGGCGGCGAGCAGGAGGCGCGAATCATGCACCACCGTCACCCTGGCGCCTGGAACGTGCGGCTGGATCAGCGCGGCCAGGGCAGCCGCATCCTCCACGGTGTCTATGCCGCCCGAGCCGGCATAGACCCGGACCACCGAAGCTCCGCCGATCCTGGCGAAGAGGTCTGCAAGGTTGGCCGCCGCGGTTTCCCGGGAGACGTTCTGGACGTTCGAGCTGCCGGCGGAGTGGTCCGCCACCGCTTTGCCGTCCTCGAAGCGGACCCCGTGCGTCTTGGTGCCGCCGATGTCCAGGCCGACCACCGTCCCGCGAAGGGCATTGGCCATGGATGCTGGGGCTGCTGGGTTTTCGGCGTTGTTCACGTCACAAGATTACTGAAGGTTCCGGCGGACCACGCACGGAAAACCCGGGCAGGGCCGCCGGTGGCGCTAGGCTTGCCGGGTGCCCCATGATGACCGCCCGCCCGGCGACGATGATCCGCTGAACGGGGAGGATGCACCCCACTGGGAGGGGCACTCCAAGGGTTCGCGGGCCTATGGCAGGATCCTGGCGGGACTGTCCTTTGCGGGAGTGGCCACGTTCGCGCAGCTCTATTCCACCCAGGCGGTACTGCCCATCCTCGCCGCGGACCTCCGCATCACGGCCGCCGAAGCCGCGCTCACCATCTCCCTGGCCACTGTTGGCCTGGCCGTCACGGTGATCCCCTGGTCCTTCCTGGCGGACAGGATCGGCCGCATCCCGGCCATGACCTGGGGCATCTCGGTGGCCACGTTCCTGGGACTCGTGGTGCCACTGTCCAACAGCTTCGGCATGCTGCTGTCGCTGCGCCTCCTCGAGGGCATGGCGTTGGGCGGCATCCCGGCCATCGCCATCGCCTACCTGAACGAGGAAGTCACCAAGGCACACGCCGCGCTCGCCGCCGGCAGCTACGTTGCCGGTACCACGTTGGGCGGCCTCGCCGGCCGGCTCGTGGCAGGACCCGTGGGCGAACTCTGGGGCTGGCGCGCCGCGGCCCTGGCGGTGTCCGTGCTGGCGACGCTGGCCGCCGTCGCTTTCCTGGTGCTGGTCCCCCGGGCACGGGGCTTCGTCTCTATCCACGGCCCAGGCCTGCGCGGTGCCCTGCGGACGCTGGGCGGGCACTTGGCCAACATCCGGCTGCTGGCCCTCTACGTCCAGGCCTTCCTGATGATGGGCGGATTCGTCGCCGTCTACAACTACCTTGGGTTCCGGTTGTCCGGCGCGCCGTTTAGCATGCCGGCCACCCTGATCAGCCTCATATTCCTGGCGTACCTGTCCGGGACCGTGTCCTCGCGCTGGGCCGCCGGCATGACCCTGCGCTTCGGCCGGCGCGGCGTCCTGCTGGCCGGCCTGGCGCTGGCGACGGCGGGGCTCGCCTTGACGCTGACCAACCAACTGGCAGTCATCCTCGCCGGCCTGGTCCTTTTTACGGGCGGCTTCTTCGCAGCGCACAGCATCGGGGCCGGCTGGACCGGAGCGATTGCGGCGACAGGCCGCGCCCAGGCCGCCTCGCTGTACAACCTCGCCTACTACCTGGGGTCGAGCATCATCGGCTGGGCGGGCGGCCTGGCCTTCCAGGCGGCGGGCTGGAACGCCCTCGCCGCGGCGGTCATGGTCCTGGCGGTCACGACGGCGGTGCTGGTCGCCGTCGTCCATCCTCCCCGGGGCGAGCACGGCCCCGCCGACGCCCGCCGGGGCCGCTGACGCGCCCCAGGGAATGCCCGTGGGCGAGGAGGACGAATTTACCGGCCAGTAGCCCGTCCGGGTCAGCGCGAAATTCGGCGTGACGCGCCCGCGGCGTTCCTCCGGCGCGGAATCTGCCGTTTAGGATGAACAGCAGTAAAACTTCAAGGAGCCGCAGTGAGCACGAACGCCAGGAACACCAGGCCCGGGGCACCCCACGAACCGCTGGACGCGATCGACGAACGCCTGCTCGCAGCGCTGGTGGCGGACGCCCGCATCTCCAACAAGCAGCTCGCTGAACTGGTGGGCATCGCCCCCTCCACTGCCCTCATGCGCACCCGTGCATTGTCCGAGCGCGGCATCGTCCAGGGCTACGAGGCCAAGCTGAACCTTTCGGCGATCGGACGTTCCGTGCAGGCGCTGGTGGCGGTGCGGCTGCGGGCGCACGACCGGGACCAGATCGACCGGTTTACCTCCCGGGTCCCCCACCTTCCGGCGGTCCTGTCGACCTTCCACACGTCGGGCTCCGTGGATTACCTGCTGCACATTGCTGTGGGCAGCACCGAGGACCTCCGCGACTGGGTCCTGGACAACCTGGCGACGGATCCCGTGGTCGGCCACACCGAGACCACGCTGGTGTTCGAGCACATCCAGGGCAACCACGGCCCCATTCCCGGTTAGGTCGGGCACCGTATCGGACGCCTCCGTCAGGCCCGCCCGTCAGGGTTGCCGGCCAGACCGGCGCAGCGGTCCGTCAGGCAGCGGTGCGCCCGCGCACCGCCTGCACGAGTGTCAGAGCTGCCAGCCCCAGGGCAACGGCCCCGCACGTCCCCGCGAAGCCCGCTACAGCTGCGCCCAGGCCGAAAGCCCCAGCGGCCCAGCCGAGGCCCAGCACGGGCGCGGCGCTGCCCAGGTACGTAATTACGTAGACGGTGCTGATGATCTGTGCGTGCCGGGCGGGCTCCACCTGAGCCGCCACATTGTTGAAAACCGTCCGGAAGGCCAGGCCCTGGCCGGCGCCGGCCGTGATGCTGGCGGCCACCAGCAGTGTGGGACTGTGCCACTGGCCCGCGAAGCCCAGCAGCGCCACGGACACACCGAGCACCGCCAGGCCCGCCGGGACCACATAACGGCCGCGCACGCTGAGCAGCTGGCTCAGGGCCGACGCCGCCAGGGTGAGCCCAGCGAGCAGGCCGATTGCTGGCCGGGAATCGGTGCCGAGGACCTGGGCGAAGTAACCCGGCGCCAGCGACAATGCGAAGCCGAACACCGCAAAGCTGAGAAAGCCGACGGCGGAGGCGAGCCAGAATGCGCCTCGCGCCTCCCGGGACACCGACGGACGCCGCGGGGCCAGTGCCTGCAGCGGGCGCGGACCGGTGGGCAGCTGGATGGCTGGACGTGCCCGCAGCAGGTAGAGCGGCACCAGCAGCGCGGCCAGGACCACGGAATGGACGTAGTAGGGCGTTGACGTGGCATCCGGGAGGAGCGAAAGCATGCCGCCGATGACCGGGCCAGCGGCCACGCCCCCGGCGGAAGCAAGCAGTGTGAAGCGGGAGGCCCACTCCGGACGCTGCGGCAGCAGTTCGCGCAGTGCCGCCGCGCTGGCGCCGGTAGCCAGGCCCACGGCAGCACCCTGGAGTGCGCGGCCGGCGCTGAGCGCAGCCAGGCTTTGGGCCTCAGCAAAGATCCACCCACCGGCCAGGCCTCCCAGCACTGCAAGGATCAGGGCGGCCCTGCGGCCGATATGGTCCGACCAGTGCCCGGCCAGCATGAGGGTTGCCACGAGGGCCAGCACGTAGGTGGCGAACGCAGCGGTGACTCCCAGGCTGGAAAGGCCAAGCTCTTCCTGCAGGAGCGGATAAAGCGGCGTGGCGAGGTTGGCACCGACCAGGAGCACGAAAATGACCGCCCCCGCCATGACCAGGCGGGAGGTGGTGGAGGCATCCCAGCCCGCGGTGGTTGCCGAGGCGGGGCGCATGCGCAGTTCGCTGAAGACGGTCAATGTGGTGCCTTTGCTGAATCCGCGCAGCAGCAGTCCTTGTGGGGTGCGTGCGCGGGTGTACCTGTGATGGCTCCAGAATGCGGCACTCCTGCCTTATTGAGCGCTTATTCGTGGGATAATTGAGCAAAATATTCAAATCTATGCCCGCGCAATGCAGGAGAGTGACCATTTGAACACCCTGGACCCAACGGACCTGAAGATCCTCCTGGCCCTGGTCCGCGACCCCCGGGTGCAGATCGCGGAACTCAGCGAATCCCTGGGCATCGCACGAAACACGGCGCAGACCCGTGTCCGCAGGCTGCTGCGTGCCGGCGTGCTACGCCCCGGCGGCCGGGAGGTGGACCTCGAAGCTGTGGGCTATGACGTGCTGGCCTTCGTCACCATTGAAGTGTCCCACCGTGAATTGGACGGCGTAGTGGCCGCGCTCAGGCTGATCCCCCAGGTCCTCGAAGTGCACGAAATCTCCGGCCGGGGCGATGTCTGGTGCCGGGTCGCGGCCCGGGATACCCACAACCTCCAGGCTTCGCTGCGCCAGGTGCTGCGGATCAAGGGCGTCATCCGCACCGAAACCGTCCTGGCCCTGCACACGCACATCCCCTACCGCACCGATCCCCTGATCAGCGGCCTGGCCAGGTAACCGGCGGGGTAACGGGGCGGCGTGCACGGCGCAGACTAGGATTTCCTGCATGGATTGGCTCACTTACGCTTCACAGATCAATTGGCTGGCGGTGCTCCTGGCCTTTATCTCCACGCTCGCGGTGGGATTCATCTGGTACATGCCACCGGTGTTGGGCAACCGCTGGATGGCAGCGATCGGCAAGACCGAGGAAGACCTCAAGAACATCAGCGGAGGCCCCTGGCTCTGGCTGCCCATGATGCTGGCATCCGCCGTCACCGCCGTCCTCCTGGCTGTCCTGATGGCCGCCCTGGGCCTGGACAACGCCCTCGAAGGCGCCGTCTTCGGCCTCACCGCGGGCCTCGTGTTCCGTGCCGGCGGCCATGTCATCCACAACGGGTTCGCCGGGCGGCCGGCGGCAGTGACGCTGATCGATTCCGGACACGACCTCGTGGCCATGGCACTGGCAGGCGCAATCATCGGGGCGCTGTCCTGATGCGCCGGGTCCGGAGCCACGCGTGACCATCATTGACAACGCCGTCTATGTGGACGGAGTGCGGCATGCCGAACCCAAGAGCCTCGAGCAGACTTTCGAGACCCTCGCCGACCACGGCGGAATGGCCTGGATTGGCCTGTACCGGCCCACGGCCGATGAGATGGCGGCCGTGGCCGCGGAGTTCGGGCTTCACGACCTGGCGGTAGAGGACGCAGTCTCGGCGCACCAGCGGCCAAAGCTGGAGCGCTACGGGGACAGCCTTTTCACTGTCCTCCGCCCTGCCAGGTACCTGGACGAGACAGAGACGGTGGAATTCGGCGAACTCCACGTCTTCACGGGAAGCAACTTCGTGGTGACGGTACGCCACGCCGAAATGGCCGGAGTAGCCGGGGTGCGCCGCCGGCTGGAGTCCCGGCCGGACCTGCTGCGCCACGGCCCGGAAGCCGTGCTGTACGCGCTGCTGGACCGGGTGGTGGACGACTATGCCCCTGTGGTGGCCGGACTGGAAAACGACATCGACGAAATCGAGGACCAGCTCTTCAGCGGCGATACTGCCGTCTCACGGCGCATCTACGAACTGGCACGCGAGGTGATCCAGTTCCAGCGGGCCATCCACCCCCTGCCTGGCATGATGCAGCAGCTCAAGCGCGGGTTCGAAAAGTACGGGGTGGATTCGGAGCTCCAGCACAGTCTCCGCGATGTGGAGGACCATGTGGCCCGGGTGATTTCCCGCGCCGATTCCTTCCGCGAACTGCTGCAGAATGCCTTGACCTTGGACGGAACCCTGACGGCCAACCGGCAGAACGAGGCCAGCGCCCGGCAGAACGAGCAGGTCAAGAAGATCTCCTCCTGGGCCGCAATTTTCTTCGCCCCGTCGTTCGTCGCGGGCGTGTACGGCATGAACTTCGATCACATGCCCGAGCTCCACTGGCCCTGGGGTTATCCCATGTCCCTGGGGCTGATGCTGGCCACGGCAGTTGCGATGTACGGCATCTTCAAGAGAAAAGGCTGGCTGTAGGAGTGGCGCTCCGGGCACTCAGCCGGGGACGGATCATCGTGCCCGGCACCCCGCGCCAGCTGGGAACCTGCGGCCTGTTCCCGCCGTCGTCCGCCCAGCGCCGGCCTGTGGCGGCGGGCGGACGCATCTTCGATGCAAAGGCCTGCGTGCCCGGCTTCCTGTGGATCGGTTTCGGTGAACTGTGCGCCGCGGATGTCCCGGCCGGCGTGTTCACCGTGCTGGCAGCAGGGCACAGCTTGTGGGTGGTTGACGACGTCCCGCCGCCGGGCACTGGCACGGCCGGCCGAGCCCCGGCCGCGGCGTGGCAGCGTTTCGCGGACCTGCTGGAGGAACTGGCGGCCATGGATGCCGCACTGTTCCTCGCGGTGCGCGAAGTACCCGAATGGTCCGAAGCAGCCGGGTCCGCGACCGATCCGGAGGTGAGGGAGGCGCTGCTGCGAATTGGCGGCATGCTTTCCGGGCTTCCGCGGACGGAATCGCACGAACGCCTCGCCGTGGAAGGAATCTCCGGGTCCTAGCTGTGCTCACCAGGACGTTGGTTCCACCTGCTGATGGGTGGTTTGACAGCCACCGTCCGGGATCCGCCCGAGCTTCGCCCCCTGACGTGGGCAGTCTCTGTGGCTGGTCCGGTCCGACCACACGCTCTTCCACTGGCTCTTGACCTGAAGCTCTGGCGGGAGCACCATTCACGCACGAGCGCCTTTCCACCCGACGCCCCTCACCCACTACGGAAGGCATTCGCATGACACTCCTACGTTTCCTGGCACCAGCTGCCGCTGCCGTCATGGTGCTGGCTTCGGCGGCCCCGGGCGCCGCGGCCGCACCTGAACAATTCGGCCCGTTCGAGGAGTCATACTCCTTTACGGTTGACTGCGGACCCTTCGATGTGGCCATCAGCGGGACAGCGTCCACGCGCTACACGCGCTTCACCGACAGCGAGGGAAATGTCACCCGGGTCCAACAATTCGTATCGGCGCCGGCAGACACCTGGGTGAACCTGACATCGCAGGAGTCCATCGTCGTCAGGGGCAACTTCCTGCAAACGTGGGATGCATCGAACGGACAACTTGCCATCGTGGGCTTCCGCTATCTGGTAAATGAACCGGGCGATGGCGTGACAGTCCAGGAGGTCGGCAGGATCATTTACGCCGACCGGACCGAGCTGGAAGTGATAAGCATGACCGGCCAACACGAGGTCTACAGCGAAGAGCTGATTGGCCCCGCCTTCTGCGGAGAACTGGAGTAGACGGGTCCGGCGATAGCGGCCCCGTGGACTGAACCCCCTGCTGCGGCCCTATTCCGCCGCCACAGGGCAGATGCCCGGCGGGTTGGCGTTCACACATATGTTCTTCGTCCAAGTGTTCAACGTCCCCTCGTCGCGCGCGTCCAGCCGTCCATTGTCGAGCATGGTGTTTGATTCAAACGTGTTGTTCGATCCGCGCACCGAGATGCCGTCGCCTTCGTTCAGGTCCGTACCCTTGTTGTTGTTTGCAATGTTTCCCGTCACGATGTTGGCGTTGTTGTTGGCCGCCATGAACAGACCAACATCGTTCCAGCTGAGGTCGTTGCCGAGGATCCGGGTTTCCCTTGCGCGTGCAGCGGGGGTCATTGACAGGCCCGCTGTGGTCATCGTGAGAGCGTTGCCTTCGACGAGCACGCCGCTGGCGGTGTCAGCGGGGGCCACGGTCCGAGGTGCAAGGAACGCGACGTTGGCCCCGGTGAGATGGCTGATGCTATTGCCGAGAATGCTCAAGCCCTGATTCCTGCCGTATACCTCGACGCCCCTTGAAGTTATCACCGGTTGCCCGGGGACTTGTTCCGGGAATCTCACCGCCGGGTCCAACCCTGGATCCTGGTTCACTCTGTTGCCACCGATGAAGGTGCCGTCGGGTTGCTTCACTCCCCCGATGGTGACGTTGTTCGTGTTCTCCACACCAACGAAGAACCGATCCCGCCTCGAGTCATTGTCCCTGATCGTGACGCTTTCAGCGCCAGCGTAGCTCCAGCCAATCTCGTATACCTTGTCGTCCTGGCCATAGGACTTGTTGCCGGTGATGCTCACGTCCCTCATCACGTAGCGCTGGTTCGCGACACCGAAGTAGTTGTTCCGAAGGCAGTTGTTGGCGAAGACGGATGCGCGGCCATCCGTCGTACCCAGCTCGGTTGTGTAGATGCCGGTGGAGCCGAGCTCAACGCCGAGATAATTGTTCCGTATCAGGTTGTCGTGGATGTTGAAGCCGGAGTGGAGGTTGTCCGTCTCAATGGCCGCCTCATGCAAGGCCAGTGTTGAGGGCGACAATGGGAAAGGCCTTGCGGGGTTGTCAACTACCGTCGCCTGACTGTTGTTTTGTTCCTGCACCACGAGGCCGGACAGCTCGATGCTGTTGGCCTGCAGGCTCAGGATTGAATCGGCAACCTCCTCCGGGGCACCCGGAGGCGAGAGGATCGCAAAGCGTGCCGGGTCCAGCAGTCCGGTGAACTGCGCTTCGTCGGGCAGGAAGCAGTCCAGCCCCTTCACCGCCTCAACCGGCCCCTGGATGGTGATCTTTTTGGTGATGGTCACGCGCTCTGCATAGCTGCCCGGGCAGACCTTCACAGTATCGCCGTTCTTTGCTGCCGTAACCGCCGCGCCGATTGTCCTGTAGGCCTCTGGACCGCATTGTCCGCCGTCGTCGTCCACGACCAAGGTGACGGGTTCGGCGGCCGCGGCCGCAGGTGCGACGCTTATTGCCCCGAGGGCCGCACAGCAAAGCAATGCACTTCTTTTCATGGTGGGTTCCCCTGCTTTTCGTTGAGCTTCACTTCACCCTGGCCCCCATAGACGGGGCGGGGTCTGGCCACATCAACCGGAACCCGAACCACTGCGAGCCTGTTCCAGGGAGTGGCGAAGAGGCGGACGAGCAAGATGCGCGGCGCCGGCATCCCAAGGCTTGATCCAAATGTAGGAAGAATTTTATGACTCATAAAGGCCACCGGCCAGAGTAAATCCCTACAGGGAGGCAACACATAGCTGACTCTCACAAGCGCTCTGACTTCCACCCACGGAAGCAGGGCAGGGCGGTAGTCCGCTCCGCTCACACTCAAAGTTTGTTGACGCCGTGTGGCTGGAGAGTCAGCCGATCCCTCCCGGCTGAGCTTCCTTCGTCTAGGACGCCTCCGCCGAGGCCAGGCCGGGCATGAACGTGTACGCACACGAGTATCACAACGCCTGACAAAGGCTTACAAATTGTGGAGCTAAGGAGATTCGAACTCCTGACCTCTTCGATGCGAACGAAGCGCTCTACCAACTGAGCTATAGCCCCCGGCCGGTTGAACCGGTGACCTTAGGCTACAAATTTTCGCGGCCTAATGCCAACCGCCACGTCCGGTGTCAGGCGCGGCGGCGCTGCAGGACGTCGTCGAGGTTGCTCAGCGCGCTCTGCGCCTTGGTGAGCTGGCGGGGCTCGACGGCTCCGGACGGCTGGGCGGGAGCGGCCCCCTGCTTGAGGGACGGTTTACCGACCGCCTTCGGGGCTTCCGGCAGAGCCAGCGGTTCAGGCTCCGGACGCTCCGCTTTGGCGGCTTCCACATAGACGGGCTTGGGGACCTCAACAGGCTCCCACGGGGTGCCTGCGGGAACCGCAGGCTGGACCGGCGTGACGGTGTCGCCGGCGGCCAGGGCAACAGCCAGGGCGGCCTCCCGGAGTTCGACGGCGGTCAGCGGCTTGACATCGTTCTGGCCGGCTTCGGCGTCGAACAAGGGGCGTTCCGGCTTTTCCGCCGGAGCAGGCGCGGCGGCCGGCTTGGGCGGCACATGCGCGGAGGCGCGGGCGCTGCCGGCAGTCGCCGCCATAGCGTTTCGGAATGCGGTGTCTACCCGGCGCCGGCGGTCCCTGACTGCCAGGCGCCGCAGGATGAGAACGGACAGGATTGTCACGGCCAGGCAGGCCATGGTGAGCACGAAACTACCCAGTCCGAAGGCCAGCAGCACACCGGAGATTACGGCCGTGGCCAGGGAAAGCAGCCCGGCCAGGGCCAACGCCGTGCGGCCGTACCGGATGCGCAGTCGCCCGGCAGGGGCGGCGGCATCCTTGGCGGTTCCTGCGCTCGTCCTGGGGTCCATGGCTTTCTCCTGATGGGCTGCAATGTTCAACACGAGGCCTGCGGGACGGTCCGGGGTTCGGTCGGCCAGGGCATCCGCCGGCATGTCGCCGGCCGGCTGCAGCCGCTGCCGGTGGTTCCGAAGGACATATGGCGCGACCCACACAATCCAGAGCGCAACAGCAACCACAAGGATCACTGAGCTGCTAAGGGGAAAGTCCACACTCAAAACCGTATGAGTATCTGGGCGGCTGCACTCGCATTCGCGCCGGTGTGTCGTCCCTCTGCCACCAAATCATTGGATTTATGACGGACCGGCGGCGAGCCAGCGATTCAGCAGCCCTTCCGGCACCTCCTCGGCCGTGAGCGCGAAGGACCGGTGGTCCGCCCACTCGCCATTGATGTGCAGGAAGCGGGGCCGGTAGCCCTCATCCCGAAACCCCAGCTTTTCCACTACCCGCAGGCTGGGTCCGTTTTCCGGCCGGATGTTGATCTCCATCCGGTGCAGCCCCAGCGTCCGGAAGCAATGGTCCGTGGTGAGCGCCACCGCGGTGGGTGCGATCCCCTTGCCGGCACGCGCCTGGTCCACCCAGTAGCCCAGCGTGGCCATCATGGCCGAACCCCATACGATCGACGACACGGTCAACTGACCCACGATGGCGGGATGCCTGCGGCCGGGCACTCGCTCTGTGATCACAAAAGGGAGTGCCGTGGCCTGGGCCGCCTGCGCATTGAGGGACCGGACCATCTGGCGGTAATTCGGCAGGCCGCCGGCCGGGTCAGGGTTGGACGCCTCCCACGGGGCTAGCCATTGGCCATTGCGGGACCGGACCTCGGTCCATTCCTTTTTGTCCCGGTACCGGATGGGCCGCAGCACGAGGTCGCCGCATTCCAGTGTGACCGGCCAGATGGGGCTTAGCCGCACGGCGCTACTTCGACAGGCCGGCGGTGAAGCCGGGCAGCCATTCGCGCAGTCCCGGACCCAGGTCCTCGCTGTCGATGGCCAGCTGTACGCAGGCCTTGAGGTAGCTCAGCTTGTCTCCGGTGTCGTAGCGGCGGCCCCGGAAAACCACCCCATAAACTCCACAGCCGTCACCGTCGCCGGCGGCCAGTTCCTGCAGGGCGTCCGTCAGCTGGATCTCGCCGCCGCGCCCGGGACCGGTCCTTTCCAGGACGTTAAACACTTCCGGATGCAGGACGTAACGGCCGATCACTGCCAGGTTGGACGGAGCTTCCTCCGGCGAGGGCTTCTCCACGAGCCGGTTGACCCGGACGTACCCTTCGCCGTCGATCGCCTCGACGTCTGCGCACCCGTAGGCGCTGATCTGTGAAGGCTCCACCTCGATAAGGGCCACCACGGAGCCGCCAGTCCTGGCCTGGACGTCGATCATCGTGCCCAGGAGCTCGTCCCTGGCGTCGATGAGGTCATCACCGAGCAGGACGGCAAACGGCTCTTCACCCACGTGCTGGCGGGCGCGAAGGACAGCATGTCCCAAGCCATTGGGATCGCCCTGGCGGACGTAGTGGATGTCGCCGAGCTTGGTGGCGGCCTGGACGGCCTCGAGTTTCCGGGTGTCGCCCTTGTCCGACAAGGTCGACTCCAGGGACGGGACACGGTCGAAGTGGTCCTCCAGCGCCCGCTTGCTGCGTCCGGTGATCATCAGCACGTCCTGGAGACCCACGCTGACAGCTTCCTCCACGACATACTGGATGGCAGGCTTGTCCACCACAGGGAGCATCTCCTTGGGCATCGCCTTGGTGGCCGGCAGGAACCGGGTACCCAGTCCTGCAGCAGGAATGACGGCTTTGCGGACTCTCGGGCTACTGGTACTCACCGGACTAATCTAACGTCAGCGTCAAGCATTCAGTAACAGTGGATGCCCGGCGCATTCAAGGCGATCACGGAAGGCAGTAACGTGCACCAGGATTCAACATCAGCCAAGGACGCCATCCGGACGGCCCACCGGCGGCACAGGGCAGCCCTCACACCGCAGGAACGGGAAGCGGCCGCCGCGGCGCTGGCCCGAAACGGCCTGGCCTGGACGCGGTCCGTCACCGGCGACACGCCCGGCACCGTCTGCGTCTATCTCAGCGTGGGGTTCGAGCCACCAACGCTCCGGCTCATCGAAGCCCTGCACGGGGCAGGGCACAGCGTCCTGCTGCCCGTATGCGAACCGGGCCGGGAACTCGCCTGGGTGTATTGGGGCCCCGGTACCGAATACGAGCGGAGCCGCTTCGCTCCCATCCTGGAGCCTGTGGGCGAACGGCACGGGCCGGAAACCGCCGGCGGGGCCGCTGCCCTGTTCATTCCGGCCACCGCCGTGGACGTCGAGGGCAACAGGATCGGCCAGGGCGGGGGCTATTACGACAAGTTTCTGGGCCACCTGGCCACGGCCGGCAAGGAAATCCCGCTGGCGGCCGTGATCTACGACGAGGAACTGCTGCCCGCCGGGATCATACCGGCCGAGGCCTTCGACCGACCCGTGCCCGCCGTGCTCACCCCCGGCGGTTTCCGGGATCTCCCGGCGGCCTGACCCGTCGCGCAGCCGTTCTCCGGCAGATGATAGAATTGGCACTCAGGCCCTGCGACTGCTAATGCGGCGACCCGATAAACGGTTCCGCGGACCGGCAGCACGGGACCTCTCGTTTGTCCAAGAGGAGGAGCACCAGTGCCAACGTATGCATATGCCTGCAAGGATTGCGGCCATGCCTTCGACATTGTCCAGTCGTTCTCTGACAGCACTTTGACGTCCTGCCCTGAATGCGAGGGAACCCTGCGCAAGAAGTTCAACAGCGTGGGTGTGGTATTCAAGGGCTCCGGTTTCTACCGCACCGATTCCCGCGACGCCAAGGGCAGCACCGTTTCAGCCGCGCCGTCCGCACCGGCGGCGACCCCTTCGGCTGCCCCCGCAGCACCTGCTCCGGCGGCTGCTGTCAGCTGATCAGCCGGCGCGCTCCCGTCGACGGGCGCCCCCAGGCTTTTCCACATACGAAAACCGGTCCTGAGTTTTCCGCCGGCGCAGCTCCTACCGTGGGCTTATGCCTGCTTTCTTCCTTCGCAGCCGGACCAGCCCGCAACCGTCCGGCACCAGCCCGGGTAACCCCGCCGCACTCCGCCATGGATCCCGCAGGAGGCTTCCCGCACGGCTCACCGGCTGGGTTAACCGGAACCGGAGGCTCGCAGTGGCGCTGCTTCTATGCGCGGCAGCCGCCAGCGCCGTCCATCAACTGACGCCCGCGCCGCTGGACACGGCGGCCGCCGTCGCTGCCACGAGGGATCTGCCTGCCGGGGCCACCATGGGTGATGCCGACCTCGCGAACGTCCGGGTGCCTCCCGGGACGGTGGCCGAGGGCTTCTTCCGGCAGCGGGACCAGGCCATGGGCCGGCAGCTCGCGGGCCCCTTGCGGAAGGGACAGCTCCTCACCGACGCCCAGTTGGTCGGTCCGGGGCTCCTGGCCGGCACGCCGGTGGGCTCCGCCGCAGTTCCCCTGCGGATGGCAGATCCCTCCTCCGTCCGTCTGGTCTCCCCTGGCCAACTGGTGAATGTGGTGCTCACCGGTGCCGGCGGGTTTGAGGAAACGCGTCCGCCGGAAGTCCTGGCCAAGGGCGTGCCGGTCCTGTGGACGTCTGCCCAGGGTGGGGAGGGCGGCCAATGGCTGGGCACATCCGAGACGGAGGGACTGCTGGTGGTGGCTGCGGGGGCAGAGCAGGCCGCCCGCCTGGCGGGCGCCTCCACCCGCGGCAAGCTGTTCTTCGTCCTCGTTGGCCAGTAACCCGTGCTAGCCCCAGTGCGGCGGTCGCTGCTCCTTGAGCCACGCGTCGTGGTCCTCGTCGCGGTCCCCCCAAGCCCGCGGATCGTCCTCGGCGGCCTTGTCCGGAAGTACCCTGCCCTGGCCCGGCTGTGCGGCAGCCGAACCCCTGGACCCGGAATCCCCTGTGGCGGAGTTCCTGGTCACACCGTCCCTGGCAGCGGCATCCTTTGCAGCCGCATCGTTGGCAACAGCATCCTTTGCCATGCCGTCCTTCTTCGCTTCCGGGCTCACGCTGCCCGCCTCCTCTTCAAATGATGCACGGGGATCTGATTCCGCCGACCGGGCGGCGATGGCATCACGCAGGTCAATGCCATTCAAGGCCTGGTCCACGTCGTCGTCAAGGAACGCGGCGGCAGGCGCCGTCCTGCCGGGGAGGGCAACCCTTTCGAGCCCCAGATAGCCCGCGATCCGGTCTGCGCAGGACGATGGATCGGTGAACACCTCAATGGTCCACAGCGGCATGTACCGCCAGCCCAGGCGCTCCAGCAGCTGCGGCCGCAGCCGGCTCCGCTCGCGTACGCTCATGGTCCGGTACTGCTCCGTGCCGTCGGACTCGATGGCAACCGGCCTGGGAAGTTCCGCTTCATCCTGCCCCATGGTGCTCAGCGGGTCCGCCGCTGCAACGACGTCGATCGCGCCGTCGTACTGGTGCCATACCCGGGCGCCGCGGGCCCGGAGCCGGTCACCCAGGTCGGCTACTAGCGGGTCGGCGCCCAGCGCCTGTTCACTGGCGGCGGCGCGCGAGGCCGGGGTGCCCAGGTCGGTGTTGCCGGCGATCTCACGGTCCAGGAGCGTGTAGAGGTCCATGGCACCGTGCGTCAGCCGGGTGTGGTCCAGATCCTCCGGCCGGAAGCACGTCAGGACGTGCATGGAGCGGCGAGCGCGCGTCATGGCCAGTGCGAACTTTTCGCGGCCGCCCTCGGCGGACAGCGGACCGAAGCTGTGCAGCGCCCGGCCATGTGGCGTCCGGCCGAAACCGGGCGAGAAGATGACGTGGTCGCGCACCAGGCCCTGCGCACGTTCCAGGTCCACCACCCGGAAGGATTCAGGGCCGGCACCAAAGAAAGCCGACAGCCCGGGATGGTTGGGCAGCTGGAGGCGGATGGCTTCGCCGATCCGCGCCGCATGCCGCAGGCTGGCGGTGACTACGGCAAGGGAGGTCCGGGGGCGGGTCCGGGCGTGCTCGAAGACCAGGTGGACTACGCGGTTAACCTCCGCCGCCACGGACTCAACGCCCTCGTCGTTGGCGCTGGGCAGCCCTGTTCCGTCCGCGAGGTACTCGACCAGCAGGGAGCGGTCCAGCCCCGTGGCGGTCTGCCCTTCGGGCAGGAGGCGGAGGCCGCCGTCGTAGAAATTCTTGCTGAGCTGCAGGACCAGGTCCTCGTCCACCGCGCGGTACACGAAGTTCAGCCGCCACACGGGCAGCACCTCGGAGAGGGCGGTAAACGCGCTTTGCACCCGGTGGTGGGCAGCTTCACCGGGTGCGAGCCGCTCGACGCCGACGGTGAAGGTCCGGGGGCTGGCGATGCGGGCGTCCCCGAAGGCAACGACCTGGCGGGCGCGGGCGATCGAGGGCAGCACCGCCTGCAGGGAGGTTGCCTCGGCGTCGAGGATGACCACGGCGTCGAACCGCTGTTCGGCCGGGAGCAGGCCTGTCATCAGGTAGGGACTGACGGACCAGACCGGCACCAGGCTGGAGATCAGCTCGGGTGCCTGCGCCGTAAGGGCGGGCAGGGACACCCTGCCGTCCTTCAGCAGGCTTCGGAGCAGGGCGGCCTGGCGCGGGTGGGCCGCGATGGCGCTCCGCCAGCGCTCGGCGAGGTCCCAGCGCAGCCGCGCGGAGCCGCTGGCGATGTGGGCGTTGTCCGCGAGGCGGTACTCCGCTTCGAGCTGGCGGAGCGCCTCGCCGTCGGACATGGCAAGATAGTCGTCGCCGCTGATCATGGCTTCGAGCGCGGACTGCCACCAGGCCAGGTCCAGCTCGGCCGCGACGGATTCGGCCGGCACTTCGCGTTCGGCCAGGTCTGCCAGCAGCTCGCCCAGGCCGTGCTCGCGCATGTGCTCCACCAGCAGGGTCCGCTCGGGCAGGGTCTTGAGCGTCCCGGCGTCGGCGGAAAGCCGCCGCAGCCGGTCCATGAGTTCCGGATAAGGTACGGAGGCAAGTGCTGCGCCGGCGGCAGTGTGCCGCAGCGCCTCCCCCAACTGCTCAAGCTCACGGTCCAATGCCCGGTAGATGGTGTTCATCTCAGCGAGGCCGGACGGAACCGCCGGATGGCGCTGCGTGGTGGCATAGCCGTCCCACAGTCCGCGCTGCTCCTGGACCAGGACCAGGGAGCTGTGCAGGTCTGCGATGTGGACGCCGGGCCGGACATATTCCTTTGCCACACGGCGCAGACGGGAGCGTTGCATGGCGGTCAGCTCTATCCCGCGCTCACGGCGCCAGGCGGCGGGCGCCGTGGCCGAAATCAGGTCCGTGACGGGGCGGTCGAAGATGTCCGGGGTGAACTTGTCCAGGCTCTCACGGACGGCAAGCAGCAGCTCCAGCTGCTCACCCCACTCGGCAAATGAATTGCCCAGGCGGATCTCAGCGTGCTCCGCAACGGACTCCATGCGTTCCCGCAGGGCCGGCAGGCTCTTTTCGAGGGACCGGACCAGGTCCAGTGCCTCTTCGGTCTCCTTGCGCGTGAGCAGCCGGGCTCCGTGCCAGGGGCTGGTGGTGGAGGCTTTGCTGAAACTGCCCAGCTCGGCAGCCCGGCGGAGCCGGCCGGCCAGCTCTTCCCGATCACGGATGCTGTCCAGCACGCTCCGTTTGAGCCGCACCGTAGTGGCGGGTGCGGGGTGGATGGAGGTGAGTTCCGCCAGCGATTGCATCGCCTGGTAGGGCGAGCAGCCCCAGCGCTGCCGGACGTTGTGCAGGGAGGCCACGTGGTCCATCAGGGCGTGGCGGTGTTCCGTCAGCGTCTTGTGGAGGTTCTCCAGCTGGGGTTCAAGGGATTTTTCGTTCCGTACGATGGCCCTGACGAGCTGCGCCTTGAGTTGCTGCGGGGTCACGTTGCCGGAGAGCTGGAAAAGGATGGATTCCAGGCCCAGGGTGTCCAGCTGTCCGGACACTTCATTGAGGCTGGCGCGGCGGTCCCCCACCACCAGAACGGTCTTCCCCTCATCCACGAGGGCTCCGATGGTGTTGATGGCAGTCTGGGTCTGGCCGGTCCCCGGCGGCGTGCTGACCACCAGCGAATCCCCGGCACGTACGGCGTCAACCACGTACTGCTGGTCCCGGTCGGCGTCCAGCAGCAGGAGTTCGTCCCGGGGGTGCCGCTGGTCCAGTGGGGGGAAACGGGAAGGATCCGGTTCCTGGACGTCCACAACCTCGCCGCCGGCAGCGGTGGCCAGCGCCGAGACGATGGGGTTGGAATCGTTGATCCAGGGGTCGTCCAGGTTACCGGAGAGGTCCGCGAACGTGGACACCAGGAGGTTGTGCTGGGCTTCGGCGCCGTGGATGGGCCTGATAAGCGCGGCAAGCCGGTCCAGGACGGGCTGGGGGTCAAAGCGTGCCGTGCTGTAGGCCAGGCGGGTAACGGCGTTGACGTCGAACACAATCCCGTGGATGGTCTTCAGGTGCCGCACCAGGGCCGGATTGATGTGGGCCTGCTCGGTCAGTTGCAGTTCGAAGTCGTCCTCCCCCGGCCGGACGGTCAGGGTGACGGCCGTAAGCATGACCGGTGCGGAGATTCGTTGGGGCTTGCCGCCCACGGCGGAGGTCCACACGACCGTTCCGGCGGAGAGGTAACCGGCATCGATTCCGCGGTCGTTGGACAGCTCAAAGATCTTCGAGCGGATGTTCCGGGACGCGCGGGCTGCCACCAGGTACTGGTCCCGGTCGCGGATCAGCGTGGACAGGCGGGTCCGGCGCCCGGCCATGAGCTGGGCGAGCCCCGAGGGATGCGCGTGGGTCAGGTCAATGGACCCTTCGGGCGTCTTCGTGAAACGCAGCATGGTGTCCGCCCCGGTTACGGGTTTAAGCCCGGACAGCCATTTTCGCAGCTCTTCCGAGCCTTCCGGGTGGCCTTGACCAACTGACACTACTGCCTTCTTTTCTGCGTTTGCACCTGACGCCCTGGACCATACCGGCATAGATTCGAGCGTAGCCGCTATGACGCCGGACTGAGAGACCGCAACACTGCGGCAGGCTAAATTGCCGAGGATTTCACTGGGAAACAGCAGTGGCCGGCCTCCGTCAGCGGAGGCCGGCCACTCAGCGTGCTATTCCCACTCGATGGTGCCCGGTGGCTTGCTGGTCACGTCCAGCACCACGCGGTTGACGCCCTCCACCTCGTTGGTGATCCGGCTGGAGATGCGGGCCAGCAGCTCGTACGGGAGGCGGGACCAGTCAGCCGTCATCGCGTCCTCGGAGGACACCGGGCGGAGCACGATGGGGTGGCCGTAGGTGCGCCCGTCGCCCATGACACCCACGCTGCGGACGTCTGCCAGCAGGACCACCGGCATCTGCCAGACGTCGTGGTCCAGGCCGGAAGCGGTCAGTTCGGCGCGCGCAATGGCGTCTGCCTTGCGGAGCAGGTCCAGGCGTTCCTTGTTGACCTCGCCAACGATTCGGATGCCCAGCCCCGGGCCGGGGAACGGCTGGCGGCCCACGATTTCCTGTGGCAGTCCGAGCTGCGCGCCCACGGCGCGGACCTCATCCTTGAAGAGGGCACGCAGCGGCTCAACGAGCTCGAACTGGAGGTCCTCCGGGAGGCCGCCCACGTTGTGGTGGCTCTTGATGTTGGCCGCACCTTCGCCGCCGCCGGACTCGACGACGTCCGGGTACAGGGTGCCCTGGACCAGGAACTTAATCTTTTCGCCGTGCGCAGCGGCCTCGGAGATGATCGCCAGTTCAGCCTCTTCGAAGGCGCGGATGAATTCCCGGCCGATGATCTTGCGCTTGGTCTCGGGGTCGCTCACGCCGGCCAGCGCGGACAGGAAGCGTTCCTGTTCGTTGGCGACGTACAGCTTGACGCCGGTGGCGGCCACGAAGTCGCGCTCCACCTGCTCCGCTTCGCCTTCACGCAGCAGCCCGTGGTCAACGAAGACGCAGGTGAGCTGGTCGCCGACGGCGCGCTGCACCAGGGCTGCAGCCACCGCGGAGTCCACGCCGCCGGAAAGGCCGCAGATGACCCGGGCGTCCCCTACCTGCCGGCGGATGCGTTCCACCTGCTCCTCAAGGATGTTGCCGGTAGTCCAGTTGGGCTCCAGCTTGGCACCCTTGAACAGGAAGTTTTCGAGCACCTGCTGGCCGTAAGCGGAGTGCTTGACCTCGGGGTGCCACTGCACGCCGTACAGGCACTTTTCCTCGTTGGCGAATGCGGCCACTTCGGCACCAGCCGTTGTGGCCAGGACTTCGAAGCCTTCGGGGGCCTCATGGACCGAGTCGCCGTGGCTCATCCAGGTGTTCTGGTGCTGGGGCATACCCTCCAGCACGGAACGGCTCTCGCCCAGGATGGTGGTCTGGGTGGACCCGTATTCCCGCAGTCCGGTCTTGTCCACCTTGCCGCCGAGCGCGTTGGCCATCGCCTGGAACCCGTAGCAGATGCCAAAGACCGGGATGCCGGCCTCGAAGAGGTCCGCACCCACGGAGGGGGCGCCGTCGGCATAGACGCTGGAAGGTCCGCCGGAGAGGATAATTGCGGCAGGATTCTTGGCCAGGAGCTGCTCGGTGGTGTAGGTATGCGGAACCACTTCCGAATACACATTCGCTTCCCGGACGCGGCGGGCAATCAGCTGCGCGTACTGGGCACCGTAGTCAACAACCAGCACCGGCTTCTGGGAAGTCTGGGATGCAGTGGGAGTAGTCACCGTACTAGGGTACTGGCCGCCGTGACGCCCGCGCACCTCGAGGGGCCCGGCTGTGACGCAGGGAACGCCCGGTCAGTACCGCCGGGGCGCCTGCGGATTGGCCGCCAGTTCCGCCTCAACTTCGGCGTGGAACTTCTTTTCGACGATAAAGGACAGGAACGGCACCACGCCGCCAAGTGCCAGCAGGATCAGTTTGAGGAACGGCCAGCGCATCAGTGCCCACAGCCGGAAATTGGACATCAGGTACACCACGTACATCCAGCCATGCACGATGAGCACCGCGACGGACAGGTTGACCCCGCCAACCACTCCCTTGGGCTCGGCGTCCGCGAAACCGAAGCCGAACGGTTCGCCGGTCACCGCGTTGGTTCCGCCGGCGAAGAGGTACTGGCCGAATCCGTAGCGGGCCACCAGTTCTGCGCACAGGAGCAGCAGCATGCCGCCGGTGAGGTAAGCCAATACCTTGTAGAACCCCAGCGCCGAGCGAATTTGCGCTTCAGTGCCGCCGAAGCGCTTCTTGCGGCCGGTCGCGGTGGCTGCGTCCTGGGCGGGGGTGGCCGGTTTGGGATCGATCATTGCTCTACCTTTTGCTGTGGTTGGTCAGGGGTGGCCGGCGGCCCTGCGTCCGCTTCGTCCAGGGCATTCTCGAGGTCCCGCTGGTGGTCGTCCTTGACCAGGCGCCACCAAATAAAAAGGGCGAAGCCGGCGAACACCACCCATTCGAGCGAGTAAAACAGGTTGAGCCAGTTGATCTTCTGCGCCGGCGGCTGGGGACCGACCTCCAACGGAAGCATCGGGCCCTTGACGGCGGCGGGGCTGACGTCCGCGCCCCCGGCCACTTCGGCCGTGGCGGCGATGAAGCCCGGGTAGCTGCTGACTTCCCAATAGTTGATCAGCTCAGCCACGGATACCGCCGTCGCCTCGCCATGCCGCGGGGCTACTCCGGCCACCGGTGCCTCGGACGGCAGCAGCCGTCCGGTCAGTTCAATAACGCCCGACGGCGGTGCTGCCGCGTCACCGGGCCCGGCCACCCATCCGCGGGCCACCGGGATCCAGGTGCCGGTAGAGGCGGCCGTGCCGCTGAGCCGGGGAGCGCCGTCGACCACAAAAGCGGAAACCACCCAGAACCCGGTTTTCCCGTCCTTGAGGCGGTCCGGGACCAGGACCTGACGGTTGGGGTCGTACATTCCGCGGGCGCTGACCATTTGGTCCGCCTGGCTGCCCGGAAAGAACTCACCAGGCCTGATGGTGTCAGTAAGCGGCCGGGCCTGCTCGGTTGCGGGGTTGCCCGTTGCCTCGGGCTGCGTGGAGCGGCCGAACTGCCATTGGCTGAGCAGCACAAACACCCCGGAGATGGCGATGGCGAAGACGAAGCCCGCGATCCATCGGGGTTTAAGAGCTGTTTTCCACACCCCTTAACCGTACTTCGTTCTCCTGTAGAACAACTAAACGGGCGGGAGTTGGGGCAGCGTCAGTGATCGAAGAACACCAGGCTGGAATTGATCAGTTCGGCGATGACCTCAGCGTCATAGGCGCGGCGCAGTGATTCGCGGAAGGACTCCTTCGAGAGGGAGCGGGCCAGCGTGGCCAGCACCTCCAGATGATCCGAGAAGGAGCTGGCCGGGGTGGCAATCAGAAGCACAACTGTGGCGGGCCCGTCCGCGGCGCCGAAGTCAAGGGCGCGGCCATACTTGGTGATGCCTACCGCGATGGAGGTCTGCGAGACGAACTCGCTGCGGGCATGCGGCAGCCCGATGCCGCCGGGCAGTCCGGTGGCCAGCTGGTGCTCCCGCGCATTGACGTGGCGGAGGAACCCGTCCAGGTCCGAGACCCGTCCGGCGGCAAACAGGCGCTGGGCCAACTGGGCTGCGGCGTCACCTTTGTCGGTTGCGTCCAGCTCCAGGATGACCATCTCAGGCGTGGTGAGGTGGGCATCATAGCGGTCAAGTGGTTCCGCCAAGGCGTATCCCTTCAGTCGGCAATGCTGGTGCGGCCGGCCCCTCAGCGAAGCGGGACGATGTCTTCCACGCCCAGGCGGGCAGCATCCGCGGATTCGTCGTCAGGCTGCTGCTGGCTCAGGCGCTCGGCCTCCACGCGGGCAATGTAATGCCGGACTTCGTTCTCGCGCTGTGCCTCGCTCCAGCCCAGGACGTCACCCATAAGCTTAGCGACAACCGGCGCCGCGGAGACGCCGCGGTCCCACGCTTCGATGGATATCCTGGTGCGCCGCGTCAGGACGTCCTGGATGTGGCGGGCCCCTTCATGCGTGGCCGCGTAGACCGCTTCCGCCTGCAGGTAGTCGTCCGCGCCGGGCAGCGGCTCCGCCAGCCCAGGATTTTCCTCGATCAGGGCAAGGACCTCGGGCGTCAGTGAGCCGTACCGGTTGAGCAGGTGTTCGATCCGGGCCACGTGGACGCCCGATTCCGCGGCTGTGCGGTTCCGGCGGTTCCAGGCCGCGCGGAATCCGCTGGCGCCCAGCAGCGGAATGGTTTCGGTACAGCTGGGCGGCACGCGCTCGTCCAGGGTCCTGGTGGCCTCGTCCACCGCATCCCGCGCCATCACACGGTAGGTGGTCCACTTTCCGCCGGCAACCACCACCAGGCCGGGAACGGGGTGGGCCACCACATGTTCGCGGGAGAGCTTGGCGGTGGAATCGTTCTCCCCGGCCAGCAGGGGCCGGAGGCCGGCGTAGACGCCTTCGACATCCTCGCGCGTGAGGGGGCGCTTCAGCACACGGTTTACGTGCTCCAGGATGTAGTCGATGTCCTTGCTGGACGCGGCCGGATGCGCCTTGTCCAGGTCCCAGTCCGTATCCGTGGTGCCGATGATCCAGTGCCTGCCCCACGGGATCACGAACAGCACCGACTTCTCCGTGCGCAGGATCAGTCCCACGGTGGACTGGAACCGGTCCCGCGGCACCACTAGATGGATGCCCTTGGACGCGCGCACTTTCAACTGGCCGCGTTCGGTGACCATCGCCTGGGTTTCGTCGGTCCACACACCGGTGGCGTTGATGACCTGCTTCGCCCGAATGTTGAACTGTGTGCCGTCCTCGTGGTTGGCCACCTTGGCACCCACCACCCGCTCCCCCTCGCGCAGGAAGTCCACCACGGCCATCTGGTTGACAGCGTGTGCACCGTAGTGCGCGGCCGTCCGGACCAGGTTGGCCACGTACTTGGCGTCGTCCACCTGGCCGTCGTAGTACCGGATGGACCCTACGAAGGCGTCATCCTTGAGGCTGGGCGCAGCCCGCAGCGTCCCGCGCCTGGTCAGGTGCTTGTGGAAGGGCACTCCCCTGCTGTGGCCGCTGGAGACGGACATGGCGTCATATAGGGCGATGCCGGCGCCGACGTAGGGCCGTTCAATGAACGGCTTGGTCAGCGGGTACAGGAAAGGAACCGGCCGGGCCAGGTGCGGGGCCAGATCGGAGAGCAGCAGTCCCCGTTCCTGGAGTGCTTCCTTGACCAGCGCGAAGTCCAGCATTTCCAGGTAGCGCAGGCCGCCGTGGATCAGCTTGGAGGAACGCGAGGAGGTGCCCGCGGCCCAGTCGTTCGCTTCGACGATTCCCACGCTGAGGCCGCGGGTGACGGCGTCCAGCGCAGCCCCCGTGCCCACGATGCCCCCGCCGACGATGAGGATGTCCAGTTCCCTGCCGGGCTGCGCCGTCCCGCGCAGCCGCTGGATGGCAGCTTCCCTGGCTTGGGGACCCAGGATCCCCCCGTTTCCGCGGACAGTCTGCATGGAATGCCTCCAGTACCCCTAGTGCCGGTAGTAAACCCACACTACTTGCTTACGGGGCGCTTGGGGCCTCCGGTGCGTCAGTTGCCCTGATATGGGGAAACCACGACGTCGACCCGCTGGAATTCCTTCAGGTCCGAGTAGCCGGTGGTCGCCATGGAGCGGCGCAGAGCGCCAATGAGGTTGGAGGTGCCGTCGGTGTGGTGTCCCGGCCCGAACAGGACTTCCTCCAGCGGCCCAACAGTTCCCACGTTGGCACGGTCTCCGCGGGGAAGCTCCAGGTGGTGGGCTTCCTGCCCCCAGTGCCGGCCCCTGCCGGGCGCTTCCTCCGCGCGGGCCAGGGCACTGCCCAGCATGACCGCGTCCGCGCCCATGGCGATGGCTTTGACGATGTCGCCCGAGGTGCCCATGCCGCCGTCGGCAATGACGTGGACGTAGCGCCCGCCGGACTCATCCATGTAGTCGCGGCGGGCCGCGGCGACGTCCGAGATGGCCGAGGCCATCGGTGAGTGGATGCCCAGGGCGCGGCGGGTGGTGGTGGTGGCGCCGCCGCCGAAGCCGACCAGGACGCCGGCAGCACCGGTACGCATCAGGTGCAGTGCAGGGGTGTAGCCGGCCGCGCCGCCTACGATGACGGGAACATCGAGTTCGTAAATGAACTGCTTGAGGTTCAGCGGCTCGTGGTCCTTGGAAACGTGCTCGGCGGAGACGGTGGTGCCGCGGATGACAAAGATGTCGACGCCGGCGGCGACCACGGTCTTGTAGTGCTCCTGGGTGCGCTGGGGGGTGAGCGAACCAGCGACCGTCACGCCGGCGTCGCGCATTTCCGCTAGGCGCGAGGTGATCAGTTCAGGCTGGATGGGCGCCTTGTAGAGCTCCTGCATCCGGCGGGTCACGGCGGGGCTGTTGGTCTCGTCCTCCAGCTGCGCGATTTCGTCAAGGACCGGCTGCGGGTCCTCGTAGCGGGTCCAGAGGCCTTCCAGGTCCAGCACGCCCAGGCCGCCCAGGCGGCCGAGGGCGATGGCGGTCTGCGGCGACATCGCAGAGTCCATCGGGGCGCCGATCACCGGCATGTCGAACTGGTATGCATCGATCTGCCAGGAGACGGAGACGTCCTTAGGGTCGCGGGTGCGACGGTTGGGGACGATTGCAATGTCATCCAGGGAGTAGG
The DNA here is from genome assembly GCF_044754925.1 of Pseudarthrobacter sp. NPDC092424. Lineage (NCBI taxonomy): Bacteria > Bacillati > Actinomycetota > Actinomycetes > Micrococcales > Micrococcaceae > Pseudarthrobacter > Pseudarthrobacter sp. NPDC092424. The sequence continues at coordinate 144,153 of NZ_JBIVQC010000001.1, read as the reverse complement.
CACGACGCCCACGCTTGCCACGGCCGATCTCGATCTCGTAAGTCACGTGACCACTTTACTTGACCATGCCGAAGGGGCCCGCCATGGCTGGAGTCCAGCGAGGGCGGGCCCCCTTATTCGGCGTCCCGGGGAGGATCAGCGCGAACCGTAGTTCGGCGCCTCCACCGTCATCTGGATATCGTGCGGGTGCGATTCCTTCAGCCCGGCCGGAGTGATGCGGACGAACTTGCCGCGCGCCTTGAGCTCAGCCACGGTGGGTGCACCGGTGTAGAACATGGTCTGGCGCAGGCCGCCCACCAGCTGGTACGCCACGGAAGCCAGCGGTCCGCGGTACGCGACACGGCCTTCGATACCTTCGGGGATCAGCTTGTCATCGCCGGAAACGTCAGCCTGGAAGTAGCGGTCCTTGGAGTAGGACGTGTTCTTGCCGCGGGACTGCATGGCACCGAGCGACCCCATGCCGCGGTAGGACTTGAACTGCTTGCCGTTGACGAAGATCAGCTCGCCCGGGGACTCGTCGCAGCCGGCCAGGAGGGAGCCCAGCATGACGGTGTCGGCTCCGGCGACCAGCGCCTTGCCGATGTCGCCCGAGTACTGCAGGCCGCCGTCGGCAATCAGGGGAACCCCGGCAGGAATCGCTGCCTTGGCGGACTCATAGATGGCGGTGATCTGCGGAACTCCGACGCCGGCCACCACGCGGGTTGTGCAGATGGAGCCCGGGCCGACGCCCACCTTGATGCCGTCCGCACCGGCGTCAATCAGCGCCTGGGCGCCTTCGCGGGTGGCCGCCTGGCCGCCGATGACGTCCACGTGGGCCGCCACGGGATCAGACTTGAGGCGGCGGATCATGTCAAGCACGCCCTGGGAGTGGCCGTTGGCAGTGTCCACGAACAGTGCATCCACGCCGGCGTCCACCAGAGCCATGGCGCGCTCCCAGCCGTCCCCGAAGAAGCCGATGGCGGCGCCCACGCGAAGGCGGCCCTCATCATCCTTGGTGGCCAGCGGGTACTGCTCCGCCTTGGTGAAGTCCTTGGTGGTAATCAGGCCCTTGAGGCGCCCCTGGTCATCCACCAGGGGCAGCTTCTCGATCTTGTTGGTGGCCAGCTTGTGCGAGGCCTCTTCGCGGCTGATGCCAACGTGGCCGGTGACCAGCGGCATCTTGGTCATGACGTCGCTGACCAGCCGCAGCGGGAAATCCGATTCCGGAACGAACCGCGTGTCGCGGTTGGTGACGATGCCCAGCAGGCGGTTGTCCTGGTCCACCACGGGCAGACCGGAGACGCGGTACTGCGCGCACAGGTCATCCAGTTCCCGGAGCGTGGCCTCGGGACGGATGGTCAGGGGATTGGTGATCATGCCGGATTCGCTGCGCTTGACCCGGTCCACCTGGTCCGCCTGGTCTGCGATGGACAGGTTGCGGTGGACCACGCCCAGGCCGCCCTGGCGTGCCATGGCGATTGCCATCCGCGATTCGGTGACGGTGTCCATCGCTGCCGAGAGCAACGGGGTCTGGACCGTGATGCGCTTGGAAATCCGCGAGGAGGTGTCGGCGTCGGACGGGATGACGTCCGTGTGGCCGGGAAGGAGCAGGACGTCGTCGTAGGTCAGGCCGATGAAGCCAAATGGATTGTGTTCGGGCTCGGTCATGAGTGCGCCTCTTACCTTGGTTGCTGGCGGGTAGGGGTTGCAGCTGATGACCAGCCCGTCATTACGGGACTGGCCTGTGCAGAACGTCGGCACCGCCCCGGCCAACGTACAGGTCCGGGGCAGGAAGTGTTGAGTAAATATTAGAACCTTGGCGCCGATCCCCCTATTCCGCGCAGCTGATGTGAGCAACTCCACGAAGCTGCCCGGGATCGGGCCGCACGTTGGCGGCTCCGGCTACTTCCAGCCGGTGGCGGCGAGCAGGCGTTCCTTGAACATGGGTGCCATGCTTTCCACGTAGGTCCGGCTCAGGTGGTTGTCGTCCTTGTAGACGTAGATGTTTCCCACCACCGCCGGGCACACACCGTCCGCGCAGATGAAGTCGCTCACGTCCATCAGGTGCAAACCCTTCACCTTGCCGCGGTAGTTCTCCAGCGGCGAGGGCTGAACCAGGGATTCGCCCAGCGGCGGATTGCACTCCGCTGCTCCGGCGCCGCTGCGCTGGGCGCACTCGGGCATGTTGAAGGTGAACCGCGGGTTGTCGCGGATGCCGATGATCTCGATTCCCGCGTCCGCGAACGGCTGTATCCCCTCCAGGTAACCTGGAACTTCCGTTTCATACGGCGCCACCTCGTGCGTCAGCGAGGCGACGGTGAAGACGGCGTCGGGCCGGTGCTCCAGGACATACGCGGAAGAGGCACTGTTGTAGGCGTTGCATTCGGCATTGCGCGCCTCCGATTCCGCACCGAAGCGGCAGGCCGGCATCAGGAGGGTGACCAGCTCCCAGCCGCGTTCGGCCGCCAAGGGCTCCAGCGCGGCCAGGTACTGCTGGGAGTGGGAGTCTCCCAGAACAACAATGCGCTTGGTCACGTTGCCCTCCGGCAGCTGCTGCCGGCAGCCCTCGAGGATGGGATCGTCGGTGGCGTTCGCGTCCACGCAGGGATCGCTGATGCCCGCCCAGTCGTCATCGAGGGCGGTGGGACCCGGGATGGTCCGCGCTTCGGGAACGGGCTGCCCGGCGTTTTCGGGGCTGAGTGCCGCGGCACCCGGCGTGAGCTCCTTGGGCTGGGCCGCCGTCGCGCTTTCCTCGGCGCTGAGGGTGGTCTGCCAGACCGCCACGGGGCCGGCCAGGAGGGCGCCGCAGGCAACCACGACGACGGCGTTCCGCCAGGTGCGCCGCTGCGGCCAGTGCCAGTCACGAAGGGGTTTCTCCACGAAGCGCGTCGTCAGCACCGCCAGCGCAATCGATGCACCCACAATCCACAGTCCCTGCGAAAGGTTGGGGTCCTGCACTCCCGTGGCGGCGAGCGAAAGGACCAGGATGGGCCAATGCCAGAGGTAGAGCGCGTAGGAGTTGTCACCCAGCGCCACCAGCGGCCGGCTGCTGAGGATCCGGTCCACGCCGAAGCGGCTGCCGCTTTGGCCGGCCACGATCACGGCCGCGGCGGCGAGGGTGGGCCACAAGGCTACAAACCCCGGGAAGGAGCGGTCCACAGTAAGAAGGAGGCCGCACGCGACCATCGCGGCGATGCCTGCCCAGCCCAGCAGGACGCGGACGGCCTTTCCGGGCTTGAGGTAAGGCAGCGACAAAGCCAGCAGCGAACCTAGGGCGAATTCCCACAGGCGCGTTCTGGTGTCGAAGTAGGCGTAGGCCTGGTTGGTGGCCGTCTGTTCCACGGAATAGGCGAGCGAGACGGCAAAAACGGTCCCGAACACGATCGCCAGCAGCCCCCGGTACGTCAGGCGGGAAACGGCAAGCCGGGCTCCGGGCACGCGGCCGGGAAGGCGACGGACCAACGGCAGGAGGGCGGCGCAGCCGGCAAGGATGAGCGGCCACAGGATGAAGACCTGGCCCTGGATCGACAGGGACCAGAAGTGCTGCAGCGGGCTGGCACCGGCGTGGTCCTGCGCGTAGTAGTCCACGGCAGTATCGGCCAGCAGCCAGTTCTGGCGGTACAGCAGGGATGCCCACGCCTGGTCCAGGACCTCCGGCCAGCGGCTCTGCGGCAGGAACAGCCAGGTTCCGGCCAGTACGCCAAGGATGACCACGACGGCGGCGGGCAGCAGCCGTTTGAACAGGTGCAGCCAGTGGGCGGCGAGCCGGAACGGGCGGCCGGACTCGGCCTTCCGGACAAATGAAAGCGTCAGCAGGAACGCCGAGATCAGCAGGAAAACATCCACTCCGCCGGAAACCCGGCCCAGCCACACGTGGTAAGCGACAACCATGAGGACGGCAAGGGCGCGCAGGCCTTGCACCTCAGGGCGGAAAGCCTGTTTTCGGTTGTTTTGTTGCTGCGCGGCACCTTCGTGCGGTGCGACTGTGGTCCTGAGATTCGACACGGATAACCCTTCGGAGCCCATCACAAACCCTCAAGTCTAGCCGAAATGGGCTCCCGGCCCCTAAACGGACCGTACCTTCGCGCAGCGACAAGCAGCCCGGTCAGGAGCGCAGCAGGGCCCGCAGAGCCTGGATGGTGTCCGCTTCGGCAGGCGTTTTGTCGTCCCGGTAGCGCTTGACCCGGGCGAACCGGAGGGCGATGCCGCCAGGGTAGCGCGTGGACTGCTGCACGCCGTCGATCGCTATTTCCACCACAGTGACCGGCTCCACCCAAAGCGTGTTGGCCGTCCGCCGCACCTCGATCTCCTGAAACCGCTGCGTCTGCCAGCTCAGCAGTTCGTCCGTGAGGCCCTTGAAGGTCTTCCCCACCATGACGTAGCCGCCGGGCTCGCCGAATTCGCCGGCGGGATCGAGGGCTCCGAGGTGCAGGTTGGACAGCAATCCTGTCCGGCGTCCCGACCCCCACTCGCAGGCAAGCACCACCAGGTCGTAGGTGAGCACCGGTTTGACCTTGATCCAGTTGGACCCGCGGCGGCCGGCCGCGTAGGGGGAGCCAACAGCCTTTACCACCACCCCCTCGTGTCCGGCGGCGAGCGCCTCGCGGGAGACGTTCTCGGCAGCCGCGGGGTCGGCTGTGACCTGCCCGGGGATCCGGTGGCCGGGCGCGATGCGTTCGAGCACCCCCAGGCGCACCGCCAGCGGCTCCTCCAACAGATCGCGTCCGTCGATGTGCAGCACGTCGAAGAACCACGGATGCAGTAGCGTGGCCCGCGCCGTGTCCGCTCCGAACCGCGACATGGTCTCCTGGAAGGGCCGCGGTGCACCGTCCTCCCCCAGCGCCAGGGTTTCCCCGTCGAGGATCACGTCGCGCACCGGCAGTCCCCGGACCAGGTCCGCCACCTCAGGCAGCCGGTGCGTCACCTCCGCCAGGGTGCGCGTGTAGATGCGTACGTCGTCGCCGGACCTGTGAACCTGGATGCGAGCGCCGTCGAGCTTGAACTCCACCGACGCCTCCCCCGTGGTCTCCAGCGCAGCCCGGACGGTGGATGCCGTTGCGGCGAGCATGGGCTGCACCGGGCGGCCGACGACGAGGCCCACCGCGTCGAGCTCGGCCTCCGTTCCGGTAAGCGCCAGCCGCGCGGTGCCGCCCAGGTCGCCGGAAAGCATCGCGGCGCGGCGCACCGCTTCAACGGGCCGCCGGGCGGCCCGGGCGACGGCGTCGGTCAGCACGCCTTCCAAGGCGCCGGTGCGCAGTTCACCGAGGAGGACGCCGGCAATGAAGGCCTGCTCCCGTTCCGTCGCGGCGGACATGAGGGTCCGAAGGGTGGCGATACGCTCCGCGGCGGACCCGGTTCCGGCCGTGCCGAGGAGGCGGTCCAACGCGGCGTCGACGTCGGCGATAGTCAGGCCCGGCACCGCCGCAGGCGTTCCCCGGGCGGCCGACATTCCGCGCCAGCCCACGCCCACCCGTCCCTGCCGCGGCCGTGCCGTGAGCATGCCGACGGCGGTGGCGATTTCGGCAGGTTCAAGCCGGCGCAGCAGCTCTGCGAGCGCCTCGACCTTGGCGAGCCGGGAGCGTGTGGATGAGACCGCGTCAGTGGTTTTCACGAGCTCGTCGAGCAGCATGGCACCAGTCTGCCACGGGCATGGCAAGAGCAGCGGCAGACAAAAAACCGGCCCGGCAAATGCCGGACCGGTTTTTTGCTGTATGGCCTTGCTTTAGTGGCTGTGGCCTGCGTGCTCGTCTTCCTCAGCCGGCTTCTCAACCACCAGGGTCTCGGTGGTGAGGACCAGGGCGGCGATGGAAGCCGCGTTGCGGAGAGCCGCGCGGGTCACCTTGACGGGGTCGATCACGCCTGCGGCGATCAGGTCCTCGTACTCACCGGACTTGGCGTTGAAGCCGTGGTTGGCTTCCAGTTCGCCGACCTTGGCCACGATGACGTAGCCGTCGAAGCCGGCGTTCTGCGCGATCCAGCGCAGCGGCTGGGTCAGTGCACGCCGGACGATGCCCACGGCAGCAGCCGCGTCGCCTTCGAGTGCCTGCACGGCAGGGTCCTCATCCAGTGCCTTCAGGGCGTGGATCAGGGCTGAACCGCCACCGGAGACAATGCCTTCTTCGAGGGCAGCGCGGGTGGAGGACACGGCGTCCTCGATGCGGTGCTTCTTTTCCTTCAGTTCAACCTCGGTGGCAGCGCCGACCTTGATGACACCGATGCCGCCGGCCAGCTTGGCCAGGCGCTCCTGGAGCTTTTCGCGGTCCCAGTCGGAGTCGGTGCGGGCCAGCTCGGCACGCAGCTGCGCGACGCGTGCGGACACGTCCTCGGCAGAACCTGCGCCGTCCACGATGGTGGTGTTGTCCTTGGTGACCGTGATGCGGCGGGCAGTACCCAGCACCTCGAGGCCCACGGTGTCCAGGCTGAGGCCAAGCTCCGGGGAGACAACCTGAGCACCGGTGAGGGTGGCGATGTCCTGAAGCATGGCCTTGCGGCGGTCGCCGAAGCCCGGGGCCTTGACGGCAACCACGTTCAGGGTGCCGCGGATGCGGTTGACGATCAGCGTGGAGAGTGCCTCGCCGTCAACGTCTTCGGCAATGATGAACAGCGGCTTGGACGACTGCAGCGCCTTCTCCAGCAGCGGCAGGAACTCCTGCAGCGAGGAGATCTTGCCCTGGTTGATCAGGATGAGGGCGTCCTCGAGGACGGCTTCCTGGCGGTCCGCGTCCGTGATGAAGTACGGGGACAGGTAGCCCTTGTCGAACTGCATGCCTTCGGTCAGGACCAGTTCGGTCTGGGTGGTGGAGGATTCCTCGATGGTGATCACACCATCCTTGCCCACCTTGCCGAAGGCTTCGGCAAGGAGCTCGCCAATTTCTTCGCTCTGTGCGGAGATGGCAGCCACACTGGCAACCTGGGTGCCCTCAACCGGACGGGCGTTCTCCAGCAGGCGGGCGGCGACGGCTTCCACGGAAACCTCGATGCCGCGCTTGATCTGGCCGGGAGCCGCACCTGCGGCAACGTTGCGCAGGCCTTCCTTGACCAGTGCCTGGGCCAGGACCGTTGCGGTAGTGGTGCCGTCACCGGCAACATCGTTGGTCTTGGTGGCAACTTCCTTGGCCAGCTGGGCGCCAAGGTTCTCGTAAGGATCGTCCAGTTCCACTTCGCGGGCGATGGTCACGCCATCGTTCGTGATGGTGGGCGCGCCCCACTTCTTGTCCAGGACGACGTTGCGGCCGCGGGGGCCGAGCGTCACCTTGACGGTGTTGGCGAGCTTATCGATGCCGGCCTCGAGGGCCCGGCGGGCAGCGTCATCAAACGCAAGCTGCTTTGCCATGGTGGTGTCCTTTCAAAGACAGAACCCCGCGCCGCCGGCCAGCGCAAACTGGACAGGCAGCACGGGGATCCGGAGGTTACTTAACGACGATCGCCAGAACGTCGCGGGCGGACAGCACGAGGTACTCGGTGCCACCGGTCTTGACTTCGGTTCCGCCGTACTTGGAGTAGATGACGACGTCGCCGACGGCTACGTCAACAGGTACGCGGTTGCCGTCCTCGAAGCGGCCGGGGCCAACTGCAACAACTTCGCCTTCCTGGGGCTTCTCCTGCGCGGAATCCGGGATCACCAGGCCGGAAGCCGTGGTCTGCTCGGCTTCGAGCGGGCGGACAACAATACGATCCTCAAGAGGCTTAATAGAGACCGACACTCGGACCTCTCCTTTTCGTCAGCAAATTCGTGGACTGGAAAGCTCTCCCGCACTGGCTGGCAAACCGTCGTCGCGGTGCCGGCAGCAGCCTGGCTGGCAGCTCTTCATGTGTTAGCACCCGCCTAGGGAGAGTGCTAATGAAGACTCTATGCACGGGTTAGCACTCGGTCAAGGCGAGTGCCAGATTTTCGTCACGGGCGGACGCGCGGGCCTGTAGATTTGAGCGGTGCGAGCTGCGATTTACCTGACCCTGGCCACCCTTTTCTGGGCCGGCAACTTCGTGGTGGGCCATGCCGCCGTGGAAACGATGGCTCCGTTGCAGCTGACGTTCTGGCGCTGGGCGCTGGCTGCGCTGCCGCTGCTGGTGCTGGCCCAAGTCATCGACCGGCCGGACTGGCGGGCCGTCCTCCGGCAGTGGCCGTTGCTGCTGTTGCTCAGTTGCCTGGGCATGACCGGCTACACGCTGCTGCTGTACAGCGCCCTGGGGCACACCTCGGCCCTGAACGCCTCGCTGGTCACCGCTGCCAACCCCGCCCTCATCCTGGTGCTGGCCGTGGTGCTGTTCCGTGAGCGGCCGGCCCCGGCCAGCTGGCTGGGAGTCGCGCTGGGCCTGGCGGGCGTCCTTCTGGTCCTGACCGGAGGGGAACTCCACCGCCTGCTGACGTTCTCCCTCAAGGCCGGGGAACTGCTGATCCTCGCCGCCATCACGGTGTGGGCAGGCTACACGGTCCTGGCCCGGCGGCAGTCGCTGCCTGCCATCACGTCCACGGCCGTCCAGGTGGCCATGGCGGCCGTCGTCCTGGCTCCCGTCGCGGCCGCAACCGGAGCAGGCCTGCCGTCGGCTCCCGCCGAGGCATGGTCCCTGGCGTTCATCGTGGTCTTCCCGTCGCTGGGCTCGTACCTGCTGTGGAACCTGGCCCTGACCCGGACATCGCCGGCGAATGCCGGGAACTACCTGAACCTCATTGCGGTGTTCACCGCCATCATCACGGTGCTGCTGGGCCGGCCCATCAGCGTTACGCAGGTCCTGGGCGGGGTCCTGGTGATATCAGGGGTGTTCCTGACCAGCGCCGGGCAGCGGCCGGGCGGGCCTCAGCGGCCCAGGTCCTCGAAGTCGACGTCCTCGTCGCCGTCGCCGGTTGCCTGGTTGCGTCCGCGGTAAAGTACGACGGCGGCCGCCGCGGCAGTCAGCAGCGACACCACCAGGACCACCATGCCGCCGGCACGGGCTCCTGCGTAGAGTCCGCGGATGTCGCGCGCCTCCTGTGTGTCGTCCTGGATGCTGTTGCCGCCCACGGAGTAAACGGTGGCATTGAACGCGTCCAGCATGAAGATGATGACCAGCAGCGCCAGGCAGACCACGGCCACCGTGGCGGCGGCGATCAGCGCCGGCCGGGCAAACCGCAACGGGCCCTTGTGCACGGCCCCGGTGTCCGTTGGGTCGTCCATACCGTCCTGCCGGGGTCCCGCTGCGTCGTTCATGCCATCAACCCTATCCGCATCGGACGGGATACTCCTCCACTAGGCTGGAACCCATGGCTGAAGCTCCCCAGGACCAGATTGCGCCGCTGCTCACCCCCGAAGGCTGGGACCTGCTGGGCTCCCTGGGCCCGTACCGCGAGGACGAGTCCTTCGGGCTCAATGCAGCCCTCCGGAAGGCAGGCCACTCCCCCGCCCTGGTTTCCGCTGTCCTCACGCAATCGCGGCTCCGGACCCGGGCCGAGGCAAAGTTCGGCGAGTTCGCCTCCCGGATGCTCTTCACCCAGGCAGGGCTGGAGCAGGCCACACGGCTGAACGTCGCGGCCCGCCATGCGCAGCGCTTCGCCGCCGCCGGCATCCGGCACGTGGCGGACCTGGGCTGCGGACTCGGCGCAGACTCCCTGGCCATGGCCTCGCTGGATCTCACCGTCACCGCCGTGGAAATGGACGAAACCACGGCCGCCTGTGCCACGGTGAACCTCATTCCCTTCCCCAACGCCACGGTGGTCCACGCGGACGCCACATCGGTTTCCCTCGAAGAAGCCGACGGCGTCTGGCTGGATCCCGCGCGCCGCGTCACCTCCACGTCCGGCACCCGGCGCATCTGGGATCCGGAGGCCTTCTCCCCGCCGCTTTCCTTCGTGGAAGCACTGGCCGCCACCGGCAAGGCGGTGGGCGTGAAGATGGGCCCGGGAATGCCGCACGAGTCCGTTCCCGCCGACTGCGAAGCCCAGTGGGTATCCGTGGGCGGTGACGTCACGGAGGTGACGCTGTGGTTCAACGCGGTCAGCAGGCCCGGCGTCCGCCGCGCCGCCCTGGTCCTCGGCCCGCAGGGAGCGGCCGAGGTTACCAGCGGCGAGGACTTCGGTGCGGGCCCGGGGGCGGCCGTGGGAGCGGTGGAGGGCTACCTTTACGAACCCGACGGTGCGGTGATCCGCGCGGGGCTGGTGGCCGACGTCGCGCTCCAGCTGGGCGGGCACCTGGTGGATGAGCACATCGCCTACTTCTGCGCGCCGGAACTGGTCGAGACGCCCTTCGCGCGCGCCTACCGGGTCCTGGAGGTCATGCCCTACAACGTCAAGGCGCTCAAGGCATGGGTGAAGGACAACGGCATCACGGTGCTGGATATCAAGAAGCGCGGCACGGCCGTGACCCCGGAGGAGCTCCGCAAGCAGCTGCTCCCCTCCGGCAAAGCTGCCCGGAAGGGTGCCGGAACGTCCGCCACCCTGGTGCTCACCCGCATCGGCGAGGAGCGGGTGGCCGTCGTGGTGGAACCGGCCCCAAGCGCAGCTACTGCGCCCGCATGAACTCCTCGGCCGCGCGCACCTGCTCCGGCGAAGGCCGGATGCCGGTGTAAAGGACAAACTGTTCCAGCGCTTGGATGGTGGCCACCTCCGCCCCGGTAATCACAGGCTTGCCGGCGGCGCGGGCGGCCCGGATCAGTGGTGTTTCGGCGGGAAGTGCCACAACGTCGAAAATCAGCCGTGCGGCGTCGACCGTTTCCTGCGGGAAGGAAAGCGCCTCCGCCTCGGCGCCTCCGGCCATGCCGATGGGCGTCACGTTGATGATCAGGTCCGCCGTGGCGCCCTCCAGCGCCGGCTGCCACCGGAAACCGTACTGCTCCGCGAGCGCCCGCCCGGCGGCCCCGTTCCGCGCGATGATGGTGACATCGCCGAAGCCTGCATCGCGCAGGGCAGCAACCGTGGCTTTGGCCATGCCGCCGGCGCCCTGGACAAGAACCGAATAGCCGGTAGGCACCGCATTAGCGGCGAGGAGCTGTTCGATGGCGGTGTAATCCGTGTTGTACGCCGTGAGGTGCCCGTCCGTGTTGACGATGGTGTTCACCGAGTCGATCGCCTGGGCGGAAGGATCCATCCGGTCCACCAGCGCGATCACGTCCTCCTTGTACGGCATGGATACGGCGCAGCCCCGGATGCCCAGGCCGCGGACCCCGGCGATGGCCTGCTCCAGGTTGGCCGGAGCGAACGCCTTGTAGATCCAGTTCAGGCCAAGCTGCCCGTACAGGTGGTTGTGGAAGCGGGTCCCGTTATTACTGGGGCGCGCGGACAGGGAGATACACAGGGTCATGTCTTTGTTCAGAATGGGCACGGAACCATTTAACCCCCTGCGGGGTGTTACCGGCGCGTCAGCGGCAGCCCGTACCCACAGGGTAGCGTCCGACGGCGGCCGGCAGCTTCCCAGGGGCTGTCGCCTTCCCGGCCAGCACCGCGGCCAGTGCGTCGAACGCGCCCGGGGTCCGTCCGTAAAGCGCCAGCTTCACCGGGGCCGTGGACCCGGCGATGGCCCAGGGCGCGTCCAGCGCCACCGCAATATCGCCCTTAGCCGGCCTGCCGCCGAAGCCCACGAGGTTCACCACGGGGCCGGAACCGACCCTGAGTCCCGCCCGGCCTGCAGCAGCGGCGAACAGCGCCCGGTCGCGTGGGGCCCCGCCCGTCACCCGCACAGCGCCCGGAACCATCGGGCCCCTGCATTCGCCGGCCAGCACGGTGATGGCGGCGGCCGAGACGCGTGAAGACATGCCCGCCCCGCTTCCCGGCGCCGCGCCGCCGGGTGCACCGGCGCGCCCGCGCCAGTGCATCATGGTGGCCACGCGGACGGCTGCCTCGTCCAGCCGGGCCGCGGAGAGCCTGCCGTTTTTGACCGCCCGGACCACGGCGGCGTGGGCCTTGGCTGCATCCGCGGGCATGAGCAGCAGGTCGGCGCCGGCGGCCAGCGCCATGACGGCGGCTTTCCCGTCCGGGTACTTCCCCTTGACGGCGGACATGTTCAGGGCGTCGGTCACGGCCACGCCCTCGAAGCCCAGGTCCCGTAGCGCGCCGTACGTGGCCTGGGACAACGACGCCGGAACGCCCGGTTCCAGCGCGGGCACTGCTATGTGCCCGGTCATCACCATCGGCACGCCGGCGCCGACAGCGGCCCGGAAAGGCTTCCAGTCGCGCGCTTCGAGCTGCTCCAGGGTTGCACCCTGGACGGGAAGGCTGCGGTGCGAATCGGCCGTGACCGAGCCATGGCCGGGAAAGTGCTTGGCAGCGGGCAGTACGCCGGCCTCGAGCAGGCCGCGGGAGAACTCCACTGACAGGGCGGCTGCCGCTTCCGGGTCGGCCGAGAAGGACCGGGCACCGATCGTGGGGTCGTTGGGCCCGATGGTCACGTCGGCGCCCGGGGCAAAGTCCACGTTGAAGCCCAGGTGGGCCAGCTCGGAGGCCAGCGCCTTCCCCGCCAGCCTGGCCAGCGCACCGTTCCCGGCTGCCCCGTAGCTCATGGGCGCGGGCCATTCAGTCAGCGGCCGGCCCAGGCGGGACACCAGCCCGCCCTCCTGGTCCACAGCGATGATGCCGGGCCAGGCCCGTCCGGCAGAGGCCTTGGCGAGCCGCCGGTTGAGAGCCTGCATGGTGGCCGGTTTGACCGCCCCGGAGGCGTCCAGGGGAACGTTGTCCCCCATGATGATGGACCCGGCCAGGTGCAGGCGCTCAACCACCTGGGCGTGGGCCTCCACGTCCGTGCCCGTGAAGAACGGCAGGATCACCTGCCCGGCCTTTTCCTCTGGCGTCATGGCCGAGACCGCTGCGGCGGCCGCTTCCGCATCCTGCCGTTGGGGTCCCCAGCCGAGGGGTCGGGAACGGGGATCCGGTGACGGGGAGGAAGTGGCGGGGACCGGCGTGCGCTGTGTCCCGGAGGGCGCGGCGGGGCTTGAAGCGGCCGACGGCGGCGGGCCGGGCACGGGGGCCGGGGTACAGGAAGCGAGTACTGCTGCTGCGGTTGCCGCGGCCAGGACGGGGACGCTGGTGTGAAGACTCTCACGGTACTGCCGGAACGGGGCCATCACTACGATGCTACCCCTGCACTAGACTGGGACCATCCGTTCGCCTGCCGGCAGCAGCCTGTCAGCGGCACCAGCCAGCGGCAAACAGGACAGTGAGGAAACGCGTGGAGATCGACTTCGCTGCTTCGAGGCAATCAACCCTGGGGGTTGAATGGGAGCTTGCTTTGGTGGACGGCCGCACCGGCGAGCTCGCCTCCGTGGCCAACGAAGTACTCCGCGGCGTCGCATCCCGGCATCCCGAGCTTAATGAGGACGACGAGCACCCTCATATCAAGCAGGAACTGCTGCTGAACACAGTGGAACTGGTCACCGGCGTCTGCGAGACCGCCGCCGAGGCGAAGGAAGACCTCAGCCGGTCCGTGGCGGCAGTCCGCGAAATCACCGATCCCATGGGCGTGGAGCTGTTCTGCGCCGGCAGCCACCCGTTCAGCCCCCCGCAGCTGCAGCCGGTCACGGACAAGGCCCGGTACGCCAAGCTGATTGACCGGACCCAGTGGTGGGGCCGCCAGATGGTTATTTACGGGGTGCACGTCCACGTGGGCCTGGACCGCCGGGAGAAGGCACTGCCTGTGCTGGACGGGCTGCTCAACTATTTCCCGCATTTCCAGGCACTGTCCGCGTCCAGCCCGTTCTGGGGCGGCGAGGACACCGGCTACGCGTCGCAGCGCGCCCTGATGTTCCAGCAGCTGCCCACCGCAGGCCTGCCCTTCCAGTTCCGTTCATGGGACGAATACGAGTCCTACGTCCAGGACATGTTCACAACGGGGGTCATCGACGCCATCTCCGAGATCCGCTGGGACATCCGCCCGGTTCCGGCCCTGGGGACCATTGAGATGCGCATCTGCGACGGGCTGGCGACTCTGGAGGAGGTGGGGGCCGTGGCCGCGCTGACCCAGTGCCTGGTGGACGAGTTCTCCACCACCCTGGACAATGGCGGAACCATCCCCACGATGCCGCCGTGGCACGTGCAGGAGAACAAGTGGCGCGCTGCCCGGTACGGGATGGACGCCATCATCATCCTGGACGCCGCGGGACGGGAACAGCTGGTCACGGACCACCTGCTGGAGACGCTGAACCGGCTGGAGCCCGTGGCCGCCAAGCTGCGCTGCTCCGACGAACTTGCTGACGTGGAGAAGATCATCCGCCGCGGGGCCGGGTACCAGCGCCAGCGCCGGGTGGCCGAAGAGAACGGTGGCAACCTGCAGGCCGTGGTCCTGGACCTGGTCCGCCAGATGCGCAGCGGTCCGACAGCCTGACTCCTGGGTCCGGCCCCTGCCCCCGGCTCCTCCCTCCCGTTGCTCTATCAGTTATGGTCCCTGAAACAGCGCTTTAGGGGCACAACTGATGGAGCAGGTCGGGGTCTAGGCGGGGAGGGACACCGAGGTGACCGGCAGCGACGAATCCGGGGCGAACTTGATGCCGCTCGGCGCCACTCCCGCCATCACCAGCTGGGCACCCAGGGCAGCCACCATGGCGCCGTTGTCCGTGCACAATCCCAGCGGCGGCACATGGAGCCTGATCCCGGCGGACGTGCAGCGCTGCCCGGTCAGTTCGCGCAGGCGCGAGTTCGCCGCGACCCCGCCGCCCAGGAGAACGTCCTTGATGCCCTGTTCCCGGCAGGCCAGGACGGTTTTGGCGGACACCACGTCAACCACTGCTTCCTGGAACGCCGCCGCAATGTCGGCCACGGGAACTTCCTCGCCGCGCGCCTCGAACTGCTCCACGCACCGGGCTACCGCGGTCTTCAGGCCGCTGAAGGACCAGTCGTAACGGTGCGGTCCGGGTTCCTCCGCCGTGCCCATGTATTTAGGCTGCGTGAGGCCGCGCGGGAACCGGATGGCCTTCGGGTTGCCTTCCCGGGCCGCTTTGTCGATGGCAGGACCGCCCGGATAGCCGAGCCCGAGGATCCTGGCCACCTTATCGAACGCCTCGCCCGCCGCGTCATCGATGGTGGAGCCGAGGAGCACCACGTCGTCCGTGATGCTGTTGATGCGAAGGATTTCCGTGTGCCCGCCGGAGACCAGCAGGGCGCCGAGATTTTCGGGAAGTTTGGGCGTCGCACCGGCCCCCGGTCCGCCGTCGAGCAGGCCCACGCCCACATGCGCCACCAGGTGGTTGATGGCATAAAGCGGCTTACCCGTGGCTACCGCCAGTGCCTTGGCCGCGCAGACGCCCACCATGAGCGCACCGGCCAGGCCCGGGCCGGAGGTGACTGCAATGGCGTCGATGTCCTCCAGCGTGACGCCGGCATCGTCCAGCGCCTCCTGCAGGGTGGGGACGAATGCGTCCAGATGCGCCCGGGAGGCGATCTCCGGGATGACGCCACCAAACCGCACGTGCTCGTCCATGGAGGAGGACACGGTGTTGGTCAGCAGCGTCGTGCCGCGGACGATTCCCACCCCGGTCTCGTCACAGGACGATTCGATCCCCAGCACCAGGGGCTGCGAGCGGTTCATGGCTGGCCTGCTTCCTTGTTGGCCTGGTTGGCGTTCGTTTGGTCCGCATTGACCTGGTCGTCGCGGCCGTCCGCGAGCTGGAGCCGCATGATGAGTGCATCCACACCGTCGCGGTAATAGCGCGGACGGACGTGGATCTGCTCGAAGCCGAAACGCAGGTACAGCCGCTGGGCGCGCGGGTTGTCCGCGCGCACCTCCAGCAGCACGTCCGAGGCCCGCCGTTGCCGGGCCTCGTCAATCAGGGTGGTCAGGAGGGTGCTGCCGATGCCGCGGCCTTCGGCTTCAGGGACGACGGCGATCGTCTGGACGTCCGCGATGGGCTCGATGCACATGAGTCCTGCATAGCCCACAATGCCGGCAGCGCCCTCAGCAACCACATAGCTGCGGGTTTCCGGCTGGGACAGTTCGTCCACGAACATCTGCAGCGGCCACGCATCCACCGGGAAGAGCCGCTGTTCCAGCGCATGGACGGCGGCGACATCGTCCATGGTCATCCCTCGGAGGGTGACACCGGAGGCGCCGGCTGCCGGGCCCGTCACAGCGCACGCTTCCGGGGACCGGGCACCTGGGCGTCCGATTCGCGCAGGTACAGCGGCGTGGAATCCAGCAGCGTACCGCCGGTGGTCATTCTGGCCAGCGCAAACCGGCCAAGGTGGGCGGCGTCCGGCTGCTGCCGGGCGAACCCCGGATCGGCTTTCAGCACATCAGCGTAAAGGCCCGCGCCGGCGCCGAACGCCGGCAGGTCCGGCAGGTCCGCGGCGAAGCCGACGTGCGGGCCGTCCACCAGCTGCGGAAGCCCGCCGTCCGCGTGGGAATACCGTGCCCAGTACACCTCCTTGCGTCGGGCGTCCGTCACCACCAGGAAGTCGCCCGCCGCGCTGGCTGAATCGGCAACCTCCAGGGCAATGGCGTCCAGGCTCATCAGCCCGTGCAGCGGCTTGCGCCAGACGAAGGCGAGGGTGCGGGCGGTGGCGATACCGGAGCGCAGCCCGGTGAACGGGCCCGGCCCCACCCCGGCGACGAGCGCGTCGATGTCCGCTCCGGTGACGCCGGCCCTGGCCAGCATCGTTCCAATCCCGGGAGCCAGCACCTCGGCATGGCTGCGGGTGTCCTCAGTGGCGAAACCTGCCACCACGCCGTCCGTGGAGTGGACCAGGGCGGCGCTGGCAACGGCCGAAGTATCGATGGCCAGGATGAGCATCAGCGGGCTCCTTCCAGGTCCGGGGCGGCTGGCCAGCGCGGACCGTAGCCACGCATCACGATGGTCCGCGGCTCGTCCACGTCCGCTTCCTCGAAGTCCAGGACGTCACCGTCCGTCGCCTCCCGAACCGCTCCGCCCATGGCGCGGTGCAGGTCGATCTCCAGCCGGCTCTCGCTCAGGTGTTCCACCCGGTCCCGGCCCCACTCCACCACCGTGACGGCGGTGTCCATGGTGTTTTCCAGGTCGATGTCGTCAATCTCTGCCGCCGAGCCCAGCCGGTACGCATCCACATGCACCAGGTCCGGCCCGCCGGGGCGGGGGCCGTCCGGCAGGTTGGGATGGATCCGGACAAGGACAAACGTGGGGGAAATGACCCCGGCGCGCACGCCCAGGCCCTCCCCCAGGCCCTGGGTGAACGTGGTCTTGCCGGCACCCAGCTCGCCGGAGAGAACCAGGAGGTCCCCGGGCCTCAGCACCCCGGCGAGCCGGGCGCCGAGGGCATGGGTCCGGTCCGCCGTGGTGGCGCTCAGCGTCTTTTCCCAGTTCGGCGCGGCGGTGCCGCTCATGGCGTCGCCTCCGGCGCGGAGACGGCACGGGGGTCCGCCTCGTTGATGAACCGCCGCGGAACCCGCGGGCTGATGCGGGTGACCACCTCGTAGTTGATGGTCCTGGCGGCCCGCGCCCAGTCGTCGGCGGTGGGGCCGCCGTCGGCTCCGTCCCCGAAAAGTTCGGCTTCGGCGCCCAGCAGCCCGGCGCCTGCTTCCGGCGAGCCGCCGAGGTCGATGACCATCTGGTCCATGGCGATGCGGCCCACCACGGGGTACGTCCGGCCGGCGAGCCGGACCGGTCCGCCCGTAGCGATGCGCGGAACGCCGTCGGCGTAGCCCACGGGTATCAGCGCGAGTGTGCTGGGGCCTTCGGTGTGGTAGCGGAGGCCATAGGAGACACCCTGCCCGTCCGGAACGGCTTTGCACTGCGACACCAGCGTGCGCAGCGACATGGCCGGCCGCAGGCCGAGCTCCGCGGACGTCGTGCCCTCGAACGGCGAGAGTCCGTAGATCCCCAGGCCCACCCGGACCAGGTCGAAATGGGTGTCCGGCCGGGAAAGCGTGGCAGGCGTATTGGCCAGGTGCCGGACTTCGGGGTCGATCCCGGCGTCCTCGGCGAGCGCCAGCACTTCCCGGAACGCTGCCAGCTGCTGGTCCGTTTCGGGCCGCTCGGGTTCGTCCGCAACGGCGAGATGCGAGAAGATGCCCACCACGCGCAGCAGGCCCTGGTCCTGGTACTCCACGGCCTGTCCGAGCAGCCGGTCCCATGCTTCCGGGGCAGCGCCGTTGCGGCCCAGGCCGGTGTCCACCTTCAAGTGGATGCGGGCAGGGCGTTCCTGTTCGCGCGCCGCTGCCACGATGTAGTCCAGCTCCCAGCCCGAGCAGCCGATGTCGATTCCCGCCGCCACGGCAGCGCCGAAGTTGCTTTCGGTGGTGTGCAGCCACGCCAGCAGGGGTGCGTCGATGCCGGCGGCACGGAGGGCCAGTGCCTCGGAAATGTGGGCGACGCCCAGCCAGGCGGCCCCTGCTTCGAGGGCGGCACGGGCCACGGGGACGGCGCCGTGCCCGTAGGCGTCCGCCTTGACCACGGCCATGACCTTGGCAGGCGATGCGGCGGCGGCGAGCCTCCGGACGTTGTGGCGGATGGCATCGAGGTCGATTACTGCGGAGCGCTCGTGGCGCGGCTCCCGTCCGGGGGCAGTACTGAATTCTCCGGTGGTTGCGGGGTTAGTCACCCTAGTGATTCTAGTGCGGGGCCTTCCGGCCGAATAATCGGCGCCGCGCACGCAGCGGTCCAGTCCTCAGGCGTCCGAAAGGTGGGCGATCGTGGCGGCGGCCCTGCGCTGGGCGGCCAGGGGAACGTCCTGGATGATCTCCGCAAGGAACGCGAACCGCCGCAGCCATTGGCTCATCTGCCGCTCCGGGCGGGCGTTGGCGCGCTTCCACCAGTCCGCGATATCGCCCCAGCCCGGAGCAGCCAGCGACCCGCCCACTTCCTGGACCGCCAGCGCGGCGCAGAGGTTGGCGAACCTCAGCCTGTTTCCCAGCGGCCAACCGGCCAGGCTGCCCACAATGAACGCGGCATCGAAGCAGTCGCCGGCGCCGGTGGGGTCGTAGGCCTTGACGGGAAGCGAGGGCACCCACTCCTCCTCCCCCGTTTCGGAGTCCACCGCCATGGCGCCCTGCGCGCCCAGGGTGACCACGGCCACGGGCACCCGGTCCGCGAGCGCATACAGGGCGCTCCACGGATCGTCCTTGGCGGTGAACGCCATGGCCTCGCGCTGGTTGGGCAGGAACGCGTGGAAGTACTGGAGATTGTCCAACCTCACCGGCGCCCACTCACCGCTGGGATCCCAGCCCACGTCCCCGAAAAGCTTCACCCCGGCCTGGTGCGCGGCCTTGGCCCAGGGCTCGATCTCCAACCCCACCTCCGCGATCCCGGCAAGCGTCGGCGGCGGCTGACCGATCAGCTCCGAGGACGTGACAGGGGCGGCATGGCCGTGGGTGACCATTGAACGGTCCCGGTCCACGCACAGCGAGACGGTTACCGGCGAGTGCCACCCCGGGACGCGTCGGGACAGGCTGAGGTCTATGCGTTCCTGGCCGGAGAGGATCTTCCAGTTGGAGTCGCCGTAACCGTCGTCCCCGAACGCAGCGGCCAGGCCCGTGCGCAGGCCCAGGCGTGCGGCCGCGATTGCCTGGTTGGCCACTCCGCCGGGGCAGCTGCCCATCCCGTCGCTCCAGATTTCGGTGCCGGGTTCAGGGCCGTGCGGCAGCCCGGTGAAAATGATGTCCTGGAACACGGTGCCGGCCAGGAGCAGGTCGAATCCCTCCTGGGCGGCAGGGCGGACGCCGGCCAGGGGATCGAACGGGCGGGCTGGAATCGCGTCCATGTCCGGCACACTACGCCCTGCCGCTGACATCCGGTAGGGCCTGTCCCGCCCCGCGCCTAGACTGCTTCCTATGCGGCTTCTGATTGCAGGCGGCGGGGGTTTCCGGGTGCCCCTGATCTACCGGGCTCTGGTGTCCGGTAGATTCGCCGGCCTGGCCACGGAACTGGTGCTGTTCGACGTCGATCCCGCCCGGCTGGCGGCCATCCGCGCGGTCCTGGACAGCATGCCGGCGGGGCCGGATGGCGGGTTGCGAATCCACACCACCACCAATGCCAGGGAAGGGCTGGCCGGGGCGGACATGGTATTCGCCGCCATCCGGCCCGGCGGAACGGCAGGGCGCGTAGCGGATGAGACCGTGGCCCGGGGCCTTGGCCTGCTGGGGCAGGAAACCACCGGCGCCGGAGGCATCTCCTATGCCCTGCGCACCATTCCGCACATGCTGGAGCTCGCCCGGCAGATGAGGGAACTCTGCCCGGACGCGTGGCTGATCAACTTCACCAACCCGGCCGGGATGGTCACGGAGGCACTGGCGCCGCTGCTGGGCCGCCGGGTCATCGGCATCTGCGATTCGGCGGGCGCGCTGGTGCACCGCGCGGCGCGCGCGGCGGGGGTGGAACTTCCGGCAGGAACGCTCGACGGCGTGGGCTACTACGGGCTGAACCACCTCGGCTGGCTGTACCGGCTGGAGTCGGGGGGCCGGGACGTCCTGCCGGACCTTCTGGCTGATCCCGCGGCCCTCCAATCCTTCGAAGAGGGCCGCCTCTTCCCACAGGCGTTCCTGACGGAACTGGGGGCCCTGCCCAACGAGTACCTCTATTACTACTACCGGCACGATGCCGCGCTGCGGGCCATGGCAGCCATGCCCCGGACGCGGGGAGAAAGCATTCACCGGCAACAGGCGGACCTGTACCCGCGCATGGCGGCGGCGGGCCGGGACGCCTACCGGATATGGGAGGACGCGCGCCTCTCCCGCGAGGAAGGGTACCTCGCCGAGGCCCGCCAGGGCGGAGAGCGCCGGAATGAGGAGGACCTTGCGGGAGGAGGCTACGAACAAGTGGCACTGGCCGCTATGGCGGCGTTGTCCGGCCGCGGCGAGGCGCAGCTGATCCTCAACACGCGGAACGGTCTTGAGCCCGCGGGCCTGTCCAGGGCTGAACCGGCCGCCGCCCTGCCCGCCATTCCGGGCCTGCCCGCGGGCGCCGTCGTCGAAGTTCCCTGCACGGTGACCGCCGACGGCGCAGCACCGCTTCCCCAGGCGGCCCCGCCCGAACACCGGCTCAACTTGCTCCGAAGCGTCAAGGCCGTGGAGGGGCTCACCGTTCGCGCGGTGACGGAAGGCAGCAGGGAAGCAGCGCTCGAGGCGTTCGCACAGCACCCGCTGGTCGGGTCGGCGGACCTGGCCGCGCAGCTGCTTGCCGGGTACGAAGGCGCATTCCCGGAGCTGGCCCGGATGTGGGGCGGCCGGGAGTAGGTGAGGAGTAGTGTTTTATCGAATGCGCATTGAACCGGAGCCCGCGCGGCCCGGCGCCCGGAAGGAGGTCCCATGGCACTGATCCGCAGGGTCGCACTGCTCTCCCTGCACACGTCCCCCATGGAACAGCCCGGATCCGGCGACGCCGGCGGCATGAACGTCTACATCCGTGAGCTCGCATCGTCGCTGGCGGAGGCCGGCGTGGAGGTGGAGATCTTCACCCGCGCCACTTCGGCCGGCCAGCCCGCCGTCGAACACCCCGGTCCGGGTGTCTGCGTCCACAACGTCCTCGCCGGCCCGCCGCGCAAGATTCCCAAGGAGGAATTGCCCGGGCTGCTCCACAGCATGGTCGCCGAAATCGAGCAGATCCGCCGGCGCCAGCCGCACGGCCGCTACGACGTCATCCACTCCCACTACTGGGTGTCCGGGATTGCCGGGCTCGAGCTCTCCGCGCTGTGGGGCGTGCCACTGGTCCACACCATGCACACCATGGCCAAGGTCAAAAACGAACTTCTCGAATCCGGCGAGCAGCCCGAGCCGCGGCGCCGTGAACTGGGCGAACACCGGATTGTGGACGGAGCTGCACGGTTGATTGCCAACACCAGTTCCGAGGCCGCCGAGCTCGTGTCGCACTACGGCGCCGGGTACGAGCGGATCGACATCGCCCCTCCCGGCGTGGACCTGGGAACCTTCACCCCGGCCTTCCGCGCCCGCGCCCGGAAGGAACACGGGATAGGTGAGGAGCAGTTCCATCTGGTCTTCGCCGGCAGGATCCAGCGCCTTAAAGGGCCCCAGGTGCTGGTCAAGGCTGCGGCGCTCCTGCGGCGCCGCCGGCCGGACATCGACCTGCGCGTCACCATCCTCGGCTCGCTCAGCGGCAACAAGGAATTTAACCTTCGCTGCCTGATCGCCGAGGCAGGAATGGACGACGCCGTCACTCAGCTTCCGCCGGTTAAGGCGCCTGAGCTGGCGGCCTGGTTCCGGGCTGCGGACGTGGTGGTGATGCCCTCCTTCAGCGAGTCCTTTGGCCTGGTGGCGCTGGAAGCACAGGCCTGCGGGACCCCGGTGGTCGCTACCCGGGTGGGCGGCCTCTCACGCGCCATCTTCCACGGCCGCACGGGTTTGCTCGTGGACGGGCACCACGCCGCCGACTGGGCTGACGCCCTGGAAGCGCTGCACGACGACCCCGAAACCCGCCGCGATATGGGGAGGGCCGCAGCGATCCGCGCCCAGAACTCCGGCTGGTCCCGCACCGCCGCCATCACGCTCGAAAGCTACCACGCCGCCGTCGACAACCAGGTGGGGCCCCGGCTTGTTCCGGCGGTCCCCGCGTCCTGACAGGAGAGCAATGACCGCCCTTCCCACCGACCTGGAAATAGCGCGCGCAGCGCGGATCCTTCCCATCGAGGACATCGCGGCCGCCGCCGGGGTCAACGCGGAGGCGGTGGAGTACTACGGACGGTACAAGGCGAAAATCGACCCCGCACGCCTGGCTGCGCCCGTCCCGCACGGAAAGGTGGTGCTGGTTTCGGCGGTCTCCCCCACGCCGGCGGGTGAGGGAAAGTCCACCACTACGGTGGGGCTCGCCGACTCCCTCGCCCGCGCCGGTCATAAGGTGATGATCGCGCTTCGGGAGCCGTCACTGGGGCCCGTCCTGGGCATGAAGGGTGGCGCCACCGGGGGCGGCTACTCCCAAGTGCTGCCGATGGATGAAATCAATCTGCACTTCACCGGGGACTTCCACGCCATCACCTCCGCCAACAACGCGCTGATGGCTCTGGTGGACAACCACATCTACCAGGGCAATGCGCTGAACATCGACCCGCGGCGGATGACATTCAAACGCGTGTTGGACATGAACGACCGGGCCCTCCGCGAGGTGGTCATCGGGCTGGGCGGGCCCACGCAGGGTGTGCCGCGGCAGGACGGGTTCGACATCACCGTGGCATCCGAGATCATGGCGGTATTTTGCCTGGCCACGGACCTGGCGGACCTTCGCAGCCGTCTGGGCCGCATCACCTTCGGCTACACGTACGACCGCTCTCCTGTGACGGTGGCGGACCTCGGAGTGGAGGGCGCTCTGACATTGCTGTTGAAGGAGGCCATCAAGCCGAACCTGGTCCAGACCATCGCGGGTACCCCGGCGCTGGTCCATGGCGGGCCCTTCGCGAACATCGCCCACGGCTGCAACTCGCTGATTGCCACCCAGACGGCACGTCGGCTGGCGGACATCCTGGTCACCGAGGCGGGCTTCGGCGCGGACCTGGGCGCAGAAAAGTTCATGGACATCAAGGCGCGCTTCGGCGGCCTGGCTCCCTCCGCCGTGGTGGTGGTGGCCACCGTGCGGGCCCTGAAGATGCAGGGCGGGGCAGCCAAGGACCAGCTCACCACGCCGGACCTGGCGGCTCTGGAGGCCGGCGTCTGCAACCTGCAGCGGCACGTGCGCAACGTCGAAAAGTTCGGGGTCGTTCCGGTGGTGGCGATTAACCGCTTCGGTTCGGACTCGGCCGAAGAACTCGACTGGCTGCTGGCGTGGTGCGCCGCTGAGGGCGTCCCGGCCGCGGTGGCGGATGTCTGGGGCCGCGGCGGAGGGGGGGACGGCGGCGACGAACTCGCTGCCCTTGTGGCTGACGCCGTTTCGCGGCCGAACAACTTCCACCACCTGTACCCGCTGGAGCTTCCTGTGGAGGAAAAGATCCGCACCATCGTTCAGGAGGTATACGGCGCCGACGGCGTGGACTTCTCCGTTCCTGCCCTTAAGCGCCTGGCCGAGATTGAGCGGAACGGCTGGGGCGGCCTGCCCGTCTGCATGGCCAAGACACAGTACTCCTTCACTGACGACGCCACCCGGCTCGGCGCTCCCAAGGGCTTTACCATCCACGTCCGCGACCTGCTGCCCAAGACCGGGGCAGGCTTCATCGTGGCGCTGACCGGTGCGGTGATGACCATGCCCGGCCTGCCTGCCGCCCCCGCGGCGATGCGCATGGACGTGGACGCAGAGGGCAACCCGGTCGGCCTCGCCTAACCCGCCCCTCCCCGTTGACCCTCTCTCACCTAACGCAGCTTCCCCGGAGACCCTCTCTCACCTAACGCAGCTTTCCCGGAGACCCTCTCTCACCTCGCTAAATCGATCGGACCGCCTGTGGATAACTTCTGCAGGCTCGCGCCGTTTCAGGGCACAATGCCAGCATGCGGAAGCAGGACGTTTTACCCGGGGCGTTAGCCACAGCCCCCTTTACTTTCGACTCAGCCCGGACTGCCGGCGTCACCTTGAACCGGCTTCGCCGGAAAGATGTGATCAGCGTTGGCCGCGGGCTTTATCGGCCCGCCGCGTGGAATTTTGATCTGGAGGGCGCCGCCCGGGCGCTGTCGCAGGCCTCGCCGGGAGCATGGATCTCGCATGTCACCGCCGCCAGGCTTCGGTGCCAGATCCTGCCGCCCTGGCTTGCCGATTCCACGGAGCTTCACCTGAGCAAACCCCGTTCGCTGCCATCCGTCCGCCGGAAGGGGGTGCTGGGCCACACCATCCTCACAATGGACAACGAAATCGAAGGGGTAGACGGTATCCGCCTGAGCACACGCTCGCGGACCTGGCTCGATATGGCTCGAACCTTGCCCCTCCGTGATCTGGTGGCGATGGGCGACGAACTCATCCGCGTCCCTCGGCTGGAGTTCGAAGGAAGAACACGCCCCTATGACACGATCACCGGGCTTCGTGAGCTGGTGGGCCGCCATCCGAACCTGCAGGGCGTCGTGCGGGCCCGGGAAGCGCTCGATCTCATGCGCGTGGGTGCCGACTCAGCGCCAGAATCGTTCCTGCGCCTGGCCATTGCCGATGCCGGACTGCCTGAACCCGAACTCCAAGTGCTTTTGCGCGCTGGGGATGCCGTATCGCCATCGGCCGATATGGGTTACCGTCACCGCCGGATCGCAATCCAGTACGACGGCGGACACCACCTCGGTGCCGAACAGATGCTCAGCGATCGCCGACGGGATAAAAGCTTTGAAGCGGCGGGATGGACCGTGCTGGTTGTCGGCAAGGACGATCTCGCGGACAATTTCGACGGTGCAGTGTCAAGAATCAAGCGGGCACTGCGTAAGCGCCGGCTCGACCATCCCCAGGCAACGGGCTTCGCCGGTTAGCGGGTGAGAGAGCGTCGCCAGAAAACCGGCACTAAGTGAGAGAGCGTCGCCGGCAGGCGCACACGGCGAGATTTCGGACTTAAACCCGTGACGCTCCCCCACGGAATGAGAGAGCGTCACAGGAAAACCCACATTATGTGAGAGAGCGTGCAGGGGGTTAGCGTTCCAGGTCGCCGCGGATGAAGGCCTCCACCTTTTCGCGGGCAAGGTCATCGTTGAACTGCTCCGGCGGGGACTTCATGAAGTAGCTTGACGCCGAGAGCAGCGGGCCGCCGATGCCGCGGTCCAGGCCGATTTTGGCGGCGCGGATGGCGTCGATGATCACGCCCGCGGAGTTCGGGGAATCCCAGACCTCCAGCTTGTATTCCAGCGACACGGGGGCGTCACCGAAGTTGCGGCCTTCCAGGCGGACGAAGGCCCACTTGCGGTCATCGAGCCACTGGACGTAGTCAGACGGTCCGATGTGGACGTCCTTCGCAGCAAGTTCGGCTTCGACGTTGGAGGTCACGGCCTGCGTCTTGGAGATCTTCTTGGACTCAAGGCGGTCCCGCTCCAGCATGTTCTTGAAGTCCATGTTGCCGCCGACATTCAGCTGGTAGGTACGGTCCAGCGTGACGCCGCGGTCTTCGAACAGCTTGGCCATGACCCGGTGCGTGATGGTGGCACCGATCTGGCTCTTGATGTCGTCGCCAACGATCGGCACACCGGCGGCAGTGAACTTGTCGGCCCACTCCTTGGTGCCGGCGATGAACACGGGCAGGGCGTTGACGAACGCAACGCCGGCGTCGATGGCTGCCTGGGCGTAAAACTCGGCAGCATCCTGGGAACCGACGGGCAGGTAGCACACCATGACGTCGACCCTGGCGTCCTTGAGTGCCTGAACCACGTCCACGGGCTCTTCGGTGGATTCCTCGATGGTCTCGAGGTAGTACTTGCCCAGGCCGTCCAGGGTGTGGCCGCGCTGGACAGTGACGCCGGTGGGCGGCACGTCCGCGATCTTGATGGTGTTGTTTTCGCTGGCGAGAATGGCATCTGCAAGGTCAACGCCGACCTTCTTGCCGTCGACGTCGAACGCGGCGACGAACTCAACGTCCCCTACATGGTACTGGCCAAACTCAACGTGCATCAGGCCCGGAATCGTGGCCTTGGGGTCTGCGTCCCGGTAGTAGTGGACGCCCTGGACCAGCGAAGCGGCACAGTTTCCTACGCCGACGATAGCAACACGAATCGGATGTGAAGACACGGAACTCCTTTGAGGACAAACGTCAGCCGCCGGATCCTGCCGAGGAATTAAGTACGACGGCGGCCGGCCGGCACGGCGCCGCGCGGCGCCTTTTCATACTACCCAACTGAGTGGGGCCGGGGATTGTTCCCCGGCCCCGCTCCGTAACATCAGCAAGCGGTCAGACCGGCTGCTTCCAGAGGTTGATGTCGGACTCCACCGCGAACTCGTCGATCGCTGTCAGCTCTTGTGCGGTGAAGGAGAGGTTATTGATGGCCGATACCGAGTCCTCGAGCTGTCGGACGCTGGAGGCACCCACCAGGGCCGAGGTCACCGGGGAACCCTTGGGCTGGTCCCGCAGGATCCAGGCAATGGCCATCTGCGCCAGTGACTGGCCACGGCCTTCCGCGATGCGGCTCAGCCCGCGTACCCGGTTCAGCTTCTCCTCCGTAATGGAGTCCTGGGCCAGGGACCGGCCCTTCGCGGCCCGCGAGTCAGCGGGAATGCCGTTGAGGTAGCGGTCCGTGAGCATGCCCTGGGCGAGCGGGGAGAAGGCAATGGAGCCTGCGCCCACCTGGTCCAGTGCTTCGTACAGGTTGGGCGTGCCGTCCTCGGTCCAGCGGTTCAGCATGGAGTAGCTGGGCTGGTGGATCAGCAGTGGTGTGCCGAGCTCTTTCAGGATCCGGGCGGCCTCCAGCGTCTGCTGGGGCGTGTAGGACGAGATGCCCGCGTAGAGGGCCTTGCCGGACCGGACCGCCTGGTCCAGGGCGCCCATGGTTTCCTCCATGGGCGTCTCCGGATCCGGCCGGTGGCTGTAGAAGATGTCCACGTAGTCCAGGCCCATGCGCTGCAGCGACTGGTCCAGGCTGGACAGGAGGTACTTCCGGGATCCCCACTCCCCGTAGGGTCCTGGCCACATGAGGTAGCCGGCCTTGGTGGAGATAACCAGTTCATCCCGGTACTGCTTGAAGTCGTCCCGCAGGTGCCGGCCGAAGTTGGTTTCCGCGGAGCCCGGCGGCGGCCCGTAGTTGTTGGCCAGGTCGAAGTGGTTCACGCCGAGGTCGAAGGCGCGGCGCAGGATGTCGCGCTGGACCTCAAAGGGCATGTCATCGCCGAAGTTGTGCCACAGGCCCAGCGAGATGGCCGGGAGGCGCAGCCCGCTGCGCCCGACGCGGCGGTAGGGCATGGAATCGTAGCGGTTGTCCGCTGCTGAATAAGTCATGCGTTCTATCCTGTCAGGTTTGTGGTGACGATCACGGCACTCCACGGCGCCAGTTCGGCGGTGTCGCCATCCAGCCCCGAACCGGCGTCGGTAGCAAGGAGGACCTGGCCTTCCGCGCCGTCCAGCCTGGTCTTCGCATCGGAGAAATTCAGCAGCACCTCAACGCTCCCGCGCCTGAACCGCAGCCAGTGCGCGTCGTCGTCGTACGTCACCTCGGTCTCCGCAAACCCGCCGCCGGCAAGGTCAGGATGCTGCCGCCGCAAGGCGGTCAGGGAGCGGTAGAGCTCCAGCAGCCGCGCGTGGTCGTCGGTCTCCGCCTCTGACCAGTCCAGCCTGGACCGGCGGAACGTCTCCGGATCCTGGGGATCGGGTACGACGGCGGGATCCCACCCCATGCGCTCAAACTCCCGGATACGCCCTTCCGCGGTAGCCCGTCCTAGCTCCGGCTCCGGATGGGAGGTGAAGAACTGCCAGGGGGTGGTGGCCCCGTATTCCTCTCCCATGAACAGCATGGGGGTGAACGGCGAGGTGAGGGTGAGCACCGCGGCTACGGCGAGCTGCCCGTAGGACAGCGACTGCGAGAGCCGGTCTCCCGTGGCGCGGTTGCCGATCTGGTCGTGGTTCTGGCTGCAGACCACCAGCGCTGCCGGATGCACCAGGGAAGTGTTGATGGGCCGCCCGTGGTGCCGGCCGCGGAAGCTGGAGTAGCTACCGTCGTGCAGGAATCCGTCCCGCAGGACCTTGGCCAGCACGCCCAGGGAGTCGAAATCGGCGTAATACCCGGTGGTTTCGCCGCTGACGTTCACGTGGACCGCATGGTGGAAGTCGTCGCTCCACTGCCCCGCCAGCCCGTAGCCGTTGGCGTCCCGCGGGTAGAGCAGGCGCGGGTTGTTCAGGTCCGATTCGGCGATGAGCGTCTTGGGCAGCCCTGTTTCCGCGGCCACGGCATCACCCAGCACGCCCAGGTCCTCGAGGATGTGCACGGCCCGCTCGTCCCGCAGCGCATGCACCGCGTCCAGCCGCAGCCCGTCCACGTGGTAGTCGCGCAGCCACAGCGCGGCGTTGTCAAGGATGTATTCGCGGACCACGTCGGAGCCGGGACCGTCCAGGTTCACCGAGTCGCCCCAGGTGTTGGCATCGCCCTGCTTCAGGTACGGCCCGAACCGGGGAAGGTAGTTGCCGCTGGGGCCCAGGTGGTTGTAGACCACATCCTGGATAACGCCCAGCCCGGCAGCGTGCGCGGCGTCCACGAAGCGCTGGTACGCCGCGGGTCCGCCGTAGCCTTCGTGAACGGCGTACCACTGCACGCCGTCGTAGCCCCAGTTGTGCGTACCGTTGAAGCCGTTCACCGGGAGGAGCTCCACGAAGTCAACGCCCAGGTCCGCCAGGTAGCCCAGCTTTTCGGCAGCGGCGTCCAGCGTACCCGCAGGCGTGAAGGTACCCACGTGGAGTTCGTAGATCACCGAGCCCTGCAGGTCCTTGCCGCGCCAGCCGGAGTCCTGCCAGGCGTGGTCGGCCGGGTCGAAGGTCCGGGACAGGCCGTGGACGCCGGACGGAACGCGGCGGGACCGCGGGTCCGGCAGCGGGTGGCTGTCGCCGTCCAGCAGGTAGCCGTAGTCCAGTTCGCCCTGCGCAGGGGCGTCGGCGGCGGTCCACCACCCCTCCGCGCCGGGTGCAAACTCCCTGCGCGTCATCGGGTATTCCCGGCCGCCGGCCAGCAACACGACAGACGAAGCCTCCGGCGCCCACACGTCGAAACGCCCTGGCCCGCTGTTTTCCACGGTCATCCTTGTTCCCCCTCCACCGGCACCAGCAGCGCCACCGGGTAGGTACCCAGCACGTCCGCCACGCTAACGGTGCCGGGCCCGTGCACGGCACCGGTCAGTTCGTCACGCATCACAGCGGGAAGTACGACGGCGGTGTCCCGCCACCCGCCCGCCTCTTCCAGCCCCGCCGGGAGCCGGGTAGCCAGGGTCACCGCCCCGGGCGCTCCGTCGCCCCGGGAGAATCCGAGCAGGTGCCCGGCGGCGGCTCCGGTGGCACGCACGGGGGCGTAACCCTGGAACAGCTCCGGCCGGTCCCTGCGCACCCGAAGTGCCCGCGAGGTGACCAGGAGCTTGGCAGGTTCCGTGCCGGACGCAGGCAACGTCCCGCCGTCGAGCTTCTCCAGCTCCGCCTGCCGGACCGCAAAGTCCACCGGCCGCCGGTTGTCCGGATCGGTCAGGGACCGTTCCCAGAATTCGCTGCCCTGGTACACATCGGGGACCCCCGGCATGGTCAGCTGGACCAGCTTGGCAGCCAGCGAGTTGGAGGCGGCGTAGGCATCGATGCGCGCCACGAAGTCCTCGATCACCGTGGCGACGCGGCCGTCGTCGAACGCTGCGTCCACGGCGGCCCGGACGCGGGACTCGAAGTCCTCGTCCGGTGCAGTCCAGGTGGTGGAGTTGCCGGCCTCGCGCGCTGCCTTTTGGGCATAGCCCTGGAGCCGTTCCCGGCTCGCGGGCCAGGCGCCGATGACGGCCTGCCAGAGCAGGTTCTCGTACGGTCCGTCGGGAACCGGGGCGAGCTCACGCAGGGAAGCGAGCGTGCCGGCCCATTCGTCCGGCAGTTCCGCGATGACGGATATCCGGGCCCGGGCGTCCTCGCTGCGCTTGGTGTCGTGAGTGGACAGCGTGGTCATGGACAGCGGCACTTCCGCCAGGCGCCTGCCCATCCGCTCATGGAACTCGTCCGTGGACACGGCGAATTCGGTGGGTTCGGCACCCACTTCGGTGAGCGTACCCAGCCGGGTGTAGCGGTAGAACGCGGTGTCCTCCACGCCCTTGGCCATGACCATGCCGGAGGTCTGCTGGAACCGCACCGCGATGGGGTTGGCGGGGTCCAGCAGGAGCGGCAGGAGGGTTCCCACGGGCACCTCCAAGTCCGGCCGGTGCGCGGCTGCGGATTCGCACGCCTCCTTGAGGACCTCCGCACCCGTGGGCAGGTAGGTCCGGTACACCGGGAAGGAGGCGATGATCTCGGCGATGGCATCCGCGGCGTCGTCGATGGCGAGGCCGTGCGATTCCGGCACCAGGCGGGCCAGGCGCAGGACCTCGGCGCGGAGGATGCCGTCCGCTATCATGCGCTTGGTGCCCCGGATCATCTCCGCGTAATCGGCAGGCCCGGAAGTTCCGCGCAGCGAAGCGTCCAGCGCATCCAGGGCGGCCTCCCCCGCCGGGTCCACGAACACCCGGTCCACGTCCGCGAGCGCGTCGTAGCCGGTGGTGCCCTCTGTGGCGAACTCGCCAGGCAGGGATTCCCCCGGTTCCAGGATCTTCTCCACCAGCACGTACGCGCCGCCGGTGAGGTCCTTAAGCCAGCGCAGGTAGCCGGCGGGATCTGCGAGCCCGTCCGGGTGGTCCACGCGGAGCCCGTCAACGAGACCCTCGCGGAACCAGCGTCCCACCTCCGCATGGGCCCCCTCGAAGACTTGGGGATCCTCCACCCGGATCCCGGCCAGCGTGGTCACGGCGAAGAAGCGGCGGTAATTCAGCTCGGAGTCGGCCCGGCGCCAGTCCATCAGCTCATAATGCTGGCGGCTGTGCACGTCCCGGGGTGAATCGCCCTCGGTGTACGTGCCGGGGGCGATCGGGAAGCGGTGGTCGTAGTAGCGGAGCTCGCCGTCCACCACGTCCAGCTTGTCCAGGTCGTCATCGGAGCCGAGCACAGGCAGCCGGATCCGTCCGCCGGCAAGGTCCCAGTCGACGTCGAACGCGTCAGCGTACGGTGACTCCCGCCCCTCCCGCAGCAGGGACCACCACCAGGGGTTCTGCGGCGGCGAAGCAACGCCCACGTGGTTCGGGACAATGTCCACCAGGACGCCCATCCCGTGTTCGCGTGCCGCGCGGGACAGCGCCAGCAGGCCCTCGGGCCCACCGCGTTCCGGGTCCACCGCGGACGGGTCGGTCACGTCGTAGCCGTGGTCCGAGCCCTGCTCCGCGGTGAGGATCGGTGAGAGGTAGACCCAATCCGCCCCCAGCGACTTCAAATACGGAACCGTGTCCGCGGCGTCGAAGAGCGTGAAGCCGCGGCGGATCTGGAGCCGGTAGGTGGATGCCGGCACCCTCACTTGGAATCCGCCTTTCGCGCGCCCACCTTGGTGGTCTTGCCCGGTTCAGCGACGACCGGTGCGCTGAGGGATTCGTTTTCGCTGGTGGACGTCTGGGACAGCGCAGCCAGTGAGGCGGCGACGGAGTGGTCCGGCTCCACCTCCTCCACGGTATGCGCACGCAGCACCACCAGGGATTTCGCCTCGACAGGCAGGGGCTCGCCAGCGGCCACGGGTGCAGTGTCCGCGTTGTGCCCGGCCGTATCGATGATGACATCCCAGGCGGGGGCGAATTCGTCGGCCGGAAGGGTGAACTTGACCGTGTCGTCGTGGGCGTTGAAGTACAGCAGGAAGTTCACGTCGGTGATCCGGCGGCCGCGGCTGTCCTTGCCCTGGATGCCGTCACCGTTGAGGAACACACCCACAGAGCGGCCGAATCCGCTGTCCCATGCCTCCGGTTTCATGGTTTCACCGGACGGGTCAAGCCAGACGATGTCCGGCAACCGCTCGCCTTCGCCCCGGAGCACAGGCCGGCCGTCGAAGAACCGGCTGCGGCGGAACGTCGGATGCTTTGCCCGCAGGGCGTTGACTGCAGCGGTGAACTCCACCAACGGCTGGTCGATGCTGTCCCAGTTGATCCAGGTCAGCTCGGAGTCCTGGCAGTAGCCGTTGTTGTTGCCCTGCTGGGTCCGGCCCATCTCGTCGCCGTGCAGCAGCATCGGAACGCCCTGGGACAGGAGCAGCGAGGCGATGAAGTTCCGCTGCTGGCGGGCCCGGAGCGAAAGGACCGCCGGATCGTCAGTAGGCCCTTCCGCACCGCAGTTCCAGGACCGGTTGTGGGACTCGCCGTCGTTGTTGCCCTCGCCGTTCGCCTCATTGTGTTTCTCGTTGTAGGACACCAGGTCCGCCAGGGTGAAGCCGTCGTGTGCGGTGACGAAGTTGATGGATGCCACGGGACGCCGTCCCGAGTGTTCGTACAGGTCCGCTGAGCCGGTGATGCGGGAGGCAAATTCGCCAAGGGTAGCGGGTTCGCCGCGCCAGAAGTCGCGGACCGTGTCGCGGTACTTGCCGTTCCACTCGGTCCACTGCGGCGGGAAGTTGCCCACCTGGTAGCCGCCCGGGCCCACGTCCCAGGGCTCGGCGATGAGCTTGACCTGGGAGACAACCGGGTCCTGCTGGATGAGTTCGAAGAAGGTGGAAAGCTTGTCCACGTCGTAGAACTCGCGGGCCAGGGTGGACGCGAGGTCGAAGCGGAAACCGTCCACGTGCATCTCGGTGACCCAGTAGCGCAGCGAGTCCATGATGAGCTGCAGGGAATGCGGGTGCCGGACGTTAAGGGAGTTGCCCGTGCCCGTGTAGTCCATGTAGTGCTTTTCGTCGCCGTCCATGAGGCGGTAATAGGCGGCGTTGTCGATGCCTTTGAAGGACAGCGTGGGGCCCAGGTGGTTGCCCTCGGCGGTGTGGTTGTACACCACGTCCAGGATCACCTCTATGCCCGCCTTGTGGAGCGAACGGACCATGGCCTTGAAGTCCTGCACCTGCTGGCCGGTGTCCCCGGTGGAGCTGTACGTGTTTTGCGGGGCGAAGAAGCCGATGGTGTTGTAGCCCCAGTAGTTGTTCAGTCCCTTGTCCTGCAGGGTCCCATCGTTGACGAACTGGTGCACCGGCATGAGCTCGATCGCGGTGACTCCCAGCTTCTGCAGGTGCGAAATCACCGCAGGGTGCGCCACGCCGGCATACGTGCCGCGCTGTTCCTCGGGGACTTCGGGGTGAAGCTGGGTGAGGCCCTTGACGTGTGCCTCGTAGATGACAGACCGGTGGTAGGGGATCCTGAGGTTCTGGTCGCCCTCCCAGTCGAAGTAGGGGTTGATGACCACGCCGAGCATCATGTGCTTGGCAGAGTCCGCATTGTTGACGGAATCCGGCTCGCCGAGGTTGTAGGTGAAGAGGGCGGGATCCCAGTCCACCTGGCCATGGACGGCCTTGGCGTAGGGGTCCAGCAGGAGCTTGTTGGGGTTGAACCGGTTTCCCGACGCCGGATCGTACGGTCCGTACACGCGGTAGCCGTACTTCTGCCCCGGCTGGATCTGGGGGATGTAGCAATGCCACACGTACCCGTCCACCTCGTCCAGGGTGATGCGGGTTTCCACGAGGTCATCGTCGAAGAGGCAGAGTTCCACTTTCTCGGCGCGTTCGCTGAACAGTGCGAAGTTCGTGCCCGTTCCGTTGTACGTGGCACCCAGGGGATAAGCCGATCCAGGCCAGACTTCCATCATGCTCCTCTATGTTGTTCGGCGACGCCAAAGCTACTAAGCATGCTGACTTTACCCCAGGCGTCGGGTATTGCGTCGGCAATTACGCCAGCAGTGATCGGTCCGCCCGAGCACGCCTCCGTCGCCGACCTCCCTGCCAGCCCGTGCAGCGACGCCCCGAGTGCGGCTATCGCGGCCCAGCGCTCGTCCGGATCGATGCCCGCCTC
Organism: Pseudarthrobacter sp. NPDC092424; assembly: GCF_044754925.1. Classification (NCBI taxonomy): domain Bacteria; kingdom Bacillati; phylum Actinomycetota; class Actinomycetes; order Micrococcales; family Micrococcaceae; genus Pseudarthrobacter; species Pseudarthrobacter sp. NPDC092424. Next base: position 109,926 of record NZ_JBIVQC010000001.1, on the reverse strand, counting down.
ACGGAAGCGCCCGACGTCGGACCCCGCCTGGGCGAGGAGCGCACCGATGACGCCGGCCAGCACGTCCCCGCTGCCGGCCGTGGCGAGCCACGGCGTGCCGTCCGACTGGCTGTAGACGTCCTGGAAGGGTGAGGCGACGAGGGTGGTGGCACCTTTGAGCAGGACCGTCGCCTCGGTGAGGCCGGCGGCGCGGCGGACGGCGGCGAGCGTCCCCGCCTCCACTCCGTCACGGCCGGTGTCCGCGCCGAGGCGCGTCAGCAGTGCGGCCAGTTCACCGGCGTGCGGGGTCAGCACCACCTGCGGCGCGAGGACGTCCGGCAGCGCCGGCAGCGCACCGGCGTCGGCCACAACAGGCAGGCCGGAGGCGACGGCGTCGCGGGCCCGTGCGAGCTGTTCGTGATCGCCCGGCCCCATCCCGGAGCCCACGAGCCAGGCCTGGACCCGGTTCCCGGCGACCGATCCCGTGCTGCAGACGACTTCCGGGCAGGACTGTCGGACCAGGTCCGCCACGGCGGGAGGTCCGAGGTATCGAACCATTCCTGCGCCGGCGGACAGGGCGCCGCGGCAGGCCAGGACTGCGGCGCCGGGATAGTCTGCGGAGCCGGCCACTACGCCGAGCACGCCACGGGAGTATTTGTGGGCACGCCGGGCGGGCCTGGGCAGCAGCGTGCCGAGGTCGGCAGGTTCCAGCCGGCGCACGGAAGGGCCGGGCAGGTGCTCTTCGATGCCGATGGGCACCACCTGCACCCTGCCTGCATAGTCAGCACCGGGGTCGGCCAGCAGGCCGGCTTTGGCGGCGCCGAAGGTGACGGTCAGGTCGGCGGGCAGGACAGGGCCGGCTGCTTCGCCGGTGTCCGCGTCCACCCCGCTGGGCAGGTCGCAGGCTGCCACGAACCCCCGCCGGTTTGCCCCCGCCAAAGCGGTGACCAGCTCAGCAGCGTTCCCCCGCAGGCCGCCACGGGCACCGGTCCCCAGCATGGCATCGATGACGACGTCGGCGCCCGCGGCTTCGGCAGCGAGCTCCGGCAGCGTTTCCGGCGCCAGCCGGTACACCCGTCCGCCGGCGCGTTCGAAGGCGGCCAAGGCATCGGTGTGGGCACCGTCGGAGGTGAGTATCGCCGTCGTCCGCGTCCCCCTCGCCGCGAGGAAAGCCGCGGCGTAAAGTCCGTCACCGCCGTTGTTGCCCTTGCCGGTGAGTACCGCCACCCGGGCACCATAAAGACGGCTCCCGCGGCCTCGGAGTTCGGTGACGATGCCGGCGGCGAGGCCGTGGGCGGCGCGCCGCATGAGGACGTCGCCCAGCCCGGCGGCCAGGAATGGTTCCTCGGCCGCCCGGACCTGCGTTCCGGTGTAGGCGCTGATCATGGTGCCGGACCCCTGTGTGGGCTTAGCGTTCAGCCACAACCATCGCGGTGGCAATCCCGCCGTCGTGGCTCATGGACAGGTGCCAGCGCTTGACGCCCTTGGCCTCGGCCACCGCCAGTACCGTGCCCTTGACCTGGAGGGTGGGCCCGTTCTCGTCCAGGCCGATCCAGCAGTCCTGCCAGTTCATGCCGGCCGGGGCGCCCAGGACTTTGGCCACAGCTTCCTTGGCGGCGAACCGGGCAGCCAGGGACCGGGTGTGCAGGTCCCTCTCCGCCGGAACGAACAGCCGGTCCCGCAGGCCAGGGGTCCGCTCCAGCTGCCGGCCGAACCGCTCGATGTCTACAACGTCTACGCCAATGCCTACGATCATGCGGCTTATTCTACGGTGACGGTTCTGGCGGAGGCCGCCACAGCGACGACTCAGCGACGAACAAACAAGACTGCAGCGGGTTCGGTCGCCGTCACGATCCAGTCGGAGCTGTTCCGCAACCGTTGCGCCAGCCCTCCATGAGGGTGCACCAGCACACAGTGTGCCGCAGCAAATTCCTGATCAAGCTCACCGCGGCCGCTGGCCACCCGCGCCGACTGCCTGACCGCTTCGGCCCCATACAGGTCGTTCCGCGAATCGATGGAAACAGCGACATCCGGCCTCTGCAGTATGACCAGTCCGCCCAGATGGTAGTCATTGAACAAGGTGCAGCCGGAGGGAATGGCCTTAACCGCCGCGGCGGGAAAAAGCGCGGGATCCGGCCGGCCGAAATAAGGAAGGTTGATGATCGCACTGCCGATGACAAAAGTGAGCAGAGCAACCGCGCCCGTGGAAATCATTCTGCGCCGGCTGTCGAGATAACGCAGGACAGCACCACGGGACATTGCGGACGCCATAACCGGTAATGCCAGCAACACCAGGATCGGAAGGATGCGCATGGCCGCTACTGATCCGGCTGCGCTGATAGCCAGGGCTCCACAAAGGACCGGATCACGCCGCTTGGCGGCAAAAGCCAGTCCGGCCAGGCCAATGGCAAACAAGACGAGCTGCAGAGGATCCGCCGGATTGAGGGGCTGCCACTCCGTGATGTCTGCTGACTCCGCCTTGACCTGCACCGTCTGGACCAGCAGTCCGGTTCCGTAGGGGGTGACCACGGCACTGACGGAAATTACCAGAGCGGCAGCGAAAAGCCACCCGGCCTGCCTACGCGTCCGCGTCCCCAGAAGGGCCAACAAGCCACTGGTACCAGCGATTGCCACGCCGAGCAGGGCAGCTGCATGCAGATTGACCCAGAGGACCGTGAGAACACCGACGGCCAGCAGCAGCCACCCGGGTCTGTGCCCATCGAGCAACCTCCGCAGCAAAACAGCAAGCGCGAGCACTGCCAGATAATCAACAAGCTGGGGCCGCGCCGACAGGTAAAGCATCAACAGCGGTGCTCCGGCCAAGAGAACGACGGCGGACGGCAGCGGGGCCGCGCCCAGCTCGCGGGCCAGATAGAGAACCAAGCCGCCAATCGCCGCGACCAGGCAGGCCGCGATGAAAGCCACACCCGCCAGGCCCGCCGCTTCATACCCAAGGCCGACCAGAACATTAAACGCCCAGGAGTTCAGCGTCCAGGGCTTCCCCGCAGCCGTCCATGAGAAGGGATCCACGAGGGGAAGACGACCTTCCGCCATCGTCCACAACCCGGTACGAACCTGCCAGAACGTGTCCGATTCGGCGAGGTTCTCAGACCGGATTATGGCGTACGGCAGAAAAGCCAGCCACGCGAGAAACCAGGGCCCCAGGCGCGCCCTCAATTCGCGGCCAGCGGTCCGGCTGCTGCCGCTCCCACGAGTGTTGATCCGGGCCTCCCCCATGAGCCCTACGGTAGCGACCGCAGGGCCCTGGGTTGTGCTGGATCAGTTTATTTTTGGCTCAAGTCTTGCTCAAGCCGGCGTGCAGCTACTCGACGGTGACACTCTTGGCGAGGTTGCGCGGCTGGTCCACGTCGTAGCCCTTGGCTGCGGCGAGTTCCGCGGCGAAGATCTGCAGCGGGACCGTGGTGAGCAGCGGCATCAGGAGCGTGGGCGTCTCCGGCACGTAGAAGACGTGCTCGGCGTAGGCCTGGACGGCTTCGTCGCCTTCCTCGGCGATGACCAGCGTGCGGGCGCCGCGGGCGCGGACTTCCTGGATGTTGGAGACCACCTTGGCGTGCAGGGAGTCGCGGCCGCGCGGGGACGGGACCACCACGAACACCGGCTGGCCTTCGTCGATCAGGGCGATGGGGCCGTGCTTGAGCTCGCCGGCGGCGAAGCCCTCGGCGTGGATATAGGCGATTTCCTTCAGCTTCAAAGCACCCTCGAGCGCCACCGGGTAGCCTACGTGGCGGCCCAGGAACAGGACGGACTGCTCGTCCGCCATACTGCGGGCCAGTTCGCGGAGAGGACCGGCACCGTCAAGGATGGTCTGGATCTTCGCCGGGATCTTGCCCAGGTCTGCCAGGACGTCCTTGATCTGGCCCGAGAAGATATTCCCGCGCAGCTGTGCCAAATACAGGCCGAGCAGGTATGCGGCCGTGATCTGCGCCAGGAACGCCTTGGTCGAGGCCACTGCGATTTCCGGACCGGCGTGGGTGTACAGCACGGCGTCGGACTCACGCGGGATGGTGGAGCCGTTGGTGTTGCAGATGGAGATGGTCTTGGCGCCCTGTTCGCGGGCGTAGCGGACCGCCATCAGGGTGTCCATGGTCTCGCCGGACTGGCTGATGGAGACCACCAGGGTGTTGGAGTCCACGATCGGGTCGCGGTAGCGGAACTCATGCGCCAGCTCCACCTCGGTGGGGATCCGGCACCAGTTCTCGATGGCGTACTTGGCCACGGTGCCGGCGTAGGCGGCGGTGCCGCAGGCCAGCACGATGATCTTGTTGACCTGCTTCAGCAGCTCCGGATCGATGCGCAGCTCATCCAGTGTCAGCTTGCCGTTGATGTCGGAACGGCCCAGGAGGGTCTGCGCCACGGCATCGGGCTGGTCGTGGATCTCCTTCTCCATGAAGGAGGAGAAGCCGCCCTTCTCAGCCGAGGCCGGATCCCAGTCCACGTGGTATTCCTTGCCCTGGGCAGGATTGCCGTAGAAGTCGGTGATGTCCACCGTGTCAGCGGTGATGGTCACAATCTGGTCCTGGCCCAGCTCCACCGCACGGCGGGTGTAATCGATGAACCCGGAGACATCCGAGCCCAGGAAGTTCTCTCCGTCGCCCAGGCCAACCACCAGCGGGGAATTGCGGCGAGCAGCCACCACTACGTCCGGCTGGTCCGCGTGGACCGCCAGGAGGGTGAAGGCGCCTTCGAGCCGCTGGCAGGCCAGCTCCATGGCACGGGTAAGGCCTCCGTTGGCGGTGTCGCCGCCCAGCTTGTTGCGGAAGATGTCGCCCAGCAGGGCGGCCGCGACCTCAGTGTCAGTCTCAGAGAGGAACGTGACGCCCTTGGACAGCAGCTCCTGCTTGAGCTCGGCGAAATTTTCGATGATGCCGTTGTGGATCACGGCAAGCTTGCCCCCGTCGGACAGGTGGGGGTGCGCGTTGCGGTCCGTGGGCCCGCCGTGGGTTGCCCAGCGCGTGTGGCCGATTCCGGTCCGCGCTTCGGGCAGCGGGCGCGCCTCCAGTTCAGCGACCAGGTTGGCCAGCTTGCCGGACTTCTTCCGGGACTCGATGGAGCCTCCGGCCACTACGGCCACGCCGGCAGAGTCATAACCCCGGTACTCCAGGCGCCGCAGGCCCTCAAGCACAACATCCAGCGCACTGTGACCAGAAACCACGCCGTCAACGGAACGGCCCACGTATCCCACGATTCCACACATAGGCTCAAGAGTATCGGCTGGCGGCGCGAGTTCTAAACCGACGTGTCCTGAGGCACAGGCAGGCCGGACGCTCGAAGCGGTGATAGGTTCATGCAATGCGCGACCGTCTGCTTCGTGATTCCGCCTGGATACTGGGAATTGTCTGCGCGATTTACGCCGCCCTTTCCGTCAGGGCACGGGGCGTTGGCGTCGACGCGCATGCCTACTGGCTGGCTTGGCGCGGGCCGATGTACACCACGGCCCCGGGGACCCCTGATGCCTACCTCTACAGCCCGGCGTTCGCGCAGATGATCTGGCCATTGGCCCAACTTCCGTGGCCATTTTTTGTGTCGCTCTTCACCGTGGCGATCGCCGTGGGTCTTGCCTGGCTACTGAGGCCTATGGGCTGGAAGTGGGGGCTTCCCCTGTGGCTGGCAGGACTCCCCGAGATTGTCTCCGGGAACATATTCATTCTAATGGCCGTCGTAGCGGTTGTTGGATTCGCACGCCCTGAAAGCTGGGCCTTCGTTGCCCTCACCAAGATCTCTCCTACCGTCGGGCCGGTGTGGTTCCTGGTCCGGGGCGAGTGGAGAAATCTTTCCCGCTTTTTGCTCGGGCTGGCCGTTATCACGGGCCTGTCAGTGGCGTTGGCGCCCTCACTCTGGCAGGAGTGGGCGCAGTTCCTTCTAAACCATCTCAGCGATTCCACCGGAGCGATCGGCTCGCCTTTCATGCCGCCGGCCATAGTCCGCATCCCACTGGGCCTGGCTTTGTTGGTTTGGGCCGCCCGAAAGGATAAGCGCTGGTGCATCCCCGTTTCCATGCTGTTGTGCACACCTGTGTTCTGGCTCGGATCATTGACATTGCTAGCAGCAATTCCACGAATGCGTTCTGCTCAAGGCGAGAGCAGGCGGGTGCAGGCCGTACCCCATCCCAATGAACTGCCGTGAGCACGGAACCGGCATGCTGACCCATCCGTCCCGGAAAACCGGTTTGCACACCGCTGCCCCTGCATTTCGCTATGCGCAGGGAGCGGGGCAGAATCTCTAGGGTGACTTTGCAACGCAACGAGGCCAACGGCGAGGGTGTGTCCCCGTTCGTCGAGCTGGACCGGCAGACCTGGTCGCGGCTCGCCGCCCAGATGGAACAGCCCCTCAATGAAGAGGACATTGTCCGCCTGCGCGGCCTCGGCGATCCCCTGGACATGAAGGAGATCCGCGAGGTCTACCTTCCCCTGTCCCGGCTCCTGCACCTCTACGTTGAAGCCGCCGGCCAACTCCACGCTGCAACCACCACCTTCCTGGGCGAGCAGACCCAGCGAACACCGTTCGTGATCGGCGTGGCAGGGTCGGTGGCCGTCGGCAAGTCCACCATTGCGCGCGTGCTGCGGGAAATGCTGCGGCGCTGGCCGGGGACTCCCAATGTAGAGCTGATCACCACGGACGGCTTCCTGTACCCGCTTGCGGAACTGCAGCGGAGGCAGCTCCTGGAACGCAAAGGATTCCCCGAGTCCTATGACCGCCGGGCCCTCCTGCGTTTCGTCAGCGCGATCAAAGGCGGCGCCGAAGAGGTCCGTGCGCCCTGGTACTCGCATGTCACCTACGACATCGTGCCGGGGAAGGAAGTAGTGGTGCGCCGCCCGGACGTGCTGATCGTGGAAGGCCTGAACGTGCTGGCCCCGGCCCGTCCGCGGCACGATGGCAGGCAGGGCCTGGCGCTGAGCGACTTCTTCGACTTCTCCATCTACGTCGATGCCAAGACCTCCTACATCGAAGAGTGGTACGTGGAGCGGTTCCGCAAGCTTCAGAGCACCGCCTTCGCGCAGCCGGAGTCCTATTTCCACCGTTACGCCACCCTCTCCGATGAAGAGGCGGAGAGGACGGCCCGGGACATCTGGAAGCGCATCAACGAGCCCAACCTCGAGGAGAACGTGCTTCCCACTCGGGGCAGGGCACAGCTGGTGCTCACCAAGGAGGCGGACCACTCGATCCGCCGGATGCTTCTGCGCAAGGTTTAACACACATGTGCCAGGACTGCGGCTCGCCTTCGCGCCGCACCTTGACTCGCTTACTCGCAGCCGGCGCCGGGCTGACCGTACTGGCAGCCTGCACGCCGGAGGCGCCAATGGCGGGGACGCCGTCGTCGTCCGCCCCTTCTGCCCCACCTTCACCGCCGGCGGGCCCGACGGCGGCGCCGGCCACCGTAACTGCCAGCTCCGCTCCACGGCCGACCAAAGCAGCGTCCCCGCATCGCCGCTTTTCCCTAACCGACCCCACAAGTCCCTGGCTGGTCGTCAATAAGCACCGCCCGCTCGCACCTGCTGATTTTGCGCCGGTAGACCTGGTTCGCCCGGCCGTCGCCAGCACTGCGTCCGGCGAGGCTGCACTGCTGAACAGTACGACGGCGGCGGCCGCGGAAGCGATGTTCGCTGCAGCCGCTGCGGACGGCATCGCCCTTGTCCTGGCGAGCGGTACCGCTCCTTCGCGGCGCAGACGGCAACCTATAACGGCTATGTGGCGGCGCGCGGCCAGGCTGATGCGGACACGGCCAGCGCACGCCCGGGGTACTCGGAACACCAGACGGGCTGGGCCTTCGATATTGCGGACGGCGGTGGGGCCTGCGGCTTCCAGCCTTGCTTCGCGGACCAGCCGGCCGCCGTGTGGGCGAAGGCAAACGGGCACCGATTCGGGTTTGTGGTCCGCTACCCGTGGATGTTCCACACCATCACCGGATACTACTACGAACCATGGCACCTCCGGTTCGTCGGGGTGGAGGCGGCCTCCGACATGGCGAAAAAAGGCGTGCACACGCTGGAGGAGTACTTCGGGGTCGGCGCAGCGCCGGGGTACGCCTAAGAGGCTAACCTCCCGCGGAGTTCCTGATCCTGTAGTGTCCCTTTCTATGGTGGGGAAACCAAGGGGGCTCGAAACAGGTCATCGAACGCGCCCGCTCCAGCGCGCCGTGCTGCGCATTGATGCTTTGATCACCCCGGAGCGTTTGCGGGTCTACCCGATCCTGCTGCTTATTGCTGGGGCAGCGGGTCTCCTGGCCGGCAGCCTGGCCCGGGTAATGGACCCCGGTAACCAAGGCGCATTCCTCCCGGACTACCTGGCTCATTGGACCGGCGGCCGGTTGCTGCTGGACGGGGCGGACAACCTGTATGACCCCGCCGTTCAGTCAGACCTCCAGGGCCGGCAGCTGGGGGATGAGGTGCCGCTCGCCTGGTTTGTGTCACTGCCGGTGGTCGCCGCGCTCTACGCGCCGCTGGCGTTGATTCCCTATAACCTCAGCGGCGTCCTATGGTTCTGCCTCAATGCGGCACTGCTGTGGTGGTGCTTTCTCAGCCTGAGGTTCCTGGCACCGCGTCTCGTCCAGCACCGCTGGAAAACACTCCTGCTGTGTGCATTGGCAGCTCCGCCGACCTTCGAGGCGTTGGGCAGCGGGCAGGATTCGGCGTTCGTGCTGGCCGTCTGGCTCGTCGGCGTTCGGCTCTTCGCCCACGGCTGCCCCGGCTGGGCAGGCGCAGTCCTGGGGCTGGGTTTCACCAAGCCCCAACTTGTCCTGGTGGTTCCGCTGGTGTTGCTGGCAGTCCGCAGCTTCAAGGCGCTGGCGGCTTTCACGCTGACGGTCGGCGCCATTGCAGCCGCGTCCGTGGCGCTCGTTGGCGTCGCAGGCATCCGGCAGTGGAGCGCAGCACTGGCGAGCCCGCTCTATATGGCAGAGGTGCAGGAAGGCCAGGCCTGGAAGATGACGGGGCTGCCTTCCCTCCTGCAATCCTTGTTGCCGGCGGAATGGGGCCAGGCCGCCGCACCCGTTCTGACGCTCATATCCCTGCCAATCGGCGCCGCCGTGCTGCTCGCGGTTCTGGCGCGCCACGGAAAAAGCGCGGACACAACCACTGTCCTGATCGCAACCCTTGCGACGAGCCTGGCGTTCTCGCCCCATCTGGCCACCTATGACGCCGTTCTGTTCATTCCCGTGGCCGTCTTCCTCCTGGACCGGCGGCCCGGACCGGGGCTCCGCGTCGCCATCCTGATGGCGTTTGTCCTCATGTGGCTGGTGGCGCCCCTCCACGCGGCGGCCGGGACGGCACCATGGCTTTCTGCGCTGGACGCGCCATGGTCCGCACTCCCCCTTGCCATGATCTGGGTAACCAGCCTGCGCGCCTTAGCGTCACGGGGGCCTGCAGGTCTCCGATAAGTTTGGGACATGCTGACTGGATTCAAGAATTTCATCATGAAGGGCAACGTCGTGGACCTTGCCGTCGCGGTCGTGATCGGCACCGCCTTTGGCAGCGTCGTCACGGCCCTAGTGAACAAAGTCCTCATGCCGCTGATCGCGGGCCTCGTGGGCTCCCCCAACTTTGACAGTTTCGCCAGGGTGGACTTCAACGGCAACGCCGTAGAGTTCGGCGTGCTGCTGACCGCCATCGTCAATTTTCTCCTGATCTCGGCCGCCATCTACTTCGTGGTTGTCGTCCCGATGAACCACATGATCGAATTCCGCAACCGCCGGCTGGGCATCAAGCACGACGTGAAGGAGGAGTCTGCTGAGGACCCGCAGATTGCACTGCTCACGGAGATCCGCGATTCCCTGCGGAGCCGGAACCTTTAGCCCGCCCTAAACAAACTAAGGGCCCGCTTCCAGGATGGAAGCGGGCCTCAGTTGTTCAAATCACCGATCGCCTTGCTGCGTGGTCAGTCGCTGACCAGTTCCAAAGCCAGCTCTGTCCGGACTACCTGCGCCAGGCTTTCAGCGATGGACTGGGCGGTGGCCTCATCCCCGGCTTCGACCATGACGCGGACTACCGGCTCGGTCCCGGACGGCCGCAGGAGGACACGTCCGGTGTCGCCGAGTTGCGCTTCCGCGGCCTTCACTGCCGCGGCCAGGCCGTCGCTGCTGCCCACGCGGCCGCGGTCTACGCCCTTGACGTTGATCAGCACCTGCGGAAGCTTGGTCATCACAGTGGCCAATTCCTTCAAGGAACGCCCTGTCAGGGCAACCTGGGCCGCCAACTGGAGGCCGGTCAGGAGTCCGTCCCCCGTAGTTGCATGGTCAGCGAAAATTACGTGCCCGGACTGCTCCCCGCCCAGGTTGAATCCGCCTTCGCGCATGCCTTCAAGCACGTAGCGGTCGCCGACAGCCGTCTCCCGGATACTGATGCCGGCTTCCTTGAGCGCGATCTTGAGCCCCAGGTTGCTCATGACGGTGGCCACGAGGACGTCGTCCTTCAGCTTGCCGGAGGCCTTCAAAGCCAGGGCCAGGATCGCCATGATCTGGTCGCCGTCAACCTCGTTGCCTTCATGGTCCACGGCCAGGCAGCGGTCTGCGTCTCCGTCGTGCGCGATACCGAGGTCGGCGCCGCGCTCAACCACGGCGGCTTTCAGGGGCCCCAGGTGGGTGGATCCGACGCCGTCGTTGATGTTCAGGCCGTCCGGCTCTGCGCCGATGACGAAGACGTCCGCGCCGGCGTCCTTGAACAGTTGGGGCGAGCAGCCGCTGGCAGCACCGTGGGCGCAGTCGAGGACAACTTTCAGGCCGTCCAGGCGGTGCGGCAGGGTACCGAGCAGATGGACAATGTAGCGGTCTTCGGCGTCGGAGAAGCGCTGGATGCGGCCGACGTCGGCGCCGACGGGGCGTGGGGCCTCACTGGCCATCTGCACTTCGATGGCGTCTTCCACGTCATCGGGCAGTTTCTGGCCGCCCCGGGCGAAGAACTTGATGCCGTTGTCCGGCGCCGGGTTGTGCGAGGCAGAGATCATGACGCCGAAGTCCGCATCCAGGTCTGCAACGAGGTAGGCAGCAGCGGGGGTGGGCAGAACGCCAGCGTCGTAGACGTCCACACCCGAGCTGGAAAGACCGGCTTCCACGGCTGCTGCGATGAATTCACCACTCGCACGCGGGTCCCGCGCGACGACCGCGCGGGGCCGGGATCCGTTGGCGGACCGGTCGTGGCCAAGCACGACGGCGGCCGATTGGGCCAGCTTCATCGCCAGCTCCGCTGTCAACAGTCCGTTCGCCAGGCCCCGGACACCATCTGTTCCAAATAATCTAGACACCGGCTAAGTCTAGAGGATGTGGATGCTCCGCTTCGAAACGGCAGGTCAGGCAGGGCTGGACTAGGATCTGAGCGCTGCGCTAACTCACTGCGGGCTGGAATTCTTTCCATTTTCCGCCGACTCGTTTGGATGTGAGATGCCAGCCCTTGCACGCGTGGCACGGGTAAATCGAAGTCTCACGCCTCCGCGGGTCGCCCAAAGCTCGGATTGCCCGAAGGGAACGTCCCGCTGAACGCTGATCTCTGAAAGTAAGTTTGGTGCACGGCGCCACAGCGAATTCCTGTAAAAGAAGTCGCGCGGCTCACATCCACACTTGATCGCCTGTTTAGTACAGATCGACCCCTACCCACTCGAAGTGGCTGGTCAGCTGTCACAATATCCGAGTCAACAAACGTCGACAAGGGCACCTGGAAGCCAGGGTTAAACGGCAGAAGCCCGCCCCGCCGAAAGGCGTGACGGGCTTCTGTGCAAGCGGGTTTAGCGCTTGGAGTACTGCTGTGCCTTGCGGGCCTTCTTGAGACCGGCCTTCTTGCGCTCGATGACGCGGGCGTCGCGGGAGAGGTAACCGGCCTTCTTCAGGGTGGCGCGGTTGTTCTCGACGTCGATCTCGTTCAGCGAACGGGCGATGCCGAGGCGCAGTGCACCGGCCTGGCCGGAGATTCCGCCACCGTGGATGCGGGCGATGACGTCGTAGGCGCCTTCGAGATCGAGGATCTTGAAGGGCTCGTTGACGTCCTGCTGGTGCAGCTTGTTCGGGAAGTAGTTCGCCAGCTCGCGGCCGTTGATGGTCCACTTGCCGGAGCCCGGCACAACGCGAACGCGTGCAACGGCTTCCTTGCGACGGCCAACAGCTGCACCGGCAACAGTCAGGGCCGGGCGCTCCTTCTTGGGCGCAGCTTCAGCAGCCGAGCTTTCAGAGGTGTAGCTGGTCAGGTTTTCCTCAGCCTCATTGGCTTCGGTGGTCAGTTCTTCGTTCTGAGCCACGATTCTCCTTGTATTAAGTAAGTTGTTTGGTGGCCAGGACTACTGGGCGACCTGGGTGATTTCGAAAGTCTTGGGCTGCTGCGCGGCGTGGGGGTGCTCAGCACCGCGGTACACCTTCAGCTTGCCCAGCTGCTGTGCAGCCAGGGAGTTCTTGGGGAGCATGCCCTTGATGGCCTTCTCCACGGCGCGGACCGGGTTGGTTTCCAGCAGTTCCGCGTAGTTGACGGAGGTCAGGCCGCCCGGGTAGCCGGAGTGGCGGTATGCGCGCTTCTGCTCCAGCTTGGCGCCGGTGAGGGCAACCTTTTCAGCGTTGATGATGATGACGAAGTCGCCCATGTCCATGTGGGATGCATAGGTGGCCTTGTGCTTGCCGCGCAGCAGGATTGCGGTCTGGCTTGCAAGACGGCCAAGGACAACGTCTGTGGCGTCAATGACGTGCCACTGGCGGTTGATATCGCCGGGCTTCGGGGTGTACGTACGCACGGTGTTTGCCTCGTTCTTGTTCTGGCGTTCTTGTTTAGGTGTCACTAGCTCGCGCACCTACTGTCTGCGCGCTACCGGAACAGAGGTGAGGGCTCCATGTAACCAGTCATCCTGTGGTTCCGAATGTGCACGTTGAGTAGTCATCCTGCAACTGGATTCTCAAGCGGGCACGCACCATCGGAATAGGACACGCACAACGACTACCAAGATTAGCGCGTCAGGGGGTTCGGGGTCAAAATGGGGGCTACTGGACGCCGCCCGGACCGTGGCCGGCCTGATGAGTGCGGGGGATGCAGTGACAGTGACGCCGAGCGGGGAAGCTTCACTATGGTTCCTTCTTGCGGGCGCTGCCCTCCTTGGCCTCGTACTCTCACCCCTAGCGGAACTGCTTATAGCCAGGACACTCCCCGGCCTTGGCGGCTTGCCCCCGCTGTCTTCAAGAGTCACGACGGCGGCCTTCACCGGCGCCACCTGCGCCGCCTTTGCGTTTCGGTTTGGGCCGGCGCCCGACCTGCCAGCATTCCTCTTTCTTGCCGTTTTGGGCACCCAGCTGGCGCACATTGATCTTATGCAGCACCTATTGCCAAATCCGTTAGTTCTGTCACTGCTAACGGGAGGCGCATTTCTCCTGATACTTCCCTGGATCGCTACTGGAAATGCCGGCGGACCGCTGAGGGGTCTGTTTGGCGCGATAATCCTGTTCGCGGGTTACTTGGTTTTGGCTCTCATATCCCCTGCCGGGCTCGGCATGGGGGACGTGAAGCTGGCCGGCCCGTTGGGACTTTACATGGGCTACTTGGGCTGGAACCACCTACTCTATGGCGGGCTTCTTGGCTTCATCCTGAATGCTCTGGCAACGCTGATTCTCGTCAGCTTCAGGCGGCGGGGCAAGGGCGCAGAGGTGGCCCACGGCCCCTCAATGCTGGCCGCTGCAGCCGCCGTCGCACTCATCTTGAGATAGCCAGGCGCACAGTCGCGCGGCCCGCCCGGCCGCTCTACCTGAGTACTCACCCTCACCTTCCAAGTAGCGGTCAATTTTGCGCGCCCAAAAAGTCGAGTACCACTACGCATTGTTGCCCATAACCCCAAATGACAATCTCGTCTTAGCGAAGGCCAGCCGCTGGGATTGCATGGGGTAGCTGGTAATTCGTTGAAATTCAATCAATTCATTTCACCGAATTTAAGGACATTAAAATGACTTCTCTCATGGTCTCCATGACCGCTTTTATCGCCGGCATCAAGGACCGCCTGGCTTCCGAAAAGGGGGCAACGATGGTGGAGTACGGCCTGATGGTCGCCCTCATCGCCGTGATCGTCGCTGTCGGCGCCGCCGTCCTCGGTACCGGCATCAACACGCTGTTCGGCGAGGTCAACGACTCCCTCTAAGCACTCAAACGAAGTGGTTCTGGCAATGGATCCAAGCCCGCCAGAACCACTTCGGCTATTTGTCCATCAGTCCGGCCATCAGCCGGCGGTACAAGTCCTGGGGGACGGTGTGAACCCGAAACAGAAAGAACGCGGCGCAGTAGCCGTTGAGATGGCAGTTCTGCTTCCGCTGCTTCTTTTGATTCTCATCGGCACCATGGAATTCGGCCGGGTATTCAACATTCAGAACTCCTTGACTCAGGCTGCCCGGGAAGGTGCCCGGCATGCTGCGATCCACTATGACGACGACTCGCTTGACGTCGAGGGAACCGCCTTGGGCGCCGCTCCCTCGCTGGATGGGCTGGGCGTCAACGTGACAGACAACGCTGGCAGTTGTTCGGACGGAAACAACGTCGAAGTCACGACCAGTGTGACCCTCTCGTCCATGTCCGGATTCCTCGACTCCGGCTGGTTCGGGTCACCGGGCTTCTTCCCCATGACACTGACCGGAATAGGAGTGATGAGATGCGGCGGCTGAGAGGGAATTCCGGGCAAGGAGTACTTCACGGCGGAACTGACAGCGAACGCGGCGCTGCCGCCGTTGTCGTAGCTTTTTCGATGGTTGTGCTGTTAGGTTTCGCCGCACTCGCGGTGGACGTCGGGGCCATGTATGCCGAGAAGACACAGCTTCAAACGGGGGCTGACGCTACGGCCCTGGCGATCGCCGGGGACTGCGCGCAAGGGCTTAGTTGCCCGGCCGCAATGACGAATCCCGCCAACCGCCTTGCGGACGACAATGCCAATGACGGCTCAAGCGGGGTCTTTTCCGTGACCCAGCCTTCTGCCACCTCCGTACGAGTGGAAACCAACGCGCAAGCTGCAGGCTCCACTGACGACAGCTTCGCACTGTACTTTGCCAGGGTTCTGGGGAACGACACGAGCGTCATCCATGCAGCAGCGGTGGCGTCCTGGGGTGCTCCCTCCGCCGCAACGACGCTTCCCTGGACCATAAGCCAATGCGTCTTCGAGCAGTATCTCTCCCCCAGCCAACTCGCCGAACTCGAGTCAACAGGAAGCTTCACAGGCGACCCGATTCCCACGCACATCCTGCTGCGATATGACGAGAACACTCCGGACTACCCAGGCTGCGTCCCTCAAAACGGCTATGCCGAGGGGGGTTTCGGCTGGCTGGACCGGGACACCGGCTGCTCGGCAGACATCGATATCGCGGCATCCGAGGTCGGGAACGATCCCGGCAACGACTTCCCGAGCGACTGCACAGCCATTCTCGCCTCGCTGATGGATGAACCGATCCTGGTTCCCATCTTCAGCAGTGCAACTGGAACGGGACAGCACGCAACCTACGGATTGACGGGCTTTATCGCCTTCCAGGTTACCGGCTACAAGTTCGGTGGAGGCCCTTCTCTCACCAGCTTGGATCCTGCCGCACCCTCGTGCAACGGCAACTGCCGCGGCATTCAGGGCTTCTTTACCCGCTATGTGTCCCTCGATGAGGGGCTCGCAACGAGCGGTGAAGCACCGAACTACGGCGCAACCGCAGTTTGGCTCTCGGAGTAGGCAAGGCCCACTCCGCTCCGATCAAGGATGAAAGCAGAGGAGTAATCAAGTGAAATCACGCCTACTGGGAGGCATAGCGGCTCTGGTATTGGCCGTCATTGGAACCGTGCTGCTTGTGGTTTATGTGCAGGGCGCCGACAACAGGGCAGCTCAAGGGCTTGAGCCCGTCAATGTGCTCATCGTCAAGGAATCCGTTCCCGCTGGAACCAAAGCGGAAGAACTCAACAAGTACGTTGAAGTCGCCCCCGTTCCTCGCTCTGCCGTTCCGGATGGTGCGTTGGAAGGGCTCGCAGACCAAACAGGCAGAGTAACCAGCGTTGCCCTTGAACCGGGGGAACAACTCCTCGCATCCCGCCTTGTCGATCCAAAGGAACTTGTCCCGGGAACCGTTCCGGTACCTGACGGACTCGAGGAAGTCACCTTGCTCCTTGCCCCGGAGCGTATCCTAGGTGGCCGCCTGGAAGCCGGCGACAAAGTCACCGTCTATACATCGTTCACGTCCGACGAAGAGATGCCGGCGAACGGGCGGGTACCGGCTGAAGTCCAAGGCTGGAAGCAATCCACGGGCCTGCTCTTCCACGACGTCCTGGTAACTGCGGTTCAAAAGGCAGCCCCGGACACTAAGAAGGCCGGGGCCAAGGATGAGGACGGTGCCGCGCAGACCGGCGTCGAGATGCCTAACGGGTCAGCCTTCGTTACTTTGGCCAGAACCGACGCACAGGCTGTCAAATTGGTGTTCGGTGCCGAGTTCGGAACCATCTGGTTGGCGAAGCAGACGGATACCAGCACTAAGAGCAAGACTCCGGTCACTACTTTCGGTGGGCTGTACTGATGAGCAGGTTCGTAGCCATCACGGCAGTCCGCGATTTTGAAGGGCGCGTCCGCCAGGCCATTGCTGGAGCCCTCCACGGCGAACTGCAGACGCTGACACCTGACGTTCTCGCTGGCGGGCCAGATGACGTCTTCCGGCAACTCACCGGTGCGCAGCCGGAAGTCTTGATCCTTGGACCCGGGGTGACCCCGGACGACGCGCTAAAGCTCGCTACGGTGTTCGATCTTCAGTACCCGGAAGTGAGTCTGCTCCTCGTGGCGGATCCCTCGCCTGACCTCGTTCTGCGGGCAATGCATTCCGGAATCAGGGACGTAGTGACCCCGGACATCGTGGTCAATGACCTCAGGGTGCTGCTCGAACGAGCATGTCTGGCATCCGCGAGCCGGCGCAGGGGGATGGCTCCCGCGGCCGAGCCCGGCCAGGAGCGGGGGCGCGTTATTGCCGTCATGTCCCCCAAGGGTGGCGTCGGCAAAACGACGGTCGCAACCAACCTGGCTATCGGACTCGGCAAAGTCGCGCCCATGGGGGTCGTCATCGTGGACCTCGACCTCCAGTTCGGCGACGTCGCCTCAGGGCTGCTCTTGGAGCCCGAACACTGCATCACCGAGGCAGTCCACGGCTCAGCTTCCCAAGATTCAATGGTGCTCAAAGCGTTCCTGACCGTGCATCCGGCCGGGATCTACGCCCTTTGCGCACCGCGGACCCCGGCGGAATCGGATTACATCACCGCGGACCACGTAAGCCGGCTCATCAATCAGCTGGCAAGCGAGTTCAAGTACGTGGTGGTGGACACTGCACCCGGTCTGGGAGAGCACGTCCTTGCAACGTTGGAACAGGCTACGGACGGCGTGTGGGTGTGCGGAATGGATGTCCCCAGCGTGCGCGGCCTGCGCAAGTGCTTCGGCGTCTTGAAGGAGCTGCAGCTCGTTCCCCAGGGACGCCATACCGTCCTCAATTTTGCGGACCGAAAGAGTGGCCTGTCGGTCCAGGACGTCGAGGCGACTATAGGGGTTCCCATCGACGCTGTCGTTCCCCGCTCAAGGACGCTGCCGTTTTCTACCAACCGTGGCGTCCCGGTCCTGCAAGGAACCGCCAGAGACTCGGCCGCCAAGGGCCTTCGGAAGCTGGTGGACCGTTTCGACCCGGCATGGGTTTCCTCTTCCCACAACAAGCTGCACCGAAGGGTGGTTGTCTCATGAGACTCTCAGAGCGTCTTTCCCGAAACACGGAATCCGCTGCCAAGGAAGCGGTGGAGCCCGGCGACGCGTCAGTCGCAACGACGCCCACCGCCCCTTCCTTCCCGGACGCGGCGGTTCGCCGTCCGCTGACGGCCCCTCCGCAGGCAGTGGATGCCTTGGCTGGCCTCAAGCAACGCGCAGCCCTCGCACTCTTCGAGCGAATGGGTACCCGGTTCGGTGACTCATCCGCCTCCGAGGACGAACTGCGTGCATCCGCTGTTGAGGAGCTATCGACAGTTATCGACGAGGAGCAGGTACCGCTGACGCCAGAGGAGCGCCGTCGGCTCATCCGCGAGATAGCCGACGAAGTCATGGGTCTCGGTCCTCTCCAACGCATGCTCGAGGACCCGTCCGTCACGGAAATCATGGTCAACCGACACGATCAGATCTATATTGAACGCGGCGGGCACCTGCAGCTGACCGGCGCGCAGTTCAGCTCTGACGACCACCTTCGGAAGGTCATCGAGCGCATCGTCTCGCAGGTCGGGCGGCGAATCGATGAGTCCTCACCCTTGGTCGACGCCAGGTTAGCGGATGGATCGCGCGTTAACGCCATTATCCCGCCCCTGGCGGTCAACGGCCCGTCGCTCACTATCCGCAAGTTCAGCCATGTCCCCTTGACTGTGCGCAACCTGATCGATTGGGGTTCGCTGACGGTGGAGATCGCCGAACTGCTCAACGCCTGCGTTAAGGCGCGTCTCAACGTGATCGTTTCGGGCGGTACCGGAACCGGCAAGACCACACTGCTTAACGTACTTTCCTCCTTCATTCCGGAGGATGACCGCATTGTCACCATTGAGGACGCTGTAGAGCTGCAGCTCCAACAGGAGCACGTAGTCCGGCTTGAGAGCCGCCCGCCCAACATTGAGGGCAAGGGTGCCATCAACATCCGGGACCTGGTCCGGAACTCACTCCGCATGCGTCCCGACCGGATCATTGTGGGTGAAGTGCGCGGCGGCGAGTCACTGGACATGCTGCAGGCGATGAACACGGGACATGACGGTTCTCTGTCGACCGTCCATGCGAACTCGCCACGGGACGCGATCGCGCGCCTGGAGACGCTGGTGCTCATGGCCGGCATGGATCTCCCGCTCCGGGCCATTCGGGAACAGGTTGCTTCCGCAGTTGACCTCATCATCCAAGTCACCCGGCTCCGGGACGGCAGCAGGCGGGTCACCCACGTCACCGAAGTCCAGGGGATGGAGGGCGACATCGTCACCCTTCAGGATGTGTTCCTGTTCGATTACTCGGCCGGCATGGACCCCCAGGGCCGCTTCCTGGGCAAACCTGTGTCGACCGGCATCCGCCCACGCTTTCTGGACCGGTTCGCTGAGCTTGGCATTTCCGTCTCACCCGCCGTGTTCGGGGCAGACATGCAGCCGTATGGGCGGCGGTAACCATGGAGGCCCCCTTTGTTCTCGTGACGGCCGTATTGCTCTGCTTCGGAGCCGTACTCCTGTTGCTTTTTGTCGTCATCAGGCCGGGACACGGTTCGATTCCTTTGTCCCGGCGGCGCCCCGACGGTGGCCGGGAAGAATCCTCGTTGGGCAAGGTTTCACACACATTGGTGGACGGCGTAGACAAAGCCCTGGGAAAGTCCGGCGGACCCTTTAGCAGGGATTTGCTCTACAACGCCGGCGTCAAACTCGGTCCCGCGGACTTCACGGTGCTGGTAGGAGTGGCTTCCGTGCTGCTGGGTTTCATCGGGGCGCTCTTGACCAACCCGGTTTTGGGTATCCTTCTCGCCGTCGCGGCTCCCTTCCTGACACGCGCCGTCCTCACCATCAAGACGGACAGACGCCAGGGCAAGTTTGAGGCGCAGCTCGTTGACACTATCCAAATGCTCATTGGCGGCCTGCGGGCCGGCCATAGCGTCATGCGTTCGCTTGAAGCAGCCGGATTGGAATCGGAGGCTCCCACGTCAGAAGAACTTCGCCGGATCGTTAATGAAACCCGGATCGGAAAGGACCTCGGCCAGGCGCTGGAAGAGACCGCGGAACGCATGGACAGTGAGGACTTCCGATGGGTCGGCCAAGCGATTCAAATTAACCGCGAGGTGGGTGGGGACCTCGCGGAGGTGCTCGAGCAGGTGGCAGGAACTATCCGGGAGCGCAGCGAAATAAAGGGCCAGGTCCGCTCACTAAGCGCGGAGGGCAAAATGTCCGCGATCGTTCTCATGGCCATGCCTGCGGCGGTCGCTGTGATGTTGTCCTTCATCAACCCTGGCTACATGCGGGTCTTTGTAGAGGAACCCATCGGAAACATGATGGTCGCCGTGAGCGTGGTCATGTTCATCATCGGCGGAGTCTGGATGAGCCGCACCGTCAAGATCAAGTTCTAGGAGGATTGTCATGACTCCCATCGCCTGGCTGATCATTGCCGCAGTCATTCTCCCGCTCGCCTACTTCGTCTG
Source organism: Pseudarthrobacter sp. NPDC092424 (assembly GCF_044754925.1). NCBI lineage: Bacteria > Bacillati > Actinomycetota > Actinomycetes > Micrococcales > Micrococcaceae > Pseudarthrobacter > Pseudarthrobacter sp. NPDC092424. Next base: position 89,801 of record NZ_JBIVQC010000001.1, on the reverse strand, counting down.
GGTGTTAGCCACCTTGGATCGAGCCGGTGCCCTGGCAGTCCAATCGAATCTCGGGCACGGATTTTCGGCCGGCGGGCAAGCATCGGTGTCAAGATCCATGCCTTTGCTCGGCGTTGCCAAACGCCTTGTGCCTGGCAGTTACGAAGCAAAGCTGGACCGATGGCTCGCCTTGGCTGGCCGGCCCGCTGCCATGCCGCTGGAAAAACTGATAGTCGCCAAACCCCTGCTTGCGCTCGCAGGAGCGGTGCTGGCCATATTGGCTTTCCGCAATTCGCCGACCGTACAGAATGTTGCGATCGGGCTGTTCATCACTGTCCTCGCATTCTTTGTTCCCGACCTGCTGGTCTACAACAAGGGGATCAAACGGCAGCAGGCCATCCAACTGGAATTGCCCAATGCATTGGACCAGATGCTGATCTCAGTTGAGGCCGGCTTGGGTTTTGAGGCAGCCATGGCCAGGGCGGGTCAGTACGGCGAAGGACCGCTCGCCCAGGAATTAACCCGCACCCTCCAGGACATGCAGGTGGGCCGCCCGCGTCAGGAGGCTTACCAGGCCATGGCTGACCGGTCATCTGTTTCCGAATTGCGGAGTTTTGTACGTGCCGTTGTCCAGGCTGACAAATACGGCATCGGATTGGCGAAGGTCCTCCGAACGCAGGCTAAGCAGTCCAGGGTCAGGCGCCGGCAGCGGGCGGAAGAGAAAGCAATGAAACTTCCGGTCAAAGTGTTGTTCCCGTTGCTAACGTTCATTTTCCCGGTGCTTTTCATCGTTCTGCTGGGACCGGCCGTCATCAACATCATGGACACGCTTCTCTAGATTTCTTCCTGTCGCACGCCGTCTTCCAGGCGTCGCCCCATAGACCGGACCCCCTCGGCACCCAGAACCGAGGGGGTCCGTTGGTGTGTTCAGGCGCGTAAATCCACCGGAAAACGCAGGTCGTACGCAGGGAAAACGCAGGATTCGCCCACCTCGAAAAGCCTTTGCGCAGGAAGTCCCAAGATCCCGGCTCGAGGGCTTTTTTGCTTGCTAACTTCGTTTTAGAGCTGGTGACGGACCAGCCACCACCCAGACTCGCTCAGGAGTAAAAAATGCTTTCTCTCATCGCAACCCTCCAGACCCTCGGCTTCAAGCTGCAGAACCGCCTCCGCGAAGAAAAGGGCGCCACGGCCGTTGAATACGGCATCATGGTCGGCCTCATCGCCGTCGTCATCATCGTCGCAGTCAGCCTGCTCGGTACCAACCTCGACGCGATGTTCGACAGCGTCAACGGCAAGCTTCCTGCCCCTACCGCCAGCTAGCGTTCTCAGCGTCGGCGCCCTGAAGTATCCGCCGACGGCCCCAGGTCCAGGGCAAGACAAATGACGCAAGAGGAGGAGCAACAGGTGAAGAGCGGTTCCGAACGCGGTGCAGCCGCTGTCGAATTCGCACTCCTGTTGCCCCTCCTCTTGCTGTTGGTCCTCGGAACCATCGAATTTGGACGGGCGTATAACGCCCAGATCACCCTCACTAACGCGGCCCGGGACGGCGTCCGGGTCATGGCAATCTCCAACGATCCTGCCGCCGCCAGGACAGCCGCGAAAAATGCGGCGGCCCCCGTGAGCACCTCCATCCCCACCTCGGACATCACGTTGAGCACGGAGGTCTGCAGCACCGGCAACCAGGTAACACTCACCATCAACTACAACCTGTCCACTATCACCGGAATCGCGGGGCCCTTCCCCCTCAAAGGAAAAGGAGTCATGCTGTGCGGCGGATAGTGGACCATAACCCTGAACGCGGAGCGGTCAGTGTCATCGTCGCCCTCCTCCTGGCCAGCCTCCTGGGGTTCGTGGCCATCGCGGTGGATGTTGGTGTCATTTATTCAGAGCGCGCCCAGCTCCAGAACGGCGCCGATGCTTCCGCCATCGCCCTCGCCCAAAAATGTGCCCGGGATTCCACCGGCACCCAGTGCTCCACCACGTCCACGCTCGCTGGCGATCTGGCCAACAATAATGCCTTGGACGGGATGAGCAAGGTGTACTCCATCCAGCTGGATAAAGCAGCACGCAAAGTCTCCGTGACCACGGCGGCCAAGGAGCCTGGTGGAACTGAAAACTCAGTGACGCTGTTCTTTGCGAACGTCCTCGGCATACCCACAAAAGAAGTCGGTGCCCGTGGCTCCGCTGTGTGGGGCAGCGCCCGTGCCGGCCGCACGGCGTTTCCCCTCGCCTTTTCCGTATGCCAGGTAAAGGACAAGATCGACGGCGAATTGCAGCGCCTCCAGGATCATGGCAAAAACACGAACGCCGACTGCAACTACGGTCCTTCAGGCGCAGCTGTAGAAGGCGGCTTCGGCTGGCTGGTCCAGGACCCCGGCAAGTGCGGTGGTTCCATCGACCTGGCCGTCAGCGAGGGCGGCAGCGATCCCGGCAACAACGCACCCGCCAACTGCAGCGACACGCTCAACAAATGGGTCAGTGAAATCACTGCGGGACGCAAAGTGACCGTTCTTCTGCCGATCTTCAACAAGGTCACCGGTACCGGTAACGGCGCCGTCTACAGCCTGGTCGCGTTCGCAGCGTTCGAAGTCACGGGCTGGAAATTCAGCGGTGACAGCGTCGCCCCCAACACCTTCCAAAACCGCGCCGGCTCGGCACCGGGTGTCACCTTAGCCAACGAGTGCCGCGGAGAATGCCGTGGGATCATCGGCAAATTCGTCAAGTACACCTCACTGGACGACGGCTACACCTTAGGCCCCGTGGACGAGTACGGCGCCACCATTGCACGTCCCGTCCTCTAAATCCGCAGAACAAGAACCTTTCATCAGGAGTTGACCGTGAAGTCTCGCATGCTCGCCGGAACGGCCGCCGTTGCCTTGGCGCTCGTGGGGGCCATCCTCATCGTCATGTATGCCCAGGGTGCCGACCAGCGCGCACTCGCCGGCACACAGCCGGCGGAAGTACTGGTAGTGAAAACCGCCATCCCCGCAGGAACCCCGGTCGAGGAAATGGCAGCCTCGCTGGCCACGGAAACTGTACCGGCGGCAGGCAAATCCGCCTCGGCACTTTCCAACCTTGACGACAAAGCCGGCACGGTAGCCGCCGTGGACCTGATCCCGGGCGAACAGCTGCTCGCCGAGCGCCTGGTGGCACCGGAGGACGCCAAGGACAGCGGCGCCGCAACTGTCCCGGCGGGTATGCAGGAAGTCTCCTTCCAGCTCGAACCGCAGCGTGTTGTCGGCGGCCGCATCAGTGTCGGTGACCACGTGGGCATAGCGATGGTCTTCGACGCCGGCGCGGACAAGGCCAACGAAAAGGACGAATCTACCCAGCTGACGCTGCGGAAAGTCCTCGTCACCGCCGTCCAGCGCGCCCCGCAGGCCGCGGCAAAGGAAGAGTCCGAAGACGGAACCAACCCCCAGGACACCACTCTCCCGGAGGGCTCCCTGATGCTTACGGTCGCCGTCAACGACATCGACGCCAATAAGATCGTCTTCGCGTCCGAGTTCGGCAGGCTCTGGCTCACCAAGGAACCGCTGAATGCCAAGGACAACGGGCCCCGTATCGAACGCAAGGAAGTGATCTACAAGTGAGCCGCTTCGTCCTGCTCTCGCCCAGCGTTGAGTTCGACCAGAAGCTGCACGCAGCTGTCGACCATGGGCTGCGCGGCAGCGTCCAGACCATCGCCTCGGATATCCTCCCCGCCGGCCCGGCCGAACTGTTTGCCCTCCTGGACCAGGAACGGCCTGAAGTCCTGATCATCGGGCCGGACGTGGCCTACGAGGAAGCCCTGCGCTTCGCAAAAGTCTTCGATGTGCAGCAGCCCGAGCTCAGCCTGGTGCTGGTCAGCGACGTTGAACCGACGTTGCTGCTCCACGCCATGCGCGCCGGCATCCGCGACATCCTCAGCCCCCAGGCAGACGCAGCCGAAATCCGCGTGCTGCTGGAACGTGCCTGCCAGTCGTTCGCAACCCGGCACCGGAACCATGACGACCTTCCGGCGGAGAATGGCGGCAAAGGCCTGGTCATTGGTGTCTTCTCCCCCAAAGGCGGCGTTGGCAAAACCACCATCGCCACCAACATCGCCATCGGGCTCGGCAAGATCGCGCCCATGAGCGTGGTGATTGTTGACCTCGACCTCCAGTTCGGCGACGTCGCTTCCGGCCTCTACCTCGACCCCGAGCACACCGTCACGGACGCTGTCACACCGGCGGCGAGCCAGGATTCCCTGGTGCTGAAGGCGTTCCTCACCGTGCATCCGGCGGGAATCTACGCCCTGTGTGCTCCGCCAAACCCCGTGGACGCGGACCACATCACCCCCGAGCACATTTCCCGCCTGCTCGAGCAGCTCTCCCAGGAGTTCCAGTACGTGGTGGTGGACACCGCGCCCGGCATGCAGGAAATCGGTCTGGCAGCGATGGAACAGTGCACCGACGCCGTATGGGTGAGCGCGATGGACATCCCCAGCCTCCGTGGGCTGCGTTCCGGGCTGGAAGTACTGCGCCAGCTCGACATCATGCCCGAATCACGGCACGTTGTCCTGAACATGGCGGACGCCAAGTCCGGGCTCAGCATCCAGGACGTCGAATCCACCATCGGCGCGCCCGTTGACGTCAGCGTCCCGCGCTCCAAGGCCGTCGCCCTGTCGACCAACCGGGGCGTCCCCGTCCTCCAGGAATCCAAGCGGGATCCCGCCGTCAAGAGCCTCCGCCACCTGGCCGAGCGTTTCAACCCGGCGTGGCGTACCCAGGCACAGCGCAAACTGCACCGAAGGGTGGTCATCTGATGAAGCTCTCTGAACGGATCAACGCGGCCCAGGGCCGCAGCCAGGACTCCGGCAGCTCGGCCGCTGTGCTGGCTGCGCCGCGTCCGGCCGCTGTCGTCGCCCCTTCACCTGCCCGGGATCGGCCCCGCGAGCCCCGGCGCCCTGCCGCCGTAACGGCACCAGCCGCGCCCAAACCAGTAGCTTCAACGCCCGACGCCGGCGGTCAGGCAGTGCCGAAGGCCCAGCCGGTGGACGTTTTCGCAGCCATGAAACTTCGCGCGGCCACCGCTCTTTTCGAACGGATGGGAACACGGTTCAACGACGCGACGGTTACCGAGCATGAGCTTCGCACCTCCGCCAAAGAAGAGCTGATCCGCATCATCGATGCCGAACAGGTTCCCCTGACGCCGGATGAGCGCACCCGCCTGGTCCAGGATGTTGCTGACGATGTCCTTGGCTACGGTCCGCTCCAGCGCCTGCTGGACGATCCGGATGTCTCCGAAATCATGGTCAACCGGATGGACCAGATCTACGTGGAGCGCAAGGGCAAGCTCACGCTGTCCGATTCCCGTTTCAGCTCGGAAGAACACCTGCGCAAGGTCATCGAGCGCATCGTCTCCAAGGTAGGCCGCCGCATCGACGAGTCTTCCCCGCTGGTGGATGCCCGCCTCGAGGACGGTTCCCGTGTCAATGCGGTCATCCCGCCTCTGGCGGTGGGGGGCTCTTCGCTGACCATCCGTAAGTTCAGCAAGGTTCCGCTGACAGTCCAGAACCTGATTGATTTCGGCACGCTCACACCGGAAATGGCGGAGTTGCTCAACGCCTGTGTCAAGGCAAAGCTCAACATCATCGTCTCGGGCGGTACCGGGACGGGCAAAACCACCCTGCTGAACGTGCTCTCATCGTTCCTGCCGAATGACGAACGCATCGTGACGATCGAAGACGCCGTGGAACTGCAAATCCAGCAGGAACACGTTGTCCGGCTGGAAAGCCGCCCGCCGAACACCGAAGGCAAAGGCGAGGTGACCATCCGCGAACTGCTCCGAAACTCGCTCCGTATGCGTCCTGACCGGATCGTGGTGGGTGAGGTCCGTGGCGGAGAGTCGCTGGACATGCTCCAGGCCATGAACACCGGCCACGACGGTTCGCTCTCCACAGTGCACTCCAACTCGCCCCGTGACGCCGTCGCCCGTCTCGAGACCCTGGTGCTCATGGCCGGCATGGACCTGCCGCTGCGCGCCATCCGCGAGCAGATCGCCTCTGCAGTAAACCTTGTGGTGCAGATTTCCCGTCTCCGTGACGGCTCCCGGCGCATCACCCATGTCACCGAAGTCCAGGGCATGGAAGGAGACATCGTGACCCTCCAGGACGCCTTCGTCTTCGATTACTCTGCCGGGGTGGACGCACACGGCCGGTTCCTCGGCAAGCCTGTGGCCACCGGCATTCGCCCGCGCTTCATCGACCGGTTCGAAGACATGGGCATCCACCTCTCACCAGAGGTTTTCGCCGCGCCGCAGCCTTCGGGCGGAAGGTGACGGTGCCACGATGATCCTCGCCATCGGAACCGTCACCGTCCTGCTGGCCGTAGTGTTCCTGGGCGTCGCCGTGCTCCTGCCCGGCACGCCCGCGGTGCCCTTGGACCGCCGTCGTCCGTTTGAAACGGAGCCACCGTCCTCCCTGACCCGATTCGCCGGTGCTGCGGTCAGGGCGCTTGAGCGTGCCCTGGCGGGACGCACGGTCAAGGCCTTCACCAAGGCCGACCTGGAAGAAGCCGGGCTGCGGCTGAGCCAATCTGAATTCTTCGTCCTTGTGGGCATCGGCGCCGCCGTCGGCATGGTGGTGGGACTGGTGACGGTGGGCCCGCTGGTGGGCCTTCTGCTGGCGTTGACTGCCCCCTTCGTGGGTAAGGCCGTCCTGGGATTCCTCGCCGGCAAACGCCGCACCGCATTCGACGGCCAGCTGGGCGATACGCTGCAGCTCCTCTCCGGGGGCCTTAGGGCCGGCCACAGTATCCTGCGTGCGATAGACGCCGCGGCCACCGAGTCGCAAAAACCCACCTCGGAGGAAATGCGCCGGGTCATCACCGAAACCAGTCTGGGGCGCGACCTGCTTTCCGCCTTGAACGATACGGCCGAGCGCATGAAAAACGACGATTTCGTCTGGATTTCCCAAGCCATTCAGATCAACCGCGAGGTAGGCGGAAACCTCGCCGACGTGCTGGACCAGGTGGGGGAAACCATCCGCGAACGGGCTGAAATCAAGGGACATATTAAAGCGCTGGCGGCCGAGGGAAAGTTCTCCGCGTACATCCTCATTGCCATGCCCTTCGGCATCGTGGGCATGCTCCTAAGCATCAGCCCGGGCTATATGAACTCCCTTTTCACCCACCCCTTGGGCTGGGGACTGATCGGGGCGTCCTTTGTCCTGATGACCATCGGTGCGCTGTGGATGCGCAAGATCATCGACCTGAAGTTCTGAGGAAGCCATGAGCATCGTTGTTCTCCTCTCCGTCCTCCTGGTCTGCGTCCCGCTGGGCGGCCTGACCTGGTCCCTCCTCACTGTGGACAAGCAGGGCCGTGCCGCAGCCAGCGAGCTGCTGGCCCGCGGCGCCGCGCCCGTGGCCGTGGAGGCTTCCGGCTCCCCCGGGCTCCTGGAATCACTCGGACGGCGCGTGACTCCGCCGTCGTACGTTGCTTTCCTGGACCGGCTGCTCTCGCTGGCGGGTCGGCCCGCCTCCATGCCGCTGGGGAAGGTCCTGGGATCCAAGCTGGGGCTGGGTGTCGTTGGCGCCGTCCTGGGGCTGTACCTGACGTCGATGGGCGCAACACCATTGATGAAACTCGCCGGCTTGTTCGTGGTGGTGCTGGGCTACTTCATACCCGACCTCCTGCTCTACAGCAAAGGCCAGGAACGGCAGAAAATCATGCAGCTGGAGTTGGCCAATACCTTGGACCAGATGCTGATTTCCGTTGAAGCCGGCCTCGGGTTTGAAGGTGCGATGGCCCGCGCCGGAGCAAACGGAAAGGGACCGCTGGCCGAAGAACTGGTGCGCACGCTGCAGGACATGCAGGTGGGCCGCAGCCGCCGGGAGTCGTATCAGGCCCTGGCGGACCGCACCAACATCCCCGAACTTCGCAGTTTTGTGCAGGCTGTCATCCAGGCCGATACCTACGGCATTGCCATCAGCCAGGTCCTCCGCGTCCAGGCGAAGGTGATGCGCGTCAAACGGCGCCAGCGCGCGGAGGAAAAGGCCATGAAGCTGCCGGTCATGATCCTCTTTCCGCTGCTGTTCTTCATCTTTCCAGTGCTCTTCATTGCCATCCTGGGCCCGGCGGTGGTCAACACCGTCATCACGTTCAGCGGGCAGTGAGCCACAAACCACGGCAACCCTCAAGGTTTCCACAGGATCACCCGAATTCACCACCTCAAGAGAACTGCAGGAAGTAGCCTTGAAACATGTACAGTCCAGATCCCGGCACCACCAGCGAGGAGAGCAGCACAGCTGCCGCTTTCCCGTCGTGGGTGCCGCCGGTTGCGGAACCCGCACTGTCTCTGGAGGCGGTGGTTCTGTTGCCGCTGGTTAATGCTGCGGTCCTGGAGGACCTTGAAGCAGAACTCGCCGGGCCGGCCCTGGCCAAGCGTTTCGCGCAGGACTACGCGGACATGTGGGACCAGCGGTACACGCGGCTCGCCGCCGCCGTGGAGCGCCAGGACGTCGCAGCCTGCCTGGACGCCGCCATCAGCCTGAAGATCACCTCTGCCATGCTGGGCGGGGAGCGGCTGTCCAAGCTGGCCGAGCTTCTCGAAAACGTGGTGCGGCAAGGCGATTTCGGTCAGGGCCGCCTGCTGATGGAGCGCGTTGCCGTTGACGGCAGCCAGACGGTCTCCGAATTGCAGTCCACCTACATCGCGGCCGGCGGACAGGATCTGGAACACACCTGAAGGGGCTACGTGGTTTCCTGCCTGGCCGGCGCCAGCCTATAGCCGACGCCACGAACGGTCTGCAGCCAGCGCGGTGAATGCTGGTTCTCTTTCAGCTTGCGCCGCAAGTTTCCCACGTGCACCTCGACCGCCCGTTCGTCCGCCTCGCTGATATACGTGTCCTGGTCGTAGAACTCGCCGCGTACCGCCCGGACCAGGTCTGCCCTGCTGCACACTGCCCCGCGGCCGCGCAGCAGCACGTGGAGAAGGTCGAATTCGCTCCGGGTCAGGTTCAGGGGCTCTCCCTGCACTTCGACAGTCCGCGTCCGGTAGTTGAGTACCAGTCCGTTGTGCCGGAACACGGCCGGGTCTTCCCGGGGCGCCGGAACCGGTGGCGCGGGAGCGGCGGCGGGCTTGCTGACGCCATGGCGTGGCCTGCGCAGCATCGCGGCCACCCGCGCCCGGAGTTCCCGCGGGCGGAACGGCTTGGCAATGTAATCATCCGCACCGGCATTGAGGGCCGACAGCAAATCGGGTTCCTCAGTCCTGCCCGTCAGCATGACCACGTAGGCATCACTGAAATGCCGGATGCGGCGCAAAACCTCAAATCCGTCAATGTCCGGAAGGCCAACGTCAAGCGTAACTACATGGGCTTGCTATTCGCGGACCACCTCGACGCCTGCTTTGCCATCCGGTGCCGTATGGACCTCAAAGCCCGCTTGGCTCAATACCCCTTCGAGGAGATTGCGGACATCCGCATCGTCCTCGATTACTACAGCTACACCTAGATCATCCATCTGCTATCCCCGTGCAAGGCAAACATGTCCCCCCACCAGCCCAGCGCCGGTGACATGCCGCTCTAACTCTTTATACGCTACTAGTAAGCCCGGCTGATGACATCTGAGGGAAGATTGATTAGAAAAAGTCAATTACCATGACAGTAAATGTGTAATACGAACCGAGAAGATGGGGCTTGGTGAAGATGGGGATCGTGGAACCGCCGCGCGCGGAAGTTTGTAGTGGGCAAGGCTATGTGCGGGGCTTGAACCGCGTTCATGGCTGAGTCGTTTTTCCAACGCGGGCCTGGCCGGTTCTTCCGCGACTTAGGACCCCGCGGGCAGACCACTCTGTGCCAGCTGCCGCTGACGCTGATTGTGGCTGCACTCGCGTTGGCTACGCCTTTCGCGTGGCCAACGTTGCTGTCGAGCCCCTTCTACATGGCGGGGGTGGCCCTGCATGTAGCGCTGCTGCTTGCAAGTTTCCTGGTTCCTTGGGAGAAGATAAACCTCCGCCCGTACTTGATTATCCCCGTCCTCGATTTCGTGGCCATCGGACTTCTCCGCAACGGAGCGGCACCCCTCCTTCCCGGATTGGCCGTGTTGGTGGTCTTCCCCGTCATCTGGCTCTCCGCCTCTGGAATGCTCACCCGCACCAGCCTGGTCCTCAGTTTTGTGGGTCCACTGCTTATCATGCTGCCTACGCTGGCCCAGAAGTGGCCCGCCCATACCGCCACGGATGTCACCACCGTCATCCTCTTTCCGCTCATGATGCTGGCCGTGTCCCTGGCCATACGCTTCGCCAGCGTCAACCTGCGGATGCAGCAACGCGAACTCGCCCAGAAGGACAAGGAGTTGCGCGAACTCCTTGACGCCAGCAACAAACGCGAGCGGCTGCTTCAGACCGTATTGGACGCTACCGACGTCGGAATCATCGCCGTGGATCCCCAAGGCCGGCACCTGCTGACCAACGACCGGCAGCGGCTGTTCCATGAACTGGTGGCGCAGGGCGAAGGCACTGCGAACCAGGAACGCCAGGCAATCTACGCCCTGGACAAGCGCACCCCCCTGCCTCCGGAAAAACACCCGGTGCAGCGCGCCGTGGACGGTGAGTCCTTTGCCGACTACCTGGTCTGGATCGGAGAGGACGGCGACCAGCGGGCCATCTCAACCGCTGCCCGGCCCCTGCTGTCCGGGGAGGGCCATCCTAACGGCGCCGTCGTTGTTTACAGCGACGTGACAAGCCTCGTCGAAGCCTTGGCCGCGAACGAGGAACTGGTCTCCAACGTTTCCCACGAATTCCGGAGCCCGCTGAATTCGATTCTCGGCAATATGGATTTGATCCTTGAGGATCCCAGTCTTCCCCGCGAACTGGTCCAGCGCCTGACAGTAGTGCAGCGGAATTCCGAGCGGCTGCTTGCCCTCGTATCCGACCTCACCGCATCGGCGTCGGCGGCCCTGAACGTGCACCCGAAGCGCACTGACCTGGCCAGCCTCGTGGAGACCAGCGTGGGGTCGGCCCGCACCCAGGCGGAACGTGCAAACATCAGGCTCACCGCGGACGTCCCCTCCCCGCTATGGGCCTACGCGGATCCGCTTCGAATCGGACAGGCGCTCGACAACCTGGTCTCGAACGCCATCAAGTACTCCCCCGGCGGCGGCCAGGTCAGCATCAGCGCCTGGGCCAGTGACGAATGGATTCGGCTCAGCGTCAGCGACACGGGAATGGGCATGAGCACCGAGGACGCCGCCAAGGTGTTCAAACGGTTCTTCCGGACGGAGACGGCGCGGAAGTCCTCGATCTCCGGGGCAGGCCTTGGGCTCTCCATTACCAAGATGATCGTGGAACGCCACGGGGGCACCATCACCTGCCACAGCGGCGAGGGCCAAGGCAGCACCTTCACCCTGACGCTCCCCGCCGACGGCCCGCCGCCGTCCTTCTAAAATCGATTGCTCCGTAAATGCCGCTTTGAACCCTCTAAACGGCAAGTATGGAGCAGTCGAGGCTTACGCGCGCAGCGCCCGGGTGAGCTCGGCGCGGGCAAGGAGTTCGCCGTCCGACGGGTACGCCACTTCCTCCAGCACGAGCGGGTGCGGGGCCGCCAGGACGGACTTCGCATCCCTTTTTTGCGCCAGAAGCCGTTCATAGAGCCAGCCTGGCTCCTCCACGCCCTCACCCACGTAGAGTGCGGAGCCGATCAGCGCCCGCACCATGTTGTGGCAGAAGGCATCCGCCTGGACCGTAGCCACGATCACGCCGTCCTCGCCGCGGCGGAACTCGAATCGCTGCAGCTCCCGGACTGTGGTGGCACCCTCCCGGGGCTTGCAGAAGGACAGGAAGTTCTGCAGGCCCAGCAGCTTGGCCCCGCCCTCGTTGAGCAGTGACACGTCCAGCGGATTCTTATGCCACAGCGTGAAGTAGCGCTCCAGCGGATCCCACAGCGCAGGTCCGTCCGCGATCCGGTAGCTGTAGCGCCGCCACAGCGCGGAGAAGCGCGCATCAAAGCCCGCCGGGGCCGGCGCCGCGCTGTGCACCTCCACGGCACCGGTGAGGTCCCCCAGGATACGGCTCAAGGCCCCGCGGATCCGGCGGAGAAGCGCGACGGCGGGATCCAGTTCGTGCCCGCGCGGCAGTCCCAGCCACTCGTCTTCGCTGAGGTCCAGATGGACCACCTGGCCGCGGGCGTGCACGCCGGCATCCGTTCGGCCGGCGACGGTGACCCGCACAGGGCGGCGCACCAGAAGCTCCAACGCCTCCTCGAGGACGCCTTGCACGGTCCGCAGCCCGGGCTGCAGGGCCCACCCGTTGAAGGGGCCGCCGTCGTACGAAAGATCAAGGCGGATACGCAAAAACCCGCCGCCCCCCAAAACGGGGGCCGCGGGTTTTTGGTCGTTCATAGACCCAAGTCTATGCGAAGAATATCAGCGAATTACTTCGCGTCCTTTTCCTCGGCAGCGGGTGCCTCGGGTGCTTCCTCAGCGGCCGGAGCTTCTTCGGTTGCAGTTTCTTCAGCAGCAGCTTCTTCGGCGGCCGGAGCTTCAGCGGCTTCGGTCTCTACGGCTTCAGCCTCGGGAGCTTCCTCGGCGGCCGGAGCAGCCTTGGCAGCAGCCTGGGTCGCCTCAGCAACGACGGCCTGCTTGGCGGAAACCGGCTCGAGAACCAGTTCGATGACAGCCATGGGAGCGTTGTCGCCCTTGCGGTTGCCGATCTTGGTGATGCGGGTGTAACCGCCGTCGCGGTTCTCCACTGCCTGTGCGATGTCGGTGAACAGCTCGTGGACAACGCCCTTGTTGCTGATCAGGCCGAGAACGCGGCGGCGGGAAGCCAGGTCGCCACGCTTGGCGAAGGTTACCAGGCGCTCTGCGTACGGCTTCAGGCGCTTGGCCTTGGTCACAGTGGTGGTGATCCGCTTGTGCTCGAACAGTGCTGCTGCCAGGTTCGCGAGCATGAGGCGCTCGTGAGCCGGGCCGCCTCCGAGGCGCGGACCCTTAGTGGGGGTAGGCATAATTGTTTCTCCTCATATGGAAGCCGTGTGGGCTGCACACCGTGGTGCTGCCCGCCGGCCAGGATCTGGTTTAGAGTTCGTCGTCGCCGAAGGCGGCGTCGTCCTCTTCGATTGCTGCGGCGCGTGCTGCGAGGTCAAAACCGGGAGGCGAGTCCTTGAGGGACAGGCCCAGTTCAACCAGCTTTGCCTTGACCTCGTCAATGGACTTCGCACCGAAGTTACGGATGTCCATCAGGTCAGCCTCGGAGCGGGCAACGAGTTCACCCACGGTGTGGATGCCCTCACGCTTGAGGCAGTTGTAGGACCGGACGGTGAGGTCCAGATCCTCGATCGGCAGTGCCATGTCGGCTGCCAGGGCAGCGTCGGTGGGCGAGGGGCCGATCTCGATACCTTCAGCTGCGGTGTTCAGCTCACGGGCCAGACCGAACAGTTCCACCAGGGTGGTGCCTGCGGAAGCTACGGCATCGCGCGGGGCAATGGCCGGCTTGGTCTCGACGTCGACAATCAGCTTGTCGAAGTCGGTGCGCTGCTCAACACGGGTTGCTTCCACGCGGAAAGTAACCTTCAGCACCGGCGAGTAGATGGAGTCGACCGGGATACGGCCGATCTCTGCATCGCCGGACTTGTTCTGAGCTGCCGAAACGTAGCCGCGGCCGCGCTCGATGGTCAGTTCGAGTTCGAACTTGCCCTTCGAGTTCAGCGTGGCAATGTGCAGATCCGGGTTGTGGAATTCGACGCCGGCCGGCGGAGCGATGTCCGCGGCGGTGACGACTCCGGGGCCCTGCTTGCGCAGGTAGGCAACAACCGGCTCATCGTGCTCGGAGGAAACCGACAGGCTCTTGATGTTCAGGATGATCTCAGTGACATCTTCCTTGACACCCGGAACAGTGGTGAACTCGTGCAGCACGCCATCGATCCGGATGCTGGTTACAGCGGCACCGGGGATGGACGAGAGCAGGGTACGGCGGAGGGAGTTTCCAAGGGTGTAGCCGAAGCCCGGTTCCAGCGGTTCAATGATGAAACGCGAGCGGTTTTCGGAGACGACCTCTTCGGAGAGGGTGGGGCGCTGTGCAATGAGCACTTAGGTTTCCTTTCGGCGAGCATCCGCTATATGACGCAACACAGGTGGTGGAAATTCGGTCTGAAGACTTAACGCGCTGGGCTTGCCCGGTCCATCGCTGGTCCGGGCAAGCTCAAGCAGCGCTGGAAACCTTAGACGCGGCGGCGCTTGGGCGGACGGCAGCCGTTGTGGGCTGCGGGGGTGACGTCCTGGATGGAGCCAACCTCGAGGCCAGCGGCCTGCAGCGAACGGATAGCGGTCTCGCGGCCGGAGCCCGGTCCCTTGACGAATACGTCAACCTTGCGCATGCCGTGCTCCTGGGCACGCTTTGCAGCAGCTTCGGCAGCCATCTGGGCCGCGAAGGGGGTGGACTTACGCGAGCCCTTGAAGCCAACCTCACCTGAGGAAGCCCAGGAGATAACAGCACCGGTCGGGTCCGTGATGGAAACGATGGTGTTGTTGAACGTGCTCTTGATGTGCGCCTGGCCCAGCGCGATATTCTTCTTGTCCTTCTTACGCGGCTTGCGAACCGCGCCACGAGTCTTCGGGGGCATTTTTTCTCCTACAGAAAGTTATTGGGGAAAGCTCCGTCAAAAATCCCGGACGGGATTTTAACGGGCCTTCTTCTTGCCGGCGACGGTACGCTTCGGGCCCTTGCGGGTACGTGCGTTGGTCTTCGTACGCTGACCGCGTACGGGCAGGCCCTTGCGGTGGCGCAGGCCTTCGTAGCTTCCGATTTCAACCTTGCGGCGGATGTCGGCTGCTACTTCGCGGCGAAGGTCACCCTCAACCTTGTAGTTGCCTTCAATGTAGTCACGCAGCTCAACCAGCTGTGCATCGGTGAGGTCCTTAACGCGGACGTCAGCGCTGATGCCAGTGGCAGCCAGGGTTTCGTGTGCACGGGTCTTGCCCACGCCGTAGATGTAAGTAAGCGCAATTTCCAGCCGCTTTTCGCGGGGAATGTCTACGCCAGCGAGACGAGCCATAGTGGCAGTACTCCTTGATAAACCGGAGGTCGTAGGCAGTACACCCGCACGTTCCGTACGGCCCCAGCCTCCGACCGGGGGTTAGCTGTCCGGACTCGTTAGAGCTTGGTGTTCCAGATCAGCTTGTGCTGCCTTTATTTACTTGCGTGGGTTAGCAACCCAGGATTTCCTTCAGGGAAGGAAATTAGCCCTGGCGCTGCTTGTGGCGCGGGTTCTCGCAGATCACCATGACCCGGCCATTACGGCGGATCACTTTGCACTTTTCGCAGATCTGCTTGACGCTCGGCTTGACCTTCATGGCATTCCTTTGCGTGTAACAGTTGGTCAGCTGGAGCAGCGGCCGGCTTGCGCTGGTGCCGCCCAGCAATTTACTTGTAGCGGTAGACGATACGACCACGGGTGAGGTCGTACGGGCTCAGCTCCACCACTACGCGGTCCTCCGGAAGGATTCGAATGTAGTGCTGACGCATCTTTCCAGAGATGTGTGCCAGGACGATGTGCTTGTTGGTGAGCTCAACGCGAAACATCGCGTTAGGCAGCGCCTCAGTCACAACGCCTTCGATCTCAATGACCCCGTCCTTCTTGGCCATACCCTCCGCTAACTGTTGTTGCCGCAGCCCCGCCGGATTGCACCGGGCATGGCCACGAACGTTTTTGTTGGATCGGTTGCCGGCTCCGAAGCCCAAAAGGGCGCGGCGGTCCAGACAACCAACAGACAACACTACCCTGTCCGGCCGAAAATGAGAAATTGGCAATCATAACCTAAACAGTGCGGTACACACCATATTCTCCCGCGGGGGTGCCTACGGCTTCTGCCCGCGCCACCCCGTCCAGCACCGCCGAACGCACGACGTCGGCTGCCGCACTTTGCAGGGTGATCATGCCAATACGCCGGGCAGCTTCGTCGCTGCCGCCCAGTGCCACCCCGCCAGTGGCGAGGCAGAAGACGGTGTCCCCGTCGGCGAGTGTATGGGACGGATTCAATGCCCTCGCGAGCCCGGCATGGGATGCAGAAGCCGTTCTCTTGCACTCGGCGACGTCCAGCACGGCATTGGTGGCGACGACAACAAGGGTGGTGTTGAGCGGGGCGCCGTGGCCGGGGTCAGGTTGCAAGGTGGTCGTTCTGAACGGCAGGCCAAGGGCATTCACGACTGCAAGTGCCCCGACGATGATCCCGTCCTCCAACGTGGCCGAGGCCATGCCGAGGCCCCCTTTGAACTTGCCCCGGCCGATGAGGGCCCCGGTGCCTGCGCCGACGTTGCCGCGGGCAACCTCGCGCCCTTCCTCCTGCGCCGCTGCGGCAACGATGGCCGCGTAGCCCATCTCCGGCGTCGGGCGCGCTGAGAAGTCCCCGCCCCGGCCCAGGTCGAAGATCGCGGCCGCCGGGACGATCGGGACCACTCCCCCGGGAACGGCGAAGCCGCGGCCGTGCTCCTCGCACCAGCGCTGCGCTCCGGCCGCGGTGGCGAGGCCATAGGCGCTGCCGCCGGTGAGGACCACTGCATCGACATGGCGGACCGTGGTGGTGGGATCCAGGGCGTCGGTCTCGTGGGTGGCCGGCCCGCCGCCCCGGACGTCCACGGAACCCACGGTGCCGGGCGGAGGCAGGATCACGGTCACGCCGGTCAGCCAGCCGTCCCCGGTTTTCTGCTCGTTGCCCACCCGGATTCCCGGTACGTCGGTGATGGAACCTGAAGCTCGCATGGGCCTATTGTCCACCCGCGCCTCAAATGAGTAGCGCTACGTGTCCTCTTGAGGCCCGGAAACGGCACCCGGCGCTGCCCGGTCGGGAAGGAAGGCAGAACAGGCCGTGAACGCCGGGGGAAGGCTCAGCCAATAGTCGGAAAAGAGGCCGGAATCCCCGCTTGGGGGGCCAACGGATGTGATGAGGTGAGAACCGACTCCCCCTCCCGCTTGCCTGAAACCACGCCCATTTTGTGAGAGATCCATGACTGTTCACCTGTCGGGGACCAGCAACGCCGCACCGCGGTCGCCGGCCGCCGCCGCGCCAGGCCCCATCCCCCGCAAGCGCTGGTCCGCCCGGTCCCGCCGAGACTTCCTGGTCTTCCTTGCCCTGGCGCTGCCCAACCTCGCGCTGATCGGGACGTTCACCTACCTCCCGCTGCTCAACAACATCTACTACTCCACACTGGACTGGACCCTGGGCTCGGCCTCGGCAGTGGTGGTTGGCCTGGATAACTACCTGACTTTCTTCACCAGCCCGGATGCGGCCAAAGTCCTGGGGACCACGGCCGTCTTCACGCTGACCACCGTGGGCGGATCCATGGTGCTGGGGCTGCTGGTTGCACTCGCCCTCAACAGGAACGTGCGCGGAAGGACCTTCGCCCGGGCAGCGGTCTTCGCACCCTATGTGCTCTCGGGCGTGGGCGTCGGCCTGGTCTGGCTGTTCATCTTCGACCCCGGATACGGCGTCCTTGCCTGGCTGCTGCGAGGCCTGGGGCAACAGAGCCCGCAGTGGATCAACGATCCGCAGCTGTCGCTGGCCATGGTGATCATCGTCTACGTGTGGAAGAACCTTGGCTACTGTGCGGTGGTATTCCTCGCCGGTCTCCAGTCGCTGCCGAAGGACGTCATGGAGGCGGCAGCCCTGGACGGCGCCGGACACATGCGGCGCTTCCTGAGTATTTCGCTGCCGCTCCTCTCGCCCACCACGTTTTTCCTCCTCATCACCACCATGCTCAGTTCCCTGCAGGCGTTCGATCTCATCCGCATCATGACGCCGCTGGGCGCCGGCACCAGCACCCTCATCTACGAGGCGTACCTCCAGGCGTTCGGCGCCTACAACCGGGCCGGGTATTCAGCGGCCATTTCCGTGGTGCTGTTCGCCATCCTGCTGGTGATCACAGTCCTGCAGCTCCGTTTTGTGGAGCGGAAGGTGCATTACTCATGACCACCATGCCCAGCCCCTCATTACAGGAAGCCGGCGACGGCGGCACCCTCCGTCCGCCTGGCGGCCCCTTCTCCTGGGCCAACCTCACCCAGACCCTGGCGGGCGGGTACCTCCCGCTCGCGGCAGCCACCCTCGTGGTCTTCCTCCCGCTGCTGTGGATGGTACTCAGCTCCTTCAAGCAACCGGGCGAAATCGTGACGCTGAACCTCAGTGTGCTGCCTGAATCGCTCAACCCGGAGAACTACCGGGTGGCCCTGACCACAGTCCCCTTTGGCCAGTTCTTCCTCAACAGCACCGTGGTGACAGTGATCGGCTCCACGGTCAAAGTGCTGCTTGCCATCCTCACCGCCTACGCCCTGGTGTTCGTCAGGTTCCCGGCCAAGAAGCTGATCTTCGTCCTGATCCTGGTGGCGCTGATGGTTCCGCCACAGGTCTCGATCCTGCCCAACTACATCCTGATCGCCGGCCTCGGCGGCAAGAACACCCTGTGGGGGATCATCCTTCCCGGACTCGGTACTGCCTTCGGCACGTTCCTGCTGCGCCAGCACTTCCTCACCCTCCCCGCGTCCGTCCTGGAAGCTGCCGAAATCGACGGCGCCGGGCACTGGCGCCGGCTGTGGCAGGTGGTGGTGCCGATCTCGCTGCCGTCCATCGCCACCGTTGGCCTGGTCACCGTGGTCAGCGAATGGAACGAATATATCTGGCCGTTGATCATCACCGACCGGCCGGAAAGCATGACCTTGCCAGTAGGCCTCACGCTCCTGCAGAACTCTGAAGGCAATGGCGCCGGCTGGGGAATCATGATGGCCGGCGCGGTGCTGGTGATCCTGCCCATCCTGGTGGTCTTCGCCATGCTGCAGCGCTACATCGTGGCGGGCCTGACGCAGGGAAGCGTCACCGGCTGACCAGCCCGGCAAGCCTTCCTACGTAATCTTCCTCCCTTACACCGCAAGAACGGGCATGGCTGCTCCAGCCCACTGTCCCGGCCCACAGAAAGGCTCTACCTTGGCACCAAACCCAGTAAACCCGGCGCTTGGCCGCAGGCTCTTCCTCTCCCTGGCAGGCGCAGGAACAGGAGCCGCAGCACTCACCGCTTGCGGCGGCCCCTCCACCGGCGGGGGCACGTCAAACACAGCTGCGGACCTGGACTTTAAGGGAGTCAAGCCGGCAGCGGCTATCGACTTCTGGTCCAACCACCCCGGCAAGTCGCAGGACGTGGAAAAGGCCATGATCGCGAAGTTCCAGGAGAAGCACCCGGACATCAAGGTCAACCTCGTGACCGCAGGCGCCAACTACGAGGAGATCGCCCAGAAGTTCCAGACGGCCCAGGCGGCCAAGTCGGGCCTGCCCGCACTGGTGGTCCTCTCGGACGTGTGGTGGTTCCGCTACTACCTCAACGACAGCATCATTCCCCTGGACTCGCTCATCAGCCAGCTCGACGTTCCCCTAGACGATTTCCGCACGTCACTGGTCAACGACTACAAGTACGACGGCAAGCAGTGGGCCTTGCCCTACGGGCGTTCAACCCCGCTCTTCTATTACAACAAGGACCACTTCAAAGCCGCGGGCCTGCCGGACAGGGCACCGGCAACCTGGCAGGAATTCGCCGAGTGGGCGCCCAAACTCAAGGCCGCCTCCGGTGCGCAATACGCGTTCATGCACCCGGCCCTCGCGGGCTACGCCGGCTGGACGCTGCAAAACAATCTCTGGGGCGAGGGCGGCGCCTGGTCCAACGGCTGGGAAATCACCTGCGACTCGGCGGAGTCCGTTGCTGCCCTCCAGGCGGTCCAGGACTCGGTTTACAAGGACAGCTGGGCCGGGGTCTCATCCAAGGACTCCGCGGATGACTTCGCCGCGGGACTGGCTTCCGCCACCGTTTCCTCCACCGGCTCGCTGATCGGCATCCTAAAGTCGGCGTCCTTCAACGTGGGTGTGGGGTTCCTGCCGGGCGGCTCCAAGGCCAAAACGGAGGTCTGCCCCACGGGCGGCGCCGGCCTCGGCATTCCCAGCGGCGTGACCCGTGAGGAGCAGTTGGCGGCCGCAATGTTCCTGCAGTTCGTGACGGAGCCGGAGAGCACGGCTGCGTTCTCTGCCGCGACCGGCTACATGCCCAGCCGCACGTCAGCCGACATGACCGCGGTCCTGGCCAAGACCCCGCAGATCAAGACCGCCATGGACCAACTGGCCGTCACCCGGGTCCAGGACAACGCCCGCGCCTTCCTCCCCGGCGCAGACCAGGAGATGGCCAAGGCCGCGGCGAAGATGCTCACGCAGAAGGGCGACGTGAAGGAGACCATGACCGAGCTAAAGGCGACGCTCGAGGGTATCTACAAGAACGACGTCAAGCCCAAGCTGAAGGCGTAGCCCTTTCGCCCGGCTTTCGATACGCAAAATCCCTGGCGACTCCCGTATTTCGGGGTCGCCAGGGATTTTGTCTATCGTCAGCAGTTTTGGGTGTCGCCGGCTTACGGGATCGGCACCGGGGTGACGCCGAGGGGCACCAAGTGCTCCGCACCGCCGTCGGGCGCTGAAAGGACCCAAATGCCCTTCTCGTGGACTGCCACGGAGTGTTCCCACTGGCACGAACGCTTGCCGTCCGTGGTGACCACCGTCCAGTCGTCCTCCAGCACCGCCGTCTCGATGCCACCGAGCACCAGCATGGGTTCAATGGCAAGGCAGAGTCCGGGCTTGATCTTGGGGCCGCGGTGGCTGGTGCGGTAATTCAGGACGTCCGGTGCCATGTGCATTTCGGAGCCGATGCCGTGACCCACGTAGTCCTCGAGGATGCCCAGCGGTTTGCCCGGGACCGAGGAGACGTAGTCGTCGATGGCGGCGCCGATGTCACCAACGTGGGTACCGGTGGCCAGCGCGGCGATCCCACGCCACATTGCGGCATGCGTGACGTCCGAAAGCCGCTGGTCCTCGGGCCTGGCCGTGCCGACGATAACGGTCCGCGCCGAGTCGGAGTGCCAGCCGTTGATGACCGCGCCGCCGTCGATGGAGATGATGTCGCCGTCCGCCAGGACCCGGCTGCCCGGGATGCCGTGCACCACTTCCTCGTTGACGGAAGTGCAGATCGTGGCGGGGAATCCGTGGTAGCCGAGGAAGTTGGACTTCGCGCCCGCCTCGTTGAGGACGGCGGCGAAGACGTCGTCCAGGTGCTTGGTGGTGACGCCCGGCACCGCGGCCTCCACAGCAGCGTCCAGGGCGCGGCTCAACACCAGTCCGGCTTCGTGCATGGTGCGCATTTGCTCGTTGGTCTTGTACTCGATGCGGGGCTGGCCAAACGCCATGGTGTGTCCTTTCAAATGGCTGAGGCTCCTCCCGTGTCCGGGGAGGAGCCTCAATGTCCTGTGGCCTGGATCAGGCAGCCTGCGCTGCCTTGATGGCCTGCATGACGCGGTCCGTCACTTCGTCGATGGCGCCGATGCCGTCGACCTGGGTCAGGATGCCGCGTTCGGCGTACTTGGCCACAACGGCCTCGGTCTGCTCGTGGTAGAGGTCAAGGCGGTGGCGGATGACGGCCTCATTGTCGTCGCTCCGGCCCGTTTCCTTGGCGCGGCCCAGGAGCCGGCTCACCAGTTCCTCGTCGTCGGCAGTGAGCTGCAGGACGACGTCCAGCTTCTCCTGCCCCTCGGCGAGGATCTGGTCCAGGTAGTCCACCTGCGCGGTGGTCCGGGGGTAGCCGTCCAGAAGGAAGCCGTTTTCGACGTCGGACTCGCCCAGGCGGTCGCGGACCATTTTGTTGGTCACGCTGTCCGGTACGAAGTCGCCGGCGTCCATGTACTTCTTTGCCTCGATGCCAAGCGGGGTTTCACCCTTGACGTTGGCCCGGAAGATATCGCCGGTGGAAATCGGCACAACGCCGAGGCGCTTCGAAATCCGCTCCGCCTGCGTTCCCTTTCCGGAGCCGGGAGGTCCAATAATCAGCATTCTCGTCATCGCAAAAGCCCTTCGTAGTGACGTTGTTGTAGCTGCGCATCAATCTGCTTGACGGTTTCCAGACCAACGCCCACCATGATCAGGATCGAGGTGCCACCGAACGGGAAGTTCTGGTTGGCGTTGATCAGCACCAGTGCCACCAGCGGAATCAGCGCCACGAAGCCCAGGTAGAGGGCGCCGGGGAGCGTGATCCGGGAGAGCACGTACTGCAGGTAGTCAGCGGTCGGTTTCCCGGCGCGGATACCCGGAATGAAACCGCCGTACTTCTTCATGTTGTCCGAGACCTCTTCAGGGTTGAAGGTGATCGCGACGTAGAAGTAGGTAAAGAACACGATCATGGCGAAGTACAGAACCATGTAGATCGGTTGGTCACCGCGGACCAGGTTGTTGTTGATCCATTCCACCCACGGCTGGAGCTGCTCGCCTGCCTGCGGCTGGTTGAACTGGGAGATGAGACCCGGCAGGTACAGCATGGAAGAGGCGAAGATGACCGGGATAACGCCGGCCATGTTGACCTTGATCGGGATGTAGGTGCTGGTTCCGCCCACCGTGCGGCGCCCGATCATACGCTTGGCGTACTGGACAGGCACACGGCGCTGCGACTGCTCAACGAAGACCACCAGTGCCACCGTCAGCAGGCCGATGCCCAGGACGATGAAGAATGTCCCCGGACCCTGTGAGGTCCAGATGGCGCCCAGGGAGGTGGGGAAGGTGGCTGCAATGGAGGTGAAGATGAGCAGGGACATACCGTTGCCCACGCCCTTCTCCGTGACGAGCTCGCCCATCCACATGATCAGGCCGGTCCCTGCGGTCAGCGTGATGATGATCAGGATGGTGGTGACCACGCTGTCATTGGGGATGATCGGCAGCGCACAGCCCGGCAGGAGCTGCCCCGACCGCGCCAGGGACACCAGCGTGGTTGCGTTCAGCAGGCCCAGGGCAATGGTGAGGTAGCGCGTGTACTGGGTGAGCTTGGACTGTCCTGCAGCGCCCTCTTCGTACAGTTCCTGGAACCGGGGAATGACCACCCGGAGCAGCTGCACGATGATGCTGGCCGTGATGTACGGCATGATGCCCAGGGCGAAGATCGACACCTGGAGCAGGGCCCCGCCGCTGAACAGGTTTACGAGCTGGTACAGCCCGCCTGCCGTTTGACCGTTCTGCAAGCATTGCTGGACATTCTGGTAGTCCACACCAGGCGAGGGAATGAAGGCGCCCAAGCGGAAGATGGTGATGATTCCCAGCGTGAACAACAACTTGCGTCGCAGATCAGGCGTGCGAAAGGCCCGGCCAAATGCGCTAAGCAAGCGTCCTCCTGTGGTGTGAAGAAGAGTGGTGTGATGGGGATCTATAAATCCCAACAACCGAGTCTAACCGTTGCATGCGCGATGCGAACAATCGGCGGCGGCCAGGATGCGCCGGATGGCTGCGAAAACACGTCCGGCGGAAATGGAAAACTCCCGGTATCCGGACCCGAAGGCCCGGTTACCGGGAGTGCAACATACAGGCTGTTGCCCCGTCACCCTAGAGGGTGGTGGTGCTTCCGCCTGCAGCAGCGATCTTTTCAGCGGCGCTGGCCGAGAATGCGTGGGCGGTGACGTCAACCTTGACGGTGATGTCGCCGGTGCCCAGCACCTTGACGGGCTGGTTCTTGCGAACGGCACCCTTTTCGACCAGGTTCTCCACGGTGACAGCGCCACCTTCGGGGAACAGCTCGTTGAGCTTGTCCAGGTTTACAACCTGGAACTCAACCCGGAACGGGTTCTTGAAACCGCGCAGCTTGGGCAGGCGCATGTGCAGCGGCAGCTGGCCGCCGGCAAAGCCAGCCTTTACCTGGTAGCGGGCCTTCGTACCCTTGGTACCGCGACCGGCGGTCTTACCCTTGGAAGCCTCACCACGACCAACACGGGTCTTGGCGGTCTTGGCACCCTGGGCGGGACGCAGGTGGTGAACCTTCAGGGCATTCTGCTTCTCAGCAGCCTGCGCCTTATCAGCAGTCTTCTCTGCCATTTACTTCGCCTCCTCTACCTTTACCAGGTGCGGAACCGTGTTGAGCATGCCAACGGTCACGGCGTCGGCGGTGCGGACAACGGTGTGTCCGATCCGCTTCAGGCCGAGGGACCGCAGGGTTTCGCGCTGGTTCTGCTTGCCGCCAATGGCGGACTTGATCTGAGTGATCTCCAACTGAACGTCGGAGGGGACCAGGTTCTTAGCCATAACTAGGCACCTGCCTTCGGGTTCAGGAGAGCCTTCACCAGCGCCTGGGGAGCAATCTCGTCCAGCGGCAGGCCGCGGCGTGCTGCCACTGCTGCCGGCTCTTCGAGGCGCTTCAGGGCATCAACGGTCGCGTGAACGATGTTGATGGCGTTGGAGGAACCGAGCGACTTGGAGAGGATGTCGTGGATGCCCACGCACTCCAGTACTGCACGGACCGGACCGCCGGCGATAACACCGGTACCGGCGGAAGCCGGACGCAGCATTACGACGCCGGCAGCAGCCTCACCCTGAACGCGGTGCGGGATGGTGTTGCCAACGCGGGGAACGCGGAAGAAGGACTTCTTGGCCTCTTCAACACCCTTCGCGATTGCAGCGGGAACTTCCTTGGCCTTGCCGTAGCCCACGCCTACCATGCCGTTACCGTCACCAACAACGACCAGGGCGGTGAAGCTGAAGCGACGACCACCCTTGACCACCTTGGAAACGCGGTTGATGGTAACAACGCGCTCTACGAACTGGCTCTTCTCGGCTTCACGGCCGCCGTCGCGGCCGCCACGGCCACCACGGTCGCCGCGGCCCTGGCCACGGTCGCCACGCTCGCCGCGACGAGCGCCGCCACGGCGGTCGTCAGCAGCTGCGGGGGCAGTGGTCTCAGCGGCAGCTACGGCTTCAGTCGCCTTCTGATCTGCAGACACAGTGTCCTTTTCCTTGTTTGCTTCCGTCACAGCGACAGCCCACCTTCACGTGCACCGTCAGCGACGGCGGCGATCCGGCCGTGGTACTTGTTGCCACCACGGTCGAAGACAACAGCTTCGATACCTGCAGCCTTGGCACGCTCGGCAACCAGCTCGCCAACGCGCTTGGCCTTGGCAGTCTTGTCACCGTCGAATGCACGAAGGTCGGCTTCCAGGGTGGAGGCGCTCGCTACGGTCAGGCCCTTGGTGTCATCAACAACCTGGACGAACACGTGGCGTGCGGAGCGGTTGACGACCAGACGCGGACGTACAGCCGTACCGGAGATGCGCTTACGGATACGAAGCTGGCGGCGGCTGCGCGAAGCAGACTTGCTCTTGTTCGTACGCTTCTTGTTAATTGAGATGGCCATGGTTACTTACCAGCCTTTCCGACCTTGCGGCGGATGACCTCGCCGGCGTAACGGATGCCCTTGCCCTTGTAGGGGTCCGGCTTCCGCAGCTTGCGAATGTTGGCAGCAACCTCGCCGACCTGCTGCTTGTTGATACCTGAAACAGAGAGCTTGGTCGGACCCTCAACTGCAAAGGTGATGCCGTCCGGAGCGGTGACGCTGACCGGGTGGCTGTAACCCAGAGCGAACTCAAGGTCAGATCCCTTGGCCTGAACGCGGTAACCGGTACCGACGATTTCAAGCTTCTTCTCGTAGCCCTTGGTAACGCCCTCGATCATGTTGGAGATCAGGGTGCGGGTCAGGCCGTGGAGTGAACGGGAGGCGCGCTCGTCGTTCGGGCGGGCGACAGTCAGGGTGTCTGCTTCCAGAGTGACTTCGATCGGGCTGGCCACAGTGTGGTTCAGCTCGCCCTTGGCACCCTTGACGCTGACGACAGAGCCGTCAACCTTGACCTCAACGCCGGCAGGAACGGTGATGGGGAGACGTCCAATACGTGACATTATTCTCTTCCTTTCCCGTTACCAGACGTACGCGAGGACTTCGCCGCCCACGCCCTTCTTGCCGGCCTGCTTGTCAGTCAGGAGGCCGGAAGAGGTGGACAGGATTGCGACACCCAGGCCACCGAGCACGTGCGGCAGGTTGGTGGACTTTGCGTAAACACGCAGGCCCGGCTTGGAGATGCGGCGAACCCCAGCGATGGAACGCTCGCGGTTCGGACCGAACTTGAGCTCGATGGTCAGCTTCTTGCCAACCTCAGCGTCTTCTTCCTTCCAGCCGGCGATGAAGCCTTCTGCCTTCAGGATGTCAGCAACGCGTGCCTTGAGCTTGCTGTACGGCATGGACACGGTGTCGTGGTATGCCGAGTTTGCATTGCGCAGACGCGTAAGCATGTCTGCGACAGGATCTGTCATTGTCATGGTGGGCTCTTGCCCTTCCTCGTAACGGTTTCCGCGGAGTGCCTTTAGGCAGCGCCGCCGGACCTTTTACGTAGTTGGATTAGTCTTCGGCCTTGAACGGGAAGCCAAGCGCCTTCAGCAGCGCGCGGCCTTCGTCATCGGTCTTGGCAGTGGTAACAACCGTGATGTCCATACCGCGGACGCGGTCGATCTTGTCCTGGTCGATTTCGTGGAACATAACCTGCTCGGTCAGACCGAAGGTGTAGTTGCCGTTGCCATCGAACTGCTTGCCACTCAGGCCGCGGAAGTCCCGGATACGGGGCAGGGCGAGGGTGACCAGGCGGTCCAGGAATTCCCACATGCGGTCGCCACGCAGGGTTGCGTGTGCACCGATGGGCATGCCTTCGCGCAGCTTGAACTGGGCGATGGACTTGCGGGCCTTGGTTACCTGCGGCTTCTGGCCGGTGATCTGGGTGAGGTCGCGGACAGCGCCGTCGATCAGCTTGGAGTCCTTGGCGGCATCTCCAACACCCATGTTCACAACAACCTTGACGAGGCGCGGAACCTGGTTGACGTTTTCGTACTTGAATTCCTCAATGAGCGTGCTCTTGATGGATTCGGCGTACTTGGTCTTCAGACGAGGAACGATCTTCGTTGCCGGAGTCTCGAGAGTCTCAGTCATTAGATGTCCTTCCCTGAGCTCTTGGCCACGCGGATGCGGACTTCGCGCTTCTTGCCGTTGCGCTCAACGGTGTCGATGCGGAAGCCAACGCGGGTGGGCTTCTTGGTGGACGGGTCTACCAGAGCCACGTTGGAGATGTGGATCGGGGCCTCCACGACCTCGATGCCACCGGTGTTGGTGCCGCGCTGCGACTGACCGGCCTTGGTGTGCTTGGTGACGCGGTTGATGCCTTCAACCAGCACGCGGTTGGTGTCGGGGAACACGCGCAGGACCTTGCCCTGCTTGCCGCGGTCGCCGCCACGCTCAGCCTTGGCGCCAGTGATGACCTGAACGAGGTCACCCTTCTTGATCTTAGAAGCCATGGACTAGAGCACCTCCGGAGCCAGAGAAACGATCTTCATGAACTTCTTGTCACGGAGTTCACGACCAACCGGTCCGAAGATACGGGTACCGCGGGGGTCACCGTCACCCTTCAGGATCACAGCTGCGTTCTCGTCAAACTTGATGTAGGAACCATCCGCACGGCGGCGTTCCTTCTTGGTACGGACGATGACTGCCTTGACAACATCGCCCTTCTTTACGTTGCCGCCAGGGATTGCATCCTTGACGGTGGCGACAATGACGTCACCGATGCCTGCGTAGCGACGACCGGATCCACCGAGAACGCGAATGGTAAGGATTTCCTTAGCACCCGTGTTGTCGGCGACCTTGAGCCGCGACTCCTGCTGAATCACTATTTACTCCTTGCGTCGCGCCGGTTCTCAGGCCGTGGTCTTGCTACGGAATGAGCCTTGCGGAACGGTTGATCGGGGTGTCTCTTGACCTGCCTGGATTTTGCCAGACCAGGCCTAAACTCCCGTGCCAGAAGCAGTTGCTCCCATCCGGTCCAGGACTGCTCCTGGGCGCAAGGGGGCACTATGCTGTGGCACGCTTGTTTACGAGGTTGATGACGGCGCGCAAAAGGCGCCATACAAACTCAATATCCTAGCACGTTTCGCCCGGATCCCCATATCACCCGGCAGCGCTCCCCCGCAAGACGGACGACGGCGTCACGCACGGCAGCCTTTTGGCCCGCCACGAGTGCCCCTCCCCCGGAAAGCCGCGGTCCCGCCGTCGTACTGTTACTAGAAGCGTGCTCTCCGTGACGCGCATACAACCCGTGGCGGTTAAACGAGGCAGCCCCCGCTCCGCGACGGGAGCGAGGGCCACACGGCGAAGCAGCTGCTGCTACTTGGCCTTCTCGAGGATTTCCACGAGCCGCCAGTTCTTGGTGGCGGACAGCGGACGGGTCTCGGCGATGACAACGAGGTCGCCGATGCCGGCGGTGTTGTTCTCATCGTGTGCCTTGACCTTGGAGGTACGGCGGATGACCTTGCCGTACAGTGCGTGCTTCACGCGGTCCTCAACCTGGACAACGATGGTCTTTTCCATCTTGTCCGAGACCACGTAGCCGCGACGCGTCTTGCGGTAACCGCGCTGCTCAGCCGTGGCTGCGGTAGCAGTTTCCGTCACGTTCTGGTCCTTTTCACTCACTTGGCATCCTCCTCGGTCTCAACCGTTTCAGCCTTTTCGGCCTTCTTGGTTGCAGCCTTCTTGGACTTCTTCTCTTCCTTGGCTTCCACAACCGGTGCGGCAACCTCGGCACGAATGCCCAGCTCGCGCTCACGGAGAACGGTGTAGATGCGGGCGATGTCCTTCTTTACCGCGCGCAGACGACCGTGGTTCTCCAGCTGACCGGTGGCGGACTGGAAACGCAGGTTGAACAGCTCTTCCTTGGCCTTGCGGAGTTCTTCAACGAGACGCTCGTTGTCGAAACCGTCCAGCTGTGCGGGAGCCAGATCCTTGGATCCTACTGCCATTTCTATTCACCACCTTCGCGACGCAGAATGCGTGCCTTCAACGGGAGCTTGTGGATTGCCAGGCGGAGTGCCTCGCGTGCTACCGATTCTTCGACGCCGGAGATCTCGAAGAGAACCCGACCCGGCTTGACGTTTGCGACCCACCATTCCGGCGAACCCTTACCGGAACCCATGCGGGTTTCGGCCGGCTTCTTGGTCAGGGGACGGTCCGGGTAGATGTTGATCCAGACCTTGCCGCCACGCTTGATGTGGCGGGTCATCGCGATACGTGCAGACTCGATCTGCCGGTTCGTGACGTATGCCGGGCTCAGGGCCTGGATGCCGTACTCACCGAAGGTGACCTTGGTGCCGCCCGTAGCAGCGCCGGAACGACCCGGGTGGTGCTGCTTGCGGTGCTTGACTCGACGTGGGATAAGCATTTAAGCCTGTCCTCCTTCTACTGCTGCAGCGGGTGCAGCCTCAACCGCGGGTGCCTCGGCAGCGGGAGCTGCTTCGGCGGCCGGACGGTCGTTACGACGGCGGCGGTCACCACGGTCAGCGCCACCCGGACGGCCCGGACGGTCGCCGGAGCGGCCGCGGGACGGGGCGGAAGCGGCCTGCTGGGCCAGTTCCTTGGCGGTGACGTCACCCTTGTAGATCCAGACCTTCACGCCAATGCGGCCGAAGGTGGTCTTGGCTTCGTAGAAGCCATAGTCGATGTTCGCGCGGAGGGTGTGCAGGGGCACACGGCCTTCACGGTAGAACTCCGAGCGGGACATTTCAGCGCCACCCAGTCGACCGGAGCAGGCGATACGGATGCCCTTGGCACCTGCACGCTGTGCGGACTGCATGGCCTTCTTCATCGCACGGCGGAAAGCCACGCGGGAAGTCAGCTGTTCAGCAACGCCCTGGGCAACAAGCTGTGCTTCCATCTCGGGGTTCTTGACCTCGAGGATGTTCAGCTGTACCTGCTTGCCGGTGAGCTTTTCGAGCTCGCCGCGGATGCGGTCTGCTTCTGCTCCACGGCGGCCGATAACGATGCCGGGACGGGCCGTGTGGATGTCCACGCGGACGCGGTCACGGGTGCGCTCGATCTCGACCTTGGCGATGCCGGCGCGCTCCATGCCCGTGGACATGAGCTGGCGGATGCGGATGTCTTCGCGAACGAAGTCCTTGTACCGCTGTCCGGCCTTGGTGCTGTCAGCGAACCAGTGCGATACGTGATCGGTGGTGATGCCGAGTCGGAACCCGTGCGGGTTTACTTTCTGTCCCACTTAGCGAGCCTCCTCTTTCTCCGGGGTAGCGACTACCACGGTGATGTGGCTGGTGCGCTTCTTGATCTGAAATGCACGACCCTGGGCACGCGGCTGGAACCGCTTCATGGTCGGGCCTTCATCAACAAACGCTTCGCTGATGATGAGGTCACCTTCGTCAAACGCAACACCGTCGCGGTCCGCGAGGACCCGGGCGTTGGAGATTGCCGACTGTACTACCTTGAATACCGGCTCCGAAGCTGCCTGCGGGGCAAACTTCAGAATTGCCAGAGCCTCATTCGCTTGCAATCCACGAACAAGGTTGACGACGCGCCGGGCCTTCATAGGCGTTACGCGGATGTGACGCGCAATTGCCTTGGCTTCCATTGCTTTCCTTCTCTCGTCTTTGACGTAAGTGCAGGCGCCTAGCGGCGCTTGCCCTTACGGTCGTCCTTGACATGGCCGCGGAAAGTCCGCGTGGGAGCGAATTCGCCGAGCTTGTGCCCGACCATCGACTCAGTGACAAACACCGGAATGTGCTTGCGTCCGTCGTGTACGGCGATCGTGTGTCCGAGCATGTCGGGGATGATCATCGAACGGCGGGACCAGGTCTTGATGACGTTCTTGGTGCCCTTTTCGTTTTCCCTGGCTACCTTCACAAAGAGGTGCTGGTCAACGAAAGGACCTTTTTTCAGGCTGCGTGGCATGTGTCCAGGCTCCTATCGCTTGTTCTTGCCAGTACGACGGCGACGCACAATAAGCTTGTCGCTCTCTTTGTTGGGGCGGCGGGTGCGGCCTTCCCGCTTACCGTTCGGGTTGACGGGGTTACGTCCACCGGACGTCTTACCCTCACCACCACCGTGCGGGTGGTCAACCGGGTTCATGGCGACACCACGGACGGTCGGGCGAACGCCCTTCCACCGCATGCGGCCGGCCTTGCCCCAGTTGATGTTCGACTGCTCGGCGTTGCCTACCTCGCCGACGGTTGCGCGGCAGCGCACGTCAACGTTGCGGATTTCGCCGGAAGGCAGACGCAGCTGGGCGAAGCGGCCTTCCTTGGCGACGAGCTGGATGGATGCGCCAGCGGAGCGGCCCATCTTGGCGCCGCCGCCCGGACGCAGTTCAACTGCGTGGATAACGGTACCCACCGGGATGTTGAGCAGCGGCAGGTTGTTACCGGGCTTGATGTCAGCGCCGGCACCTGCTTCAACAACGTCACCCTGGGACAGCTTGTTGGGGGCGATGATGTAACGCTTGGTGCCATCAACGTAGTGCAGGAGCGCGATGCGCGCCGTACGGTTCGGGTCGTACTCGATTTCGGCAACGCGGGCGTTGACGCCGTCCTTGTCGTGGCGACGGAAGTCGATCAGACGGTACTGGCGCTTGTGCCCACCACCCTTGTGGCGGGTGGTGATCTTACCGGTGTTGTTACGGCCGCCCTTCTTGGGCAGCGGACGTACCAACGACTTTTCCGGCGTCGACCGCGTGATTTCAGTGAAGTCCGCTACGCTCGAGCCACGACGGCCCGGGGTAGTCGGCTTGTATTTACGGATTCCCATAATTTATTTCCTCGTTAAAGTGGTCTCCGCTACGAGAGCGGACCGCCGAAGATGTCGATGGTGCCTTCTTTGAGGGTGACAATCGCACGCTTGGTGTTCTTGCGGGTACCCCATCCGAATTTGGTGCGCTTGCGCTTACCGGCACGGTTGATGGTGTTGATCGATTCGACCTTGACGGAGAAAATCTTCTCCACGGCCAGCTTGATCTCGGTCTTGTTCGAACGGGGGTCCACCAGGAAGGTGTACTTGCCCTCGTCGATCAGGCCGTAGCTCTTTTCCGAAACGACGGGTGCAAGCACAACGTCGCGCGGATCCTTGATGGTGGCTGCACTCACTTGGCATCCTCCTCGTTCTTTGCCACTGCCTTGCCGGCAACGAATGCGTCGTAGGCAGCCTTGGTGAAGACAACGTCATCAGACACGAGAACGTCGTAGGTGTTCAGCTGGTCTGCGTACAGAACGTGAACACCGGCGAGGTTGCGCACGGACAGTGCAGCAACATCGTTGGCGCGCTCGATAACGACCAGCAGGTTCTTGCGGTCGGAAACGCCGCGCAGCGTTGCCAGTGCAGTCTTGGCGGAGGGCTTGGAGCCTTCCACCAGTTCGGCGACAACGTGGATACGGCCGTTGCGTGCCCTGTCAGACAGTGCGCCGCGCAGTGCAGCAGCAATCATCTTCTTGGGGGTGCGCTGGCTGTAGTCACGCGGGGTGGGACCGTGGACAATGCCACCGCCGGTCATGTGGGGAGCACGGATGGAACCCTGACGGGCGCGGCCGGTGCCCTTCTGCTTGAACGGCTTGCGGCCTGCACCGGAAACCTCGGCGCGGGTCTTGGTCTTGTGGGTACCCTGGCGAGCAGCAGCGAGCTGGGCAACGACAACCTGGTGCAGAAGCGGCACGTTGGTCTGAACGTCGAAGATCTCTGCAGGCAGGTCAACCTGGACAGTGTTAGCCATTGAACTAGGCTCCCTTCACGGCAGTGCGTACGAAGACGACCTGGCCGCGGGCACCGGGAACGGCACCCTTGATCAGGAGCAGCGACTTCTCGACGTCAACCGCGTGGACCGTGAGGTTCAGCGTGGTGTGGCGAACGGCGCCCATGCGGCCGGCCATTCTCATGCCCTTGAAGACGCGGCTCGGGGTGGATGCGCCACCGATTGAACCGGGCTTACGGTGGTTCTTGTGGGCACCGTGGGAAGCGCCGACACCGGAGAAGCCGTGACGCTTCATAACACCGGCGAAGCCCTTACCCTTGGTGGTGCCGATGACGTCGATCTTCTGGCCGGCTTCGAAGAGCTCAACGGAGAGCTCCTGGCCCAGCTCGTACTCAGCAGCATCTGCGGTACGGAGTTCGACGACATGGCGGCGAGGCGTGACGCCTGCCTTCTCAAAGTGACCAGCCAGCGGCTTGGTGACCTTGCGGGGGTCGATCTGGCCGTAGCCGATCTGAACGGCGACGTAGCCATCGGTCTCAGCGTTGCGCAGCTGGGTGATGACGTTCGAATCTGCCTGGACCACAGTGACGGGGATGAGCTTGTTGTTCTCGTCCCAGACCTGGGTCATGCCGAGCTTCGTGCCCAGCAGGCCCTTAACGTTACGGGTTGCGGTCATAGTTTCTCAGCACCTCCCTACAGCTTGATTTCGATGTTCACGTCGGCCGGCAGGTCGAGGCGCATAAGCGAGTCGACGGCCTTGGGCGTGGGATCGATGATGTCGATAAGACGCTTGTGCGTGCGCATTTCAAAGTGCTCGCGGCTGTCCTTGTACTTGTGCGGAGAGCGGATCACGCAGTACACGTTCTTCTCCGTCGGCAGCGGCACGGGGCCGACTACCGTTGCGCCTGCGCGCGTGACCGTCTCAACGATCTTCCGTGCTGAAACGTCAATGACCTCGTGGTCGTATGACTTCAGCCGGATGCGGATTTTTTGTCCCGCCATGTCGCCTGACTCTCTTTCAGTCTGTGCTTCCCCTGGTTAGGGCTGCCCTGTTCACTTACTCGTTGTATGGCTGCCGAAGCATTTGAGGTCGTAACCACCATCCGCCGCACAAACTGAATCCGGATGAATCCGGGTTCCTCACCTTGCCGGCGCAACCGACCCCCGCGGTCGGGCGTGTCGCGCAGTTTCACGCATAAATCCGCAGTTCCATTGGGGTGGGTTATGTTTGGTCTTCCACTTGGACCCTGGCACCCGGCATTATCCGGATCGGGACGCGAAGAAGCGCTTGAACAACTCATCTAGTATGCCGGAAATCTTCGGCAGAAGCGAATCCGGCCTTGGCCGCCGGGCCTGCGGCCATTGCCTGCCCCGCCCCGTGAATGGATGATAGGGGGATGACGCTGGAAAGCACCGATTCCGTGACCGGCCTCGCCGGCCGCATCCCGCCGTCGTTCATCCTGGGCGTGGCAGCCGCCGCCTTCCAGATCGAGGGCGCACTCCGTACCGGCGGCCGCGGACCGTCCGGCTGGGACGCTTTCGCCGAGAAGCCCGGTGCCATCATCGACGGCCACTCCCCCGCCATTGCCTGCGATCACTATAACCGGCTGCCCGAAGACGTGGCGCTTCTCCAGGATCTCGGCGTGGACTCCTACCGTTTCTCGCTGTCCTGGCCGCGCATCCAGCCGGACGGCCGCGGTGCGTTCAACAGTGAGGGCCTGGACTTTTACGACCGGTTGATCGACCAGCTCCTCGCCGCAGGCATATCCCCCATGGCCACGCTCTACCACTGGGACACTCCCCTGCCGCTGGAACACCGCGGCGGCTGGATGAACCGGGAGACGGCGCTGCGGTTTGCGGACTACGCAACGGCGGCAGGCGAACGGTTCGGCGACCGCGTGGCCCAATGGGTCACACTGAACGAGCCGGTGTCCGTCACGCTGAACGGGTACGCGCTGGGTGTCCACGCCCCCGGGCACGCGCTGCTGTTCGATGCACTCCCGTCCATCCACCACCAGCTCCTGGCCCATGGGCTCGGCGCGCAGGCCCTGCGGGCGGCCGGCGTGGCCGGGGGCATCGGTGTAACCAACCTGCATGCCCCTGTCCGGCCGGCGAGCCGGAAGATCGGTGACCGGCTGGTGGCGCACCTCTATGACCTGCTGATGAACAGGATCTACGCAGATCCGGTGCTGCTGGGCCGGTATCCGAAGCTTCCGGTGTATGCCAAGCCATGGCTCCGCTCCATCGGCAGGATCACCGACGCCGATCTGCGGACCATCCACCAGCCGCTGGACTTCTATGGGCTGAACTACTACTTCCCGGTGAAAGTAGCGATGGGCCGCGGCAGCGCCTCGATCCCCGCGGACGTGCACAAGTCGGTTGCCAGGCTCCCCTTCCACGAGGTGGGCTACCCCGAGTACGGCAGCACCGGGTTCGGCTGGCCCGTGGCCCCTGACCACCTGGGCGTCCTCCTCGCCGAACTCCGTGACCGGTACGGTTCCGCGCTGCCTCCGGTCTACATCACCGAGGGCGGGGCCAGCTTCCCTGAGCCGGACACCGTCTCTGGAACGTACGACGACGGGCAGCGGGTCAGCTATCTGGCGTCACACCTGCGCGCGGCACTTGATGCGACCGCCCCCGGTGGCGCCGCTGAGGGCGTGGACCTGCGGGGATACTACGTGTGGACGCTGATGGACAACTTCGAGTGGGCTGCCGGCTACTCACAGCGGTTCGGCCTGGTCCATGTTGACTTCGAAACCCAGAAACGCACCCCGAAGCAATCGTTCTACTGGTACCGGACACTTTCCCGGGCGCGGAAGGCATCCCGGGAATAGTCCTACCGGTTCTTGTTGGCGCGGTTGATCCGCTTGGCACGGCCGATCTCGTGCCGGAAATACTTCTTCGCCCAGAAAGCACCTGCCACCACGGCTACGGCAACTACTAGGAAGATAAGCCAGTCCACCACGGACTCCTTTCGACCCTGCAACAGTAGCAGCAGCGCGTTAAAGAAAAAGGAGGGCCCCGCTGCAGCAGCAGCGGGGCCCTCCTTCAGTTCAGCAAGTATTACTTGATGATCTTGGTGACACGTCCCGAACCAACGGTGCGGCCGCCTTCGCGGATTGCGAAGCCGAGGCCCTCTTCCATTGCGATCGGCTGGATGAGCGCAACGGTCATCTCAGTGTTGTCGCCGGGCATAACCATTTCCGTGCCCTCGGGCAGGGTGATAACGCCGGTTACGTCCGTGGTGCGGAAGTAGAACTGCGGGCGGTAGTTCGAGTAGAACGGGTTGTGGCGTCCGCCTTCGTCCTTGGAGAGGATGTAGACGTTTGCCTCGAAGTCGGTGTGCGGGGTGATGGAACCCGGCTTGACGACAACCTGGCCACGCTCGACATCGTCGCGCTTCAGGCCACGGAGCAGCAGGCCACAGTTCTCGCCGGCCCATGCTTCGTCGAGCTGCTTGTGGAACATCTCGATACCGGTAACCGTGGTCTTCTGGACCGGGCGGATGCCGACGATCTCGACCTCGGAGTTGATGGCGAGGGTTCCACGCTCGGCGCGGCCCGTAACAACGGTGCCACGGCCGGTGATGGTGAAGACGTCTTCGATCGGCATCAGGAACGGCTTGTCGCGGTCACGTACGGGGTCCGGAACGGACTCGTCGACTGCAGCCATCAGGTCCTCGACGGACTTGACCCACTCGGGGTCGCCTTCCAGTGCCTTCAGGCCGGAAACGCGGACCACGGGGGCCTCGTCGCCGTCGAAGCCCTGCGAGCTGAGCAGTTCGCGAACTTCCATTTCCACGAGGTCGAGGAGTTCCTCGTCCTCAACCATGTCGGACTTGTTCAGCGCGACCAGCAGGTAGGGAACACCAACCTGGCGGGCGAGCAGAACGTGCTCGCGGGTCTGTGCCATGGGGCCGTCGGTGGCGGCAACCACGAGGATTGCGCCGTCCATCTGGGCAGCACCGGTGATCATGTTCTTGATGTAGTCAGCGTGACCGGGGGCGTCAACGTGTGCGTAGTGACGCTTCTCGGTCTGGTACTCCACGTGGGAGATGTTGATGGTAATACCGCGCTGACGCTCTTCGGGAGCAGAGTCGATCGACGCGAAGTCGCGCTTCTCGTTGAGATCCGGGTACTTGTCGTACAGCACCTTGGAAATGGCGGCCGTCAGCGTCGTCTTACCGTGGTCAACGTGACCGATGGTGCCGATGTTGACGTGCGGCTTAGTCCGCTCGAACTTTGCCTTTGCCACAGGTTCCTCCTAGAACGTTTTCAAATGGCTTGCCCTTCGGCCGCGCTTCTCGCGGCAGAAACTCAGGCAAGTCTACTTGGGGGGCTTTGGATTGGTGAAATTGCAGATTCAGGAACTAATACTAGTCCCTTGAGCCTGTTCGTGCAGATGGCCGGAATCCGGTTGAACGGACTGTGCCGGCCGTTCCCGGCCACCTGCACCGGCTGGGCCTTCCGAAACCGGAAGGCACACCCGAGGTTGTTCGCTGCGAGCGTCCGAAGGACTATTCGCCGCGGGTCTTCTGGATGATCTCGTCGGCAACTGCCTTCGGGACCTCGGCGTAGCTGTTGAACGTCATGGAGTACACAGCACGGCCCTGGGTCTTCGAACGCAGGTCACCGATGTAGCCGAACATGCCGGACAGCGGAACGTGCGCGCGGATGACCTTGACGCCCTGCGCGTCCTCCATGGACTGCATCTGGCCACGGCGGGAGTTGAGGTCACCGATAACGTCACCCATGTATTCCTCAGGGGTGCGGACCTCTACATCCATCAGCGGTTCGAGCAGAACAGGGTTCGCCTTGCGGGCGGCTTCCTTGAAAGCCATCCGGCCGGCGATCTTGAACGCCATTTCCGAGGAGTCAACATCGTGGTAGGCGCCGTCAACCAGCGTCGCCTTAATGCCGACAACCGGGTAGCCGGCCAGGACGCCGTCGTTCAGCGCATCCTGGATACCAGCGTCCACAGACGGGATGTACTCGCGCGGAACGCGGCCACCGGTGACCTTGTTCTCGAACTCGTACAGCTCGCCCTCTGCGGTGTCCAGGGGCTCGATCGCGATCTGGACCTTTGCGAACTGGCCCGAACCACCGGTCTGCTTCTTGTGCGTGTAGTCGTGACGCTCCACAGCACGCTTGATGGTTTCGCGGTAGGCAACCTGGGGCTTGCCCACGTTGGCCTCGACCTTGAACTCGCGGCGCATGCGGTCCACCAGGATGTCCAGGTGGAGCTCGCCCATGCCGGCGATGATCGTCTGGCCGGTGTCTTCGTTGAGGGACACCTGGAAGGTGGGGTCCTCAGCGGAGAGCTTCTGGATGGCCGTGGACAGC
The DNA here is from genome assembly GCF_044754925.1 of Pseudarthrobacter sp. NPDC092424. Taxonomy (NCBI): domain Bacteria; kingdom Bacillati; phylum Actinomycetota; class Actinomycetes; order Micrococcales; family Micrococcaceae; genus Pseudarthrobacter; species Pseudarthrobacter sp. NPDC092424. Next base: position 52,090 of record NZ_JBIVQC010000001.1, on the reverse strand, counting down.
TTCTCCTGGTCACCCTTGGTGTTCGGCTCGATGGCAACAGAGATCACGGGCTCCGGGAAGCTCATGGATTCCAGGACGATCTGGTTGGCAGCGTCGCACAGGGTGTCGCCGGTGGTGGTGTCCTTGAGGCCGATTGCGGCGTAGATGTGGCCCGCGGTAGCGCCCTCAACAGGCATTTCCTTGTTGGCGTGCATCTGGAAGAGCTTGCCGATGCGCTCCTTCTTGCCCTTGGTGGAGTTGACCACCTGGGCGCCGGCTTCCACGTGACCGGAGTACACGCGGATGAAGGTGAGCTGACCGAAGAACGGGTGCGCAGCGATCTTGAAGGCCAGTGCGGAGAAGGGCTCTTCAGCGGAAGGCTTGCGGGTCAGTTCCTTCTCCTCGTCGCGCGGGTCGTGGCCGACCATCGGCGGGACGTCGAGCGGGTTCGGCAGGTAGTCCACCACTGCGTCGAGCATGGGCTGAACGCCGCGGTTCTTGAAGGCAGAACCGCAGAAGATCGGGTACAGCTCGGAGTTGATCGTCATCTTGCGGATGCCGGCCTTGAGCTCGTCGATCGAGATCTCTTCGCCCTCGAGGTACTTCTCCATGAGTTCTTCGGAGGACTCCGCCACGGTCTCAACGAGCGCTGCGCGGTACTCTTCAGCCTTTTCCTGGAGGTCAGCCGGGATCTCGCGGATCTCGTACTTGGCACCCATGGTGACATCGCCCTTTGCGTCGCCGGGCCACACCAGTGCGCGCATGTAGAGCAGGTCCACGACGCCGATGAAGTCGTTCTCGGCACCGATGGGCAGCTGCATAACCAGCGGCTTGGCGCCGAGGCGGCTGATGATGGTGTCTACGGTGAAGTAGAAGTCAGCACCGAGCTTGTCCATCTTGTTGACGAAGCAGATGCGGGGAACGTTGTACTTGTCAGCCTGCCGCCATACGGTCTCAGACTGCGGTTCAACGCCTTCCTTGCCATCGAACACGGCAACGGCACCGTCGAGGACGCGCAGGGAGCGCTCAACCTCAACGGTGAAGTCAACGTGGCCGGGGGTGTCGATGATGTTGATCTGGTTGTTTTCCCAGAAGCAGGTCACGGCGGCAGACGTGATGGTGATGCCGCGTTCCTTTTCCTGTTCCATCCAGTCAGTGGTCGAAGCGCCGTCGTGCGTTTCGCCGATCTTGTGGTTCACACCCGTGTAGAACAGGATGCGCTCGGTGGTGGTGGTCTTGCCGGCATCGATGTGGGCCATGATGCCGATGTTGCGGACCTTACTAAGGTCGGTAAGCACGTCCTGTGCCACGGGGTCTCCTTTTGGGATGGACTACACGTTCGCCGCCGGCTCGGTTGAGCCGGCGGCGTCCGGGAAGTATTACCAGCGGTAGTGTGCGAAGGCCTTGTTGGACTCGGCCATCTTGTGGGTGTCTTCGCGACGCTTCACAGCGGCACCGAGACCGTTGGATGCATCCAGGATTTCGTTCTGGAGGCGTTCGGTCATCGTCTTCTCGCGGCGGGCCTTGGAGTAGCCGACCAGCCAGCGCAGTGCGAGTGCGGTGGAGCGGCCCGGCTTGACCTCAACCGGGACCTGGTAGGTTGCGCCACCGACACGGCGGGAGCGGACCTCGAGGGAAGGCTTGACGTTGTCCATGGCCTTCTTGAGTGCTGCGACGGGGTCGCCGCCGGACTTGGCGCGTGCGCCTTCGAGGGCACCGTAGACGATGCGCTCTGCCGTGGACTTCTTGCCGTCAACGAGCACCTTGTTGATGAGCTGGGTTACCAGCGGGGAGCCGTAAACCGGATCCGAAACGAGCGGCCGCTTGGGGGCCGGACCCTTGCGAGGCATATTACTTCTTCTCCATCTTTGCGCCGTAGCGGCTGCGGGCCTGCTTACGGTTCTTCACACCCTGGGTATCGAGGGCGCCACGGACGATCTTGTAGCGGACACCCGGAAGGTCCTTAACACGACCACCGCGAACGAGCACAATGGAGTGCTCCTGCAGGTTGTGGCCAACACCGGGGATGTAGGCGGTTACTTCCACGCCGCCGTTGAGGCGCACACGTGCCACCTTACGCAGAGCCGAGTTCGGCTTCTTCGGGGTGGTGGTGTAGACGCGGGTGCAAACACCGCGGCGCATCGGGCTGCCCTTAAGCGCGGGAGCCTTGGTCTTTGAGACCTTAGGCGTGCGGCCCTTGCGGACCAGCTGGTTAATCGTAGGCACTCTCGTGTTCTCCGTTTTATCCGGAGCAGCCGCTTCCGGCCACTCTCCTGTTGCGTTGCCCCGCCGCCCGGGCCTCGAAGTTGAACTCCAGGCGGCGAAGGCGAAGCCTTAATAGTCGGATCGCACACCCGGGCCGGCAAAGCATCTGCAATGTTCCCTAGGCATGCAAAAATGTGGCATACGTTGCACAAGAACCCTGCAAACCGGAAACGTCGCTCTGGCTCAAGCCTTTCAGCTGGAACCGGCGCTCTCATCCACTGCCACAATAACAATTAGTAACAAGTCTAGCATGGACGGCTGCCAGGCCTTAATCGGCGGGTTAAACGGGGATGGTCCCGCACCCTGCGGTGCGGGACCATCCCTTTTAAGGCCTAAGGCCGGGCGGAGGGTCCCCTACGTGGCGCTGAACGCGACACGAAAGGGACCACCCTGCCCATTACCGGAAGTCGTTGCCCAGGTCGTAATCATCCAGCGGGATGGCGTGGAACTCAGGAGCTCCGTCGCCGCCCAGAGTGTCGTACGAGAAGTCACTGAACGCGCTGGGGCCGGTGAACAGGTTGGCCTTTGCTTCCTCAGTGGGCTCCACGGTGACCTCGGTGTAGCGCGGCAGGCCCGTGCCGGCCGGGATCAGCTTACCGATGATGACGTTCTCCTTGAGGCCCAGCAGCGGATCGCTCTTGCCTTCCATGGCCGCCTGCGTCAGGACGCGGGTGGTCTCCTGGAAGGAAGCTGCGGACAGCCAGGACTCGGTGGCCAGCGACGCCTTGGTGATACCCATGAGCTCGGGACGGCCGGAAGCCGGCGTCTTACCCTCGGATACAACGCGTCGGTTGGCCTCCTCGAAGCGGCTGCGCTCAGCGAGCTCGCCGGGCAGCAGGTCCGATTCGCCGGACTCGATGACCGTAACGCGGCGCAGCATCTGGCGGACGATAACCTCGACGTGCTTGTCGTGGATACCGATGCCCTGGCTGCGGTACACGCCCTGGACCTCGTCCACCAGGAACTTCTGTGCTGCACGGGGACCCATGATGCGCAGAACCTGCTTGGGGTCCACGGGACCGTTGATCAGCTTCTGGCCGACGGCAACGTGGTCGCCGTCTTCGATCAGCAGGCGTGAACGGCGCAGGACCGGGTAAGCGATCTCTTCTGTTCCGTCGTCCGGCGTGATGACCAGGCGCATCTGGCGCTCGGACTCTTCGATGGTGATGCGGCCGGCTGCTTCTGCAATCGGGGCGACACCCTTCGGAGTACGGGCTTCGAAGAGCTCCTGGATACGGGGCAGACCCTGGGTGATGTCGTCGCCACCGCTGGCGGAGACTGCACCACCGGTGTGGAACGTACGCATGGTCAGCTGGGTACCCGGCTCACCGATGGACTGTGCGGCGATGATGCCCACGGCCTCGCCGATGTCCACGGTCTTGCCGGTGGCCAGCGAACGGCCGTAGCAAAGCGCGCAGGTACCGACGCTGGACTCACAGGTGAGTACGGAGCGGACCTTGACCTCGGTGATGCCTGCCTTGAACAGCTCGTCGATGACAACGTCGCCGCAGTCGGTGCCGGCGGCTGCGAGGACGTTGCCCTCGGAGTCGACGACGTCAACGGCCAGCGTACGTGCGTAGGCGCTGTTCTCGACGTTCTCGTCCAGGACCAGCTCGCCGTTGGAATCGGCGACGGCAATGGGCGTGACCAGGCCACGCTCGGTGCCGCAGTCCTCTTCGCGGACAATGACGTCCTGGGACACGTCCACCAGACGACGGGTCAGGTAACCCGAGTTGGCGGTACGCAGCGCGGTGTCGGCAAGACCCTTACGTGCACCGTGGGTGGCGATGAAGTATTCCAGCACCGACAGGCCCTCGCGGTAGGAGGACTTGATGGGACGCGGGATGATCTCACCCTTCGGGTTGGCCACCAGGCCACGGATACCCGCGATCTGGCGGACCTGCATCCAGTTACCACGTGCACCGGAGGACACCATGCGGTTGATCGTGTTCATCGGGGACAGGCTCTCGCGCATCACCGAAGCGATCTCGTTGGTGGCCTTGTTCCAGATCTCGATCAGTTCCTGGCGGCGCTCGTCGTCGTCGATCAGGCCCTTGTCATACTGGCCCTGGATCTTGGCGGCCCGCTCCTCGTAACCGGCGAGGATCTCCGGCTTGGCGGCCGGGACCTCGATGTCGGAGATGGCAACGGTGACGCCCGAGCGGGTGGCCCAGTAGAAACCGGCATCCTTCAGGTTGTCCAGCGTGGCGGCCGTGACAACCTTCGGGTAGCGCTCGGCAAGGTCGTTGACGATGCGGGACAGTTCGCCCTTATCGGCGACAGCCTCAACCCACGGGTAGTCCTCAGGCAGGGTCTCGTTGAAGAGGACCTGGCCCAGGGAGGTCTGGACGAGCGCGGGCTGACCCGGCTCCCAGCCCTCTGGGGCTTCCCAGCCGGCGTACGGCACGAAGCCTTCCAGGCGGATCTTGACCTGCGAGTTCAGGTGCAGCTCGCGGGCGTCGAACGCCATGATGGCTTCGGAAACCGAACCGAAGACGCGGCCTTCACCTGCTGAACCAACACGCTTGGTGGTCAGGTGGTAGAGGCCGATGATCATATCCTGCGAAGGCAGGGTGACCGGACGTCCGTCAGAAGGCTTCAGGATGTTGTTCGAGGACAGCATCAGGATGCGCGCCTCAGCCTGCGCCTCGGGGCTCAGCGGCAGGTGCACTGCCATCTGGTCGCCGTCGAAGTCGGCATTGAACGCACCACACACCAGCGGGTGAAGCTGGATGGCCTTGCCTTCAACAAGCTGCGGCTCGAACGCCTGGATGCCCAGGCGGTGCAGGGTAGGTGCACGGTTGAGCAGCACCGGGTGTTCGGTGATGATCTCTTCGAGGACGTCCCAAACCTGCGGGCGGTAACGCTCAACCATCCGCTTGGCCGACTTGATGTTTTGCGCATGGTTGAGGTCAACCAGGCGCTTCATCACGAACGGCTTGAAGAGCTCCAGGGCCATCTGCTTGGGCAGGCCGCACTGGTGCAGCTTCAGCTGCGGACCGACCACGATGACCGAACGGCCGGAGTAGTCGACGCGCTTGCCGAGGAGGTTCTGGCGGAAGCGGCCCTGCTTGCCCTTGAGCATGTCGCTCAGGGACTTCAGCGGACGGTTGCCCGGGCCGGTGACGGGACGGCCGCGGCGGCCGTTGTCGAAGAGGCTGTCAACAGCTTCCTGAAGCATGCGCTTCTCGTTGTTGACGATGATCTCCGGAGCGCCGAGGTCAAGCAGGCGCTTGAGGCGGTTGTTCCGGTTGATCACGCGGCGGTACAGGTCGTTGAGGTCGGAGGTCGCGAAGCGGCCGCCGTCCAGCTGGACCATGGGGCGCAGTTCCGGCGGGATCACCGGGACGGCGTCGAGGACCATGCCAAGCGGGCTGTTGTTGGTGGTCAGGAACGCGTTGACCACCTTCAGGCGCTTGAGGGCACGGGTCTTGCGCTGGCCCTTGCCGTTGGCGATGATGTCGCGCAGAGCCTCGGACTCGGCCTGCATGTCGAAGTTCTCAAGGCGCTTCTTGATGGCCTCGGCGCCCATGGAGCCTTCGAAGTACATGCCGTAGCGGTCGCGCAGTTCGCGGTACAGGCCTTCGTCGCCCTCGAGGTCGGCGACTTTGAGGTTCTTGAAGCGGTCCCAGACCTGCTCAAGGCGCTCGATGTCTGCGTCCGCACGCTTGCGCACGTTTGCCATCTGGCGGTCGGCGGAGTCGCGGGCCTTCTTCTTGTCCGCAGCCTTTGCGCCTTCACCCTCAAGGCGGGCGATTTCGCCTTCGAGGTCGCGGGCGATCGCCGCGATGTCGGAGTCGCGGTTGTCAATCAGCTGCTTCTTCTCGATGTCGTGCTCAACCTGCAGGTTGGGCAGTTCCTCGTGGCGGGCGGCCTCGTCAACGCTGGTGATCATGTAGGCAGCGAAGTAGATGACCTTTTCGAGGTCCTTCGGTGCCAGGTCAAGGAGGTAGCCCAGGCGGGAGGGAACACCCTTGAAGTACCAGATGTGCGTGACCGGTGCGGCCAGCTCGATGTGGCCCATGCGTTCGCGGCGGACCTTGGCGCGCGTGACTTCAACGCCACAGCGCTCACAGATGATGCCCTTGAAGCGCACGCGCTTGTACTTGCCGCAGTAGCATTCCCAGTCGCGGGACGGGCCGAAGATCTTCTCGCAGAAGAGGCCGTCCTTCTCGGGCTTGAGCGTGCGGTAGTTGATGGTTTCCGGCTTCTTAACCTCGCCGTACGACCAGCCGCGGATGTCTTCCGCGGTGGCGAGGCCGATCTGCATGAGGCCGAAGGAGGATTCGCTGGACATATGGTCCCTGTTCTCTCTTGTTCTCTAAATTCTGAAGTCTTGGTGCGGGATGAGGGAGGTGGGGCACGACGGCGGGTGGGCACCCGCCGTCGTACGCCCGCCTGCTAGACCTCTTCTACGGAGCTGGGCTCTGCTCGAGACAGATCGATGCCCAGTTCTTCCGCAGCCGTGAAGACTGCGTCATCAGAGTCACGCATTTCAATTGTGGTTCCGTCCGTGGAAAGCACTTCCACGTTCAGGCACAGCGACTGCATTTCCTTGATCAAGACCTTGAAGGACTCGGGAACGCCCGGCTCGGGGATGTTCTCGCCCTTGACGATGGCTTCGTAGACCTTGACGCGGCCGTGGATGTCATCGGACTTGATGGTCAGGAGCTCCTGGAGCGTGTAGGCGGCGCCGTAAGCTTCGAGCGCCCACACTTCCATTTCACCGAAGCGCTGGCCACCGAACTGTGCCTTACCACCCAGCGGCTGCTGCGTGATCATGGAGTACGGGCCGGTGGAGCGCGCGTGGATCTTGTCGTCCACCAGGTGGTGGAGCTTCAGGATGTACATGTAGCCGACCGAGATCGGATCCGGGAACGGCTCGCCGGAGCGGCCGTCAAACAGGCGGGTCTTGCCCGAGGAATCGATCAGGCGGTCACCGTCGCGGGTCACGTTGGTGGAGTCCAGCAGGCCCGTGATTTCCTCTTCCCGGGCACCGTCGAACACCGGGGTGGCAACGGTGGTCTGGCCGCTCTCACGCGGCAGGTTGGGCAGCTGCTTGACCCATTCCGGCTCGCCTTCGATCTTCCAGCCGGTCTTGGCAACCCAGCCGAGGTGGGTCTCCAGGACCTGGCCCACGTTCATACGGCCCGGAACACCCAGCGGGTTCAGGACGATGTCAACGGGCGTGCCGTCTGCAAGGAAGGGCATGTCCTCGACCGGAAGGATCTTGGAGATAACACCCTTGTTGCCGTGGCGGCCTGCGAGCTTGTCGCCGTCGGTGATCTTGCGCTTGGCAGCCACGTAGACGCGGACCAGCTGGTTGACGCCCGGGGGCAGCTCGTCGTCGTTGTCGCGGTCGAAGACGCGGACGCCGATGACCGTACCGGACTCGCCGTGGGGCACCTTCAGGGAGGTGTCGCGCACTTCGCGGGACTTCTCGCCGAAGATGGCGCGCAGCAGGCGCTCTTCCGGGGTCAGCTCGGTTTCACCCTTCGGGGTGACCTTTCCGACCAGGATGTCGCCGGCTTCGACCTCGGCACCGATGTGGATGATGCCGCGCTCGTCCAGGCCTGCCAGGACTTCCTCGGACACGTTGGGGATGTCACGTGTGATTTCCTCGGCACCAAGCTTGGTGTCGCGGGCATCGATCTCGTGCTCCTCGATGTGGATGGAGGAAAGGACATCCTCGGCAACGATGCGCTGCGAGAGGATGATGGCGTCCTCGAAGTTGTGGCCTTCCCATGACATGAATGCCACGAGCAGGTTCTTGCCGAGGGCGAGCTCACCCTGGTCCGTTGCCGGGCCGTCAGCGATGATGCCGCCGACTTCCAGGCGCTGGCCTTCGTTGACCAGGACGCGGTGGTTGTAGCAGTTGCCCTGGTTGGAGCGGGCGAACTTGTTGATGCGGTAGTTGGTCTCCGTGCCGTCGTCGTTGAGCATGATGACGAGTTCTGCGGAAACCTCGGTGACCACACCGGCCTTCTTGGCAATGACAACGTCACCGGCGTCAACGGCAGCGGCGCGCTCCATGCCGGTACCCACGAACGGGGCCTCGGAACGGACCAGCGGCACGGCCTGGCGCTGCATGTTGGCACCCATGAGTGCGCGGTTTGCATCGTCGTGCTCGAGGAACGGGATCAGGGCGGTAGCCACGGACACCATCTGGCGCGGGGAAACGTCCATGAACTCGACGTCCTCGGCGGGGACCAGCACAGGCTCGCCTCCACCACCGCGGGCACGGACCAGGACGGTCTCTTCGGCGAAGCGGTTGTTTTCGTCCAGCGGCGCGTTGGCCTGGGCGATCAGCACCTCAGCCTCGTCGTCGGCCGTCAGGTACTGGACGTCGTCGGAAACAACGCCGTCCTTGACCTTGCGGTAGGGGGTCTCGATGAAGCCGAACGGGTTGATGCGTCCGTAGGATGCCAGCGAACCGATCAGACCAATGTTCGGGCCTTCAGGGGTTTCGATGGGGCACATACGTCCGTAGTGGGACGGGTGCACGTCACGGACTTCCATGCCGGCGCGGTCACGGGACAGACCACCGGGGCCAAGGGCCGACAGGCGGCGCTTGTGGGTCAGGCCCGAAAGCGGGTTGTTCTGGTCCATGAACTGCGACAGCTGGGACGTTCCGAAGAACTCCTTGATGGCTGCAACCACGGGGCGGATGTTGATCAGGGTCTGGGGCGTGATGGCCTCGACGTCCTGGGTGGTCATACGCTCCCGGACAACGCGCTCCATGCGGGACAGGCCGGTGCGGACCTGGTTCTCGATGAGCTCGCCGACGGCGCGGATGCGGCGGTTGCCGAAGTGGTCGATGTCGTCGATGTCGACGCGCAGGTCCACTTCCTGGCCGTCGCGGGTGCCCTTGATGGTCTTCTCGCCGGCATGCAGCGCCACGAGGAACTTGATCATGGCCACGATGTCTTCAACGTGCAGGACCGAAGCTTCCTTGTCGCCAAGGGAGCGGTCGATGCCGAGCTTTCGGTTGATCTTGTAACGGCCCACCTTGGCCAGATCGTAGCGCTTGGAGTTGAAGTACAGGTTGTCCAGCAGGGACTGGGCAGCCTCTACGGTGGGCGGCTCGCCCGGGCGCAGCTTGCGGTAGATGTCCAGCAGGGCGTCTTCGCGGGTTTCGGTGGCGTCCTTCTCCAGGGTTGCCCGCATGGAGTCGTACTGGCCGAACTCTTCGAGGATCTGGCCTTCAGTCCAGCCCAGGGCCTTCAGCAGCACCGTGACGGACTGCTTGCGCTTGCGGTCGAGGCGTACGCCGACCTGGTCGCGCTTGTCGATTTCGAGTTCGAACCAGGCACCGCGGGACGGGATGATCTTTGCGGTGAAGATATCCTTGTCGCTGGTCTTGTCGGCGGCACGCTCGAAGTAGGCACCCGGGGAACGGACCAGCTGGGAGACGACGACACGCTCGGTGCCGTTGACCACGAAGGTGCCCTTCTCGGTCATCAGCGGGAAGTCACCCATGAACACGGTCTGCTGCTTGATTTCGCCCGTGTTGTTGTTCATGAACTCGGCCTTGACGTACAACGGAGCCGAGTACGTAGCGTCCCGGTCCTTGCATTCGGCCATGGTGTACTTGGGGTCGGCGAACTCCGGATCGGAGAAGCTCAGGGACATGGTGCCCTGGAAGTCCTCGATCGGGGAGATCTCTTCGAAGATGTCCGACAGGCCGGACGTGGTGGCGACGCTGAGATCGTTTTCTTCGACAGCCTTCGCGACGCGTGCCTGCCAGCGCTCATTTCCGACCAGCCAGTCGAAGCTGTCCGTCTGGAGGGCAAGCAGATTCGGAACGTCAAGAGGTTCGTGAATCTTTGCGAATGAGAGCCGGCGAGTGGCACCATCAGTGCTGTCGGCGGTGTTAGCGGTTTCGTTATTAGAGGTGCTCGAGGCGACCAAGAGGGATCCTTCCACAGACCTTCAGGCGTTTTCAGATCTCCCCCGCTGTGCACCCTGCGGAATGCTCCGCAGCGCTACCATCCGGTTCCGCTATATGACCCGGGGCCCGTGCCGGCCGTGCTGCGACAGGTGTCGCGGCACGTCGATTGCCAGCTGCCAGGCGAAGCCCACCGCTATATGAAGGCTGAAGGTAAACAGGGAAGACGCAAATATCCACGATACGGCAAAATATCCTACGTGTCTACCCCACATCCCGCCGGATTGCAAGCACGGATTCACTGCTGTCCCCCGCGCCCGTAAGCCGCTCCCGGGTTCCGGAGGCCAGGGTTTGAATAGTTGGGTGACCGGGGTCACGATAGCCTTAGTGGCCTTACACCGGATCAGATGGGAAGAGATAGCAATGGGCAACACCCCCGACAACGGCGACGTTGTCATCGTCGCAGCAGCGCGGACCCCGCAGGGCCGCATCAATGGCCAGCTGGCCAGCTTCACCGCCGTGGACCTCGGCGCCCACGCCATCAAGGCCGCGCTGGCCAAGAGCGGCCTGGACGCGGAGCAGGTGGACGCCGTGATCATGGGCCAGGTGTTGCAGGCGGGAGCCGGCCAGAACCCGGCCCGCCAGAGCGCCGTCGCCGCAGGCATCGGCTGGGACGTTCCCGCGGTCACCCTGAACAAGGTGTGCCTGTCCGGCCTCACCGCCGTCATCGATGCGGCCCGGCTGATCCGCTCCGGCGAGGCCACCGTGGTGGTGGCCGGCGGACAGGAATCCATGACCCGCGCTCCGCACGTCCTTCCCGGATCGCGCCAGGGCTGGACCTACGGCACCATCGGTGCCCTGGATTCGGCCGCCCATGACGGGCTGACGGACGCCTTCGACGGTGAATCCATGGGCCTGTCCACGGAGAAGCGCAACCTGACACTCGGCATCGACCGGACCTCGCAGGACGAGGTGGCTGCGCAGTCGCACCAGCGCGCTGCGCTGGCGGCCAAGAATGGAACGTTCGACGACGAGATCGTCGCCTTGAGCGTGAAGCAGCGCAAGGGCGACCCCCTTCAGGTGGAAACCGATGAGGGCGTCCGGCCCAACACGTCGGTGGAATCACTGGCAGGGCTTCGCGCCGCATTCGTCACGGACGGAACCATCACAGCCGGGAACTCCTCTCCCCTGTCGGACGGAGCGGCTGCGCTGATCCTTACCTCACGGGGCTACGCGGAACAGCACGGCCTTGAGTACCTGGCCGTAGTGGGCAAGCCCGGACAGGTGGCAGGTCCGGATAACTCGCTGCATTCCCAGCCCGCGAACGCCATCGCGCATGCCCTTGGCCGCGCCGGCTGGAGCACCTCGGACCTGGACTTCATCGAGATCAACGAGGCGTTCGGATCCGTCGCCGTCCAGTCCCTGAAGGACCTGGACTACCCGCTGGAGAAGTGCAACATCCACGGCGGTGCCATCGCATTGGGCCACCCGATCGGCGCCTCCGGTGCCCGGCTGGCCACCCATGCAGCGCATGAGCTGAAGCGCCGCGGCTCGGGCAAGGCCGCCGTGGCCCTGTGCGGCGGCGGCGGCCAGGGCGAAGCCCTCCTGCTGTACCGCGACTGATGGCGAACGCCCGCGGGGAGGCGGGGGACGGCGTCGGCCGTGAACGTTTCCTGGCCGACGCCACGGCGCGGGGGCTCCACGTTGAAGTGGTGGAGCGTCCGGCAGCCCGGAGTCTGGAGGAAGCCGCGGCCGGGATGGGCATCTCCCCCGCGGACATCGTCAAGTCCCTGGTGGTGAAGCATAAGGACGGTACTTTCCTCTTCGCCCTGGTTCCCGGTGACCGGCAGATTTCGTGGCCCAAGCTGCGCGCTCTGGTGGGGGTGAACAGGCTCTCGCTCCCGCCGGCGCGCGTGGCGTTGGAGGCCACCGGCTATGAGCGCGGCACCATCACGCCGCTGGGCAGCACCACCGCCTGGCCGGTATACGCGGATGCCAGCATCACCGGCCGCCGTATCTCCATGGGTGCCGGGGCGCAGGGCGTCAGCGCCTTCGTGGACGCCGACGCCCTGACGGAAGCCCTTGGAGCGGTGGTTGCGGACATCAGCGATCCCAACTAGCCCCGCCAGCCTTCGGTAGACGCAAAGAACCCCGCCCACCGGAGTGGACGGGGTTCTTTGCGGAATAAACGCTGTTACTTGAGGGTAACGGTTGCGCCTGCAGCCTCGAGCTGCTCCTTGGCCTTCTCGGCGGTCTCCTTGTTGGCACCTTCGAGGACAGCCTTGGGTGCACCGTCAACCAGGTCCTTGGCTTCCTTGAGGCCGAGGGAGGTGATGGCGCGGACTTCCTTGATCACTGCGATCTTCTTGTCGCCAGCAGCTTCGAGGATGACGTCGAAGTCAGTCTTCTCTTCAGCCTCTTCTGCAGCGCCGCCGGCAGCGGGGCCAGCGACTGCAACAGCAGCAGCGGTAACTTCGAAGGTCTCTTCGAAGAGCTTAACGAACTCGGAGAGCTCGATGATGGTCAGTTCCTTGAAAGCTTCAATGAGCTCTTCGTTGCTGAGCTTCGCCATGGTAGGCGTCCTTCCTGTTGTGGTGTTCAGCGGCGCGGGGCCGTGCATCACACCGGAGTCTTGTGGGGTAAAGAGAATTAGTTCTCTTCGGCAGCTGCGGCTTCGGCAGGCGCTTCAGCACCGGCTTCTGCTTCAGCGGCGGGAGCTTCTTCAGCGGCGGGCGCCTCGGCAGCTGCCGGTGCACCGTTCTCTTCTTCAAGCTTGAGGCGCAGTGCGTCAATGATGCGTGCAGCTGCGGCTGCGGGTGCCTTGAGGACGCCTGCAACCTTGGCGAGCTGCAGCTCGCGGGACTCGAGTGCTGCCAGGGCAGCAACTTCGCTGGCGTTCAGTGCCTTGCCCTCGAAGTAACCGGTCTTGATGACCAGCTGCTTGTTGGCCTTGGCAAAATCCGTCAGGCTCTTGGCAGCGGCAACTGCGTCACCCTTGATGAACGCGATTGCAGTGGGGCCGGCAAGCTGGCCGTCGAATGCTTCGACGCCGGCTTCCTTGGCTGCAATGGCGGTCAGGGTGTTCTTGACGACCGCGAACTTGGTGTCCTGGCCGAGAGAAACACGCAGCTGCTTGAGCTGTGCAACGGTGAGCCCGCGGTATTCGGTCAGGACAGCGGCGTTCGATTCCTTGAAATCGTTAGTGATCTCAGCTACTGCTGAAACCTTGGTAGGCGTTGCCATAACCCTCCTTCCGGGGATAGTGCCGGTATTCGACGGTCCCCGCTCAGAAGAGCTAAAACTAAAAACGCCCCGCGCAGATGCACGGGGCTTGGCTCAACACGGTGTTCCGCGGAGCGTTGCTTCGTTCACCTGCGCCGGCCGCCCTGCGTTGAGGGTCCTTCGTCCGGAAAGCCACTGGGCCTACCGCGCATGACTGCAGAATTGAGCCATGTTCGGGAGAGTGGATTTCCAACAACCGACGGTCTTTGGTCATCCCAGTCTACGGGAGCCGGCGCAGCGCACCAAATCGGGGCTCAACTGGTGCTGGTGTGGAGCCGCGGGAGCTCTTTCTGCCAGATCCCGGTGACGCCCGCTGTGTGGAAGCCCAGCTGCTGGTTGACCGTCAGCAGGTACCTGTTTTCCGGGGCGTTCCAGGTGTAGATCACCCGGGCATCGGGGAACTGCTCGGTGAGGCGTTCCATGTTGGCCACCTTGATGAGCAGGCCCAGCTTGTTGCCCCGGTGCTCCTGGAGGACGATCGTGTCGTCCTGGAACACCACGTCCGCGCGGTGGGCCAGGACAGTGATGGTGGTCAGCCCCGCCAGGGCTCCGCTGGCGAGATGCTCGACGGCGGTGACCACCGTGCGCCGGCCCTGCGCGATGGCGACCTCTTCGGCTTCCCTGAGGATGCCGCCGTCGAACACCATGTCCTGCTCCACCGGCACGTCAAGGTCGGGGTCCACGTTGGCACCGGCCTGGTTCTCCAGGGCGGCCACGGCCTCCAGCCAGCGCTCGGGGCAGCGGTCCGTCCAGTGATGGAGGCGGTAGCGGCCGTGGTTGGCTTCCTCGGCCTCCGCCTGAAGGTCCGCCACGAGCTTGGTGTCCAGGGGCAGCGCACAGGAACTGAATTGTTCGATGTGCTGGAGCGTGTAGCCCATCTTCCGGGCGAACTCCACCTCGCGGCTTTCCAGCGGCACGAACCCCTGGCCGGAGCCCGGGACCAGCTGCTCGGGCTCGAACTCATGCAGCGAGGCACCGGGATGGTTGGTGTCCACCAGGATCATGGTGCGGCCCTCGCCCCGGGCGAACTGCTCCGCAGCCTCCAGCAGGCGGCGCCCCACGCCCTGCCGTTGGAATTCGGGCAGGATGTCCAGGGTAAATTCGGCGATATCCAGATGATCCGTCAGCGGGAGGGCAATGTCGACGGTGCCCACGATGGCGCCCTCCACTTTGGCCACGAGGATCAGCTGGCGCTCGTAGGGATCCTGGAATTCCAGCAGCTTCTCAAGGGGACCGTACGCGAGGTCATCGCTCCCCCAGGTCTGCATGCGCACTTTCCGGCCCACCTCGACGGCGGCCAGGAAGTCTGCGGCGTCCGCGGTTTCCAGCGATTCGGGAATCCAAAGCTGTTCGATCTTCACGTCTTTTGCCATTGGGGGCATTCTGCCAGCATATGCCGGTTGGAGCCCCGCCGGGTTAAGCGGGATGTCTTAAGCGAAAACCGCCCGGCGCATTCGCCGGGCGGTTTTCGTGGCTCCATTCGGAGCGGGAGTTTCCAACGAGGACTTATGCCTCGGTGAGCACCTTGGTGACGTTGGGGTCAACGGAGATGCCGGGACCGAAGGTGGTGGCAACCGTCGCCTTCTGGATGTAGCGGCCCTTGGAAGCGGACGGCTTCAGGCGAAGCACCTCTTCCAGTGCTGCTGCGTAGTTCTCAGCCAGCTTGACGGCGTCGAAGGACACCTTGCCGATGATGAAGTGGAGGTTGGAGTGCTTGTCGACGCGGAAGTCGATCTTGCCGCCCTTGATGTCGTTGACAGCCTTGGTGACGTCTGCGGTCACGGTGCCCGTCTTGGGGTTCGGCATCAGGTTACGGGGACCCAGCACCTTTCCGAGGCGGCCAACCTTGCCCATGAGGTCAGGGGTGGCAACGGCCGCGTCGAAGTCGGTCCAGCCGCCGGCGATCTTTTCGATCAGGTCGTCGGAACCAACGAAGTCGGCGCCGGCTGCGATTGCTGCCTCAGCCTTGTCACCGGTTGCGAATACCAGGACGCGGGCGGTCTTGCCGGTGCCGTGGGGCAGGTTGACCGTGCCGCGGACCATCTGGTCGGCCTTACGGGGGTCAACGCCCAGGCGGAAGGCGACCTCGACGGTGGCGTCGAACTTGGACGGGTTGGTGTCCTTGGCGAGCGTTACTGCCTCGAACGGCGCGTAGAACTTCTCCGCGTCGATCTTGGCGGCTGCTGCCTCATATGCTTTGCTGCGCTTTGCCATGCTGCTTATTTCTCCTTGTGCAGTTGTGGTCTGCGGACCGCGCTGGGCCCTGCCACAGTCGGTGATCCGGAGCGTTATCCGGGCCGGATGACCAACATTTCAATGTTTCGATGGTGCCGGTTTCCCGGCGGTGCCGTTCGCCGTGGCCAATGGCACGAACCTGAACGGCCGGAAGGGGGTTATTAGCCCTCGACCGTGATGCCCATGGAGCGGGCGGTACCGGCGATGATCTTTGCTGCGCCTTCGAGGCTGGTGGCGTTGAGGTCTTCCATCTTGGTGCTGGCGATCTCGTTGACCTGGGCCTGGGTCAGCTTGGCAACCTTGACGGTGTGCGGGGTGGACGAACCCTTGGCAACGCCTGCAGCCTTCTTGATGAGCTCTGCAGCCGGCGGGGTCTTGGTGATGAACGTGAAGGAACGGTCCTCGTAGACGGTGATTTCCACGGGGATGACGTTGCCGCGCTGGGATTCCGTGGCAGCGTTGTACGCCTTGCAGAATTCCATGATGTTGACACCGTGCTGGCCAAGCGCGGGACCGATCGGCGGGGCCGGGTTAGCGGCACCTGCCTGGATCTGCAGCTTGATGAGGCCGGTGACCTTCTTCTTGGGAGCCAATGTAGGGTCCTTCTCTCAATAACGTCCTGGGGCACAGGAGCGTGCCTCAGGTTTTTGGCCGCCATGGCGAGGCGGCCGGCCGTTCCGGCACCGCTAAGCAGGCAGTGCCGGGACGAATTCTTGGATGATCAGATCTTGGTGACCTGGTTGAACGCCAGGGTGACCGGCGTTTCACGCTCGAAGATGGAAACCAGGACCACGAGGGTCTGGGATTCAACCTTGATTTCGGAAATCGTGGCGGGGAGGGTCTCGAACGGGCCCTCCTTGACGATGACAGACTCGCCGACCTCGAAGTCCACATCCACGGGGGCCTGGTGCTGCTTGTTGACCGGCTTGCCCTTCTCCGCCTGCTCTTCTTCGAAGACCGGGGCGAGCATGGAGAAGACCTCGTCCAGGCGCAACGGGACCGGGTTGTGCGCGTTACCCACGAAGCCGGTGACGCCCGGCGTGTGGCGGACGGCGCCCCAGGAGGCGTCGGTCAGGTCCATGCGGACCAGGACGTAGCCGGGGATGCGGACGCGGTTGATGACCTTGCGCTGGGCGTTCTTGATCTCAACGACTTCTTCCATGGGCACCTGGATCTCGAAGATGTAATCTTCCATGTCCAGGGTCTGGATGCGGGTCTCCAGGTTTGCCTTCACGCGGTTCTCATAGCCGGCGTAGGAGTGGATGACGTACCAGTCACCTTCCTGGCGGCGCAGCTTGGCCTTAAACTCTTCGGCGGGGTCCGCGGCTGCGGTGGCAGCAGCGGCAGCCAGGGCGTCGCCTGCCTCTTCCGA
This sequence comes from Pseudarthrobacter sp. NPDC092424, assembly GCF_044754925.1. NCBI lineage: Bacteria > Bacillati > Actinomycetota > Actinomycetes > Micrococcales > Micrococcaceae > Pseudarthrobacter > Pseudarthrobacter sp. NPDC092424. The sequence continues at coordinate 35,069 of NZ_JBIVQC010000001.1, read as the reverse complement.
ATCGGCGACGTCGGCACTTTCTGCGGCTTCGTCGTCGTCCGCTTCTTCAGCGGCGCTGTCAGCAGCGTCCGAATCAGCGGCGGCATCGGAATCAGCGGCGTCGGATTCGGGCGCGGAGGACTCAACCTCAGACGCGTCGCCGGCTTCCGCCGTGACATCCGCGGACTCTTCCAGCTCAGTCTCGGTTACCTCGAGCTCCTGCTCAGACACTTGGTCTCCTGCTTCCTCATTGCCTAACATGCCTATTTAAATGGCTCAATTCCGCACACCGGTGTTCCCTCCGGTTTCCCGGAGGAGGAACACGCAGCCTGCGGACCTTTCAGCCTTAGCTGTCCGTGGGGCCGGTACCGCCGAAGAGCCAGCCGACAGCGCTTCCGAAACCGAGGTCCAGCAGGCTGACGATGACCATCATGATGGCCACGAATACCAGCACCACGATCGTGTAATTGATCAGTTCCTTGCGGGTAGGTGCAACAACCTTCTTCAGTTCGCCGATGATCTGGCGGACGAAGAGCGCAATGCGGGCGAAGAAGTTTGCCTTGGCGTCCTTCTTAGCTGGGCGGCCCTTGGAGCTGCTGGCAGCTGTTTCGGTCACCTGGTCCTCGCTCATCTGCAAAGTGTTGGATTACCCGGCCCTGATCAGAACCATGGTTGCTGCGCTTGCCCCGGATTGTGTCCGGGACAGCTTGCGCAGGGCAGACAGGACTCGAACCTGCAACCTGCGGTTTTGGAGACCGCTGCGCTACCAATTGCGCCACTACCCTATGGAGCGAATTCCACGTTTCGGCACGAACCGCCAGCTTTCACTGAGGCGCACGCCATCATCCGTGTTTTCAACACCGGTGAACCAGTCTACGCAACATCTGCGCGTTAGTCGAACCAGCCCGTTCCGGTCCTGCCGCGTGCCGCACCGGTCCTGCCAGCCGCTGCCGGCACGCGGCAGGCGGTCAGTCATAAATCAGAACGGGCTCCCCGGAGGATCCGCAGATCAGCATAGAGTAGATCACGTCGAATCCCACATTCAGCCTCCCGGCTGCAAGCGTAGAACGGACCTGCCATGTCTGCCGCCCGCGTTTCCAAGCGCATTTCCGCCATTGCCGAATCCGCAACCCTGGCCGTTGACGCCAAGGCCAAGGCGCTGAAGGCAGCGGGCCGGCCGGTTATTGGGTTCGGGGCGGGCGAACCGGACTTCCCCACCCCGGACTACATCGTGCGGGCGGCCATCGAAGCGGCCGGCCAGCCGAAGTACCACCGCTATTCCCCCGCAGCCGGGCTGCCCGAGCTGAAGAAGGCCATCGCCGAGAAGACGCTGCGGGACTCCGGGTACGCCGTCGAGCCTTCCCAGGTCCTGGTGACCAACGGCGGCAAGCAGGCCGTGTACAACACCTTCGCGACGCTGGTGGACCCGGGCGACGAGGTTATTGTCCCCACCCCGTTCTGGACCACCTACCCCGAGGCAATCCGGCTCGCCGGCGGCGTTCCCGTAGAGGTGTTTGCCGGCCCGGAGCAGGATTACCTCGTGACGGTTGGGCAGCTCGAAGCCGCGGTCACGGACAAGACGAAGATCCTGCTGTTTGTTTCGCCGTCCAACCCCACCGGGTCGGTCTACTCGCCGGAGCAGGTGGCGGAGATCGGCAAGTGGGCCGCTGCGAAGGGCCTGTGGGTGGTCACCGACGAGATCTATGAGCACCTGACGTACGACGGCGTTCCCTTCACGTCCATCGCCACCGCCGCCCCGGAGCTCGGCGACAAGGTGGTCATCCTCAACGGCGTGGCCAAGACGTACGCGATGACCGGCTGGCGCGTGGGCTGGATGATCGGCCCGGCGGACGTCATCAAGGCGGCCACCAACCTGCAGTCGCACGCAACGTCCAACGTCTCCAACATCATGCAGATCGCTGCCCTGGCAGCCGTGTCCGGCCCGCTGACCGCCGTGGATGAGATGAAGGTTGCGTTTGACCGCCGCCGGAAGGCGATCGTCGCGGGCCTCAATGCCATCGAGGGTGTGGAATGCCCGACGCCGAAGGGCGCCTTCTACGTGTACGCGGACGTCCGTGCCCTGCTGGGCAAGGAATTCCCGACGGCGGCCGGCAGCGCCACGCCGCAGACCTCCGCCGAACTGGCTTCCCTGATCCTGGATGAGGTTGAGGTGGCGGTGGTTCCGGGCGAGGCGTTCGGTCCCTCCGGCTACCTGCGGCTCTCGTACGCGCTCGGCGACGAGGACCTGGCCACGGGCGTGCAGCGCCTCCAGGAGTTCCTCGGCAAGGCCCAGTAGGACGCCCTCTCACTTAACGCAGGAGAAACCCCAACGCTCTGTCACTCTTCTTCCTGAGAGTGATAGAGCGTTGGGGTTTAAGCCGTATCAAGTGAGGGAGCGTTTCGGGGAAAGAGGCATTAAGTGAGAGAGCGTCTGCCGGGGTACTAGAGGAGGCGGCGCTCCGCGGCCCACCTGGTGAGTTCGTGCCGGCTGGAGAGCTGCAGCTTGCGGAGCACCGCGGACACGTGGGTTTCCACGGTCTTGATGCTGATGAACAGTTCCTTGGCCACCTCCTTGTAGCTGTAGCCGCGGGCAATAAGTCGCATGACCTCGAGTTCCCGGGCGGAGAGCCGGTCCAGCTCGTCGTCGGCGATGTCCGCGGGCGCGGTGCCGAAGGCATCCAGCACGAACCCTGCGAGGCGGGGCGAGAACACGGCATCGCCGCCGGCCACCCGGAACACCGCATCGGTGATCTGCGCGCCGGAAATGGTCTTGGTGACGTAGCCGCGGGCGCCGGCGCGGATCACGGCCACCACATCCTCCGCGGAATCGGAGACGCTCAAAGCCAGAAACCTTGTGGTGGCCAGCAACTGCGCGGACCGGCGATGACCTCGCGCCCGCCGCCGCCCAGCCCGCCGGGAAGGTGGACGTCCAGCAGCACTACGTCCGGGCGCTTGTCGGTTATGACGGCGATGGCCTGTTCCACGGTGGCGGCCTCGCCTACCACGTCGATGGCGGGGCCAAGATCGGCCTTGAGTCCGGACCGGAAGATCGCGTGGTCGTCCACGATCACTACCCGCACGGAGTTGGCCGCTTCGTCGCCGCCGGAGCCGATGTTCATGCCGTTCCTTCCACGTTGTGTACTACCTGTGGCAGCCGCAGCCTGACCTCAGTTCCGTCCGCGCTGCTGAGGATGGTGGCCGAGCCGCCATGCCTCTGCATCCTGCCGATGATCGACTCGCGCACCCCGAGCCGGTCCGCCGGCACCTCCTGGAGGTCGAAACCCGGTCCGCGGTCCTTGACGAAAACGTCCACCTGCGATGCAGTGGCCTCCACGTACACGGACACGGGGCCGCCGCCGTGCCGGGATGCGTTCACCATGGCCTCCCGGGCCGCCTGGACCAGCGCCTCGTGTGCCTCTGTCATGGCAGCGTCACCCACAGCCACCACCTCCACGGGGTTAGCCAGCAGGTCCTCCACTTCGCCGGCAACCGCCTTGATCCGGTCCGATAGCTGTCCTGCCTCCCGGCCCGGATCCTGGAAGAGCCACCCGCGAAGTTCACGCTCCTGCGCCCGGGCCAGCCGGACGACGTCGTGCTCGTTTCCAGCCCTCCGCTGGATCAGCGCAAGGGTCTGGAGGACCGAATCGTGCAGGTGCGCGGCGAGCTCGGCGCGCTCCATTTCGCGGACGCGGCCGGCACGCTCGGACTCGAGCTCGCGCCAGAACTTGAGCGCCCAGGGCAGCAGTACCAACACCACCCCGCCCAACACCGCCACCGACGCGAGCAGTGCCAGCCACGTCTGTTCCCACGAGCCCGAACCGGAAACCATCACCAGGACGCCCGCCACCACCAGGGCCATGCCCGCCGCGAGCCGTGCCCACCCCCCGGCCTGGTCTGCCTTGGTCTTGTCCACCAGGCCGGCGCGGCGCGTTTCGTCCAGCTGCATCCACGCAATCGACGCTCCACCCAGCACTGCGGCCGCCGGGATCAGCGTCCCGAGGGGCACGTCCACACCCAACACCTGGGCGATCATGATGCCAGCCACCAGAAGCAGCCCGGCGCCGAGCAGGATTTCCTTGCCGTACCGCATGCCCCCGGGCCGGAACCAGGGTGCGTGCGGTGCGCCGGCTGCTGCCGGTGCACCTGCGGGGGCCGCTGCGGCGGGAGCAACGGGCGACGACGGCCGCCGGGCTTCCCTGCGCGCGGCCTCATCCGCGGTGGGAACCATGATCCACAGCCATGCGTAGAACAGGATTCCGGCGCCGCCGGCCAGGACGGCGATGGCCATGCCGACGCGGACGTTCCGGACCGGCCAGCCCAGGTGCGCGGCAAGACCGGAGCAGACGCCGGCAATGACGCGGTCGCTGCTGCGGACCAGGGGCGGCCGTGCAGCCGCTTGCCATGCCGGGATCGACCGTTCGGATGGCTGCCCGGCGGGGATTGTTGCCATGGGTCAATCCAAGCACGGATCAGGGTCTCCCGGACCAGTATTGTCCGCCAACCGGGGACCGTTCAGGGACGGCTCAGGGTATCCCCCAGTAGAGTCGGAACGCGCCGAAGCGGGAGGATTTTGGTATGAATCCGCACACTCCGTCCCCGGACGGCAACGACTCGAACGACACCCCCCGCGCTGACTCCGGCAGCTCCCCCGGGGCCGGCTGGCCCGGCACGACAGGTTCGGGACAAACTCCTCCCCCGCCAGATCCGGCGCCGCGTTCCGGCGCAACGCCTCCGCCTGGCGCCGCACCGCGGACCGACTTCTTCAACTGGATCCGCAGCCACGGCGTCTACCGGAGTGACGACCGCTGGATAGGCGGCGTGTCCGGTGGCATCGCGTACCGGCTTGGCGTGGACCCGCTGATCATACGCGGCGTCTTCATTGTGCTGACCGTCTTTGCCGGCGTTGGCGTGCTCCTGTACGGGCTCGCCTGGGCGCTGCTTCCTGAGCCGGATGGGCGGATCCACACGCAGGAAGCGGGAGCCGGGCGCTGGTCCAGCGGCATGACCGGGGCGTTGATTGCCACCATCCTTGGCCTGACCGGCCTGGGCGGCGGTGTGTGGGGCTGGAACAACCAGGGCTTTGGCGGATTCCTCTGGACCGTTGTCTGGGTGGGCGGCGCCATTTACCTCGTCTACTACCTCTCCCAGCGAAACAACGGACCGCGGCCTGCGCTGCAGCCCCAGGCACCAGTACAGGCGCCGATGCCGACACCGGGAGAAGCTCCGTCTCTTCCACAGCCTCCGGGGCAAAGCTATGGCGCGCAGTTCGCCGCCAGCCAGGGGTACGGGACCGGCAGGTACGGATCCGGGAACCATGCGGCACCGGACTACACGTACAACTACACCTACACTCCCCCCGTGCACCGTCCCCGCCCTGCCGGACCGGACGCACCGGCCGTAGCGATCGCGGCCGGCCTGGCACTGCTGGTGGGCGGCGGCCTCAAGGCACTCGACGCCGCGGATGCCGTCAACCTGGGGCTGTCGGCGAACGCGGTGGTCTGGGCTTCGGCGGCGGCAGTCTTCGGGTTGGCCATCCTCATTGCCGGGGCCCGTGGCCGGACAGCCGGGATCCTGAGCCTCTTCGCCGTGGTGGCCCTGGTTGCGGGCGGCATCTCCACCGTCCTCGGCGCCGGGGACCGCGCACGGTTCCAGGAAGTGGACTGGACACCGATCACCGTTGAGGAAGCCGCCGAAGGCTTCGACATCACGGCGGGCCGCGGAACAATTGACCTCACGGACCTTGACCTGGACGCGCCGCTGCCGTCCGACGTCGTAATTCCCCTCGACGTCACCGCCAGCAATGTGACGGTGGTAATCCCCGGCAATGTTCCCGTGGACGTCCAGACGGACATGACCATGGGCAATCTCAACGAACCGGGCGGCCGGCGGGGCGGCACCACCCAGCGGGAGAGCAACTACAACACCGGAGAACCCGGCGGCCACCTCGTTATCGAAATCGATGGCGCATTCAGCAACGTCACCATCCAGGAAGGCAATTGAGATGAGCAACAACAATCCGGCAGCGGAAAATTCGACGGCGGCGGGCGCTGTCCCGGGCGGCCCGGCACCTGCACGGGTGGGAACCATAGTGTGGGGACTGATCGTCCTGGCCGTCGCAGCGCTCACCATCGTCGCGCAGCTTGGCCTGGTGGTGCTCAACGGAACCTACGTGCTGATCGGTCTCATGATCGGTGCTGGCGCGGCACTGGTCCTCGGCGGAGTGCTGTCGGCCCGAAAACGTGACAACGGCTCCGCGACAGGGAAGCCTTAAGCCATGGACAAGTTCTTCAACATCGTCAGGGGCCTCGGCCTGAAGCGCGGCCCGGAACGCTGGCTGGGCGGGGTGCTGGGCGGCATCGCGGCCAAGCTGAACGTGGATGTGGCGTACGTCCGCATCGCGTTCCTTGTGCTCTCGCTCCTGCCGGGGCCGGCCTTCGTGTTCTACCTCATTGCCTGGGCGGTCATCCCGGACCAGCGGAACACCATCCTGCTCCAGTCCTTCCTGGAGCGGCGCTCTCTCAACGGCCGCTAACGGGTCGGCGGGTATTCGGCGCCGTCTCAGGAGCCGCCCAAGTGGACGCTGGTTTGGATCCCGCCGGCCGTGAAGCCGAGTTTCCGTGCCAGTGCCAGGGAGCCGGTGTTGCTGACGTCCGTCCGCCACTGCAGGGTGAGGCCGGCGGCCAGGGCCTCGTGGGCGGCGATGGAGGCCGCCAGGAGGCCCAGCCCGCGGCGGCGCCAGCCGGGATCAACCAACACGCCCAGCTGGGCCAGCAGGCCTTCCCATTCCGTGTAGGCGCCGCAGGCCAGGGGCACCCGACTGCCCTCAATCTCGTGCACGATGGTGTAGCGGTTCTCCAGGTCTGAGAGGCCGACCTCGTTGACGTCATCCGGCGGGCAGTGGCCTTCCAGTTCGATGGCTTCGGGGTTTCCGTGGGAAACAGTCATCTCTTCGGAGGGCTGCTTGAGCGGGAGGTCGTCCGCGAAGAACAACGCCGCAGCTCCGAGCCCATGCCCGCCATGCGACCGGGTCAGCGTCAGGAGCGTGACGTGCTGCGCCATTTCCGCGTCCGGGATGTCCCCGGCAGCATCAACAAGCCATTGCGGACCCACAAGCGCCGAGGTGCCGAACAACCGGACGAACTCCGCCCTTGGCGCCGTGTCATCCACGCGGATGATCCGTTCGCCGGAAGCCAGGGCGTCGCTGAAGGCGTGGTCCTCCAGTCCCAGGCGGCGCGCCCAGGCGAGTTGGATGATGGCGGCGGAACCGGGGTCGAGTGTCATGCTCCCAGCCTAGGCGGGGGGCCGGCGCCTAGCCGAACAGGACCGCAGCTTCGTTGTAGCGGTTCTGCGGCACTGTCTTGAGCTGGCCCAGCGCCTTTTCGAAGACCACGTGCTCAATGTCCGTCCCCTTCAGCGCCACCATGGTGCCCCAGTAGCCTTCAACCACCGAATCGATGGCCGCCATGCCCAGGCGGGTGGCCAGGACACGGTCGAAGGCGGACGGGACGCCGCCCCGCTGGATGTGGCCCAGGATGGTGGCGCGGGTTTCGATGCCGGTCCGGGCTTCCAGTTCAGGAGCCAGCTGGTCCGCGATGCCGCCCAGGCGTGGCCGGCCGAAAGTGTCCAGGCCTCGCTCTGAGTGCGGGGATTCCATGTGCTCCGGCACAAAGCCTTCCGCCACCACCACAAGGGGTGCGCGGCCACGGGCGTGGGCCTCATTGACCCACTCGGTGATCTGCTCGATGCTGACCTTCTGTTCCGGAATCAGGATGGCGTGGGCGCCGGCGGCCATTCCGGCGTGCAGGGCGATCCAGCCCACATGCCGGCCCATGACCTCGGCGATCATGCACCGGTGGTGCGATTCCCCGGTGGTCCGCAGCCGGTCGATGGCTTCGGTGGCAATTTGGACGGCGGTGTCGAAACCGAATGTGTAGTCGGTGGCGTCGAGGTCGTTGTCCACGGTCTTGGGAACGCCGACGATCTTCAGGCCCGCATCCGTGAGGCGCTTGGCGGCCGCCAGGGTTCCTTCGCCGCCGATCGCAATGATGGCGTCGATCCCCAGGCGGTCCATGTGCGCCTTGATGACCTCCGGCCCGCCGCCGTTCTCGAACGGGTTGGTCCGGGAGGTGCCCAGGATGGTGCCGCCCTGCTTGGCGATGCCGCGCACCATGGTCCTGGGGATATCGATGATGTCGCCCTCAACAACACCGCGCCATCCGTCGAGGAAACCGACGAATTCATGGCCATGGATGGCAATGCCCTTAAGGACGGCGCCGCGGATGACCGCGTTCAAACCGGGGCAGTCGCCACCGCTGGTGAGGATTCCAATTTTCATGTTTCGGCTCAAATCCTGGAGTGAGGGGATAACTGGCAGAGCGCCACGCTGAGCTCACCCTAGATTCTAGTGGGACGTGTGGGGTACGACACAAACCGGTTACAAACGCCTCGCCTCCCTTCGCGGAAAGGCACGTAAAGCGAGAGAGCGTCCGGGGGAAAGGCACGTTAGGTGAGAGAGCGTCCGGGGGAAAGGCACGTTAGGTGAGAGAGCGTCCGGGGTTTAGTCCAGCAGGGCCAGGATCTCCGTCCGGGCGAACATCCGGGCCGCGGCGCGGGCGGAGGGGGCTCCGGCGTCGGGGTCCGCTCCGGCGTCCAGCAGTGCCCGGGCCACGTCCGTGTAGCCCTTGAAGGCGGCGCCGGCCAGCGGCGTCTGGCCGCGGTCGTTGGCCGTGTTGGGGTCGGCACCGTGACGGAGTACCAGCTGCACGGCGTCCGGGTGTCCATGGTAGGCCGCGAGCATCAGGAGGGAGTCGCCGGCAGCATTGGTGAGCCCCGCCGGTGCACCGGCGGCGAGGTAGGCACCCAGCAGTTCCGTGTTCCCCTCCCTGGCAGCCTGGAAGAGGGTATGCGCCAGTGCCAGGGCGTCGTCGTCGGGCGTTCCCGGCATGGTGCCGGAACCAGCAGGGTTGGTTTCGCTCATGCGCGCGGCCCCCTGAGGAATCCGGTCTGGCGCCCCACCACCTGGCCGGCGTCCGGGGCAACGATGAGTTCCTGGACGGCGGTGTAAGGCTCGTCGCCGTCCTGGACGGTCAGTATTTCGTCGGGCGCCACGGAACGCTTGATTACGGCGAGTGCCACCGGGCCCATTTCGTAGTGCTGCGCCACGGACGTGACGGCGCCGACTTTCCGTTCCCCGGCCAGTACCGGGCTGCCGGCGGCCGGCATGGTGTGCTGCGACCCGTCCAGCTGCAGGAACACGAGGCGCCGCGGCGGGTGCCCCAGGTTGTGGACGCGGGCGATGGTTTCCTGGCCCTTGTAACAGCCCTTGGCCAGGTGCACGGCGGTGCGGATAAGGTCGAGTTCGTGCGGAATGGTCTTGTCGTCCGTCTCCGCGCCGATCCTGGGCCGCCAGGCGGCGATGCGCAGCGCCTCCGCCGCCATGACGCCGGCCAGGGGACGCTCCCCGACCGTCTGTTCCAGCTCAGCGGCGGGCACGAGGTACTCAAACCAGGGGCGCTCCAGGCCAGGGTGGCCCTCCTCGGCGACGGTTGCGTAAGAGTAGCCGCCGGCACCAACATGCGGCCACGGATCCTCCCAGGCCAGCAGGCCGGACCATTCGGGCACCGCCCGGGTGCTGCCCACCACGGCCCAGGCGGCCGAAACATCCGCCACCTCGACCCGCAGCATGAACTTCATCCGGTTGAGGAACTCCGCCAGCGGCCCTGCCTCGGCGGCCTCGACGATCAGCCAGGTGGTCCCGCCGTCGTCAATCACCCGGGCGTCGAACTCGATGCGGCCCTGCACGCTCAGGAGCAGCAGCTCGCTGGACTCCCCCGGCTTCAGCGCCGCCACCTGCTGGGAGGACAGGGTGTTGAGCCAACTGAGGCGGTCCGGGCCGGTCACCGTCACCACGCCGCGGTGGGAAAGGTCGACGACGGCGGTACCGGCCGCGAGGGCGCGCTGCTCTCGGAGGGGCTCACCATAGTGGGCGGCAACTCCGGCGTCCGCGGCGGCGGCTTCGACCGCGCCCGGGCGCGACAACAGGGGGCTGGGGGTAGTCATACTGGGGAAACGTCCTTTAGGGTGCGCGGTATTCCGGGTTTTCGAAATCGAACCGGGTGCCTGCATCCCATTCTTCGGGCAGGTTGCCGTAGGCCGGATACCCGCCCGCTGCCTTGAGGATGCTGGCCAGGTGCATCAGGTTCCAGGTCATGAAGGTGACGTTGCGGTTGGTGAAGTCGCTCTCCGGCCCGCCGGACCCTTCATCCAGGTAGCTGGGACCGGGGCCCACCGGGCCGATCCAGCCGGCGTCCGCCTGTGGCGGAATGCTGAAGCCGATGTGCTGCAGGCTGTAGAGGAGGTTCATAGCGCAGTGCTTGATGCCGTCCTCGTTGCCGGAGACCAGGGCTCCGCCCGCCTTGGGATAGAACGCCCACTGGCCCTTCCCGTTAAGTTCACCGGAGTGCGCGTACAGCCGTTCGATCAGCTTCTTGGTCTGCGAGGAGTTGTCGCCGAGCCAGATGGGGCCGGCAAGCACCACGATGTCGGCTTCCCGCACCGCCGGGTACAGTTCCGGCCACTCGTCCGTGGCCCAGCCGTACTCGGTCATGTCCGGATAGACACCACTGGCGATGTCATGATCCACGGTGCGGATCAGGCGGGTGCTGACACCCTGTTTTTCCATGATGCGGCGGCTGATGGTGATCAGCCCGTCCGTATTGGACGTCTGGGGCGACTTCTTCAGGGTGCCGTTAAAGAAAACAGCCTTGAGGCCGCCGTACTTGCCAGTCTTGCCTGCATCTTCCACGGCGCCGCTCCCTCGCATTGGTACTGCCCGGTTGGCTGGTGCTGCCCGGCTCAGGCAACTTTCTTCAGGAAGGCTGAAGCGTGGGCTTCGAGGCCCTTGCCGCCTTCCGCGCCGGTGGCCACATCCCACCGCCACAACAGGTTCCCGTCCACCAGTCCGAAAATCCGGGTGGCGGCGGTGTAGGGCTTGGAGTGGCTGCCGCGCATCACCATATCCGTGCTCAGGTGGATCTGCGGGCCCTTGATCTGGCCGTAGTACAGCTCGGAGATACCGCCAGGGTGCGCAATGGAGACGGAAATATCGAACCCGCCGTCCTTGTTCCGCAGGGCCTCGACCTCTTCCGCGCTCTTGAGCACGGGGACGATGTCTGAGGGGACGAGCCCCGGGCCGCCGTCGGCTTCGAGCTGTTTGCGCTCCAGCGACCAAAAACCCGTCTCGACGGTGAGGGGCCTAAGGCGCGTTCCGTCGTCGTCCGTCAGCCAGCTCTCCGCGCGGTACTGAAGGTAAGGCTGACCGTTGTGCGTAAAGGAAACGTGCTGCAGGAAATGCTCGGAGTCCTCGTCCCCGCTGCCCAGCCGGCCGCGGCCTTCCCACTCACCGATGAGCCAGGAAAGAGGAACGAGTTCGGGTGTCAGGTCTGTGGGAATCTCAATGGGCACAGCATTTACCTCGCGGTATGGAAAGGCTCGGAACCCAGCAGCCTATTTCTGGCCCTTGAAGAGGCGGTAGACCACGAAGCCTGCGAACCAGGCCATGGCCAGGCTCGCGATGCCGAGCAGGACAAGGAAGAAGATTTCAAATGCAAGTACGGACATGATGCCATCCTAACCGCTAGTAGATGAGTAGTTTGTCTATGAAGTAGGCGAGTGACCCGACGGCAGAGACGGGGGCGAGCCCGATGGCTACGGCGGAGGGAATGTTAAGCGGCGCCCCCCGGAGCGTGACCAGCCGGCGGAAGCTGGCGAGCACTGCGCCCACCACCACGCCGAAGATCGCCGCGGGCAGGACGGCAATGTCGGAGAGCACCAGCCCGGCAAGCGGCCCGGCCAGTCCGGCGAGGGAGATTTCCAGCGGCGCAACGATGTTGTCCGGCCAGCGGATCAGCCCGGCCAGCAGGGCTGCGGCTGCGCTAATGGCGGCCACCAGCAGCATCTCGCGGACGCCGTTGAAGCGGGATCCGGCGATCCAGCCGGCACCCAGGCAGGACAGGAGCACGCCCGCACAGCAGCCCAGCGTGGACTCCAGCCTTTGGGCCTGGCCGGTTCCGCGGATCAGCTGGACCACGAAGACCGCCATGATGCCCAAGGCGATGAAGGCCGGCGTCCGGTCGAGGTAGCCGGGGGCGGGCGCAGAGGCGGCGGCGAGCGCCGAGCCAGCGCCCGGCAGCGCGATGACGGCGGCAAGGGTCTTCTTGGCAGGGATGCGGAGGAAATGCGGCCAGCCGATGCCCACGGCGACGGCGATCAGGACGGCTACGGTCACCAGCACGCCCGTGGAGGAATAGACGCCGGCGATGATCGCCACGAGTCCGGCGATTCCGATAACCCCGACCACCCACGAGCCCAGCGAGCGGACTGGCGCCTGCAGCCCGGCCGTCATGCGGAAACCGGCCGGGGCTTAGTCTGTGCACTCACTGCGTTGCTTTCCCATCGTGGCGTGGACCGTGGCTGGGCGCATATGCCCTGGTGCAGGGCGGCAGCGCCGGTTGCGGGGCAAGCGGCCCCTGTCCCAATCCTGCCCTATATGAATCGGATATGTCGTAAAACGTCCCCGCATGAGGGCAGGATCCGTGGCTTGGAAAGGCCTGCCGGGTATACTCAAAGTTCAGCTAGGCTTCCTGTTTCGGTGGCTCGCCGGCCCGTTTTCGCAGCGGCCGGAACCGGCGCAGGGAGACAGTACCAGCCGGTGGAAACCCGGTTCAGTCGCCCAATGATGCGCGGACAGCCCTTGGAGGAACAATGTCGCACATCCTGTTACTGACGAACAGCACCGGCTCTTCGGTGGACATCCTTCCTGCCTTGGAACTGCTGAACCACCGCGTCCATATCCTTCCCGCGGAACCCACCGCACTGCTGGAAACGGATCCGTGCGACATCGTCCTGCTCGACGCCCGCAAAGACCTGGTGGGCGCCCGGTCCCTCACCCAGCTCCTGAAGGCCACCGGCCTGAGCGCACCCCTGATGCTGATCCTGACCGAGGGCGGCATGGCGGCGGTATCCTCCGCATGGACCGTTGACGACATCGTGCTGGATTCCGCGGGGCCCGCAGAGGTGGAAGCCAGGATCCGGCTCGCCGTTGCCCGGGCAGTGCCCGAAGCGGACGAGACCCCCACCGAAATCCGCGCCGCCGGTGTGGTCATCGATGAAGCCAGTTACACGGCCCGGGTCAACGGCGCGGCCCTGAACCTGACCTTCAAGGAGTTTGAGCTCCTGAAGTACCTGGCACAGCATCCGGGCCGCGTGTTCACCCGCCAGCAGCTTCTGACAGAGGTGTGGGGTTACGACTATTACGGCGGCACCCGCACCGTGGACGTCCACGTCCGGCGGCTGCGGGCCAAACTGGGTGCCGACCACGAGAACCTGATCAGCACGGTCCGGAACGTGGGCTACCGCCTCACCCTGGTACGCCAGCAGGAAGACGAACTCACCGAGGCCTGACGCAGCCTCGACCGGATCCGGCCCAACCCGTATAGCCTTGCCTCATGACTGCAGCGCACCCCGAGAAATGGCCCGTCCAGGTTATCCGCGGCGGGGTTGACCGGCAGCTCCTGAAGGATTGCCGGGACCTCCTTGCTGCCGCCGAAGAGTCTGACGGGAACCCGGCCATTTCGGAGCAGACCCTGGTGACCATGCGCTCCGCCGCTGCCGGCCCCCACGCGCTCCTCACCTTGGCCCTCTACGCCCCTGACGAGGATTCCGACCCGGCCACCGGCGAGGATCTGGCGGGATTCGCCGTCGTCATCGATGAACCTGACGGCACCGGCGTCCTGGAAATTGCCGTGCACCCCAGCTATCGCAACCAGGGCGTGGCGGACCGCCTGGTGGGCGCGCTCAAGGAAGCCCGAGGACTGGACGGCCTGAAGGCCTGGTCCCACGGCAACCATGAGGCCGCCGCGGACCTCGCCGCCCGCTATGGCTTCGGCCCTGTGCGCGAGCTCTGGAAAATGCGGATGACGACGGCGGGGACCCGCCTTCCCGGGACGGCGCTTCCGGAGGGCGTGTCGCTCCGGCCGTTCCTGCCGGGCAGGGACGAGGACGCCTGGCTGGAAGTAAACCGGGCGGCGTTCGCGCACCACCCGGAGCAGGGCAGCCTGACCCGGGCAGACCTTGAGGCCCGCATGGCGGAGGACTGGTTCGACCCGGCCGGGTTCCTGCTGGCTGAGGACCGGGACGGCCGGCTGCTGGGTTTCCATTGGACCAAGGTCCACCCCAAGCACGGGCCGCATCCGGCGATCGGCGAGGTGTACGTGGTGGGCGTCGCCCCTGAGGCGCAGGGCATGGGGCTGGGCAAAGCCCTCACCGTTGCCGGCATCAGATACCTGCAGGACCTGGGACTGCATGCCGTCATGCTCTACACCGATGCGGATAACGCGGCCGCCGTGGCCCTCTACCGCAGTCTGGGGTTCACCCGCTGGGACATGGATGTCATGTACGGACCGCTCGGCCGGGCCACCGCCTGAGGATGCGGGCCGGGGAAGGGTGCAAACCGCCCCTGCTGCCGGCCGGAAAACTTGTAAGGTTGAAGCAGGGCGCGCGGGCCGGACCAGCCGGTCCAGGCGCCAGGTAAAGGAGATGCCATGACCCCGGAACCGTCCGGAACCGCCACGCCCCAGGATGTTGCGGCACCTGTGCGCGCCCGCTTCGGCTCCTCCGAGGTTCCGGCTTCCCGGGCCACCCAGGACCGGATCGACATCCCCGAATTCGCACCCAACCTGCAGCCCGAGGGTGACATCCGCCCGGACCGGTTCCTGGACCGTGAGCTGAGCTGGCTGGCGTTCAACTCCAGAGTCCTGGAACTGGCGGAAGACCCCACCCTTCACCTGCTGGAACGCGTGGGCTTCCTGTCCATCTTCGCCTCCAACCTGGATGAGTTTTTCATGGTCCGGGTGGCCGGGCTGAAGCGCCGTATCGCCACCGGACTGGCCGTCCCCTCGCCCGCTGGACTGAGCCCGGTGGAGGTCCTGGAGCGCATCAGCGAGGAAGCACACCGCCTGCAGCAGCGCCACGCGCAGGTCTACGCCGAGCAGATCCGGCCGGCCCTGGCCTACGAACACATCCACCTCATGCACTGGGATGAACTGGACGACGCCGCCAAGCAGCAGCTGACCGTCATGTTCGCGGAGAAGGTCTTCCCGATCCTCACCCCGCTGGCAGTGGACCCGGCCCACCCGTTCCCCTACATTTCCGGCCTTTCCCTGAACCTGGCGGTAGTGGTCCGGAACCCGGTGAGCGACAAGGAACTGTTTGCCCGTGTCAAGGTCCCGGACCAGCTGCCCCGGCTGATCTCCATCGACGGGCCCCGTGCCGGTGCGGTACCGGGCCGGGTGGCCCGCTTCATCGCGCTGGAAGAGGTCATCGCCGTCCACCTGGACCGGCTATTCCCCGGAATGGAAGTCCTGGAGCACCACACCTTCCGCGTCACCCGCAACGAGGACGTGGAGGTGGAAGAGGATGACGCAGAGAACCTCCTCCAGGCCTTGGAGAAGGAACTGCTGCGGCGCCGGTTCGGCCCGCCCGTCCGGCTCGAGGTCACCAACGACATCAACCCGAACATCCGGGCGCTCCTGATCCGGGAACTGGGTGTCGAGGAGGCCGAGGTCTATTCCGTCCCGGCGCCCCTGGACCTCCGCGGGCTGTCCGTGATTGCAGCGATCGACCGCGCAGACCTGCACTACCCCAAGCACGTCCCGCACACGTCGCGGTACCTCAACGAGTCCGAGACCTCGAAGGCAGCCAACGTTTTCGCCGCCATGCGGCGGCGCGACATCCTGCTGCACCACCCGTACGACTCCTTCTCCACCTCGGTGCAGGCGTTCCTGGAACAAGCTGCGGCGGACCCGAAGGTCCAGGCCATCAAGCAGACCCTGTACCGGACATCCGGAGACTCCCCCATCGTGGACGCGCTCATCGACGCCGCGGAGGCCGGCAAGCAGGTCCTGGCCCTGGTGGAGATTAAGGCACGGTTCGACGAGCAGGCCAACATCTCCTGGGCCCGCAAGCTTGAACAGGCCGGCGTCCACGTGGTCTACGGCATCGTAGGACTCAAGACGCACTGCAAGCTCTCGCTGGTGGTCCGCCAGGAGGTGGACGGGCTGCGCCGCTACTGCCACATCGGCACCGGCAACTACCACCCCCGCACCGCGCGCTACTACGAGGACCTGGGCCTTCTCACCGCCAATGACCAGGTGGGTGAGGACCTGTCCAAGCTGTTCAACCAGCTCTCCGGGTACGCGCCCAAGTCCACGTTCAAGCGCCTGCTGGTGGCACCGCGGTCCGTGCGGTCCGGCCTGATTGACCGGATCGAGACCGAGATCCGCAACGCCCGCGCCGGCATTCCGGGCCGGGTGCAGATCAAGGTGAACTCCATGGTGGATGAGGCCATCATCGATTCGCTGTACCGGGCATCACAGGCCGGGGTCAAGGTGGACGTGGTGGTCCGCGGCATCTGTTCCCTGCGCCCCGGCGTGCCGGGCCTGAGCGAAAACATCACGGTCCGCTCCATCCTGGGCAGGTTCCTGGAGCACTCGCGCGTGTTTGCATTCGCGAACGGCGGTGACCCGGTGGTGTACATAGGTTCAGCGGACATGATGCACCGCAACCTGGACCGCCGGGTGGAAGCCCTGGTCCAGCTGGGCAGCGCGGACGACATCGCTTACGTGCTGGCCCTGCTGCAGCGCTACATGGCCCCGGAAACCGCCAGCTGGCACCTGGACAATGAAGGGAACTGGACCCGCCACCACCTTTCGGACGAGGGCAGGCCGCTGGAGGACGTCCAGTCCTGGTTGCTCGCATCCCGTCCCCGGCAGCGCAGCCTCAGCCGCCGGTAAGGGCCCCGCTTTGTCGAGCGATGCACTCGTAGCTGACCAGACGGACCACCCGGGAGAACCCATCGCCATTACGGCGGCTGGGGCCGTCCCGTGGCGGATTGCCAGGGACCGGCTCGAAGTCCTGCTGATCCACCGGCCGCGCTATGACGACTGGTCATGGCCTAAGGGAAAGATCGACGACGGCGAGACCATCCCTGAGTGCGCCGTGCGTGAGGTCCGGGAGGAAATCGGCCTCACCGCCCAGCTGGGGATTCCGCTTCCCCCCATCCATTACCACGTCCAGTCGGGCTTGAAAGTGGTCCACTACTGGGCCCTCAAGGTCAACGGAAACCGCCTGCAGCCCGACGGCAAGGAGGTGGACAGCGTGATGTGGTGCACGCCGGAAAAGGCGGCGTCCCTCCTGTCCAATCCTTCGGACCTGTTGCCGCTCGAATACCTGTGGGAAATGTACCGGCGCCGGGAACTGGACACCTGGCCGCTGCTGGTGCTCCGGCATGCCAAGGCAAAACCACGCTCTTCCTGGACCAAGGCCGAAGGCGAGCGGCCCCTCGCTGCCACCGGCACCAGGCAGGCCCAGGCCGTGGGCAGGCTCTTGCAGGCCTGGCAGCCGGTACGGGTCGTGACCAGCCCGTGGCTGCGCTGCGTTGCTACGGTGGCGCCCTACGCCAAGGCAAGCGGTGCCAAGGTGAAGCTCGCTGAAGCCCTCACGGAGCACCGGCACCACCGCAGTCCCAAGAAGACCGCGGGCGTGATCGAGAACCTTTTCGACAAGCAGCGGCCCGTGGTGGTCTGCACCCACCGCCCGGCACTTCCGACGGTCTTTGGACAGCTGGCCAAGCACATGGCCAAGCAACTGCAGGTCCTGCTGCCCGCGGAGGAGCCGTATCTGAGCCCGGGCGAGCTGGTGGTGTGCCACGTGGCCCACGGCGGCAAGGACCGGATTGTGGCGGTGGAGCAGTTCAAGCCTTTTGACGACTAGTGTTGCCCACCAGACCCCGCGCTTTCGAAAGTAGACTTGAACCGTGAGCATCCCAACCCCCTACGAAGACCTCCTGCGCGACGTCCTGGCCAACGGCACCCATAAATCGGACCGTACCGGCACCGGGACCACCAGCGTTTTCGGCCGGCAGATTCGCTTTGACCTCGGCGAAAGCTTCCCGCTGATCACCACCAAGCGGGTGCACTTCAAGTCGGTGGCCGTGGAACTCCTGTGGTTCCTGCGCGGGGAAACCAACGTCAGGTGGATGCAGGACCAAGGCGTCACCATCTGGAATGAATGGGCGGACGCGGACGGCGATCTCGGCCCCGTGTACGGCGTGCAGTGGCGCAGCTGGCCCACCCCCGACGGCGGCCACATCGACCAGATTGCCGAGCTCATCGAGGGGCTCAAGTCCAATCCCGATTCCCGGCGCCACATCGTCTCCGCCTGGAATGTCTCGGAGCTCAAGGACATGGCCCTGCCGCCGTGCCATGCGTTCTTCCAGTTCTACGTGGCGGACGGCAGGCTCTCCTGCCAGCTCTACCAGCGCTCCGCGGACATGTTCCTGGGCGTTCCCTTCAACATCGCCTCCTACGCGCTGCTCACGTGCATGGTCGCTCAGCAGGTGGGCCTGGAACCGGGCGAGTTCATCTGGACCGGCGGCGACGTGCACATCTACGAAAACCATATGGACCAGGTGCTCAAGCAGCTGGACAGGGAACCATACGAATACCCGCAGCTGCGGATCACCCGCAGGCCCGCCTCGATTTTCGATTACACACTGGAGGACTTCGACGTGGTCGGTTACCGGCACCACCCCACCATCAAGGCCCCGATCGCCGTATGAACACCGGGAACCCGCAGGCATTCACGGAGGAGCTCGCCGCCTCCATCACCGGCGTCGGACTCGTCTGGGCGCAGACCCCGGACGGTGTCATCGGCAAGGGCGGGGACATGCCCTGGCACCTTCCTGAGGACCTGAAGCACTTCACCCGCCTCACCATGGGCCACCCCGTGGTGATGGGCCGCAAAACCTGGTTGTCCTTCCCGGCCAAATACCGTCCGCTGCCCGGGCGCACCAATATCGTCATTACCCGGCAGGAAGGGTGGGCCGAAACGCCCGAGGCGGAGGGCGCCGTCGTGGTTTCCTCCCTGGATGACGCCCTGCTCGAGTCGCAGTTCGTGGACGGCGGTGAAACGGTCTGGATTGTGGGTGGCGGGGAGATATTCCGGCAGTCCGCCGACCTCGCCACCACCGCGGTGGTCACCACCATCGATGTAAAAGCCGACGGCGACACCTACGCCCCCGAACTCGGCCCAGGCTGGGAGGCAACTGCCTCCGTCCCACCGGACGGATGGCTGACCGGCGCCAACGGCACGCGCTACCGCTTCACCAAATGGTCACGGACCGAAGGCTAGGAACATGCTGAAAAAACCCGAAACGCTTTTCATCCTGGGCTACATGCTCCTGCCGCTGCTGGCCCTGCTGTCCGCCATCGTTGGACTGACCATGATCCTCGGCGGGAACAAGATCGCCGGCGCCATCGTGCTGGTGGTGGTGACGCAGGTCTTCGCCTTTGGCGCCTTCTTCGCCCTCCGCGCCCGCAAGGCCGCCGTGCTGGAGGACCCGGAGCGCCGCTAGGCCCCCCGTTCCGCCCGTCCCGCGTGACGTAACCGACTGCGCCGGGCCGGTTGCGAAGTCTAAACTGATCCAATGACTACAGCAGCTACCCCTTCCGTCGGCCTGGTCGGATGGCGCGGCATGGTCGGTTCCGTCCTCATGCAGCGCATGCAGGACGAGGGCGACTTCGCCAACATCAACCCGGTGTTCTTCTCCACCTCCAACGCGGGAGGTGCCGGGCCGTCTATTGCTGGAACAGCAGGAGGCAGCGCCGGCAAGCTCGAGGACGCGTTCGATCTCGACACCCTGGCCAAGCTGCCCATTATCGTCACCGCCCAGGGCGGGGACTACACCAAGCGCGTCCACTCGGAGCTGCGCGGCCGCGGCTGGGACGGCCTCTGGATCGACGCCGCTTCCACCCTGCGCATGAACGACGACTCGATCATCGTGCTGGACCCCATCAACCGCGATGTCATCGACAAGGGCCTGGTCAACGGCACCCGGGACTTCATCGGCGGCAACTGCACCGTCTCCTGCATGCTGATGGGCCTCGGCGGACTGTTCAAGAACGGGCTGGTCGAGTGGGGCACCTCCATGACCTATCAGGCAGCTTCCGGCGGCGGCGCCCGGCACATGCGCGAGCTCCTCAGCCAGTTCGGCACGCTAAACGCCGAGGTCAGCACGGAACTGGACGACCCGGCGTCGGCCATTCTGGAGATCGACCGCAAGGTGCTCGCCCACCAGCGCACCGACATCGACGCCACCCAGTTCGGCGTGCCGCTGGCCGGCTCGCTGATCCCCTGGATCGACGCCGACCTGGGCAACGGGCAGTCCAAGGAAGAGTGGAAGGCCGGGGTGGAGACCAACAAGATCCTGGGCACGTCCGAGGAAACCCGGATCATCATGGACGGGCTGTGCGTCCGGATCGGCGCCATGCGCTCCCACTCCCAGGCGCTGACGCTCAAGCTGCGCGAGGACCTCTCCGTCGCGGAGATCGAGAAGCTCCTGGCGGAGGATAACGAGTGGGCCAAGGTGGTTCCCAACACCAAGGAAGCCTCCATGGCCGACCTCACGCCCGTTGCGGCCTCCGGCACCCTGGACATCCCGGTGGGCCGCATCCGCAAGATGGAGATGGGCCCGCAGTACATCAGTGCCTTCACCGTGGGCGACCAGCTCCTCTGGGGCGCCGCCGAGCCCCTGCGCCGCATGCTCAACATCGCCACCGGGAACCTGTAGTTTTTGTCCGCCATAAGCGGCCCTGGCCCACATAACCGGTGCTTCCGAGCGCCGCTCATGCGGGTCAGGGCCGCTTTTGCGTGGCAAGGAACGCGAAGAGCCGCCTCCGGAGTTCGCCGGGCCGGTCCAGCTGCGGCCACTTGATCCGGAACACTGACCAGCCGAGCTCCTGCAGCGCTGTTTCCCGCCACCGCTCGTTGAGGAGGGCTTCCTCTGCGGGCTTGTAGTCGGAGTACTTGGCGCGGCCGTCAAATTCGATGATGACCCTGGCCTGAGGGTCCGCGAAGTCCGCCCGGAACAGGCCCTGGGGCGTTGGAATGTCCACCTGCGGAATGAAACTGTCCAGGCCAAAGGAGCGCAGCAGCAGACGGGTCCGGGTCTCCCCGGCCGACTCCGAGCGCCCGTCGATCACCTCCAGCAGGGCCGCAGCCCTCCTGCTGCCGCGCTTGGTGGGACTCTCATCCAGGAGTTGCCGCATGCGCTCCAGGCTGGCACCCTTGCGGAGGGCGTGGTCCCCGATCACCGCGGCCCGGTCCAGCGGCAGGATCCGGGCGCAGTCCAGCACCGTCCGTTCCAGGCTGGTGGTCAGGACCTCCCGGCCGTCCACTGTCCGCGCCGTGGCCAGCTCGTGCTCCGCCAACGGCAGCCGATGCGTCCTGACATCGTTACCTGCGCTGGCCCGGGAGTTCGAGTAGCCGGTGGTGACATGGATCAACGGGCCCACCTCCCACACATCGCAGCGGTGCAGCCGGGCCGCGCTGATGTGGCTGTACCGGGAATCGCCGTCCGTCGATTCGAAGTGCGCGAGGATCCGCAGCAGGTCCTGGTCCCACGGTTTCAGGCTGTCCCAGTAGCTCCGCCGAACGTAGGCACCCCTGCGAAGTCGCAGCAGCGCGCCGTCGTCCGTTGCTTTCTTGACCAGCCTGCTCTCCAGGCCGGCCGCTGCCAGGTGCCGGGTTGACGCAACATCCACCTGCGGCCACCGGCCGTCCACTACGGCCCGGATCTTTTTGGAATTCATGGTTCAACACTCGCCGGGCGGCTGTTGGACGGGTACCCCGGGCGCGGCTATGTGGATAAACCCCGGCGCCATGAGCGGTCCGTGGCCGCATGAGCGCGGTTGACCAACGCCGGTCAAGCCGGCGCGGGCCGGTTATACGGGAGTGTGCGTCAGGTGGCCAGGAATTCCAGGTACCGTCGGGCGGCGCGGTCGAAGGCAGCCTGCGGGGCCGGACCGGGCTGCCCGCCAACAAAGAGATCACGTACGACGGCGGCACGGCGGCCCTTTCCCTCCACGGCCCAGGTGCCAACCACCTCGCCAGCAGCCACAACTGTCTTCTTGAATACTCCGTTGCCGCCGGGAACGATATGGTTGGCGTACTCCGCCGGCAGCACCAGGCTCCGGTCCTTGTAGCCCAGGAGGAACTCGTCGAAACCGGGCAGCAACAGGACTGACCGGCCTCCGGGGACTGTCCCGTCCAGCAGCGCCGCCGTCCCGGGCGACATCCAGTACACGGAACCATCGAACTCCAGCTCCGCCAGTTGCCCGCGGACTTCGTCCAGGGCGGCCCGGACCTCGGTGAGCGGCAACTGCGTCCACCAGGCGAAGTCATGGATGGTGGCTGGCCCATGGCTGCGGAAGTACCGGAGCAGCCACGAGGCAACCGCCTCCGCACGCTCCAGCCGGCGCGATGCTGGAATCCAGTCGTCAAAGGCCACCATCAGCTGCTGGTTGCCGGCCAGCGGTCCCAGAACCAGCCAGCGATAGCGGCAGAGTGTGCCGAGGATATGGATGCCGCGCTGGCCCTGCGTGGCCTGGCCGGCGGCATCGAACACAGCAAACAGCTCACTGCGGCTGACCGGTCCCGCGGCCGAGATATGGTCCAGGGCGAGGTCCCGGCATTTCTCCACGTCCGCCCAGGTGATGCCGAGTTCCCGGTGGCGGGCGGCCATGCCCTTGGTCAGGCGGTCCGCAGTGAGCTCCAGCATCCAGCGAAGGTCTTCGGGCGCCACCAGGTGCAGGGTGCCACGCATCGGCCAGGACCGGACAATGGTCCCCGAGTTCAGGGCCGCCCGAACCGCCATGAGGCCCCCCACCGGGAGCCGGACACCGACAGCCCAGAGTGCAGCCTGAAGATCCTGCGCCTGCATGGCCGTCATCCAACGGACTACGTCAGCCGCCTCCGGACGCTCACCGGTGAAAGACGGCAGCAGCCACTGCGAGGCGAGTCTGAGCCGTCCCATGATCCTGCCGTTGAGGCGCTTTCCCGCCAGCGGAGCCATGCCCCCATCCTACGGTCGCCGACCGACCTGCGGGCATGGGCGGCCCGGGGCAGCATAAGCGGTGTCCGCCGACGCCGGTTATGTTGGGGCGGGCCGGTTATAGGGCGGGGTCAGAGCTCCAGTCCGATCAGCAGCGGTTCGGGGTGCAGGAGAATGCCAAAACGGCGCTCGACGCCGGCACGCACCTCCCGCGCGACGGACAGCATGTCCGCGGCGCTGGCTGAGCCGCGGTTGGTAATGGCGAGGGTGTGCTTGGTGGAGAGCGACGCGCGGCCCCCGGAGACGCTGTCCGGTTCCAGCCCGTAGCCCTTGCCGAAGCCGGCCTGGTCGATCAGCCACGCCGCAGAGAGCTTCACGAGCCCTTCCTCACCCGCCGGGTACCGTGGAGCACCCTCGGGAAGGGTGGCAGCAACATCCGCAGCCACCACCGGGTTGGTGAAAAACGAACCCGTCGAGTAGGTGTCCCGGTCCCGGGCATCCAGCACCATGCCTTTGGAGGCACGCAGGCGCAGCACTTCACGGCGGACATCGTTGGCGTATGCCCGCTTGCCCGGCTCGACCCCCAGGGAGCGCGCCAGTTCGGCGTAGCGGATGGGCGCGCTCATCCGGCCAAGCGGCAACTGGAACTCCACGGTCAGCACCACGTAGCGCGGCGAGCCGTTGACGGTGGTCTGCTTCAGGATGGAGTCGCGGTATCCGAACTTGAGCTCGGAGTTGGTGAACGTCCGCACGGCGTTCCGCTGCCGGTCCCAGGTACGGACAGAGGCAATGGTCTGGGAAACGTCCGCGCCGTAGGCACCCACGTTCTGGACCGGCGTAGCACCCGTTGAACCGGGGATGCCGGAGAGCGCCTCAAGCCCGGACCAGGCATGTCGGACGGCATGCTCCACGAGGGCGTCCCAGTTGTGGCCCGCCTGTGCTACAACGGAGACCCCGCCGCAGGAGTCTTCCGCGTTGACGGTGAGCCCCTCGGAAGCGATGCGGACTACGGTACCGGGGAACCCGTCGTCGGAAATCAGCAGGTTGGAGCCGCCGCTGATGATGAGGACCTGCTCCCCTGCCGCGTCCGCGGAACGGAGGGCGTCGATGATTTCAGCCTCGGTCCGGGCCGCAATGTAGGCGCCGGCGGGGCCGCCGACGGCGGACGTGGTGAGCTGGGAGAGCATCGTGGGTGTCACCCTGCCACAATACTAGGGAAAACTAGGTAACCTTCCGGGCCACCGGCGAGAGCAGGAAGCTGACCACCAGCATGACCATGACGGCCAGGAGCGAGTGCAGAATGCCAACATGTTCGGCCAGCAGGCCCAGCAGCGGCGGCCCGCACAGGAATGCACCGTACCCGATGGTGGACACCACAGAGACCCGGGCGGCGGCCTTGGCGGGATCGTCGGCGGCTGCGGACATCCCCACCGGGAAGCCCAGGGATGCGCCGAGCCCCCACACAGCGAGACCCGCGTAAGCCACCCAGGGCTCCGGGGCGAAGACGAACAGGCCCAGGCCCAGGACGGCCATGGCCGCGCACCACCGCATGACCGGCACCCGGCCGTAGCGGTCCAGGACCGCGGTTCCGGCAAAGCGGCCGACTGTCATGAACGACACGAACAGGCCGTAGCCGGCCGCACCCGCGGCGTCGCTCTGCCCGTGCCCGTCCGCAAGGGCCAGCGCCACCCAGTCGCCCGCGGCACCCTCGGCGAGGGCCAGGCCCAGCACCAGGACACCGAGGAGCACGGTGCGGCGGTCACGCCAGGCCTGGGCGACCTTGCGCTTGTTGTCCAGCGGCTCCTCGCCGGCCGCTGCCCCGCCGGGCGGGATGACGGGGATGGGCCCGGTGGAAGGGTCGCCGAACGCATCCGGCGCGTAACTGCGTTCGCCCCCGTGCGGGGTGAGGTCCGCGCGGAACCGGGCCGCCGCCGTCGTCACCGAAACGGCTACCAAGGCACCGGCTGCGGCGAGGTGCCAGAACACTGGGATGGAAACTGCGGCGGCCCACGCCCCCAGGCCGGCACCTGCCACCGTTCCGATGCTGAACGAGCCATGCAGCCGCGGCATGATGTGCCGGCCCACGGCTCGCTCCACTGCGGCGCCCTCCACATTGGAGGCGGTGTTCCAGCTGGCGGTGCCCAGGCCGATGATGGCCAGGCCGACCGCCGTTGCCAGGGGGCTGACCAGGACCGACGTGCCGAAGCCGGCAACAGCCAGGCCCACGCCCACCATGATGCTTCCGGTCCGGATGGTCCGCCGCGAGCCGAGCCGCAGCACGATCAGACCGGAGGCGGAGACGGACAGGAACGACCCCACCGTCATGCAGAGCAGCAGCAGCCCAACGTTCGCCGGAGTCAGGCCCAGCCCGTCCCGGATCGCCGGAAGCCGGGACACCCAGGACGCAAACGCGATGCCACTTGCCGCATAGGCCACCACCACGGCGTTGCGCCATTGCGTTACCTCGACGGCGGAAGGCCTGACGCCGGTCCGGGCGGTCATGGGAGGAGGCTCAGGAGACCCTGACGAGGGCCTGGGCCTTCATCAGGACCTTCTGTCCGCCGGAAACCACGGTGAGGTCAACGCGCGCGGTGCCCGCATCGGCGTCGAGCTTTCCAATGGTGCCGCTGACCTCGATGGTGGCGCCGGGATCCGGTGTTCCGGTGGTGTCCGTGACCAGTACCGGCTTGGTGAAACGCGTCTGGAAATCGACGACGGCGGCGGGGTCGCCTGCCCAGTCAGTCACCAGCTGGACGGCTGCTCCCATGGTGAACATGCCGTGCGCGATCACGCCGGGCAATTCCACGCTGGTGGCGAAAGCCTCGTTCCAGTGGATGGGGTTGAAATCCCCTGAGGCGCCGGCATACTTGACCAGGTCCGTGCGGGTGACCTCGACGGTGCGGCTGCCGATCTCCTGGCCGGCGCTAAGTTCGTTGAAGGTGGGGCTCATGGCTACTGTCCCTCTCCGCGGACCAGGATGGATGACGTGGTGGTGGTGACATGCTGCCGGGAGTCGCCCTCACCCAGCGCGTAGATCTCCGAGCGGGTGGTGAGCATGGCTCCGCCGCCCATGGCCCGGACCCCGTCCACATGCAGCTCGGCCACCAGGCGGTCACCGGCCAGGATGGGCCGGTGGTGCGTGAAGCGCTGGTCCGCGTGGACCACACGGGAGAAGTCGATGCCGGCTTCCGGGTCTTCGATCAGCTGGGCGTCGGCGCGCTGGGCGACGATGATGGCGAACGTGGGCGGCGCCACGAGGTCCGCGTGGCCCAGGGCCCTGGCGGCCTCGACGTCGAAGTGCGCAGGGTGGATGGCTTTGACGGCGCGGGCGAACTCGCGGATCTTCTCGCGGCCAACGTCGTACACCTCTGCGGCAGGGTAGCTGCGGCCCTGCAGGTCCGGATTGATAGTCATGGCCTCAAGACTATCGCCCGCCGCAGGCCTGCAGGAAAGACAGGCGGAACTACCGGCGAAGGTTCTTCCGGATGGCCTGGCCCCGCACCACGAGGCCCACGATGTGCAGCACCAGGCCCAGTCCGATGAGCGGCAGGGACACCATGGCCAAGGCCTGGTTGCCGCCGGCGTTGCCCACCAGGCTCAGGATGATTCCGACGCCGATAAGCCCCATTGCGCTGAAGACCAGGACTTTGTAGCGGGTTGGAGCGGTGGCCCAGAATTCGTTCAGCACCGTGACAGTCTACCGGCCGGGGCCTACAGCGCCGGCTTCACTCCAAATGCCACTGCGAGCTTCATGATCTTCTCGGCGCGGCCCAGGCGTGGCAGGTCGGAGCCGTCGCGGATGACGCGGCCATTGGCTTCGAAGTCGTTCATGAAGTCCGTGGCCCAGGCGACGTCAGAGGGCGTGGGGCTGATGACTTCGTTGATCACCGGGGTCTGGTCGATGGCAAGGCAGAGTTTGCCGGTCATGCCCATCATCACGGTGATGCCGGTCTGCTCGCGCAGGATGGGGTGGTTGGTGCCCACGGTGGGACCGTCGATGGGGCCCGGCAGGTTGCCCACGCGGCTGGCAACGACCAGCTTGGCGCGGGGGTAGGCCATTGCCTCCGGAGTGGCAGCCATGCCGGTGTCGCGGCGGAAGTCGCCTGAGCCGAAGGCCAGGCGGAAGGCGCCCTGGGCCTTGGCGATGTGGTTGGCTTCTTCGATGCCCAAGGCGGATTCCACCAGCGGGATCACTGGGGTTTTGCCGTCCATGCGGTGAAAGCTCTCGGTGACCTGGTCCGCGGATTCAGTCTTGGCGAGCATGACGCCCAGCAGGCCCGGGGTGCCGCGCAGGCCCGCGAGGTCATCGGCCCAGAACGGGCTGGTGGCGTCATTGATGCGGACCCATGCCTTGCCGCCGGCCGTCAGCCAGTCCACCACGTGGCCGCGGGCCTGGTCCTTCTGGGACGGGTCTACGGCATCTTCAATATCCAGGATGATCGAGTCCGCGCGGGACACTGCCGACTGGTCGAACAGTTCCGTCTTCATGGCGTTCACGAGGAGCCAGGAGCGGGCGATTTCTGCGGGGATATTGCGTTCCGGCCTTACGGTCTCGGCGGCGATGGTAGACGTCATGTTCCTACCGTATCTGGCCGGAGACCGGCAGTGCCAAGAAAACGGCCGCCGGGCGGGGACCAATAAGAACTTAAAGCCCACTTTGGCCACCCGCCCGGTCAGCGCCGGTCAGCGCCGGTCAGGGGATGTTGCTCCCCCGCGCCGTGACCCACAGCTGGTACCACTCGGCCCGGGTCATGGCCTGCGCCACCCGGCCGGCGTCCCGGCAGGCCCGGATCCGCCCGGGGTTGACCGTCCCAATCACGGGCGCGATCCCCGCCGGGTGCTTCATCAGCCAGCCCAGCAGGACGGCTTCACCCGAGGTGCCGTAGTCCGCAGCCAGCCTGGCCACCAGTTCAGAGGTGGCGGTTTCGGCGGATGACGGACTGTCCGGTTCGGCGCCCGTGTATAGCCCGCGGGCCAGCGACCCGTAGGCCTGAAGCGTGATGCCGTTCCGGATGCAGTGCTCCACGGTGCCATGCGGGAAGCTGTAGTCCAGGTGCTCGGAGTGGTTTACCAGCACGTGGCTCTCCAGCCATGCCCTCTTCAACAGGCTCATTTCCAGCTGGTTGGCCACCACGGGCGTCTCCAACTGGTCCTGCAGCACCTCGATCTGCGCGGCGGACATGTTGGACACGCCCAGTTGCCGGACCTTGCCTTCCGCCATGAGGTGGCCGACGGCGCCGGCCACCTCCGCGGGGTCCGCCAGCGGATCCGGGCGGTGCAGGAGGAGGATGTCCACGTAGTCCGTCCGCAGCCGCTTGAGGCTGGCATTGACCCGCTCCAGGATGGCGTCCCGGCTCAGGTCGTAGTGTCCGGGTATCCCGGGTTCGCTAAGCCGGATGCCGCATTTGGTCTGCAGCCGGATGCGGTCCCGCAGCCCCGGCCGGGCGGCCAGGACCTCGCCAAACACCGCCTCCGACTTGCCGTTGCGGTAGATATCCGCGTGGTCGAAGAGCGTGATTCCGGCGTCCAGTGCGGCGTCGACGGCGGCGGCGGCCTCATCGACGTGGTCGCTGCCGTGCGGTTCGTCGGACCAGCTGCCGCCCAGGCCCATGCAGCCATAGATCAGTTCCTGCATCGCCCCGGGCCCTAGCCGCGCAGCCAGGCCGTGGTGTTGGCAGGCAGGGTGCCGCCTTCCAGCGGGGCGCTGCTGATCAGGACGGTGCCGGCAGGAAGTTCGACGGCGGTGTCCCCGAAGTTGGTCACGGACTGCCAGCCGTTGGGGCGGCTGAAGTGCAGGACCTCCGGGCTGGCGGCTTCGTGCCAGGTGAGCTCCTCACCGGTCTGCAGTTCGCGGCGGAGCTTCAGGGCGGCCCGGTAGAGCTCCAGGGTGGAACCCTCCGTGCCGTCCTGTGCCTCCACCGCGTACTTGCTGAACCACTCCGGCTGCGGCAGGTGCGCGCCGCCGTCACCGAATCCAAAGGAGGGTCCTTCAACCTTCCACGGCAGCGGTACACGGCAGCC
Organism: Pseudarthrobacter sp. NPDC092424; assembly: GCF_044754925.1. Classification (NCBI taxonomy): domain Bacteria; kingdom Bacillati; phylum Actinomycetota; class Actinomycetes; order Micrococcales; family Micrococcaceae; genus Pseudarthrobacter; species Pseudarthrobacter sp. NPDC092424. The sequence continues at coordinate 6,121 of NZ_JBIVQC010000001.1, read as the reverse complement.
GTCCCGGCCCACTTCCACTCCCCGGTTGCGGAAGAAGGAGGGGTCCTGGCGTTCCGATTCGGGGATGTCAGCCACTTCCTGGAGGCCCAGCTCTTCACCCTGATAGAGGTAGGCAGAACCGGGAACGGCCAGCATCAGCAGCGTGGCTGCACGGGCACGGCGTTCCCCGAGTTCTGCGTCCAGCTGGTCCGCGGGCCCGCCAGCCAGCAGCCAGTCCTTGCCGTCCTGGCCCTTGGTGCCGGCCTTCGCCTTGGAGACCTGGGGCAGCCCGTAGCGGGTGGCGTGCCGGACCACGTCGTGGTTGGAAAACACCCAGGTGGAGGAGGCTCCGGTGGCGGCGGCTTCGGCGAGGTTGCGGGTGATGATCTCCTTGTATTCGGCGGCGTCGAAATCGGCCTGCAGCAGGTCGAAGTTGAACGCCTGGCCCAGGCCCTCGGGGCTGGCGTACCGGGCGCGGCGGGAAGCATGCACCCAGGCCTCGGCCACCGCGGTGCGCGGAGGGTTGTACTCGTTGAAGACCTCGCGCCACTCGGTGTAGATCTCGTGGACCTCGTCACGGTCCCAGAACGGGTGGGAGCCGTCGTCGAAACCGTCCACGCCGGTGTTGGCGGCGCTCAGTTCCAGCTTGGACAGCAGCGGCTCGGTGAGGTCCTTGGTCAGCGCGTGCGCCACGTCAACCCGGAATCCGTCCACGCCCCGGTCCGACCAGAAGCGCAGGGTCTTGAGGAAGTCGTCGCGGATCTCGCGGTTGGCCCAGTTCAGGTCCGGCTGTTCCTTGGCGAAAATATGCATGTACCACTGGCCCGGAGTGCCGTCCGGCTCCGTAATGCGCTCCCAGGCCGGACCGCCGAACACGGAGTCCCAGTCCGACGGCGGGAACTCACCGTTGGGGCCCTTCCCGTCCCGGAAAATGTAGCGGTCGCGGGCCGGGGATCCCTTGGGGGACGCCAGCGCCTCCTTGAACCACTCGTGGCGGTCCGACGAGTGGTTGGGCACGATGTCCGCGATCAGCTTGATGCCGGCGGCGTGCAGGGCCTTGGCCATTTCGTCGAAGTCGGCCAGCGTCCCGAGCTTCGGGTCCACGTCCCGGTAGTCGTCCACGTCATAGCCGCCGTCGGCGAGCGCCGACGGGTAGAACGGGCTCAGCCACACGGCGTCGATCCCAAGGGATTTCAGGTATGGAACCTTTGCGGTGATGCCTTTGAGGTCGCCGATGCCGTCCCCGTTGGAGTCCGAGAAACTCCGCGGGTAGATCTGGTAGACGGAGGCCTGACGCCACCAGTTGGGGTCGGCCAGGCGGTCGGAATCGGACAGGGTTGCCAAGGTGGCAGTGGTGGACAAGGCTGATCCTTTTCGTGGGTGTGGTTATATTTATATTGATTCTATATTTAATACCTTCCACATTATCTGGCCCGGCCCGCAGAAAGGTCAACAGCATGCCCGACTGGATCCCGGCCACCCCCGGCCTGCTCCGCCGGGTCAGCGCGGGCGCGGTCCTGGAGTTCATGCGCGCCTCACATGCGGTGACCGTCACCGAGGTCATGGCCGCCACCGGATTGACCCGCGCCACGGGCATCGCCGTATGTGAAGACCTCATGGAGCGCGGCTGGATCCGGGAGCTGGAAAGCCACAAGGCGGCAGGCACCGCCCAGAAGGGCCGCCCGGCCCGGCGCTTCGAGCTGAACGAACGCGCCGGCGTCGTCCTTGGCTTGGACATCGGCTACGCGAAGGCTTCCGTGGAGGTCTCCGACCTGCGCGGCACCACCATTGGCCGGGCCAGCCGCCCGTTCGCTGCATCCGGCGGTGCCGCCGGGCGCCTGGCCGTCATCGAGGACGTCGCGCTGGCCGCCCTCGGCGAGGCGGGCGCGGACCCGAAGGAAGTGTTGGCCGTCTGCGCCGGCGTGGCCGCGCCAGTGGACCGGCATGGAAACGTGCTGGCGACGCAGGAGTTCTGGGGCCTGTTCGACATTGGACTGAGGACGGCACTGCACGACCGGCACGGCTGGATCGTACTGCTGGAAAACGACGCGAACCTCGCGGCCCTCGGCGAACGATGGCGCGGCACCGCGGCCGGCGTGGACGACGTCGTGGTGATCCTGGCCAGCGAGCGCCTGGGCTCGGGCGTGGTGGAGGGCGGCCGGCTGGTCCACGGCAGCCGCGGCAGCGCCGGCGAGCTGGCCTACCTGGAATTGGTGGAGGGCGTCGGCGACACCTTCGGCATCGCGCACCTGGCCCGGGCCTGGGCCGCAGAGGCACTTGCCGGGGACGCGGCCACAGCACTCCGGGACATCCCGGCCGGCAGCATGGCGGCGGAGGACGTGTTCGCCGCTGCCGCTGCGGGCGACGCCGTCGCAAGGAGCATCCGGGGCCGGCTGGCCGACAGGATGGCCCGGATCATCGGCACCGTGGCCACCATGCTGAATCCCGAACTGGTGGTTATCGGCGGCGGGGTGGCGCGCTCGGCGGGGCCAATGCTCCCGGACATCCGGAGCCGCCTCACGGAGTTCACCGCCACGCCACCGCGGGTGGAGGCCTCACCGCTGGGCGACGCCATTGTGGCCGCCGGCGCGGTACGGCGGGCCTTGGACTATGTGGAAGCCAACTCGCTGGACGTGGACCTGAACCGCTAACCGGCCCGTTCCGCAAATGGGCGGGACTGCACAGGACGCCAACGGGGCATCTGTTGGGCCGACGCCTAAACGGACATCCCTACCGGCCCGCTTCCCCAATTTCGGCAAGGGCCTTCCGGAGGCGGTCGCCGGCATCGTCGGCCACTTCTTTGACCGAGAGGGCATCGCTGAGCTGGACCATTGTCTGGGGGTCGATGGCCTCCACCGTGGTCACGTCCGCCTCCTTGCCGCGGCGCACCACGACGTTGCAGGGCAGGAGTGCGCCGATTTCCGGCTCGGCGGCGATGGCGCGACTGGCGAGGCCCGGGTTACAGGCGCCAAGAATCACGTAATCGCCGACGGCCTCCGCAGCCTCGGCACCAAGCTTGGCCTCGAAGGTGGAACGGACATTGATCTCGGTGAGGATTCCGAAGCCCTGGGCCGACAGGGCGTCCCGGGTGCGGTCCAAGGCTTCAGCCCATGGAAGGTTGACGGCGGTGGTCAGGGTGTACGTCATGGTTCTCCTTTGGGCTGCCCGGCACCAGGCCTGATTACGCGAGGGAAAGGAACAGTTTCTCCAGATCCTTCTTATCCATCGTTGCATCCTGCTGGACAATGCACTGCTCCAGACCCGTGGCGATGATGGCGAACCCTGCCCGGTCCAGCGCCTTCGACACCGCAGCGAGCTGGGTGACAACGTCCTTGCAGTCCCGGCCTTCTTCCAGCATCCGGGTTACAGCCGCCAGCTGGCCCTGGGCGCGCTTCAAACGGTTGATGACGGGGGTGAGTTCTGAGGAATTGAGTTCCACGGGGTTTCTCCAACTATCGGGGGCTTGCATCCACTTTATACCCCTGAGGGTGTTTTGACTACCCCCAGGGGTATCTGCAATACTCGGTGGGGTATCCAGCCATCCCCTACGAGAGGCCAGCAATGACTTCCCCTTCCACGACTTCAGCCGTTACCGCCCTTGCGCCCGAGACCCTGCGCGCCTGGATCGAACAGCACAAGGACCTTGTCGTCATTGATGTGCGCTCCGCCGCGGAGTTCGAATCCATGCACATCCGGGGCTCCTACAACGTGCCCCTTCCGCTGCTGGCCGAGCACACCGATGAACTCGCCGCCCGACTGGGCTCCCGCGTGGTCCTGGTGTGCCAGTCCGGCGTGCGCGCCGAGCAGGCCCGCCAGCGCCTGGCCAAGGCCGGGATCGACACCGCCTATGTCCTTGCCGGCGGGGCACCCGGGTTCGCCGCTGCGGGCGGCGACGTGGTCAAGGGCAAGGACCGCTGGGACCTTGAACGGCAGGTTCGCCTTGTGGCCGGTTCCCTGGTGGTGCTGGGCCTGGCCGGCGGAAGGTTTGTCTCCCCCAAGATCCGGACCCTTGCCGGGTTGATCGGGACGGGCCTGACGTTCTCGGCGGCCACGAATACCTGCGCGATGGGCAAGGCCATCTCGGCCATGCCGTGGAACAAGGCCGCCAAGGAACCCACCCGCGAAAGCGCCATCCTCGCCCTCCCTGCTGCCAACACGGAAGCCGCGGCATAATGAGCGCCACCCTGCTGCTCGTTCTTGCGCTCTCGGTGGTCATCGGGCTCTCGCTCGGCGTCCTGGGCGGCGGCGGATCCATCCTGACCGTCCCGATCCTGGTCTACGTGGCCGGATTCGAGCCCAAGGAAGCCATCGCAGCCTCCCTGTTCGTGGTCGGCGTCACCTCCGCGGTCAGCGTACTCAGCCATGCCCGCGGCGGCAGGGTGATGTGGCGGACCGGCCTGATCTTCGGCGCGGCCGGCATGGCCGGCGCTTTCGTCGGCGGCCTCCTCGGCGGGCACATCCCCGGCCAGATCCTGCTTATCGCCTTCGCGGCGATGATGGTGGCCACCTCAGCGGCCATGCTCCGGGGCCGGAGGAAGAAGAACGACGACGGCGCCGCACCCGCCAGGCACGAACTGCCCCTTGGCAGGGTGCTGCTGGACGGGGCCGTCGTTGGACTGGTCACCGGCCTGGTCGGCGCCGGCGGCGGATTCCTCGTGGTCCCTGCATTGGCACTCCTGGGCGGCCTGCCGATGTCCGTTGCCGTGGGCACTTCGCTGGTGGTCATCGCCATGAAGTCCTTCGCAGGACTCGCCGGATACCTCACCACCGTGCAGCTCGACTGGGGCATCACCCTTGGCGTGACCGCAGCCGCCATCGCGGGCACGCTGGCCGGGTCCAAACTGGCCGGCCGTATCCCGGAGGCCGCCCTGCGCAAGGCATTCGGCTGGTTCGTACTGGCCATGGGAACCTTCGTCCTTATCCAGCAGGCTCCGGCAGACCTTCAATGGTTCATTGCCGCCGGAGTCGCAGCCCTGGCGGCAGCCACCGCCGGCGTCTGCTGGCTCTTCATCAGCTCCTGCCCCCTGCGCAAACGGAGCAGGCGGCGCAGCAGCGTCCCCTCTCCCGCCTGAATCACCACCCGCAATAACCAAGGAGAACAATCGCGGGTTTCATCAGCTCCCTGAAGCAGGCCTTCAGTCCGCTAACCACAGCCCAGAACAATTCGAAGGAGAACCCCAGTGCCTGAAATCACCGTCACCGAAACCGAACAACGGCGCTCCACCGCGCGCATCCTGGACGTCCGTGAGGACTTCGAGGTGGCCGAAGGAATGATCCCAGGCGCCCTGCACATCCCCATGGGCCAACTGCAGGCACGCCTGTCCGAACTGGATCCGGCAGTCCCGGTCATCGCGGTCTGCCGCAGCGGCAACCGTTCAGCCCGCGTCGCAGACGCCCTCAACGGCGCCGGCTTTTCGGCGGACACCATGGCAGGCGGAATGATCGCATGGACCCGCGCCGGCCTGCCCACCACCTGAGGCCGACACTTCGCCGCCTTCCACCCAAGACAACACCCGAAAGGACACGAAAGACCATGGCAACCATCGACGTCACGGAACAGAGCTTCGCTGAGACCCTGGAGAACAACGGCATCGTCTTCGTTGACTTCTGGGCAGCCTGGTGCGGCCCCTGCCGCATGTTCGCCCCCACTTACGGGAACGCGGCCGAACGCCACCCGGATATCACCTTCGCCAAGGTGGACACCGAAGCCCAGCAGGCCCTTGCCGCAGCAGCGAACATCACCTCCATCCCCACACTGATGGCCTTCAAGGACAAGACCCTCGTGTTCTCCCAACCCGGGGCCCTCAACGCCACCGGCCTGGAAGAAGTTATCCAGGCCGTCAAGAGCCTGGACATGGACAAGGTCCGCGCCGACACAGGCCGCCAGCACGCCTGAGTCCCTCGGGCCTGCCAAAGCTGCGCGACAGGAAATCGCCTTAGGCAGCGCCCCCGTTGCGAGATACCCCCCGGGGTATCTATACTTGATGCAGAACAACAATCAATTCCCTTTCAACTAAGGAGAGCACCACATGCTTATCGAGCGCATTTACGACGAAGACCTCGCCCAGGCCAGCTACTTCATCGGCTGCCAGGCCAACGGCACTGCCGTTGTTGTCGACGGCCGCCGCGACATCGCGGTCTA